>NZ_JBEXPD010000003.1:0-502074 GCF_040611875.1 Streptomyces sp. NPDC006516
GACGACCCGTGTGCTGCTGCGCCGCGTCCCCTGGAAGATCCTGGCGAAGCGGGGAGCGGGAGCCCCGCTGTCCCGGGGCCGGTGCCACGCCCAGTGTTGCGGCGGACGCGCCCGGCTCAGTCCTGTGTGAGCATTCCGCTGCGCAGCTTGCGCAGGATGCGGCTGAGCAGCCGTGAGACGTGCATCTGCGAGATGCCGAGTTCCTCGCCGATCTGAGCCTGGGTCATCTCCTGGCCGAACCGCATGTCGATGATGCGGCGCTCCCGTGCGTCGAGCTCGCCCAGCAGCGGGGCGAGCGTATGGAGGTTCTCCACCGACTCCATCGCGGGATCCGGCTCGCCCAGCACGTCCGCATAGGTCCGCCCGCCGATCGTGCGGCCCGCGGGCTCCGCCGTGTCGGCCGGCATGTCCAGCGAGCCGGCGGTGTATCCGTTGGCCGCGATGATGCCCTCGGTGATCTCTTCCTCCTCCAGGCCGAGGTGCTCGGCGAGTTCCTGCACGGTCGGGTCCCGGTCGAGCCCCGCCGCGAGCGTCTCCTTCGCCTTCGCGAGGTCCACCCGCAACTCCTGGAGCCTGCGCGGCACATGAACCGACCAGGTGGTGTCCCGGAAGAATCGCTTGATCTCGCCGACGATGTACGGCACCGCGAACGACGTGAACTCGACCTCTCGCGAGAGGTCGAAACGGTCGATGGCCTTGATCAGGCCGATGGTGCCCACCTGGACGATGTCCTCCATGTCGCCGCTGCCACGGTTGCGGAAGCGGCCGGCGGCGAACCGCACGAGGGAGAGGTTCATCTCGATGAGCGTGTTCCGGGCGTACTGGTACTCGTGCGTGCCCTCGTCCAGGGTCTGCAGACGGTCGAAGAAGAGCTTCGACAGCCGGCGCGCGTCCTGCGGGGCGACCTGCCCGGCGTCCTCGATCCAGGGAAGCCCGTCCGAGACGCCTGCCTGTTCCGCAGCCGTGGTCCGTGCGGTGTACGCCGTCATCACGTCACGCTCCTCAGGTGGTGGGCGCCGAGGTGTAGGCGCCTGCCCGATGAGCGGCAACTCATGCACACAGAGGTTGTTTTGAGCCAGAACCGTCGCGTCATCGGCCGGAAACCTACGGAATCGCCCCGAGGGCCCGGGCAGCGAGGTGCTCGTATGCGTGGAAGCGCACAGGACCGCCCCACCGGTACGGGGGAGCCCGGTGGGGCGGCCGTATCCAGAGTGCCACAGCCGGAGGTCTGTTGGGGCCGTATCCGGATCAGCGCCCGCACGATTCGCCGAACCCGTCCCGGCGCCCCCCTCCGTGTGCTCAGGACCCGCGGTGTCCGGCGCCGGGCGAACGCTCCTGTTGCACGTTCGTGAACAGAGGGCCGCCCGGGAATAGGTACGGGTCGCGGGTGGCTTTCACCCCTGTCGCCGGCCGTCGATGTCAACCGGAGTGAGAGAGCCCATGCCCGAGGCCACACCGCTGCCCACGCCCCTGCCCGCACACGGGCGGGAGAGTGAGCAGGCCCATCCGCTGGACAACCCCTCCTGGTCGTCGCTGACCGGCCCCCACGCCCACTTCGCCGCGCGACGCGGCCGCATCCTGCGCTATCCGCCCGATGTCACCCCCTGGCTCGCTCTCCCGGACGAGACCGACGCCCAGGACTGGGCCGATGTGGCGGCGCTCGCGGGCCCCGGCGCCTCCGTCGCCATCACGGCCTTCCACGAGCCGCCGCCGGCCGACTGGGAGATCGTCTTCCACGCGGAAGGCGTGCAGATGGTGGACGACTCGGTTGACGCGGCGCCCGACCCGGAGGCCCTCCTCCTCGGGCCCGCCGACGTGCCGGAGATGCTGGAGCTGGTCGAGCGCACCCGGCCCGGCCCCTTCCTGCCCCGCACGGTCGAACTGGGCACCTATCTCGGCATCCGGCGTTCCGGAGTCCTGGTCGCGATGGCGGGCGAGCGGCTGCACCCGACCGGGTGGACCGAGATCAGCGGAGTCTGCACCGACGACTCCGTACGGGGCCAGGGGCTCGCGACCCGCCTCATCCGGGCCGTCGCCCACGGCATCAGAGAGCGCGGCGAGACTCCCTTCCTGCACGCGGCGGCCTCCAACACCGGCGCCGTCCGGCTCTACGAATCGCTCGGCTTCGTCGTGCGCCGCAGGACCGCCTTCCTCGGCGCCGTCGTCCCGGCGGGCCCCGGAGCGAGCGGGGACGCCAGGACCCCGGACCGGGGGGCGGGTAGCTTGGAACAGGTGGGGCGGTAGGGACGGACATGCGGGAGGCGCGGCGTGGTCATGGGGCTCCGGCGCCCGTCGGCGGCGCGCAGGGTGTCGCTGCCCGGGCCGGATCCGGGTGAGACGTCCGCGGGCGCGGCCCGGATCGGGAACTGGGCGCTCGCCCTCTGGCTCCTCCTGCTGACCGTCGCGGTCGTCCTGCTCGACGCGCTCACCGGCAACGACCTGCCCCTCATCCCGCTGATGGTCGTGCTGCCCGCGCTGGCCTCGGTCTTCTGCACGGTCCGCCAGACCACCGCCGTGGCGGTCTGGGTCATGCTCATCGTCGTGGGGTCCCGTATCGCCTCGACCGGGGAGTTCTGGGACGTGGCCTTCATCCTCGGCTTCACGGCCATCGCCAGCGCGCTGGGGGTCGTGGCGTGCGCCGCGCGCATCAGACACGCGACCGAGGTGGCAAGGCTGCGCTCGGCCGCCGTGGCGCTCCAGCGGCAGATCCTGCGCCCGCTCCCCATCGTCACGCGGCAGGTCTGTGCCCACGGCCTCTACGCGCCGATCGAGGAGGACCGCTTCGTCGGCGGCGACATCTACGAGGTGGTCCAGTCGCCCCACGGGACCCGGGTGATCATCGGGGACGTGCAGGGCAAGGGACTGCCCGCCATCGGTGCGGGCTTCGCCGCCCTGGGGGCGTTCCGGGAGGCCGCCGTGCGGGAGCGTGAGCTCTGCGCGGTGGCCGACGCCGTGGAGGACGCGGTCGTCCGGCACAACGCCTTCTCCGCGGAGACCGGCGAGACCGAGCGCTTCGTCACCGCCCTGGTCCTGGGTTTCGACGGCGAGGAGGGGGTCCAGGTCGTCAACTGCGGCCATCTCCCGCCGCGGCTGCTGCACGACGGGCAGGCATCGGCGGTCACCCTGCACGAGACGTCCGTACCCCTCGGGATGGCGGAACTCAGCGGCGAGGCCCGCGTCGCGGAGCGGATCGCGTTCCCGGAGGGCGCCGCCCTGATGGTCTACACCGACGGGGTGACCGAGGCGCGTGACGCGAACGGTGCCTTCTACCCGTTCGACGAGCGTCTCGGCACCTGGTCGGACCGCGAGCCGCCACTGATCCTGGACGCGCTCCTGGCGGATCTGGAGGACTTCTCCGGCGGGGTGCGCCGCGACGACGTCGCCGTCCTCGTGCTCAGCAGACCGCGGGAGGGCGGCAGCCCCTCGCCGCATCCCGGGCCCGCGGTGGCGGAGAGTCCCACGAAGTGAGGCCCGCACCGCTCTTGACGCCTCCGGGGCACTCCGGAACCCTCGTGGGAGCGCTCCCGCAGGCGATGTGGTGAGCGCTCCCGCACGCTTCGTCGCGACAGAGGGATGGACCCATGCGCACCAGAGCGACCCTGTTACGAGCACTGCCGCTCGCCTGTGCCGCGGCTCTGCTGATGACCGTCCAGACGGTCGCGGCCGGCCCCGCCCACGGCGTGCCGACCGGAGAGACCGCGAAGCGGGGCGGCGACGGGGGCACCCGCCTGTACACCCCCGACGCCAACCCCGGGGCGTACAGCCAGGCCCTGGATCTCGCACGGCAGGGACAGCTGCGCGACGCGGCGGGCATCGTGGCCATGGCCCGCACCCCGCACGCCGTCTGGTTCGGTGACCAGAGCCCCGCCGCCGTGGAGAAGGAGGCGAAGCGCATCGTCCGCGAGGCGGACGCGCGGCGCTCGGTCCCGCTCTTCGCCCTCTACAACGTGCCGGGCCGTGACTGCGCCAACTACTCAGGCGGCGGAGCGTCCACGACCGCCGAATACCGCGAGTGGATCGACGCCGTCGCCCGGGGGATCGGCGGCCACGAAGCGCTCGTCGTCCTGGAGCCGGACTCGCTCGCCCTGCTGCCCTCGGACTGCGGACAGGACGACGCCTAGGGAACGCGGACGGCGGCGCGCTACACCGAGGTGAACTACGCCGTCGAGACCCTCGAACCGCTCGCCGGCACCAAGGTCTACCTCGACACCGGCCATCAGGGCTGGCACTCGGTCAACAGCATCGTGCCGCGCCTCCTGGAAGGCGGCGTGGAAAGGGCCACCGGCTTCTACACCAACGCCTCCAACTACCAGCCGGAGGACGCCAGCACCTGGTACGGCACCCTGATCTCGTCCTGCCTCGCCTACGTCGACAAGGGAGGCGACAGCGCCGAGTGCCCCAACCAGTGGTGGCCGCGCACGGACGCGCAGTCCTGGCTCGACACCCACGTCGACACCGATCCCGCCCGCATGAAGCACTTCGTCACCGATTCCAGCCGTAACGGCAAGGGCACCTGGACCGCGCCCGCCGGGAAGTACACGGACGCTCAGGAATGGTGCAATCCGCCGGACCGCGGTCTGGGCGCCCGGCCCACCACGAACACCGGCGACCCGCTCCACGACGCCCGGCTCTGGATCAAGATCCCGGGTGAGTCGGACGGGCTCTGCCTGCGAGGGACGCAGGGGCCGGAGGACCCCGAGCGCGGGACCGTGGACCCCGCGGCAGGCGCGTGGTTCCCCCAGCAGGCACTGGAACTCGTCAGGTTCGCCCAGCCGCCCCTGTTCTGACGGGACCGGGCGGAGCGGGCGGGACGGGGCGGCGTGAGTTCGCACCGGGTCCGGGCGGAGCGGGTTCGCACCGGCTCCGCCCGCCATCCGGGTACCATGGCTGCCATGGGTTCGTACTACTTCTTTCTCTGATCCCCGGCCAGGACGCCGCCACGCGACGCCCGCCGTCGCCGTGTGCCCCGTAGGGCCGCGCCGTGCGCCGCAGTCCTTCCCCGCCGGCCGATGACCCCTGGCCCCGTGGCCCGCCTCCGTCCGTGACGACGGCGTGCGTGCTGCCGAGGGCCCGTCACCTCAGGGAAAGCACCCATGTCCGTTCAGTCCCACCCTGCCCAGCTGTCCATGAACGACGTCTCCAAGGCGTACGGAGACCGTTCCGTCCTCGACCAGGTCTCCCTCACCGTCCGCCCCGGCGAGAAGGCGGGCGTCATCGGCGAGAACGGGTCCGGGAAGTCCACGCTGCTCCGGCTGATGGCCGGGGCGGAGGCACCGGACAGCGGCGACGTCACCGTCGGCTTCCCCGGCGGCACCGGCTACCTCGCCCAGACCCTCACCCTTGATCCACTCAGCACCGTGCAGGACGCCGTCGACGAGGCCTTCGCCGAACTACGCTCCCTCGAACGCCGGATCCGCGCCGCGGAGGAGGAACTCTCCGGCGGCGAGCCCACCGGTGCGCAACTCGCGGCGTACGGCGATCTGCTGACGGCGTACGAGGAGCGCGGGGGATACCAGGCGGACTCCAGGACCGACGCCGCACTGCACGGCCTCGGTCTCTCGAACGTCGCCCGGGACCGTGTGCTCGGCTCGCTGTCCGGCGGTGAGCAGTCCCGGCTGGCCCTGGCCTGCGTGCTGGCCGCCGCGCCGGAACTCCTCCTGCTCGACGAACCTACCAACCACCTCGACGCCGCCGCCGTGGGCTGGCTGGAGGACCACCTCCGCGCCCACCGGGGGACGGTGGTCGCCGTCACGCACGACCGCACGTTCCTGGAGCGGATCGCCACCGTGATCCTGGAGGTCGACCGCGATCTGCGGAGCGTCTCGCGCCACGGGGACGGCTGGGACGGCTACCGCAGGGCGAAAGCCGCGGCGCGCAGCCGCTGGGCCCAGGAGCACCAGGAGTGGCTGGCGGAGCTTGCCCGCACCGAGGAACTGGTCAGCGCGGCCGGGCACCGGCTCGCGGGCACCGGCAAGGACCCCGGGCAGGGCTTCGGCAAGCACCGCAGGTCGCACGAGGCGAAGCTGTCGGGGCAGGTCAGGGCGGCCAGGACCCGCCTGGAGGCACTGCGCCGCTCACCCGTGCCCGCTCCTCCCCGGCCGCTGCGCTTCACCGCCGAGCTCACCGGCGCGTCCGGCGGCGAGGTCCCGGCGGGCGGGAGCGGCCCGGTGGCCGAGCTGGAGTCCGTCGTTGTCGGCTCACGCCTCGACATCCCCGCGCTGCGTGTCCTGCCGGGGCAGCGGCTGCTGGTCACCGGGCCGAACGGAGCGGGGAAGACCACGCTCCTGCGCGTCCTCGCGGGCGACCTGGCCCCGGACACCGGGGCGGTCCGACGGCGGGGCCGCATCGGCTACCTCCCGCAGGAGCTTCCCGCCCGTCCCACCCGGCGCACCCTGCTCGCCACCTTCGCGGCGGGGCGCCCAGGTCACCCCGAGGAGTGGGCCGACGGACTCCTGGCCCTCGGACTGTTCCGCCCGGAGGACCTGGCCGTGCCCGTCGCCGCCCTCTCCGCCGGGCAGCAGCGCAGGCTCGTCCTGGCGAGGCTGGTGACCCGCCCGGCGGATCTGCTCGTCCTCGACGAGCCGACCAACCACGTCGCGCTCGACCTGGTCGAGGAACTGGAGGCCGCGCTCGGCCGGTACCGGGGAGCCGTCGTGGTCGTCTCCCACGACCGGGGCTTCCGCGAGCGCTTCGACGGCGAACGCCTCGACATCCGGGCCGGCCGGGCGGTGCGGGGACCCGGGGCCTACGAATCCGGGCCCGCGCGGCCCTCGCGTACGTGAGCGCGCAGCCGCTCCACGAACACCCGCTGACCCGCCACCAGCCGTTCGAGAGCTTCGTCCGGTGTGCACCACGCGAACCGGTCCATCTCCGGGAACTCCCGCAGCACACCGGACCCCTTCGGCCACTCCATGGTGAAGGTGCCCGGGACTGCCCCGGCAGGATCGAGATCGGCCTCCACGGCCCACACGGTCACCGTCTTGCCACCCGACTGCCGTGACTCGCCGAGCGGAACCCACTCACCCTCCGGCAGGGGAAGCCCGAGTTCCTCCTCGAACTCCCGCCGGGCCGCGGCGGCGGGTTCCTCGCCGGGTTCGTACTCGCCCTTGGGAACGGACCAGGCGGCCGCCTCCCGGCGCGCCCAGAACGGTCCGCCCATGTGGCCGATCAGCACCTCCGCGTCCCGGCCGCCCTCCGTGCCGGGGACGACGCGGAAGAGCAGAAGCCCGGCGCTGCGCTTGGCTGTCGACATGTCGTCAAGTGTGCGGGCTGTAGGCCCGGTGGGCCACCCGCCCGGCCCGGCGACCGGAGGGTGTCCGCCCGGGGGCGTACGAGCGAAAGGGCACCGGCCCGGGTACGCGCGAAAGGGCGCCCGCCGGGCCCACGACCGGAGAGGGCCGCGCCCAGGCCCGGGGGTCACTTTCACGGGGGCCGAGGGCCCCCACCGGGGGGTCACCAGCACCAGGGGTCACTCCTTCGCCGCACGCTGTTCCTCCTGATGTCCCCGTTGTCCTCTGGTGTGTCCACCCGCTCCCGGTCATGCTGGCCGCCGACAGCGCGATTCGCGCGCAATCCGCTCCGCACCAGGAGGATTTGTGGGCCCAGGCACCTTCCGCAGCACGCTGCGTCCCCTCGTGCTGCTGGCGACCGTGTCGGCACTGGCGGCCGGAGCCGTCGTACCGGCCGCCGCCGACTCGACTCCGGACCCCCGCCCGCACACCAGCGCCGAGATCCTCAGACCCGTCGCCCCGCCTGCCGCGAGCGGCCCCTCCGGCGACGCGACGTCCGTCGTGGACGGAGACGGCATCGAGACGGCTCGTACCAGCCGGCCCGTCGCCCCCGGCGTCCGCCTGAGCTCGTACGACCGGCTGGAATCCGACAAGTGGCTGCGGGTCGACACCCTCTCCGTCGATCTGGACGGCAGCGACGTGCGGGCCGACTACCTCTCCTCGGGCAAGGTCGCGGACCGGCACACGGTCTCCGAGCTGGCCGCCGGGCACGACGCCGGGGAGGGGCGCCGCACCGTCGCCGCGATCAACGCGGACTTCTTCGACATCAACCAGACCGGGGCACCCCAGGGTCCCGGGGTCGCGGACGGCCGCCCCGTGCACTCCCCGGCCCCCGGCGTCAACCGGGCGGTCGGCATCGGGCCGGAGAACGCCGGCCGGGTCCTGGAGCTGTACTTCGAGGGCACGCTGACCCTCCCCTCGGGCGCGCACCCGCTGGCCGCGTACAACGCCGCGAACGTACCGGTGCAGGGCATCGGCGCCTACACCTCGGCCTGGGGGAGCGCGGACCGCGCGCTGACCGTGGACGCGGCACAGCCCGTCGCCGAAGTGGCCGTCCGTGACGGCAAGGTGGCGTCCGTCTCCGGGGCGCCGGGATCGGGGCCCGTGCCCGATGACACCGTGGTCCTCGTCGGCCGTGAGGCCGGGGCCGCCCTGCTGGACGAGCTGGAGCCCGGCGATCCGGTCTCGCTCGAATACCATGCGCGTACCGACGGCGGAGCCGTGCCGCGTACCGCCGTGGGCGGAAGGGAGCTCCTGGTCGTCGACGGCGTCGCGCAGAACCATGACGGTGAGGGCAACAACACCGCCGCACCCCGCACCGCGGTCGGGTTCTCCAAGGACGGCCGGACCATGCAGGTCGTCACCGTCGACGGCCGCCAGGCCGACAGCGGCGGCGTCACCCTCACCGAACTCGGCACGATGATGCGGGAGGCGGGATCGTACAGCGCGCTGAATCTCGACGGGGGAGGCTCCTCGACCCTCGTCGCCCGTGAACCCGGCAGCGACACCCTCCAGGTCGAGAACAGCCCTTCCGACGGCAGCGAGCGCACGGTGCCGAACGGCCTCGCGCTGACAGCCCCCGACGGCAGTGGCCGGCTCGCGGGGTTCTGGGTCGAGACGCGTACACCGGCCGCCGCAGCTCCGGGCGACGACCCGGTGAGCGGCGGCCACCCCGAGCGGGTCTTCCCCGGCCTGACCCGGGCCCTCACGGCAGCCGGCTACGACGAGACGTACGGTCCGGCCGGAGGCGTGCCGCGCTGGCGTGCCGTCAGCCCGGCGATCGGCAGCGTCGACCAGGACGGGACGTTCACCGCCCGCCGCAGCGGCACGACCGGCGTACGGGCCGAACGGGAGGGCGCACACGGCGAGACAGGGCTCACCGTCATCGGCCGGCTCGCCCGGATCCAGCCCACTGCCACGCGGGTCGGACTCGCGGACGGGGAGGCCGTCGGCCGCTTCGGCATCGTCGGCCACGACGCCCACGGCACGAGCGCTCCGGTCGAGCCGGACGACATCACCCTCGACTACGACCGAGCGCTGTTCGCCGTCGAGGACGACGGCAAGGGCTCCTTCACCGTACGGTCCCGTACCGGCGCGGGAGCGGGACGGATCGAGGCGACCGTGGCGGGCGTCAGCACCACCCTCGCGGTGAGCGTCGGCCTCACCGACCAGGCGGTGTCCGGCTTCGACGACGCCGGATCCTGGAAGTTCAGCCAGGCACGCGCCGAGGGTTCACTCGCCGCGACGCCCGAAGGCCACACCGGCACGGGCCTCCGGCTCACCTACGACTTCACCCGTTCGACCGCCACCCGCGCCGCCTACGCGGCCCCGCCGCAGCCCGTCGTGGTACCGGGGCAGCCGCAGGCGTACACCCTCTGGATCAACGGCGACGGCAACGGCGCCTGGCCGACGCTGCACCTGAAGGACGCGGCGGGCTCGGACCAGCTGCTGCGCGGGCCCTACATCACCTGGACAGGCTGGCGGCAGGTCACCTTCACCGTGCCGGCAGGCGCGCCCACCCCGCTGTCCGTGTTCCGCTTCTACCTCGCCGAGACGGCAGCCGCCCGCCAGTACACCGGCGAGATCGTCGTCGACGACCTGTCCGCCCAGGTTCCGCCCACTGTCGACCTTCCCGAACAGCCCGTCCCGATCGACCCGTTGATCGACTCCGCCGCGACGACGGAGGGCCGGGACTGGCAGTTCGCGGTGATGTCCGACGCGCAGTTCGTCGCGCGCGCCCCGGACAGCCCGATCGTCCAGCAGGCCCGCCGCACCCTGCGCGAGATCAAGGCGGCACGGCCCGACTTCCTGGTCGTCAACGGTGACCTCGTCGACGAGGGCGCGCCCGCCGACCTCGCCTTCGCCCGCCAGGTACTGGAGGAAGAGCTGGGCGACGCGCTTCCCTGGTACTACGTCCCGGGCAACCATGAGGTGATGGGCGGCAAGATCGACAACTTCATCACCGAGTTCGGCCCGGCGCGGCGCACGTTCGACCACAGAGGCACCCGGGTCATCACGCTCGACACGTCGAGTCTCGGTCTGCGGGGCGGTGGTTTCGCCCAGATCAAGGAACTGCGCGCGCAGCTGGACGCGGCCGCGACGGACCGTTCCGTCGGCTCGGTGATGCTGATCGAGCACGTGCCGCCGCGCGACCCGACCGTGCAGAAGGGCAGTCAGCTGAGTGACCGTAAGGAGGCGGCTCTCGTCGAACAGTGGCTCGGCGACTTCCGCCGTACGACGGGCAAGGGCGCGGCTCTGGTCGGCAGCCATGTGGGCGTCTTCCACGCCTCGCACGTCGACGGCGTCCCGTATCTGGTCAACGGCAATTCGGGCAAGGCGCCGGCAGGCCCTGCGGACGAAGGCGGCTTCACGGGGTGGACCCTCATCGGCGCCGACCGCGTGACGTCCGGCGAACAGTCGGCGGCCCGCAGGCAACCGTGGCTCGGAGGGCCGGACTGGGTCTCGGCCCAGACCCGGGCCCATGTCGACGGGCTTTCCCTGGACGCACCCTCGACGCTCGTAGCGGGGCAGCGTACGCGGATCGGGGCGAGCGTCACGCAGGGGGCACGGGTGGTGCCCGTCGCCTTCCCGCTCAGCGCGGACTGGACCGGCTCCCCCGGGGTCCACATCGGTGAGGCGGACAGGGCCAAGCACCGCCACGTCGCGACGTTCGACCCGGCAACGGGCATGCTCACCGCGCTCAGGCCGGGAACCGTAACCCTGGCGGTGACCGTGAACGGCACCACCCGGCAGGTACGGATCGGGGTCTCGGCCGGCGCGGTGGCACCCGCGGCCTGACGCCCCGGCGCCGAACCGCCCCACCGGCGTTCGCGGCCCGTGAACGCACGCACCGCGACGGCACGGCTCCCGGACCGGTTCCCCGACCGGTCCGGGAGCCGGAACGGGTGCTGGAGCGAGTCTCTTTCGCATCGGTGCCGCCCGCCCGGCTGCCATGGGTGGCGGCGAGCCGCCTGCCCTGATGCGCGCTGCCGGCACGGCATGCACCAGGGCAGGCATACCGGGCTGTCCCACAGGCCGGACCAAGGCAGGTGTCCGCCTCGGACGTGAGCGGCTGCTGCCCGGGCCGATCCGGAAGCGCCGTACGCGGACGTCCGCGTGAGAGCGCACCGCGCCCTCTCCGCTTCGCGGGGCTGACCCGGCGATCAGGGAGGAAGCCCTTGTCGGGGCCGGCCCGGCTGGCAGCCAGCGGGACGGCGAGTTGGCGAAGCCCTTCGACGGCCGAAAGACCATGATCGACGATTCGGAGCTCAGCGTCCCATCGCTGATCGTGCACGGGCTCGTCAGGGCTGGTCCTCGTGGTCGGTCCGGGCACGATGCGGCAGGCGGTCCCCGCGACCGCCGGACGCAGGGGTGCGCGGCCGCAGTCGCTCTCCCTGCGGCCCGAACATGATCAGGTACTCGACCGGCCCCTCGGATCCGCCGTTCGCGACCCCATGGGCGGTGCGGGTGTCGAACTCGGCGAAGTCCCCGGCACTCAGCACGAGATCCTGGTCACCGAGCGCCAGCCACAGCCGCCCGTACAGGACGCACAGCCATTCGTAGCCGTCGTGGGAGACCTGCCGGGGACGGACGCGCGGCGTCTTCACGGCGGGCAGGACGTGTTTGTGCGCGTGCAGCCCGCCGACGTAGCGCGTCAGCGGCAGTACCGCCTTGTCGTCGCCGAAGCTCAGCGGCGCCGGCGTACGGGGTTCGGCCGCGCGGGCCGGCGCGGTGCCGGCCAGTTCGTCCAGGGAGACGCCGTACTCCCTCGCCAGCCGCACCACCACCTCCAGGGTGGGCCTGCGCCGGCCGGTCTCGATCCGCGACAGCGTGCTCGGCGAGATGCCGGTCGCACGGCTGACCCCGGTGAGTGTGGCGCCGTGGTGCTCGCGGGCGGCCCGCAGCCGGGGCCCCATCGCTGCCGGCGTCTCGTCCATGTCGTCGCCTGCCATCGCTCCCGTCCTTCCGGACGTGCCGCTCCACCACTCTGTCCTGCAACTTTGCCAGACTGGCAAGAGCAATGGCGTCGGGTGGCTGCCGCGCCGGATGATCGACGAGCGCCCCGCGTCCCCTGCGAACCGAGGAGAAGCTCCATGCATCCCGAGCTGTCCGCCGCACTTCATCACCGCACCGTCGACATTCCGGCCGGTCGCCTGCATCTGGTCGAGCAGGGCACCGGGCCGCTGGTCCTGCTCGTGCACGGGTTTCCCGAGTCCTGGTACTCCTGGCGCCGCCAGCTCCCGGCCCTCGCCGCGGCCGGATACCGGGCGGTGGCGATCGACGTTCGCGGCTACGGACGCTCGTCCAAGCCCGCCGCGACCGAGGCCTACAGGATGCTCGAGCTGGTCGAGGACTGCGTGACTGTCGTGCGCGCCCTCGGCGAGGAGGATGCCGTGGTCGTCGGCCACGACTGGGGGGCCGGCATCGCCTCCACCTCCGCCCTGCTCCACCCCGAGGTCTTCCGCGCCGTGGCCCTGCTGAGCGTCCCTTACGCGCCGCCCGGCGGCCCCCGCCCCACCGACGTCTTCGGCCGGATCGGCGTACCCGAGCAGGAGTTCTACGTCTCCTACTTCCAGCAGCCGGGCCGTGCCGAGGCAGAGATCGAGCCCGATGTCCGGGGGTGGCTCGCGGGCTTCTACGCGGCCCTGTCCGCCGACACCATGCCCGCCCGGGGCGAGCCCGATCCGCACTTCGTCACCCCAGGAGGCCGGCTGCGCGACCGTTTTCCCTCCGGCACCCTTCCCGCCTGGCTGAGCGAGGACGATCTCGACGTCTACGCCGGGGAGTTCGAGCGCACCGGGATGACCGGCGCGCTCAACCGCTACCGCACCGTGGACCGCGACTGGGAAGACCTCGCCCCCCGTCGCGGAGCCCCGATCACCCAGCCCGCCCTGTTCATCGGCGGCGCACTGGATGCCTCCACGACCTGGATGGCCGAGGCCATCGATGCCTACCCCACCACCCTCCCCGCCCTGTCCGCGTCCCACATCCTCGACGGCTGCGGCCACTGGATCCAGCAGGAACGCCCCGACGAGGTGAACCGTCTGCTGATCCACTGGCTCAGCACCGTCCACGGCTGAACCACCCTTGTGGCCTGGGCAGTTCGGACGGGCAGCGATGACGTGACGCACGGCGAGTCCGGAGTGCCGCGGCATGGGCGCGGTTCGCGAGCAGGGCAGCCCGGTGCCGGTGATCAGTGGCGGTACGCCGCCGTCGCGATCTCGACGAAGGACCGGATCAACGGGTTGGTGTCGCCCTCGTTCCACACGGCAACCACCGGGCTCGGCGCCATGTCGGCCAGCGGTACCACGGCCAGTTCCGCGGGCAGCTCATGCCCGAGCGGGGCCAGGCCGACCGTGCCGTTCCACAGCACAGCCTGCACGCATTCCTGGACGGCGCGCACCACCGGGCCCGCGGGGTTCGTGCGTCAGGCGGCAATGGCTCTCTCCACAAGGTCCACCGTGGCCCGCGGGTCGTCGGTCTCCACGACGAGCCGGCTGTACGGGGCGCCCTCGGCGAGCTCTACGACGACAGTGTTGGCCGGCTTTCGCACCGCCCAGAAGACGAGGTCACCGTGCCGCCGGAACCGTCCGGCCGTGATCACGCCGGGCATGTGCGTGCCCCCGAGCTTGGTCCCCTTGCGTTCATGGGCGATGCCCGGGTCGTGAGTGGCGCCCCGCACCTGGGTGAGCGGCACTTCCACCTGGCTCTTGAGTGCCCAGAGTCTGTCGAGGCCCGTCAGCCGGACAGTCAGCATGTCGCGGGTGCGGTCGATGGCGATTTCGGTCATGTCAGCTCTCCTGAGCGGTAGTCGGGCGGGCACGCAGGCGCAGGCGCTTGCCGAGGACGGTGGAGGCGACGTGTTCCGCCTCGTCGGCATGAGTGGGACGCAGCGCGTTCTCCAGAGCGGTGAAGCCTTCCGCCACCAACTCCGCGGCCTCGGGGTCCTGAGGTGCACGTTCGACGGCGGCGAGGAGCAGGAACCCGGCTGCCGGACCGTCGTCGAACCCGGCGATCGCGGCCGCGCGGGCCTGCTCGGCATCGGTGAGGCTGCCGACGGCAGCCGTGCTCGGAAGGATCTCGTGGTCCAAGTGGGCTCGAAGGGCCGTCAGATACAGCTTCCGTTTGGAGCCGAAGACGTTGTACAAGCTGCCCCGGTGCATCCCCGTGGCGGTGGTCAGGTCGTCGATCGAGGTGCCCGCGTAACCGCACGTGGCGAAGAGGGCGGCCGCGGCCCTGACGGCCTGGTCCGTGTCGAATGCGCGAGGTCTTCCCATGCCTCGACGGTACGCGTTATAAGAACGATCAGTCAAGAACGACCATTCTCAAACTGGTTTCGGGGGTTCTTCGGGCGGCTGATGGCTCCCTGCCCGGGAAGGGCCGTTGGTGGGCGGGCGACCGGCCCGGCACCGCCGTCCGGCGGCTCGGCAGGCATACTGAACGGATCTTGATCGCCGGGCCGGTCGCGGCCGCCGACCGATCGCCGTCAACCCCCGGTCGCGGAACGGTACTTGGTCGCCGGCCGAGCGGGGATCCAGGGATACACAGGTAGGGGAGCATGACCGCGTTCCACGAATCCGCGCTGGACGGAGTAGCCCGCAATCCGGCTCTGCCCACCCCGCTGCTGATGCGTCTGCTGGCCTTCGAAGGCGGCGGCGCCGGCCCGCTCCGGCACGCCATCGGACGCGCCGGACTTCCCGAACCGGCCGTCGCGGTGATCCTCGCCCACCCGAACCCACGTGCCCGGATCGAGTTCGCGATGAGCGCCAGGTCCGAGCCCGCACAGCGGGCCCGGCTCGCGGAAGACCCCTCCGCAAAGGTGCGGGCCGCTCTCGCCTACGGACCCGAGTGGTACGACCCGCGCACGACGGTCGCGCCACTGCCGGACGCCGTGTGCGCCCGGCTTCTCGACGACCGAGACGCCTCGGTACGGGCGGCTCTGCTGGACTCGCCCCACCTGGCGCCGTCGTTCGTGGCATCGACGGCCGTGCACCCCGATCCGGCGGCCCGCCGGATCGGGGTGCGTGCGTGGGACGTTCTGGCGCCGCGCGAGCGGTCGGCGCTGCTGGCGGACCCGGACCCCGAGGTGCGCAGGGCCGCCGCCCTGCGGGAGTGCAGGCGGGACACCCACCTCACCTCCGAACTCCTTCGCGATCCGAAGTCCGAGGCCGAGGCACTGCGCCGTGGGCTCCTCGACATCGCCGACGCCGAACGCCGCATCGCCGGGCGGACGCACCTGGCTGACCTCGCCGGGAACCCTTCGCTGCCCGCCCACCTCGTGGAACGGCTCGCCGCCGATCCCGACGAGGCCGTACGGCTCGCGGTCTCCCTCAGGCCCGAACTGCCCGAGACGCGGCGCATGGCGATCGACGTCACGGTGGGGGCTCTTGCCGGCGAAGACGTGGAATGGGTACGGGACGGGCTCGCCGATCCCGACGTGCTGCGTCGGGCCGCGACCTCCGCCCACCCGCTGCTCCGGCGCGCCGCGGCCCGCAGCCCTCACCTGCCGCCCGGCCTGCTGGGCCTGCTCGCGCGCGTCGAGGACCCGGTGGTGGATGCCCGCATGGCCGTGCACCACCCCGACACCCCGGAGGAGGTCCTGATGCGTGTGTACGCGAGGCTCGGCGGTACGTTCTCGGCCTGGATGGCGGAGACACACCCGCGCTTTCCCCGCGAGGGCCTCGCCGCGCGCTACGCGGACCACCCGGACGGGAACTACCGTCGGCTGGCCGTCCGGGACCCGGCCGCCACGCCCGCACTGATCGAACGGCTCAGTCATGACCCCGCGGTCTGGACGCGTCAGGCGGCGGCCGGTGACCCGCGCCTGCCGCTCCACCGGCTCCGCGAGGCGCTTCACGTCCCCGAACTGGCCTCCAGCGCCGGTGCCAACCAGGCGCTCCCAGCGGACGAGATGGAAGCAGTCCTGGACAGGGCGGGGGTTCCCGCCTGACCGTGTCGCGCGGGAACGCCCTCGCCCCGCGTATCTCCCGTACGCCGATGCCTACGTCCTGACCCCGGCCGCCCCTCCGGACGGACCGGCCCGGCGGCTCAGGCCTTCCGGTATCCGTACGCGTCCGTGGCCGCCGCCTCGACGGTGTCCAGATCGCCCCCCGCCGACGCCGTCACCAGAGCGGCGACCGCGCCCTCGACGAACGGCGCGTCCACCAGCCGTGCCCCGGGGGGAAGTTCAGTGCCGTCCGCCAGCATGGATTTCACCGTCAGCACCGCACTCCCGAGGTCGACGAGCAACGCCACGCCGGCGCCCCGGTCGACCGTTCTGGCCGCTTCGGCGATCAGCTCCGTACTCGTCCCCAGGCCTCCGGCCGAGGTGCCGCCCGCCGCCGCCACCGGTGCGGTCGCACCACCGGCCGCCAGCCCCTTCGCCAGCTCTGCCACGGCCGCCGCCACGGACGCGCTGTGCGAGACCAGCACGATCCCGACCTGCTTCTCGTCGATCATGCCTCGCCTCCACCGCTCGGCTCCCCGGCCTCGGCCAGTGCCCCGATCAGCAGCGCGGCCGAGGCGGCCCCCGGATCCTGGTGCCCGATGCTGCGCTCGCCGAGGTAGCTGGCCCTGCCCTTGCGTGCCCGCAGCGGAACGGTGGCCAGCGCGCCCGCCAGCGCCGCGTCCTTGGCCTCCCCGAACGACGACCCCAGCACCTCGACAGCCGGGAGCAGAGCGTCGAGCATCGTCTTGTCCCCGGCCTGCGCCCCGCCGAGCTGTGCCACGGCCGCGACGCCGGCCGCGAGCGCCTCGGCCAGCTGAGCGGGGGTCACCTCCCGCTCGTCGCCCAGCCCCTTGCCCGTGTGGCGCAGCAGGGTCCCGTACAGGGGCCCGGACGCGCCGCCGACCGTGGAGATCAGCTGACGCCCGGCCAGTGTCAGCACGGCGCCCGGTGCGGCGGGCGCCTCCTTCTCCAGGACATCGGTCACCGCGCCGAAGCCACGGCGCATGTTGCTTCCGTGATCGGCGTCCCCGATCGCGGCGTCGAGCTCGGTCAGCCGGTCCGCCTCACGGTCGACGGCTGCCGCGGTGGCGGTCATCCAGCGGCGGAAGAAAGCGGTGTCGAGCACAAGAACTCCTGTTCCTCACACGGTGGCTGCTCACGGGGGCCGGAACGCCCTTCACCGGCCCCAGCGGAGCGCGGGGGTCTGTACCGGCGCGTCCCACAGACGCAGCATCTCCTCGTCCACCTGGCAGAGGGTCACCGAGCAGCCCGCCATGTCGAGCGACGTCACGTAGTTCCCGACCAGGGTACGAGCCACCGACACGCCCCGCTCGGACAGCACCCGCTGCACCTCGGCATTGAACCCGTACAGCTCCAGCAGCGGTGTCGCGCCCATTCCGTTGACGAGGACCAGCACGGGGCCGCTGGGGCGCAGATCCTCGAGTACCGCGTGGACGGCGAAGTCGGCGATCTCCCCGGAAGTCATCATCGGGCGGCGCTCCCGGCCGGGTTCGCCATGGATGCCGATTCCCAACTCCAGCTCACCCGACGGAAGATCGAAGGTCGGTGTGCCCTTCGCCGGTGTGGTGACGGAGCTGAGCGCCACCCCGAAGCTCCGCGAGGACTCGTTCACCCTGCGCGCCAGGGACTCCACCCGCTCGAGCGGTGCCCCCTCGTCGGCCAGTGCGCCGGCGATCTTCTCGACGAACAGGGTCGCGCCGGTGCCCCGCCGTCCGGCCGTGAACGTGCTGTCCGCCACCGCCACGTCGTCGTCGACCAGGACCCGGGCGACCTGGACCCCCTCGTCCTCGGCGAGCTCCGCCGCCATGTCGAAGTTCAGTACGTCGCCGGTGTAGTTCTTCACGACGAACAGCACCCCCGCGCCGCTGTCGACCGCGGCGGCGGCACGCACCATCTGGTCGGGCACCGGCGAGGTGAAGATCTCACCGGGGCACGCGGCGGAGAGCATGCCCGGCCCGACGAATCCCGCGTGGAGCGGTTCGTGCCCGGAGCCTCCACCGGAGACCAGCCCCACCTTTCCGGGCACCGGGGCGTCGCGCCGGACGACGAGACGGTTCTCGAGGTCCACGACCAGCTCGGGGTGGGCGGCGGCCATTCCGCGGAGGCCGTCGGCGACGACGGTCTCCGGCACGTTGATGAGCATGCGCAACGGTTCCTCCTGGGGAGAGCGCCGGCCGGCCGTGCTGACCGGCGGTCAGCGTGCATCCGATCCTCGTGACTCAGGCGGTACGCCCCCCAGTATCGAAGACGCCCGCGTGATCGGGAAGCGACGCGTCGTGCCGAGGCTCGGCGAACCGCTCCACGCGGAACCGGTGAACCGGGCGTCGCTCCGCACGATCCGGGGGCGGCGCCGACGCGCGTCCGCCGCCTCCTCGGCGGATCCGCAACCGAGGAGGCGGCAAGGTCCGGGACGGGCCTCAGCCGCGTACGCAGAACTCGCGGTCGGTCAGCCACTGCCCGAACCAGTCGCTCAGCGGCACCGTGATGCACCACCCGGTCCCGTTGGTGTCCGGCGCGGGCACGGTGGGAGTCGGCAGGGGCTTGTCGGGCTTGGGCGTCGGGCTCGGGTCGGGCACGGGCGCCGAGGGCTCGGCGTTCGGCAGCCCGCTCAGCATCTCGCGGAACACCCGGGAGGACTCGGGATTCTCCGAGCACTGCCACACCCCGTGCGGGCAGTAGTCCGTGATCGTCTGGTAGAGCGGATCGTGACGGTCGATCCACTCCAGCATGCGGCGCATGTACTCGGGGTTGTCGCCGTTCCGGAACAGCCCCCACTCGGGGAACGAGATCGGCTTGCCGTGCTCCGCCGCGAAGTCCACCTGCTTCTGCAGACCGTACGGTTCGTTCACCTGATCGTCGAATGTCTGCGCGGGCGGCTGATCGTAGGAGTCCATGCCGATGATGTCCACGACGTCGTCACCCGGGTAGCACTCCGTCCAGGGCACGGCGTCCCGCCCACGGCTCGGCGCGAAGTCGAAGCGGAACTCCTGGCCGGGCACGGACCGCATGGCCGCGACGATGCGCTTCCAGTACGCCTTCCACGCCACCGGATCGGGGCCGCACCGGTGCGTGTAGGTCGTGCCGTTCATCTCCCAGCCGAGAACGATCACCGTGTCCGGGACTCCCAGCAGGACCAGTCGCTCGGCCAGCCGGCGGAAGTGCTCGTCGAACTGCCCGGCGGCGCCCGCACGCAGGAGGGTCCGCACCTCACCGTCGGGGACGCGCTCCTCGTTGCGTTCCAGCATCGGTGTGTTGAGGACGAACATCCGGTCGTCGTCGCCCTTGCGCCAAGCGGCCCACGCGGCCAGGAATCCGGGGCGGCCCTCGATGTTCTCCCACAGGTCGCCCGGCAGATAGCTGTGCCCGACCCGCAGCTCCGTACCGTCGAGCCAGCGTGACAGCTCCCGCATCCGCTGGACGCCCTCGGGGCCGTAGTCCAGATAGGCGCCGACCGCGGTCGTCCCGCCGGTGCCGGGCGGAACGGGCGCGGACCCCTTTCCGGACTGGGTGCCTTCGCCGTCTGGGTCCGTGAGGACCGCGCCACCGACGAGAAGGCCGAGCACGGCAGCCCCGATGCCGAAATTGATGAGGCGGCGCTGTGCGGGCACGGCTCCTCCTTGGGTTGCGGCCGGTATCCGACGCTTCCGACCTTAAGGAGAAAGGTTCAACTACGGGCGGTGGGAGAGCCGGTGAATAGACCATTCGCGACACGCGCGGAATCAGTGCGGACCGTTCGGGTGAAGGAATCCGAAGGAGAAGGGGAGCGAGCCGACACGATTGTCGAAACTCGAGTCGACCAGGCCCGGTTCGCCCACGGCACGGAATCCCGGCCGCCGGGTCAGCATTTCCCGGAAAAGAGCCTTCATCTCCAGCTTGGCCAGATGCGCCCCCAGACAGTGGTGGGGGCCTCCGCCCCCGTATCCGAGGTGAGGATTGGGCGACCGGGTGATGTCGAAGGCGTCGGGATCCTCGAAGACGGAGGCGTCCCGGTTCGCGGAGGCGTAGAGGAGTACGACCTTGTCGCCCGGCGCGAAGGTACGGCCGCCCAGATCGCATTCGGCCGCCACCGTCCGGCGGAACTGGATGATCGGCGTCGAGTGCCGGACGATCTCCTCGACCGCGCCGTCGGCGTACCGGTCGAAGTCCTCCTCCAGAAGAGCACGCTGCTCGGGATGCGCGGTCAGCAGCAGCAGCCCGTGGGCGATCGCGTTCCTGGTCGTCTCCACACCGGCCACGAGCAGCAGCGAGAAGAACGCGCCGAGCTGACGTGCGGACAGGGCTTCGCCGTCCACATTCGCGCGGACGAGCGCCGAGATCACGTCGTCCGCCGGAGCGCGGCGCCGCTCGCGGGCGACGGCCGCCATGTCGCACTGCATCCGGGCCAGGGAACGCAGCCCGCGTCCGGGCACCCGCAGCCTGGCCCGCCCCCTGCGCTGGACCCCGACGTACTCGGACGTCCGGTCGACGCGCGAGGCGATCCGGGCCCGGCGCTCGGCCGGTACGCCCATCAGGTCGCAGATGACCTCGAACGGCATGCGGGCGCCCGCCGAGCGCATGAAGTCACCCGGGCCCCCGGCCACCATCTCGTCCACCAGCCGCCGGGCGACAGCGGCGATGTTCTCCTCCGCCGCGGCGAGCAGTCTCGGGGTGAAGGCCCGGGAGATGGTCCTGCGAAGGGCCGCGTGCTCGGCCCCGTCCATGTTGACCATGGAGTTGCCGAAGACCGCCTTGGCCCAGCGCGCCGGCTCCGGAGTGGTGACACCGGGGGCGCTGGCGAAGACCTGCGGCTGCCTGCTGGCCGCCCGTACGTCCGCGTGCTTCACCAGTGCGTAGAACGGCGCGCCCGTCCCCGTGCGGGGAGTGAAGCGGACCGGCGCGTCGAGTTCCCGCAGCCCCGCGAACACCGCCAGTCGCTCGGCACGGGGCAGACGCCAGAACCCGGGATCCGCCGGATCGGCCGGGACCCCTCTCCGCACGCGGTCCGTGGGTACCTGTGTCGGCGCGTTCATGCACAACCTCCGGGAGCTCGGACGGCCATGCTGTCCCGGTGCGCGGCGCCTGACGGCCGACACGGCCGTGCCCCGCGGTGAATTCCCACGGTCGCGTGAGGCCCAACGGATGAGAACCGTTCGCGTTCCGTTTCGTTGCCCCTCAAGAGCGAGACATCTCGCACGTGCGGACGAGAGGCAGGTACACCATCATGAATCCGACCACCGGCTCGGGCGGCGAGCCGGTCCGGGCCACCGGGCCGGCCCGCCGCGCCGTCCTGCGCACCGCGTTCACCGCGGCCGTCGTCGCGGCGACCGGCGGCGCGCTCGCCCCGGTCCTTCTCGGGCCCCACGGCGACCCGTCCCGGCCCGGGGAACGTGACGCCGTGGGGCCCGAGCGCTTCTCCGAGCTGTACAAGGGCCGCGACATCCGCGGCACGGCCACCACCGTCGTCCCTGCCGGCGCACCGCCCTACGCGGGTGCACAGGCGTACGCCGGTACGCGGTCGCACACGGGGGAGGCCGGATCGGCGACGGCGGCCGATCACCCGGAGCATCTGGACGTCCGCATCGACGGGCGGCCCCTGCACGTGATGCGACGGGCCGACGGCAGCTACCTCAGCGCCGTCAACCACTACGAGTCGTTCCCGACGCTCCTCGAGACGGCCCGCGCGGCGGTCGACGCGCTCGGCACCGCCCAGGTGTCGGCCGTCCCCCCGCACACCATCTGAACCCAGAGGAGGGGCACGGGTGTACAACCGCAAGAACCAGCGCGATCTCACGCGCACCGAGAAGAAGCGCCTGGTCGACGCGATCCTGGAGCTCAAACGTTCCGGACGCTACGACGAGTTCGTCGGCCTGCACCGCCAGTACTACGTGACCGACGCCGAGAGCAGGCCGCGGCCCGCCCACATGACCCCGTCCTTCTTCCCCTGGCACCGCCGGTACCTGCTGGAGTTCGAGAAAGCGCTCCAGGCGGTCGATCCCAGGGTGTCGATCCCGTACTGGGACTGGACCCGGGACAACACGGCGGGCGCCTCCCTCTGGGCCGACGACTTCCTCGGCGGCAACGGCAGGCCGGGCGACCGGCAGGTCATGACCGGGCCCTTCGCCTACCGCCAGGGGAACTGGCGCATCCGCGCCGGGGTCACCGACGACCCCTTCCTGCGGCGTAACTTCGGCCGGCCCTCCGCCCCGGTCACGCTGCCCCGCCCGGCGGACGTCGACCGCGCCCTGCGCGACCCCGTCTACGACGCCGCGCCGTGGAACAGCGTCAGCACCACCGGCTTCCGGAACAGGATCGAGGGCTGGGGCCTCAGAGGCGGCCGTGGGGTGGCCAACCACAACCAGGTGCACCGCTGGATCGGCGGTTCGATGGCGGGCGCGGCCTCGCCGGACGACCCGGTCTTCTGGCTGCACCACGCCTTCATCGACCTGCTCTGGACGCGCTGGCAGAAGGCGCACCCACGCTCCCGCTACCTTCCGGCACGCGCGCTCCCGGCCGACGACCCGCAGCGGGACAGGGTGTTCGCCTACGACCGTCCGATGCCACCCTGGGACGTGGCCCCCTCACAGCTCGTGGACCACAGCAGGCTCTACCGGTACGTCTGAGCCGTCGTATCCCTCCGGAGCGGCATCAGGGCCCCCCTCTCCGCCGCGAGGCGCAGAGGGGGGCCCTGACGGACCGGTCAGGAGATCAGTGGCCGTAGCCGTACTCACTCTTGTCCTCGTGGCTGTCCGAGACGTTCGCGCACGTGTTGCCGAACGCCGGGTTCAGCAGCGCGATCACGTTCACGGTGTTGCCGCAGACGTTGACGGGGACGTGCACGGGCACCTGGACGACGTTGCCCGAAATGACGCCGGGGGAGTGGGCCGCGACGGCGTCCGCGCCGGAGTCGGCGGCGGCCAGGCCCGCACCGCCGGCCATGAGGGCACCGGTTCCGGCGACGACGGCGGCCACCTTCGAGATACGCGACATCAGTTCTCCTTGAGAAGGGGTGACGGGTCGCCGGGAAGGCGACCGTTGTGCCCTGAGAACGCGTAAGTCCGCAGACGGTAACGGATCACCGCAAAAGTCATCATCTAGGATCAACTCCGCCCGACCCACGTGCGCCCGGCCGACGGGAGCTCGCTCAGTACGCCGCGCCAGTCCCGCGCCGAGGGGAAGCGGGCCTTCACACTCCGGGCCGCCCGGTCCCGAGCGGCCACCTGCGCCTCACGCAGCCGCAGCACCGGATCGAGCGAGGAACGTGCCAGCAGCAGCCGCTGGTTGGGCACCGGCACGGGAGCCCAGTGGCCCTTGTACTGCTCCGAACCGCGCAGCAGACTCAGGGTTCCCCGCTCCGGACGTGCCGCTTCGCGTGCCAGCTCGCGCATGAGCATCGAGGAGACGTCCACCCGCTGCCTGAGCCCGGGATCGGCGCCGTACAGGTATCCGCCCGTCAACCGCGAGGACCGCAGCGTCAGATCGGCGGCCACCACCTGCCCGTCGAGTACGAACTCCTTGAGCGTGGCCTCGCCGTCGCGCACCATCCGGCGGGTGGAACGCACCAGATGGGAGCTGAAACGGGACCGCAGATGCTCCGCGTTGACCCCCCGGCCCGTCCACTGGAGTTCGTGCAGCCTCAGCAGGTTGCCGATCGCGACCGACACCCGGTGGACGGGCACCTCGTGGCACTCGATCCCCAACTTGTCGATCTTGCGCAGCTTGGCCCGCGCCCGCTGTGCGCGTGGCCCGGGCATCCGCCCGATGAGGAGGTCGATGGGTTCGGCGGGCAGCTCCAGGCAGGTCGAGTCGGTGAGGCTGCTCCGCGCGCCGGACCAGGCATCTGCCAGCAGGTGCGCGGAGGAGCCGGGCCTCACCTCGCGCAGGTCGAGGACCGTGTGCGTGGCGGCGCGGTGGAGCCCGCGTTCCAGAGCCGTGACCGCGCCTTGCGGGTCCTCGCCGTCCACCAGGATGTCGAAGTAGTCGGAGATCGCACCGCCCATCGGCACCAGCAGCGGCATGGGCCGGTGCGCGAGCATCAGCGGTGCCGCGCCGATCAGCCGGCCGTTACGGCGTGCCAGGACGACCCGGAGCCTGCCGGGGGTCCCGTAGGAGAGCCACCACGAGTGCAGCCACGCGTGGCTCTGGAACGGCGTGGCGGTAGGGCAGCGGCGGTGCAGCGCGTCCCACTCGGCGGCGAGGCCGGTGAACTCCGGAAGATCCCGGCAGAGGGTGACGGAGAGCCGTCCACGGAGGTCCGCTCTCATCGCGCGAGCTCCCGTTCTCCGGCCGGGGCGGCGGCCGTGCCGCCCTGGGCGGGGCCCGGCACCTGGGCGGTGACGTCCCGGCGTCCGGCCCGGGGCCGCACGAGCAGCACCAGCCCGCCGGCCAGGCCGCCCGCGCTCGCCCCCACCGCGGTGCCCAGTGGCACGGACGGGGAGACGGGATCGCCGGGCGGCACCGCGTGGGAGAACTTGACCAGCTTCACGCCGGTCTCCTTCGCGACGTGCCCGCTGCTGACGACCATGGCCTCGGTCACCGCGTTGGCGATGTCCGCGGCGCGGTCCGGGTCCTCCGATGTACCGGTGATCGAGATCATGGGTGAGTCGGGGGAGGTCTCGGACAGCACGTGCGTGCGCAGTTCGCGCACCGGCTCCCCGGCCGCCCCCTTGGCGTAGCCGAGGGTGGCGTCGCTGGTGGCCAGCCGGCCGTACGACTGCGCGTAACCCAGTGCCGCGGCCGGGTCGACGTCCTTCCCCGCGGTGACCATGGCGTAACCGGTGGCCGCGTACTCGGGTGTGGCGAGCATCCCGTACGAGAGTCCGCACGCGGCGCCGAGCAGGACACAGGCGGGCAGGGGCCACCAACTGGGCCGTACGAATGCGGGGCGGAGCCTGCGGAACCGTCCGGGGACGGCCGGCTCCTGCGCGGGCGAATCGGTCATGGGTGTGCTCTCTCGGTCGTGGTGACGGGGGCGGTGGCCTGTGCGTAGACGTCCATGAGGCGCCGGCTGCTGAGCCTGATGTCGTAGTGGTCGAGGTCGGGCGGCGGAGGCAGCCGGCGGGTGCCGCCCGCCCGCAGACGCCCCAGCGCGGCTGTCAGTTCGCCCGTGGGATCCCCGGCGGAGGATCCGATACGGATCGTCCCCGGCACCGGGCCCGGCAGGTCCTCGATGGCCGGACAGGCCGCGTGGACCACGGGCAGCCCGGAGGCCAGCGCCTCTACGGCGGCCAGCCCGAAGGACTCCTCACGGGACGCCGAGACGAACGCGTCCACCGCGCCGAGCACGGCGGGGACCCCCGGAGCCGTGCCCGCGGGGCCGCACTCCCCGAGGAACCGGACGCGGGCCTCCACGCCCAGCCGCGCGGCGAGCGCCCGCAGCGGCCCGGCCTCCGGACCGCCCCCGGCCAGTACGAGCCATGTGTCCGGCAGGGCCGCGACGGCGCGCAGCGCCACGTCGAAGCGCTTGCCGGGGACGAGCCTGCCCACACCGCCGGCCACGAAGGCACCCTCCGGGATCCCCAGCAGCGCGCGGGTGGCGCGGCGCCGGCCAGCGTCGAAGCGGAACGCGGCCACGTCGACGCCGTTGGGCACGGTGTGGATGCGGGCGGAGGGCACCCCCCAGTCGCGGAGCCGGGCGGCGACCGTCTCGGACACGGCGACCGTCGCCTCGCCGAGCCGCTCGGTGCGCAGATACAGCTCCTTGGTGCCGCGGGTCAGCGGGCGGCCCTCGATCTCCGCGTGCCCCAGCGAGTGTTCCGTCGACACCACAGGGGTGCCGGCGAGCCGCGCGGCGATCCGGCCGTAGACGCACGCCCGGTACAGGTGCGTGTGGACGAGGTCGTACGAGCCACGGCGGATGAGCCGGGCCAGCCTGGGCACGGCGGCGAGGTCACGGTTGCTCCGCATCCCCAGATGCAGGACACGGACGCCGTCGGCGCGCAGCCCCTCCGCGACGGCACCCGGGTTGGTGAGCGTCACGACGTCGCAGCGCACCGGCAGATGACGCACCAGCAGCCGCAGCTGCTGCTCCGCCCCGCCGACACCGAGCCCGGTGATGACATGCAGCGCCCTCACGCTGCTTCACCCGCCCCGGCGGGGGCGGCGCAGCGGTACCGCAGCCGGTGCCGCACCTCCTTGGCCCGCAGCCGGGCCCCCCGGTCCGCGTGGCTGACATGGGTGCGCGCGAGGGCGAGCGGTCCTGTCAGGGAGCCCGGGACGAGGGCGCAGCCGTACGCGTATCCCGCGTCCCGCACCGCGCCGAGGACCCGCGGGTCGGCCGTGCCGTACGGATAGCAGAAGCCCGTTGGGGCCTCCCCGGTGATACGGGCCAGCGCCTCCCGGCTGCCCAGCGTCTCCCCGCGCAGCTCGTCGTCGGACAGCTTGGTCAGATCCCGGTGGAGCAGGCCGTGGGAGCCCACTTCCATGCCGGCGGCGGCGACCGTGCGGATCCCCTCCTCGGTCAGCAGCGGTCTGCGAGGGCCCAGCGCATCCCAGGTGTTGGAGCCGCCCGGCCGGCCCGCCAGGACGAACACGGTGGCGGTGAAGCCGTGGGCGAGCAGAACGGGGAGAGCCTCGTCGAGGAAGTCGGCGTACCCGTCGTCGAAGGTCAGCCCGACCAGACCGCGCCCGCCGGCGGCCCGGTCGCGCAGCAACGCCGAGACGCCCACCCCGGTCAGCCCCCGTCGTCGCAGCCAGGTCAGCTGCTCGTCCAGGCGGCGTGCGGAGACGGTGATGCCGTACGGATCGTCCGCCGGATCGCTCACCGAGTGATAGGTGAGGATCCACGGCTGGGACCGTCGGGGGAGCGTGCGCACACGGAGTGGCGAGGTGTCAGCGGCCATGGGGGAACCTCTGTCGGATGAGGGCCAGCAGATGCAGGGCTTCGGGGGCTCTGAGGACGAGGGAGGTGAGGAGGAACGCGAGGGGGACGACGAGACAGCCGGCCGCCAGACCGGGCAGCGCCCCCGGTACGAGGCCGGCGGCCGACATCCCGGCCGCCGCCGCCACTGCCGCCGACACCGCCGGACGGGCCAGGGAGAGGGCGACCGCCGGGGCCCGGACCGCCACCGCCCGCGAACGGAGCCCCAGGAGCATTGCCAGAGCCGCCGTGCTGATGCCCGCCGCGTTGGCGGCGGCGATGCCGGCCACTCCGAAAGGAGCGGTCAGGACCGCCCCGGCACCGGTGGTCACCACGAGGCCCGCGCCCATCGCGCCGAGCGGGTACCAGGTGGGCCTGCCCGTCGAGAAGAACGGCCGGCACAGGGCGCCGACCAGCGTGTGGCCGAGCAGGCCGAGCGCGTAGACGCGCATGACCCCCGCCGTGGCGGCCGTGTCCGCCGCGTCGAAGGCGCCCCGCTGGAACAGGGCCTCGATGATCTGCGGCGCGCATCCGAACACCATGGCGGTGCCCAGCAGAACCACGGTTCCCGCCAGCGCGAGGTCGCGTTCGACCCGCTGACGTGCGCCCTCCCGGTCACCGGAAGCCATGGCCCGCGCGACGACGGGGAAGGTGACGGTGCAGATCATCATCGACAGCACCATCGGCAGCTGCGCGACCTTCTGCGCGTAGTTGAGGTGGGAGATCGCCCCGTCCGGCAGGGACGAGGCGAGGAACCGCTCGACGAGCACCTGCGACTGACGGCTCAGCACGAACAGGACGACCGGTGCCAGTACCGTCGCGCCGAGCAGGGCCGGGCCGTGCACCCGGCGTACCTTCGCGCCCGTCCGTCCGCGCCCGGCGGGCACCAGCCGTACGAACGTGGGCAGCAGGGTCAGGATCATGAGCAGGCTGCCCACCGCCACCCCGGCGGCGGCCGCGCGCACGCCCCAGACGGAGTGCAGCGCCAGGGTCATCCCGATGATGCCGGCGTTGTACGCGATGTAGACCCCGGCGGGAGCCAGGAAGCGGCCGTGCGCCCGCAGGGCGGCGCTGAAGTAGCCGGTGACGCCGAACGTCAGGACCGTGACGGCCGTCAGACGGGTGCAGTCCACGGCGAGCCGGGGATCGTCCAGCCCGGGTGCCAGGACGGCGACGGCCCAGGGGGCACCCCAGACCAGCAGGGCGCCGGCGCATGCCAGCGCGGCGGACAGCCGGGGCAGGGTCGCCGCGACCAGGGCGCGTACGGGGTCCTGTGCCTGCCCGCCGGAGGCGCGCCGGGTCAACGCCAGGCTGAACGCGGGGACGAGCAGCAGCGCCATGCCGTCCTCGATCAGCAGCGTGGCCGCCATCTCCGGCACGGTCCAGGCGATCAGGAAGGCGTCGCTGGCGTGACTGGCGCCGAAGAGCCGGGCGACGGCCTGGTCCCGGACGAGACCCAGCAGGGCCGCGACGACGGTCAGCCCCGCCGCGCCGCCGGCCGCCCGGGCCAGGAAGCGCCCGGGACCTGCCGCGGTGTCAGGCATGGGCGGTGGGGTGGCCTTCGCCTCCGCGGCCGTACCCGCGGCGGTGCCGCTCACGCCGCGGCCGTCCTCTCCGGCTCGGCGAGCGCCCACCACGCGGCCAGACCGAGCACGATGCCGGTGAGCACGGTGGAGGGGCCGCCGATGTCGGCGTACAGGAAGTCGACGGTCTGCCAGGTCATCAGGCCGACCGCGACGAGACCGCAGTCGACGGCGGCGGATCCCCGCTTCCGCGCGGACAGCAGTCTGCGTACGCCTGCGATCAGGAGCGCCGCCCACGACCCGGCCAGCGCGGTGAGACCGATCAGCCCCTGCTCGCTGAGCACCAGCAGGTACATGTTGTGAGGGGAGAGCAGCGGCTGCCTGCGGAACTCCTGCCCGGCCCCCGCCGTGTCGCTCCCCGCGGAGAGCCCGATCGAGGCGTGCGCGTCGCGGTGCGCGGGGAAGCCCTTGAGGCCGACCCCGGCCGCCGGGTGCTCGCGCCACATGCCCTCGGCCGCAGCCCACATCGTGTAGCGGTCGTTGACCGACCGGTCCGGCGCGCTCGCCACCTCGGTGATGCTGGTGAGCCGCTGCGAGATCATCTCGGAGCCGACGCCGAAGCCGCCGACGAGCACGACTCCGGCCGCGCCCAGCACCGCCAGTGCGCGGACCGCCTGCCGGAACCCGGTCAGCGCGACGACGACGAGGGCGCCGGCCGCCGTCGCGATCCAGGCGCCCCGGCTGAAGGACAACGCGAGCGGGACGACGAGCAGCGCGGCGGTCACCGAGGCCCAGGGCCTCAGCCACCGGGGAGCGCCCGCAGGGGTGCGCAACGCGTACGCGGCCGCCGCGAGCAGCCCGTAGCCGACGACCGTGGCCATGCCCATCACGTCGCCGGGGCCGAAGGTGCCGACCGCGCGGATGTCCTCGCCCATGTACGAGGCGCCGGAGCCGGTGGCGTACTGGTGAATGCCTGTCGTGCCCTGGACGACGGCGAGCAGGACGAGCGCACCGGCGAGGAACCGGAAGTCCCGCGCGTCCCGTACCAGCAGAAGGACGGCGGCCGGTACGAGGACGAAGACCTGTAGATGACGTACGAAGCCGGGCAGGGCCGCCGCCGGGTCCGCGGCGCACACCGTGGCCAGGGCGATACCCACGACAGGCAGGCCCAGCACGAGCGCCGCGGCCGGGGTGAGAGGCCGCCGCCGCAGGAACAGCAGGTGTCCGGCGCATACCAGGACGGCCACGCCCGACAGGAGATCGGCCGCCGTCGCGCCGAGCGTGGCACCGCCCTCGGCGCCCTCGAAGGGGACGGCCACCAGCAGGACGGTCGCGACCAGCGGCAGCAGCGGCCATCGGCTGCGCCAGGTGCGGTGGAGCGCGGTGGCCGCGCCGGGTTCGGGCGGCAGCACGTCCGGCCGGGGGGCGGGTGGCGCGGTCATGGTGAGCGTCACGGTTCAGCTGCCCCCGAGCCGGAACACCGAGCCGGCCGTGCGAGCGAGCACGCACACGTCCTGCCACAGCGACCATGTCTCGATGTACCTGTTGTCGAAGCGCGCCCGGTCCTCGATCGAGGTGTCACCGCGCAGACCGTGCACCTGCGCGAGCCCTGTGATGCCCACCGGCATCCGGTGCCGGGCCCGGTAACCGGGATACGCGCGGCTGAACTGCTCGACGAAATAGGGACGCTCGGGGCGGGGCCCGACAAGGCTCATGTCACCGCGCACCACGTTCCACAACTGCGGCAGTTCGTCGAGCGACGTCCTGCGCAGCATCCTGCCGACGCGGCTCATGCGCCGGTCCGCGGACACGTTCCACCGGGTGGCCGACTCGTGCGCGTCCGCCGGCCGAAGAGTGCGGAACTTCAGCAGGACGAACGGCCGCCCGTCCCGGCCGATGCGCTCCTGCCGGAAGAGGGCGCCGGGGCCGTCACACAGGCGTACGGCGAGGGCGCACGTGGCCATCACCGGAGCGGCCAGGACCAGGGCGATCGCCGCCAGCGTGGCGTCCATGGCCCGCTTCACCCGGAATCCCACCGGCCGGTGCGGTCCGGTACGCAGCGCGTGGACGGCGAAACCCCACACGTGGTCAGGGCGGGCGGTGCTCCTGAAGTGTGCGGCCGTTCCCTGATCGGTGATCAGCCACACCCGGCAGCCGTGCCGGGCGAACAGCGCGAAGAGCTCCTCGCCGTCCGGCGCGGTCTCGGGCGTGACCGTGAAGACCACATGGCGCACCGAGTTCTGGATCACCGCACGCCCGGCGTCCTGCACCGACGTGAGGACGGGCAGCGGGGAGTCGCCGTCGGGACGGGAGCCCACCCGGCCGACCGGCCGCATCCCGTAGCGCGGATGCTCCTGGAGCACGGCACCGATCCGGTCGGCCGCCGGACCGTCACCCACGATCAGCGTGGACTGCGGATCGCGGGCGGCCGACCGGATCCGGGCCCGGTGCACGACGGCGCGCAGCGCGCAGCTCAGCAGCGTCTGGGCGAGGGCCGCGCAGCCCAGAGCGGCCCAGCCCGGCGCGTGCCGGGAACCGTACGCCGCCATCACCTCGGCGGTGGTGTACCACTGCACCAGGGCGAGACCGGCCAGTGCGGGCAGCTCGGCCAGGACGGAGGGGGACAGCCCGGTCCTGTACAGGCCCCGGTAGGCGTTCAGGAGCAGCTGGGCCACGCCCTGGAGGAGGAGGACGACCGGGGGCCAGGGCCAGGGGACGGCCAGCACCGCTGCCAGCCCGAGCGCCAGGCAGTCGCCGGCCACGAGGGCGGCCGGAGCGGCCCGGCGCCTGCGGCCCGCCAGGGCCGGGGCCGACGGCCCATCGCTTCCGCTGCGAGGCGGGCGGATCGCGTACGCCGCACGCCCCACGGCGGTCGCCTGGGCGGCTCGGGGAACAGGTGCACTCTCCGTCGTCATCGCTCGGTGCGCTTCCTCGTCATGGTGCGGGACTGGCCGACAACTTCCTCGTAGAGGCCCAGGACCGCTCCGGCCGTCTTCGTCACGTCGAAGACCGAGCGGGTGCGCCTCTGCGCCGTGCGACCCAGCTCGGTCCGCAGCGCCGGGTCGGTCAGCAGGGCGATGAGTGCCGACGCGAGAGCAGAGGGGTCCTCCGGTGGCACGAGGCAGTGGGCCGCGTGTCCGGGGGGCAGGCTCTCCCTCGCCCCGTTCACGTCGGAGAGCAGTACGGGAACGCCACAGGCCATGGCCTCCAAGGGGGCCAGCGCCATTCCCTCCCAGCGGGAGGGCAGCACCAGCAGATCCGCCGCGTGGATCCAGGTCCGCACATCCGCGCTCGCCCCGGCGAACAGCACACCGGGAGGCGCGTCCTGCCGCAGCCGCTCCGCGTACGGTCCGTCGCCGACGAGCACCAGCCGGGCACCGGACACGGAGGCCGACCGCCATGCGCGCAGCAGAACGTCCTGGCCCTTCTGCCGGCTCAGCCGTCCGACGCACACGGCCAGGGGCGCGTCCGCGGGGACACCGCCGAGCAGCGGGAGCGCGGCACGGGCCGCCACCGAGGCCTCCGCGCCGGCAGGCCGGAAGCGGGTGAGGTCGATCCCGTTGTGGATCACCGACCAGCGCGCGGTGATGCCGGCGCCCAGCCCGGCTCGACGCTCCGACTCGCTGACGCAGAGGATGCGGTCGCTCCAGCGTGCCGCGAGCCGCTCCCACGCCCTCGCGCGTCCGGCGGCCCTGCCCTCCAGGGCCTCGAACGACCAGGCGTGCGGCTGGAACACGGTCGGAACCCGGCCGCGCACAGCCAGCCGGCCCGCGAGCCCCGCCTTCGAACTGTGGGCATGGACCACGTCGGGGGCGCAGGCACGGATCAGACGGCTCGCAGTGGCGACCTCCCGCACCAGCCCGGGGCCGGGAGCGCGCTCCGCCGGCCAGACGCGGACGCGGGCCCCGGCGGTGGCGGCCCCGTCCGCCAGCGGACCGCCCGCGGGGCAGGCCACCACGGGGCGCAGCCCTGCCCGGACCTGAGCCGCGACGAGGTCGGTGACGACCCGGGCGACGCCGCCCTCCACAGGCTGGACCAGGTGTAGGACCGTCAGCCGGTTCTCCTCGGAACAACTCTTCTGCAGCACTCACGGCTCGCTTTCACATGCCCCCGAGGAACCGGTTCGGTAAACACCGGCGGTAAGGAATATGGCGGCGGCGATCAAGTGGGTAAAACCGAAACGCACTGTGACAGACCATGGGTGGGAAAACACGTACGACTCGCGCGCGTGTCCGCTCGGATTGCCCGTGAGGGAACCTTCCGTCACCGGCTTTTGAATGCTGCGGCGTGTCAACCCACGGTGACCGCATTTGCTCCCGGCGGTGGCGCATGATGGCAGTGCCGTGTGCCTTCCCCATCCCTTCCGGGAACCCGGGAACGGGGTGGTCGGTAAGGGGAGCCAATTCCCGCGAGTTGCTCTCCGGAATTCCGCGGCCGGCCATTTCCCTCGTCCGCCGCCGGCATTCGCGGCCCTGCCGCCCCTTGTCGCGCCCTCCGCGTGAATCGGCCAATCCTGCCGTCACGGCCTGGGCTGCATGGCGCTCCGGATGTACTGCTGGTTCCGTCCCCGTGCCCGGGAGTGCGGCCGACGGGGCAGTATCGGGGTACAACTCGTGATGATCGTCCGCCCCGTGGCGGTCCGCGAAAGGCCGATGAGGACAGAGGAGAAGCGATGGTTCACGAACGGGCCGGTCAGCCCGCGCAGCCCGGAGACCTGGTGGACGTGGCACGGCTGGTGACGGCCTATTACACGGTGCACCCCGACCCGGCCGAGCCGGACCAGCGCGTTGCCTTCGGCACCTCGGGCCACCGCGGCTCGGCCCTCGCGGCGGCCTTCAACGAGGACCACATCGCCGCCACGACCCAGGCCATCTGCGACTACCGCACGCGCCAGGGCACCGACGGGCCGCTGTTCCTCGGTGCCGATACCCACGCGCTGTCCGAACCCGCACGGATCACGGCCGTCGAGGTGCTGGCCGCCAACGGCGCCACCGTCCTGATCGACTCGAACGACGGATACACCCCCACCCCCGCCGTCTCCCACGCGATCCTGACGTACAACCGGGACCGCACGGACGCCCTCGCCGACGGTATCGTGGTCACGCCCTCGCACAACCCGCCCGCCGACGGGGGCTTCAAGTACAACCCGCCGCACGGTGGCCCGGCCGGGTCGGACGCCACCTCCTGGATCCAGGACCGGGCCAACGCCCTCATCGAGGGCGGACTCAAGGAGGTCCGCCGGATCCCGTACGCCCGCGCGCTGGCCGCCGCCACCACCGGGCGCCACGACTTCCTGACCGCCTACGTCGACGACCTCCCGGCCGTCCTCGACCTGGACGCCGTACGCGATGCCGGGATCCGGATCGGAGCGGACCCTCTCGGCGGCGCGTCGGTCGCCTACTGGGGGCGGATCGCCGAACGCCACCGGCTCGACCTCACCGTGGTCAATCCTCTCGCCGACCCCACCTGGCGGTTCATGACGCTGGACTGGGACGGCAAGATCCGGATGGACTGCTCGTCGCCGTACGCCATGGCCTCCCTGATCGAGCAGCGTGACGCCTACACCATCGCAACCGGCAACGACGCCGACGCCGACCGGCACGGCATCGTCACGCCCGACGGCGGGCTGATGAACCCCAACCACTATCTGGCCGTCGCCATCCGCTATCTCTACTCCCACCGGGAGAACTGGCCCGCCGGCACGGGCATCGGCAAGACCCTGGTCTCCTCGTCCATGATCGACCGGGTGGCGGCGGACCTCGGACGGCAACTGGTCGAGGTCCCGGTCGGATTCAAGTGGTTCGTCGACGGGCTGTTCGGCGGCACTCTCGGCTTCGGCGGCGAGGAGTCCGCCGGCGCCTCCTTCCTGCGCCGCGACGGCCGGGTGTGGACCACGGACAAGGACGGCATCCTGCTCGCCCTGCTGGCCTCCGAGATCACCGCCGTCACCGGCTCCACCCCCTCCCAGCACTACGCCGAACTCACCGCACGCTTCGGCGATCCTGCCTACGCCCGGGTCGACGCGCCCGCCGACCGCGAGCAGAAGGCGGTGCTGGCCCGGCTCTCCCCGGAACAGGTCACCGCCGACACCCTGGCCGGTGAACCGATCACCGCCGTGCTCACTCAGGCGCCGGGCAACGGCGCGGCCGTCGGAGGGCTCAAGGTCTGCACCGAGAGCGCGTGGTTCGCGGCCAGGCCCTCCGGCACGGAGGACGTCTACAAGGTGTACGCCGAGAGCTTCCAGGGCGCCGAACACCTGGCCAGGGTCCAGGACGAGGCCCGCGCGCTGGTCTCCGACGCGCTGGGCGACGCGGGCTGATCGCGCGGCGCGGCGGGCCCCGGTGCCCCGGGCCCGCCGCGCCACGGCGTCAGAGGATCTGCAGGTCGAGAGCGGCGATGGTCCCCTGGTCGGCCAGCATGTCGAGTGCCACGATCGTCCCGGCGTCGAAGACGAAGGTGATGACGGCCCTCGGGCGGCCACCGGGTGCCCACACGAGTCCGGGGACTCCGTCGACCAGAGCCGGCTGCGCCGCCTTGGCCTGTCCCACGAACGTGTTGGCCACGGCGGACGCGCCGCGTGCGGCGCTCGCGCCGGTGAGCAGCGCGGCGGGGTCGGCGCGCAGGACGACGTCCGGCGCGAGCAGGGTGAGCAGCGCCTCGAAGTCGCCGCCACGGGAGGCTGCCAGGAAGGCGTCCACGACACCGCGCCTGCGGTCGGTGTCCCCGGCTGCGGCCGGATCCGCGCCCTGCACGCGACGGCGGGCCCGGCTGGCTAGCTGCCTGGTCGACGCCGGGGTGCGCTCCAGGACGGCGGCGATGTCCTCGAAGGGCACGGCGAACATGTCGTGCAGCACGAAGGCGAGGCGCTCGGCGGGGGACAGAGTGTCGAGGACGACGAGCATGGCCCGCCCGACGGATTCGGCGAGCAGGGCCTCGTGCTCGGGGTCCACGGACTCGCCGGGGCCGGCGGCGGGGCCGGCCGGATGCGCCTGCCACGGGTCCTCGCGCCGGGTCTCGCGCGCACGCAGCAGATTGAGGGAGATCCGGCCGACGACCGTCGTCAGCCAGCCGCCCAGGTTCTCGATCTCCGACTCGTCCACGCGGCCGAGCCGCAGCCAGGCTTCCTGCACGGCGTCCTCGGCCTCGGTCGCCGAGCCGAGTACGCGGTAGGCCATCGCCCGCAGCCGGCCGCGGTGTTCCTCGAACCGTCGCGCCAACAGCGTTTCCGCATCCATCCGTTGCCCCCCTTGCCGGTAGTCGGCCCAGCCTATGCGGCCGGAAGGCTCGTCACGCGTCCGGGACGGTCTGCCTCACCTGCCGGAGGAAGGCGGCGTTGTCCGGGGTCCTGCGGATCCGGTCCAGCAGCGCTTCGAGCATTCCCTGTCCGTCCCGTGACCGCAGAGCCCGCCGCAGGCCTCGTACGGCGGCCAGTTCCGCCGCGGGCAGCAGGAGTTCCTCGCGGCGGGTGCCGGAGGGGGCGATGTCGACCGCGGGGAACACGCGCCGGTCCGCCAGCGCCCGGTCGAGGCGGAGCTCCATGTTGCCGGTGCTCTTGAGCTCCTCGAAGAAGTAGTCGTCGGCGCGCGACCCGGTGTCCACCAGCACGGTCGCCAGTATGGTGAGCGAACCGCCCTCCTCGGCCGCCCGGGCGGCCCCGAACAGCTTCTTGGGCCCGGCGAGCGCCGAGGCGTCCACCCCACCGCTCAGAGTGCGCCCGCCGGCCCCGGCGCTCGTGTTGTACGCGCGGCACAGCCGGGTGAGGGAGTCCAGCAGGATCACGACGTCCTGGCCCTGCTCGACCAGACGCCTGGCCCGTTCCACGGCCAGATCCGCGAGCGCGATGTGGTCCTTGGCGGGCCGGTCGAACGTGGAGGAGTACACCTCGCCCCGCACGGAACGGCGCATGTCGGTGACTTCCTCGGGCCGCTCGTCCAGGAGGACCACCATCAGGTGGCACTCGGGGTGGTTGGTGGCGACCGCCGCGGCGATCTGCTGGAGCAGGACGGTCTTCCCCGTCTTCGGGGGTGCCACGATCAGGCCGCGCTGACCCTTGCCCACGGGCGACACGAGGTCGATGAGGCGCGGCGCGGGGCCACCGTCCGGTGTCTCCAGGCGCAGTCGCTCCCAGGGGTGCAACGGGGTGAGATCCCGGAAGTGCGGCCGGGTTCGCAGCTCGTGCGCCGGGCGGCCGTTGACAGACTCGACGAGGGACAGCGCCCGAGGGCGCTCACAGACACCTTCGACGACATCGCCCTTGCGCAGGCCGTGCTGCCGGATCAGTGAGGGCGCCACGCGGATGTCGCGGGGGGAGGGAAGGCCGCCGTCGGTCCGCAGCACGCCCTGTCCGTCACTCGTGGTGTCGAGGACACCGGCGGTGCGGACGGGCTGGTTCTGCGGGGCCACGGGGCGTTCGAGTGTGCTGGTCATGGTGGGTCCTTTCGCGGACACGCGGACATGGTGAAGGAGAGGTCCGGCGAAGGCGAGGCGGCGCGATCACGCCTCGTGCGACGGGCGGAAGAAGCCCGGTCCGGACGGAAGAGGTGGTGCGGGAAGCTGGATCGCCGGTCATCGGAAGACCGGCCGACAGCTGAGGAGAAGCACCGGCGCCCTGTGCGATACGGGCGTTCACGTGTGCTGACCGGACCATAGCACGATCGGTCGTGCAGGGAAAGAGGTCTGGCTGAGGGAGGGATCCGGGAGGGGGAAGAGGCCCGGCAGGGGGCAGCTCCCGCAGGGAGAAGGCCGGCAGGGGGAAGGTCCCGCGCCGTTGCGCGGCGAAGGGCTTCCCCTGCCGGCGAGCAGCGAGAGGAAGCCCTTCATGAGCCTTGAGGATCCCGCGCGGGTCAGCGGCGGTCCGGCTCCACCGAGCGCCCGGCGTCCGGCTCCGCTGAGCCCTCGCGGAATGCCTCGAGAATCTGCTCGGCGGCCAGAGTCGCCGTCAACTCCCCACCCCTTACGCGCCGTTCGAGCTCCGGAGTGAGCGTACGCACCACGGGGTGGGTGCGGAGGCTGTCCAGCAGCTCGTCGCGGACCATGGCCCAGGTCCACTCCACCTGCTGCTCCCGGCGTCCGGCCGTCAGCCGCCCGGTGGACTCCAGGAGCGTACGGTGCTGTTCCAGCCGTTCCCACAGGGTGTCCAGACCGGTCGACTCCCTGGCGCTGCACGTGAGGACCGGGGGAGTCCAGGCCGCGTCCGCCGGGTGCATCAGCCGCAGCGCCCCCGCCAGCTCGCGCGCCGCGGAGCGGGCATCGCGTTCGTGCGGGCCGTCGGCCTTGTTGACCGCGATGACGTCGGCGAGCTCCAGCACGCCCTTCTTGATGCCCTGCAACTGGTCGCCGGTGCGGGCCAGGGTGAGCAGCAGGAAGGTGTCGACCATGCCGGCGACCGTGGTCTCCGACTGCCCGACGCCGACCGTCTCCACGAGCACGACGTCATAGCCGGCCGCCTCCATCACCACGATGGACTCCCGGGTCGCCTTGGCGACCCCGCCGAGCGTCCCGGCCGTGGGGGAGGGGCGCACGAACGCCCGCGGGTCCACCGCGAGCCGCTCCATCCGGGTCTTGTCACCCAGGATGGAACCGCCCGTACGGCTGGACGACGGATCCACGGCCAGCACCGCGACCCGGTGTCCGAGCCCGGTCAGCAGCGTGCCGAGCGCGTCGATGAACGTGGACTTCCCCACGCCCGGCACCCCGCTGATCCCGATCCGCCTGGCCCGCCCCGAATGGGGCAGCAACTCGCTCAGCAACCGCTGCGCCAGCACCCGGTGGTCGGGGCGGACCGACTCGACGAGGGTGATCGCGCGGGCCACGAAGGCCCGCTTCCCGTCGAGCACGCCCTTGGCGTACGCGTCGATGTCGATGTTCCGCGCCATCCGTCAGCGGCTCACAGTTCGTGGCCGAGCGCGGCACCGAGCCGCGTGACCAGGTCGTGGGCGGCATCCGGGATGACCGTGCCGGGCGGGAACACCGCGGCGGCTCCCGCCTCGTGCAGTGCCTCGACGTCCTGCGGCGGGATAACCCCGCCCACCACGATCATGATGTCCTCGCGCCCCTCGGCGGCCAGTTCCTCACGCAGCGCCGGTACGAGCGTGAGGTGGCCGGCGGCCAGCGACGAGACGCCCACGATGTGCACGTCCGCCTCGACCGCCTGCCGGGCCACCTCGCCCGGCGTCTGGAAGAGCGGGCCGACGTCGACGTCGAAGCCCAGGTCGGCGAAGGCCGTCGCGATGACCTTCTGGCCGCGGTCGTGGCCGTCCTGGCCCATCTTCGCGACGAGAATGCGCGGGCGCCGCCCCTCCGCCTCCTCGAAGCTGTCGACGAGCATGCGGGTGCGGTCCACCGACGGGGACTCTCCTGCCTCTTTGCGGTACACCCCGGAGATCGTACGGATCTGGCCCGCGTGCCTCCCGTACACCTTCTCCAGCGCGTCCGAGATCTCGCCGACCGTGGCCATCGCCCGGGCCGCGTCGACCGCCAGCGCCAGGAGATTGCCTTCGAGACCCGGGCCGGGATCCCGCCCCGCCGCCTCGGTCAGCGCGCGGAGCGCCGCCTGGCAGGCCTCCTCGTCGCGCTCCTCGCGCAGCCGGCGCAGCTTCTCGATCTGCTGGGCGCGCACCGAGGAGTTGTCGACCTTGAGCACATCGATCTTCTCGTCGGTCTCCACGCGGTACTTGTTCACGCCGATGACAGGCTGGCGTCCCCCGTCGATCCGTGCCTGCGTACGGGCCGCGGCCTCCTCGATGCGGAGCTTCGGGATGCCGGCGTCGATGGCCTTGGCCATGCCGCCGGCCGCCTCGACCTCCTCGATGTGCTGCCAGGCCCGCTGCGCCAGATCGTGCGTCAGCTTCTCGACGTACGCGCTGCCGCCCCACGGGTCGATGACCCGGCAGGTGCCGGACTCCTGCTGGAGCAGGAGCTGGGTGTTGCGGGCGATGCGCGCCGAGAAGTCCGTCGGCAGGGCGAGTGCCTCGTCGAGCGCGTTGGTGTGGAGCGACTGGGTGTGGCCCTGGGTGGCGGCCATCGCCTCGACACAGGTGCGCGTCACGTTGTTGAACACGTCCTGCGCGGTGAGAGACCAGCCCGACGTCTGCGAATGGGTGCGCAGCGAGAGCGACTTGGAGTTCTTCGGTCCGAACTCCTTCACCAGCTTCGCCCACAGCAGCCGTGCCGCGCGCAGCTTCGCGATCTCCATGAAGAAGTTCATGCCGATCGCCCAGAAGAACGAGAGCCGGGGAGCGAAGGCGTCCACGTCCAGCCCGGCGGCCTGTCCGGCTCGGAGGTACTCCACCCCGTCGGCCAGCGTGTACGCCAGCTCCAGATCGGCTGTGGCTCCGGCCTCCTGGATGTGGTAGCCGGAGATCGAGATCGAGTTGTAGCGCGGCATCTTCTGCGAGGTGAACGCGAAGATGTCGGAGATGATCCGCATCGAGGGGCCGGGCGGATAGATGTAGGTGTTGCGGACCATGAACTCCTTGAGGATGTCGTTCTGGATGGTCCCGGCCAGCTTCTCGGGCGCGACGCCCTGCTCCTCCGCGGCCACGATGTACAGCGCGAGCACGGGCAGCACCGCGCCGTTCATCGTCATCGACACCGACATCCGGTCCAGCGGGATGCCGTCGAAGAGCTGCCGCATGTCGTAGAGGGAGTCGATGGCCACACCCGCCATCCCGACGTCACCGGTCACCCGGGGGTGATCACTGTCGTAACCCCGGTGCGTCGGCAGGTCGAACGCGACCGACAGGCCCTTCTGCCCCGCCGCCAGGTTGCGCCGGTAGAAGGCGTTCGACTCCTCGGCCGTGGAGAACCCGGCGTACTGACGGATCGTCCAGGGCTGGTTGACGTACATCGTCGGGTACGGGCCGCGGAGGTACGGTGCGATCCCCGGGTACGTACCGAGGAAGTCCAGGCCCTCCAGATCCCGTCCGGTGTACAGCGGCTTGACGTCGATGCCCTCCGGGGTCTCCCAGAGCAGTTCCTCCTCCGGGCGGCCCGCCGACTCCTTCACCGCGGCCCGCCACCGGTCCTCGGACACCTCGGCGGGCGCCGCCCCGGTCAGGGTCACATCGGAGAAGTCCGGAACCACGGGCGCGGGGGCCTCGGAGGACCCGGTGATCTCAGGGGTCTGCATCACGCCACTCCCATGCGGTCGAGTACGGAGGACAGGACGGCGACCACATCGCAGCCGGCGAACACATGGACGTCGGCCCCGGCGAACGCGTCCGGCCGTCCCGCGAGGAACACCTGCTCGGCGCCCGCAGCCCGGAGGGCAGCTGTGACCCCCTCCGCCTGCTCGGCGTAGAGCGCGTCCGCCGAGCACAGACAGGCGATCGTGGCGCCGCTCGCCGCGAAGGCGGAGGCGGCGGTCGAGGCGTCGACGGAGACGGGTTCCTGGACCGGCTCGATGCCGCCCGACAGGAAGAGGTTCGCGGCGAACGAGGCCCGCGCCGTGTGCGCCGAAGCCGGTCCCAGTGCGGCGAGGAAGACGCGGGGACGGCTGCCCGTGGCCGCCAGATGCCGGTCCGAGCGGGCGCGCAGCGCCTCGAACGCCTCGTCGCGCCGGACCCGGGGCAGCCCGCCGTCCCACGAGGCGGAGGGCGCGGGCTCACGCTCCACGGGCCGCTCCGCGAGGGCCGGGAATTCGCTGACGCCGGTGACAGGCTCCTTGCGCCGTGCCAGGTCCCTGCTCCGCGCCGCCCAGGTGGCCGCGATCCGCTCCCTCACCATTCCCGAGCGCAGCGCGGCGGCCTGACCGCCCGCCCGCTCGACCTCCTGGAAGAACGACCAGGCGGCGGCGGCGAGTTCTTCGGTCAGCCGCTCCACGTACCAGGAACCGCCCGCCGGGTCGGTCACCCGGGCGAGATGCGACTCCTCGATGAGGATCGTCGAGGTGTTGCGGGCGATGCGCCGGGCGAAGGCGTCCGGCAGGCCCAGCGCGTGATCGAACGGCAGCACGGTGACGGACTCGGCGCCGCCGACGCCCGCGCCCAGGCAGGCAAGCGTCGTCCGCAGCATGTTCACCCATGGATCACGGCGGGTCATCATCACGGACGACGTCACGGCATGCTGCCGCTGCGCCCCCGCGTCCGGAGCCCCGCAGACCTCGGCGACACGGGCCCACAGCCGCCGGGCCGCGCGCAGCTTCGCAATGGTCAGGAACTGGTCGGCCGTGGCCGCGTAACGGAACTCCAGCTGTCCGCACGCCTCCTCGACGGAGAGCCCGGCCGCCGTCAGCGCACGGAGACAGGCGACTCCCGTGGCCAGCGAGAGCCCGAGCTCCTCGGCCGCCGAACCGCCCGCCTCGTGGTACGGCAGGGCGTCCACGGCAAGTGCCCGCAGTCCGGGGTACTCGCCGGAGCAGAGCCGTGCCCAGTGCACGGCTTCGGTCAGGTCCGGCTCCGCGCCGCTGCGCGCTGCGTGGCCGAGGGGATCAATGCCGAGGCTGCCTCGCACGGACCCCTTCGCGAGGCCCCGCGCCTCGCAGAGCGCGAGCAACTCCCGTACGGCGGGCCCGGCATCGGCACCCGCGTCGAGTACCACGGGTGCGAGATCGAGGTGGACGCCCTCCAGCGCGCGGGCGAGGCCGGAGACCGGTACACCACCGGGCCCGCCCACCTCCAGCCACAGCGACGTGACACCGTTCTCCAGATCGCCGAGCAGAGCCTCGTTCAGGCGCACGGGATCCGTGAGGGCGTGACGCTGGCGCACGTCCCAGCCGTCCGTGGTGTTCCCCGCTGCCGTGCTGCCCCGGGTGAAGGGCGCGAAGCCGGGCAGGCCTGGGTCCACCGACACGTCGGTGGAGGTGTACAGAGGGCGGGCGGTGAGCCCGTCCCCGAGCGCGGTGGACAGTGCTTCCTCGGCGGCCGAGCCCGTGACTTCCCTGCCGGACCTGCGCAGTACGCCTTCGACAAGGCTCTGCCACTGGTCGTGGGAGGGGTCGGGGAACTCGGCGGCCAGAGAGAGCCCGTCAGCAGGCAGGACCGTCATGCTCAGATGCTAGGTCAGCACTCCGATGAGCAGCAGGGCCACAGGCTGTGACCTTGCACTCTCCGAATTGTGCGGGAATTACTGCTTGAAGCGGCCTTTCCCCTCATCCGTCCAGGGACGGCGCGACACCAACGCCCTCGCAGCGCGAGAGCGTTGGCGAGACGTCGCCGTTCAGGCGCCGACGTAGGCCGCGAGGTGCTCCCCGGTGAGGGTGGAGCGAGCCGCGACGAGATCGGCGGGCGTCCCCTCGAAGACGATCGTGCCGCCGTCATGACCGGCCCCCGGACCGAGGTCGATGATCCAGTCGGCGTGCGCCATGACCGCCTGGTGGTGTTCGACCACGATGACCGACTTGCCGGAGTCGACGAGCCGGTCGAGCAGACCGAGCAACTGCTCGACATCGGCGAGGTGGAGGCCGGCGGTGGGCTCGTCCAGTACGTACACGCCGCCCTTCTCCGCCATATGGGTGGCCAGCTTCAGCCGCTGGCGCTCACCCCCGGACAACGTGGTGAGCGGCTGGCCGAGGCTCAGGTAGCCGAGCCCGACGTCCACGAGCCGGCCGAGGATACGGTGCGCGGCAGGCGTCGCCGCCTCGCCGGCACCGAAGAACTCCTCGGCCTCGGTCACCGGCATCGCGAGCACCTCGCTGATGTCGCGCCCGCCGAGGCGGTACTCCAGCACCGCCGGCTGGAACCGCTTCCCTTCGCAGTCGTCGCAGGTCGTGGAGACGCCGGCCATCATTCCCAGGTCGGTGTAGACGACTCCCGCGCCGTTGCACGTGGGGCAGGCGCCCTCGGAGTTGGCGCTGAACAGCGCCGGCTTCACGCCGTTGGCCTTCGCGAACGCCTTGCGGATCGGGTCCAGCAGCCCGGTGTAGGTGGCAGGGTTGCTCCGACGCGAGCCCCGGATAGCGCCCTGGTCGACCGAGACCACGTTCTCGCCCGCCGGGATCGACCCGTGCACGAGCGAACTCTTGCCGGACCCGGCGACACCGGTGACGACGGCCAGCACCCCGAGGGGGACGTCGACGTCGACGTTCCGCAGGTTGTGCGCCGTCGCGCCGCGGATCTCCAGGGTGCCGGTGGGCTTGCGTACGGTCTCCTTGAGCGCGGCCCGGTCGTCGAAGTGGCGGCCGGTGACGGTGCCTCCCGCCCGTAGCCCCTCGACCGTCCCCTCGAAGCAGACGGTGCCCCCCGCCGTACCCGCGGCCGGGCCGAGATCGACGACGTGGTCGGCGATCGCGATCGTCTCCGGCTTGTGCTCCACGACGAGCACCGTGTTGCCCTTGTCCCGGAGCCGCAGCAGCAGGCCGTTCATCCGCTGGATGTCATGGGGGTGCAGGCCGATGGTGGGCTCGTCGAAGACATAGGTGACGTCGGTGAGCGAGGAGCCCAGGTGACGGATCATCTTGACGCGCTGCGCCTCGCCGCCGGACAGGGTGCCCGAGGGGCGGTCGAGCGCGAGATAGCCGAGGCCGATCTCCACGAACGAGTCGAGAGTCTGCCCCAGCGCGGTGAGCAGTGGCGCGACCGTCGGCTCGTCGAGCCCCCGGACCCATTCGGCGAGGTCGCTGATCTGCATCGCGCACGCGTCGGCGATGCTGACGCCGCCGATCTTCGAGGACCTCGCCTCCTCGCTGAGCCGGGTGCCCTCGCACTCGGGGCAGGAGGTGAAGGTGACCGCCCGCTCGACGAACGCCCGGATGTGCGGCTGCATCGCGTCCTTGTCCTTGGACAGGAACGACTTCTGGATCTTGGGGATCAGCCCTTCGTACGTGAGGTTGACGCCCTCGACCTTCACCTTGACCGGCTCGTGGTGGAGGAAGTCCTGCATCTCCTTCTTGGTGAACTTGCTGATCGGCTTGTCCGGGTCGAGGAAGCCCGACTCGGCGTAGAGCCGCACGGTCCAGAAGCTGTCCGACTTCCAGCCGGGGATGGTGAACGCGCCCTCGGAGATCGACTTCGAGTCGTCGTAGAGCTGGGTGAGGTCGATGTCGGAGACCGAGCCCCTTCCCTCGCACCGCCCGCACATGCCGCCGGTGCGGTTGAAGGTCGCCTTCACCGTCTTCTTGCTGCCCCGCTCGACGGTGATCGCCCCGCTGGCGCGCACCGAGGGGACGTTGAAGGCGTACGCGCCGGGCGGGCCGATGTGCGGCGCGCCCAGCCGGCTGAAGAGGATGCGCAGCATCGCGTTGGCGTCGGTGACCGTGCCGACGGTCGACCGCGGGTCCGCACCCAGACGCTGCTGGTCGACGATGATCGCTGTCGTCAGACCTTCGAGTACGTCGACCTCGGGACGTGCGAGCGTCGGCATGAAGCCCTGCACGAAGGCGCTGTAGGTCTCGTTGATCATCCGCTGCGACTCCGCGGCGATCGTGCTGAAGACGAGTGAGCTCTTGCCCGAACCCGAGACGCCGGTGAACACCGTCAGCCGGCGCTTCGGGATCTCTACGCTGACGTCCTTCAGGTTGTTCACACGCGCGCCGTGCACGCGGATCAAATCGTGGCTGTCGGCAACATGCAGCGTGGGCGACTGCGTGTTCGTCCTCGTGGCCATGCTCGTCGTGTCTCCATCTGTTACGCGGGCCGCCTGCGCGGTCGCCTGCTGCGTCGCCGGCGCGTGCGCGGCGACGGTCGTTTGTCTACCAGATCGGTCGTGCGGAACGGGGAATTCTCAGGAACGGGGCTGGCTGAAGCGCAGCATGTTGCCCGCGGGGTCGCGGAAGGCGCAGTCGCGGACGCCGTACGGCTGGTCGACCGGCTCCTGGAGCACCTCGCCTCCTGCCGCGCTGATGCGCGCGAAGGTGGCGTCGCAGTCGTCGGTGCGGAAGATGACACCGCGCAGCATCCCCTTGGCCAGCAGGTCCGCGGCTGCGGCCCGGTCGGCGGCCGACGCGCCGGGATCGGCGAGCGGCGGTTCGAGGACGATCTCCACGTCGGGCTGCGACGGAACGCCGACGGTCACCCATCGCATCCCCTCGAACCCGACGTCGTTGCGTACCTCCAGGCCGAGTACGTCGCGGTAGAAGGTGAGTGCCCTGTCGTGGTCGTCGACGGCGATGAAACACGTCGAAAGCGTGAGGTCCATGCGATTCACGCTACGGGCGGGGGTCTGCTCGCGCTTCTCGATTCCTGACCGGCCTCGGGAGAGGTTCGCCATCATTTTTCACAGTGCGTCACTGAATGACCGAAGTTAAGCTTCATTCGACCCAGCACCGCAGGGGAAGGACGCACCGTGGCCGTGGGACCCGTGGAGTACCTCGTCGTCACCTTTCCCGGGGGCCGCTTCGCCGACGCGATCGCGCCCGTACTGGCCGACGCCGTCGCCTCGGAGGCGGCACGCATCCTCGATCTGACGTTCGCCCGCAGAGCGGCGGCCGGCACCCTCGAACGCGTGGACCTGCGCGAGATGGACCCCGAGGGGCTGCTCTCGTTCGAGCCGCCGAAGGGCGCAGACGCCGGCCTGCCGCAGATTACGGGCCTCGATGTGCTCGAACGTCTGTCGGAGGGGGACTCCGCGGCGCTGATCGTGTGGGAGGACCTGTGGTCGGTCCCACTCACCCGTGCGGTCCAAGAGGCGGGCGGGAGGCTCCTGGCCCACGAGCGCGTTCCGGTGGACGGCGGCGACGACGTCATCACCCTTCTCGAAAGGCTTGCCGCGCTGAGGCAGCAGGGTGCGCTCACCGAGGCGGAGTTCGCCGCCCAGAAGACCAGGATCCTTGCCGACTGATCCCTCGTCGGCCCGTGGCCCACGTTTCCTTTGTCGATGCACGCACGCCGTGCGACGTTGATTCCGACCTGCACTTCTGTCTGTCGGGAAAGAGGCATTTCATCGTGCAGACCGCCCGGGCAGTCCCCGCAGCCACCGTCGTCAACCTGCGCGATCTGGGCGGCATCGCCCTGGGGCGCAGCCGCCGCCTGAGGCAGGGCATCCTTCTGCGCTCCGGCCAGCTGAGCGATTTCGACGCCGATCACGACATGGCGGTGGCCGCTCTCGGTATCCGTACGGTCGTCGACCTGCGGACCGCCGACGAACGCCGGTGGGCCCCCGACCGGCTGCCGCCGGGAGCCAGGCTCTTCGTCGCCGACGTCCTCGGCGACAACCCGGGCGTGGCGCCGGCGCGGCTCAGGGCACTGCTCGGTGACCCGGACGGGGCAGCGAGCCTGCTCGGCGGGGGCAAGGCCGAGGAACTGTTCGCCCAGACGTACCGGAAGATGGTGCTCTCACCGGGGGCCGCGGCGGCCTACCGGGCCTTCCTGGACACCGCGGCGGATCCGCGGGCGAGGCCGCTGCTCTTCCACTGCGCGACCGGCAAGGGCCGTACGGGATGGGCCGCCGCGCTGCTGCTGATGACGGCGGGCGCCTCACGCGAAGTCGTACGCGCGGAGTTCATCGGCGTGAACCGGGCGGTGCGCGCGGCCTTCGGACCCGCGCTGCGGCGCTTCCTCGACGCGGGCGGGGACCCGGACATCGCGGCCGCGGTCGTCGACGCCCGGCCGCGGTACCTGGAGGCGGCCCTGGACGCCATGGACGAGCGCTGGGGAGGGCTCGACGGCTACCTGACCAAGGCACTGCGTCTGCCTCCCGCGGTGGCCGAGCGGCTGCGCGCGGATCTGACGGTGCCGGTCTGACATCCCCGCGGCCGTACGGTTTCCCGGCGATCCCGTCCCGGGGGCCCGGCTGGAGGCCTCGGCGCGAGCGGTGCGAGGCCGCAGGGTGCCGACGGTGCGGAGGCGATGACCGTCTGCCGGACGCGCGTCGGCCCGGTGCGCAGTCCTGAGGACTCCGCACCGGGCCGGCACGCGAGGGGCCGTGCCCCTCAGATCTTCAGCAGTTGTTCGCTGATGTCGCGGTAGTGCTGGAGCGCCACACGCAGCTCCTCCGTCTGTGCCTCGGTGTCCTGCTCGCGCCAGCCGGCCCGCAGGGCCCGCCGGCGTTCCGCGAGTGCCTCGGTCAGGCCGGCGACGATCTCGTCGAACGTGCTCTCCGCCTCCTCCACCGCCCGGCGCGGGTTCTCGACGAAGTCGGTGACCGCGTGCCGCATGCGCAGGGCCAGTTCGTCCTGGTCGCCCTTGGGGACCAGGGGCGAGCCGGTCGCCGCGGGCCGCTGAGCCTCGGGAGCCGTCCGGGCCGCGGGAGCTGTCCGGGGAGCAGGAGCCGTCCGGGGAGCGGCCGGAACTCCGGCGGTGTCCGCGCCCGCGCCCCTCGGCTTCGTCTCCCGCTCGGCGCCGGAGGGGACTCCGGTTGCCGCCGCGGAAGCCGCGGAAGTCCTCTCCGGCGCCGTCGTCCCGGCGGCCGCGCCACGCGGGGCCTCAGGGTCGCCGGTGCTCCGCGGCTGCTCGGGGGAGACGGGTCCTGTCGTGCGTCCGATGTGGTCCGTCATGCTGATGCACTGCCTTTCGCCTCGTGCCGGCCGGTCCGGGCCGACGCATCCGGTGCGTCCGCGAGAAGTACGTCGAAGAGTGCGTGGGACTCGATCAGAGCCTTCCGCATCTCCTCCGTACCGCCCTGGCCGCGTACGGCCGTGTGCACCTTGCGGTAGCCGCCGACCTGCTCGGCGTGGTGGACCGAGAGGGCGGCCGTCTGCTCCTCGAAATCGCCGCCGTCCGGGAAGCCCCGGTCACGCGCCAGCTGCGCCAGAAGCGCGTCGGCCTCGACGACCGCGTCCCGGGGGGAGTCGATGAACCGTTCCCGCACCTCGGCCCAGCGGCGGGCGTACTCCGCGCGGGCCTCCGGGCTCAGGGGCTGCTCCGACAGGGAGCCGTGCAGCTTCACCCGCTCGGACAGCTCGTGCTCGGCCGCCTTCGTGTCCCCGTCGTGACGGGCCACCACGCGGTCGTACTCGGGTCCGAAGCGGCGCCGGAGCCCATGCCCGCCGGTTCCTCGGCCGCGCACGAGGAAGAGGGCGAGCGCTGCCACCAGGACGACGGCAACGATGATCACCACGGTCGTCATGGCTGACACTCCCGTCGGTTCGCGGTCGGTGCGTCGTGCTGTTCCACTCCCGTCAACTCCTTCCGTTCGGGGCCCGGTTCGACTGCCGCCGGGTTGTCTGCACCAGCCGTGTACCCCCTCGATGCCGTTCGAGGCAGAAATATTCGACGGTGACGTGGCGCGGCCGGTTCCGTATGCGTGGGCGGAAGGCGGGCCGCTGAATGCGGGGCCCTCCGGCGTCGGCGAGCGGAGGAGGGTCGGCGGCGCTCCGCGCCGGAGGGGGATGTGCGGAGCTCACGGAGTGCGTAATACTCGCACCATGAGATCGAGCGTTACGCGAGGCCGGGCGCCCCGGGCCGGCGAGGTGCGGGTGCGGCGCGCCGTGGCCCGGGATGCCAAGCGGCTCACGCGCCTGGTCACCTCGTCCCGCGCCTACGAAGGTCCGTACGCGCCGATGGTCGCCGGATACAGGATCGGTCCCGCCTACATCGAGGCGCACGCCGTTCATGTGGCTGTCGACGACGAGCGGGTGCTCGGCTTCTACGCGCTGGTCCTGTCCCCACCGGAGCTCGACCTGATGTTCGTCGCGGACGACGCCCAGGGCCGGGGGATCGGGCGTCTGCTCATCGCTCACCTGCGTGACGAGGCGCGCCGAGCGGGCCTGGCGGCCGTACGCGTCGTCGCGCACCCGCCGGCCGAGGGCTTCTACCTCGGGGTCGGCGCCGAGCGCACCGGCACCGTCCGCGCCCGGCCGCCCGCGGTGATGTGGGACCGGCCCGAGCTGCGCCTCACGGTCGGCGGCGCGCACTGAGCCGCGTGGCCCGGCCGGACGTCCGGCCGGGCCACGCGATGTGCGGAGGGGCGGGGCCTACGCCCAGCCGCCGTACGGACGGGTGATGAGCTCCATACCGTGGCCGCTGGGGTCGGGGAAGTACACCCCGCGCCCACCGTCGTTGTGGTTGATCTCGCCCGGGTGCTTCCGGTGGGGGTCCGCGTAGTAGGGGAGCCCCTGTTCCCGGATCCGCTCGAAAGCCGTGTCGAACTCCGCCTCCGAGATCAGGAACGCGTAATGCTGCACCGTGATCGACTCGGGGGGAACGGTCGCGAAGTCCAGCGTGACGCCGTTCGCGAGGTTCACCGGAATGAAGGGTCCCCACTCGGTTCCGGTGGTGAGACCCAGGACGTGCGCCAGGAAATCGGCGGACTCCCGGTTATCCCGGCAATGAACGATGGTGTGATTCAACTCGACAGACACTGTGGAATGCCTCCAGCAGGCATCTCACGGGCTACCTCCACGCCTCACCCAGCCGGTGACCGACGCGCGATGCCGTACGACGAGCCTAGGCGAGTTGTCACGATGCGTCGAGGGCGTGGCCCGAGGTCGGGGAGTTGTCGCGACCCCTCGGAGACATGGCCCGGGTCTGGCGGTGGCCGCGGCCCTTCCCTCGGTGGTGTGGTGGTTTCTGCTGCTGCTGCCACCATGGAGTGCATCGGTGGCCGCGTTGCCCGGCGACTGCCCGGAAACACGAGTACCGCGATTCACCACGGCTTCTCGGGGCACCAGTACCACCTCGACGAGGTGGGGAGGCATCGATGGGACGGACATCGGCGGACGACGGCAAGGACCGGACCTGGACGAATCCGCGCAGTGGACGCCGGGAGACGGAGGAGGAGCGCGCGGACCGGCAGTGGGGCGAGCTCCTGCAGGAACTCCGGGTGGCTCAGACCGGTGTGCAGATCCTCTTCGGATTCCTGCTCGCGGTGGTTTTCCAGCCCCGCTTCGCCGACCTCTCCACCGTTGACCGGAACATCTACGTCGTGACCGTCATGCTGGGGTCCGCGACCGCGGCATCGCTGATAGGGCCCGTGTCGTACCACCGGCTGCTCACCGGGCGCCGGATGAAGCCGCAGACGGTCACCTGGGCCTCACGCCTGACGAAGCTGGGGCTCGGGCTGCTCTTCTGCACGATGTGCAGCACATTGCTGCTCATCCTCCGGGTGGCCCTGCACAACGTGGCGGCGCTCTGGCTGGTGGGCGTCATGGCCCTGTGGTTCCTGGTCTGCTGGTTCGTCTTCCCGCTGTTGGCCATAGCCAGGGGCGACGGCCGGCCCCCCGCCGAGGCCCCCGACCCCTCGGACGACGACGGGGACGAGGGCGGCCGTTCCTGACCAGGTCGCGGGGGAGCGGGGTCAGTCGTCGTCTTCGTTCGCGGGGCTGCGTACGTCCGTCACGGTGAACAAGGCGCCGTCCGGATCCCGTAGCGTGGCCTCGTTGCCCTGGGGGACGTCACGCCGCTCCATGAGCCTCCCCCCGTGCCGCTCCGCGGTGAGCACCGTCGCCTCCACGTCGGCGACCGGGAACTGCACCTGCCAGTGCGGGCGCACCTGCGGGTCGGGGGCCGACTCGACCGCGCCGGAGCTGATCCGGGCCAGCGGACGCCCGTTGCAGCGCACGAGCACCTCTTCCTTCACGTACGCCACCTCGCAGCCCCCGGACTCGCCGCTCTCCCAGCCGAGGACCTCGCCGTAGAAGATCGCCGCGTCGAAGGCGTCCCTGGTGCGCAGCCGGAGCCATGCGTGGGCGCGGTTCCCGGTCGGGGCGAGGGTGGCGGCGCGTCCTGTCCACTCCCAGATCCCGAAGGACGCGCCGTCCCGGTCGGCAGCCAGGACGGCGCGGCCCTGCCCGACCGTGAGGGGGCCCACGGCCACGGTGCCGCTGCGTTCGCGGATGCGGCCGGCGACGAGATCGGCGTCCGGGACGGAGAAGTACGGCATCCAGGCCACGGCCACCTGGTAGGCGGAGGCCACCGCGCCGATCCCGGCCGCCGGTACGCCGTCGGAGCGTGCCATGACGAAGTCCCTGCCCAGCGGACCCCGGCGGAACGTCCACCCCAGGACGGCACTGTAGAAGCGTTGGGCGTCCTCGAGGTCGCGGGTGACCAGATGGACCCAGCAGGGGGCGCTCGCACCGCTCAGCGCTGCCGGTTCCGGCACGGTCCGCGGTTCGCCAGGGTTCATGGTCCACTGCCTTCGGTTCTGCGGCATGACTTCTTCGGTGCCGCGCGGCCAGGACCAGCCTCATGCGCGCCGCCCACTCCCGCAACACGCGGGGCGTGCGATCAGACGCCGCCCCGGGGCGGCGCGTTCGTGATGTCCAGGAAGACGTGCTCGGCCTCCGGCCAGCTGCGGGCGATAGACCCCTTGAGCCGTACGGAGACCTGTTCGACCTCTTCGCTGTCGATGCCGGGCGCCAGGTCGACCCTGGCCGCGACCAGGACCGAATCGAGGCCGAGACCCATGGTGAACAGGGCCGCCACGTTGTCGATCTCGGGCTGGGAGGTGAGGAACTGCTGCACGCCGCGGCGGAGCTCGGGGTCTGCCGACTCCCCGATCAGGCGGTCGCGGGCGTCCCTGCCGAGCCGGAAGGCGACGTAGACCAGCAGCAGGCCGATTCCCAGGGAGGCCGACGCCTCCCAGACGACGTCCCCTGTGACGAGGTGCAGCACCATGCCGGCCATGGCGAGCAGCACGCCCAGTACGGCTGTGCTGTCCTCGGCGACGACGGTCCGCAGCGCGGGGTCGCGGGCCGCCCCGGCATTCCGCTCACCGCGGAGCTGCACCAGTGCGCGGACGAGCGAACCGCCCTCCGCGAGGAACGCGATCCCGAGGACGACCAGGCCGGCCGTGTAGCCGTCGGGCGACTCGTGCTCGTCCCGGCTCAATGCCGCGAGGCCCTGGTAGAACGAGAAACAGCCGCCCACCACGAAGATGCCGACGGCTGCGAGCAGGGACCAGAAATAGCGCTCCTTGCCGTACCCGAAGGGGTGACGGGCGTCGGCAGGGCGGCGGCTGCGCCGCAGAGCGGCCAGCAGGAAGACCTCGTTCACGCTGTCGGCCACCGAATGGGCGGCCTCGGACAGGAGGGCGGGGGACCCCGAGAGGAATCCCCCTACCCCCTTGGCCACTGCGATGACGAGATTGGCGGCCAGCGCGACCAGGACCGTGATCCGGGTCCTGTGATCGGACTTCGACCGGTTCATGTACCCCCCATCCGTTGGCGCCGACCTCAGTCGCGCGGTCGCTCGGTGTCGGGCGGAATCACCTCATTACCGTGGCTTCCGAGTTCGTACGGTGACAGTGCGTGGCCGTTCTCGGGGAAGCTGTCCGAGCTGCCGTGCTTGCCGGTTTCCTGGATCTCCGTCCGGTGGTCCGGGCGGGGCGGCTGCTCCTCGGGGCGCGGGGGCCGCGACTCCTTGTCCCGGCGCCTCATCCCGAACCAGAAACCACCGATCAGCAGAAGCACCACGGCCAGGCCGACGATGCCGATGATCACACCCACCGCACCCGGCCCGTCGGCTCCGCCGGTGGTGGCGAGCGATTCCCATGCTCCGTTCGTTACGTCCATGCATGGCGCATACCCCGGGGAAACGATCGCAGACAGCCATTGACATGAATTCATGTTTTATGGCGATGTCCAGGTAAATGCGTTTCATATGGTTCATATCGGCTACACGATGATGACTGGGCAGGCTCCTGCCGAGGATGCGACCGGCCCGGGAGAGAGCCGACCCGGAGGGAGTCACCCCGTAAGCAGCCACGACGGAAGGACGCAGCGCCGACAGAGGTGGCTTCCCCTTCGCCCGCCGTCCGTGATCACCGCTTTCCCCCGCTCGGCTTCCCCGGGTCACGCGCCGCACGCCTGCTCCGTGCCGGGGGAGCGCGGCTTCGGGGCGCAGCGCCCGATGTTTCCGCCCGGCACATCGGGTAGGCGGCTCGCTGAGGCTCCTCCCGCGGAGCCGGAGCCGGTGGCGCTCGTGTCGCCGACAGGCGGTCGTGGGGTGAGCCTGGAGTCAGTCACCGGACCGCTGGAGGGAATGCGATGGGAGTACGCGAATCGCTCGGCCGCTGGCCCGCGTTCCGGCAGCTGACCGGTAGTGATCCTCTGGGCAGAGGGCGAGCGGTGATGTCGCCAGGGACGGAGGCCACCACGCCCCGCACGGCCACGGCCGACCGCGTCGTCAAGTCCGTCTGCCCGTACTGCGCGGTGGGCTGCGGCCAGCAGGTGTACGTCAAGGACGACAAGGTCGTCCAGATCGAGGGCGACCCCGATTCGCCGGTCAGCCGCGGCAGGCTGTGCCCCAAGGGTTCCGCGACACTCCAGCTGACCACCGGGGCGGCCCGTCGCCACCAGGTGCTCTACCGGCGCCCGTACGGGACCGACTGGGAGCCCCTCGATCTGGAGACGGCGATGGACATGGTCGCGGACCGTGTCATCGAGACCCGGCGCCGTACCTGGCAGTGGGAGTACGACGGTCTGCGTACGGCCCGGACCCTCGGCATCGCCAGCCTCGGCGGAGCGACGCTGGACAACGAGGAGAACTACCTGATCAAGAAGCTCTTCACGGGCCTCGGGATCGTCCAGGTGGAGAACCAGGCACGGGTCTGCCACAGCTCCACGGTGGCCGGCCTGGGCACCTCGTTCGGGCGTGGCGGAGCCACCACCTTCATGCAGGATCTCCAGCACTCCGACTGCATCATCATCCAGGGTTCGAACTTCGCCGAGGCCCACCCCGTCGGTTTCCAGTGGGTGATGGAGGCGAAGGCCCGGGGTGCCCGGATCATCCATGTGGACCCCCGGTTCACCCGCACGAGCGCTCTCGCGGACCTGTTCGTCCCCCTCCGCGCCGGCAGCGACATCGCGTTCCTCGGAGCCGTCATCAATCACGTACTCACGGAGGGGAAGGACTTCCGTGAGTACGTCCTCGCCTACACCAACGCCGCCACGCTGGTCGGCGACGACTTCCAGGACACCGAGGACCTGGACGGAGTCTTCTCCGGTCTGGACGAGGAGCGCGGCCACTACGACCCCCACAGCTGGCAGTACCGCGACGCCGAGATGCAGTCGCCCGCGGGCGACGTCGACGAGCAGTACGAGGACCGGGCGGGCACCGGCGCGGCACAGGAGCGGGTCCACGCCGCCGCCCCGTCCGAGGCCCACGGTTCCGGTGGCCCGCAGGCCGAGCCGTGGCCGCCCCGGGACGAGACCCTGAGCGACCCCCGGTGCGTCTACCAGGTCCTCAAGCGCCACTACGCCCGCTACACCCCCGAGATGGTCGAGGAGATCTGCGGGGTGAGACGCGAGCAGTTCCTGGAGGTCTGCGAGGCGCTGACCTCCAACTCCGGCCGGGACCGCACCTCCGCCTTCGTGTACGCCGTCGGATGGACCCAGCACACCACGGGCGCCCAGTGCATCCGTGCGGCGAGCGTCCTCCAACTGCTCCTGGGCAACATCGGACGGCCCGGCGGCGGAATCCAGGCACTGCGCGGCCACGCGTCGATCCAGGGCTCCAGTGACATCCCCACCCTGTTCAACCTGCTGCCCGGCTATCTGCCGATGCCGCACGCCCACGCCCACGAGAACCTGGACGCCTTCATCCGGGCGAGCCGCACCGACAAGGGCTTCTGGGGCAACATGCGGGCCTACTTCGTCAGCCTGCTCAAGGCCTACTACGGCGACGCCGCGACCGCGGAGAACGACTTCTGCTTCGACCACCTGCCCCGGCTCACCGGCTCCCACGGCACCTACGAGACGGTGATGGCGCAGCTGGCCGGGGAGTGCAAGGGCTACTTCCTCATGGGCGAGAACCCAGCCGTCGGTTCCGCCAACGCCCGGCTCCAGCGGCTCGGCATGGCGCAGCTCGAATGGCTGGTCGTCCGTGACTTCTCGCTCATCGAGTCCGCCACCTGGTGGCAGGACGGGCCTGAGACGGAGACCGGGGAGATGACCACGGAGGAGATCGGCACCGAGGTCTTCTTCTTCCCGGCCGCGGCGCACACCGAGAAGTCCGGCTCCTTCACCAACACCAACCGCTGGCTCCAGTGGCACCACGCGGCGGTGGAACCCGAGGGGGACGCGCGGAGCGACCTCTGGTTCACCTACCACCTGGGCCGCCGCATCAAGGAACGGCTCGCCGCGTCCGAAGACCCCGTGGACCGGGCCGTCCAGGACCTCACCTGGGACTATCCCGTCGACGGGCCGCTCGCGGAACCGGTCTCGGCAGCGGTCCTGGCGGAGATCAACGGCCACGGCCCGGACGGCGCCCCGCTCTCCGCCTACACCGAGCTCAAGGACGACGGTTCGACCAGGTGCGGCTGCTGGATCTACTGCGGGGTGTACGCGGACGGCGTCAACCAGGCCGCCCGCCGCAAGCCCCACAGCGAGCAGGACTGGGTGGCGGCCGAATGGGCATGGGCCTGGCCCGCCAACCGGCGCATCCTCTACAACCGGGCCTCCGCCGCCCCGGACGGCGCCCCGTGGAGCGACCGCAAGGCATACGTCTGGTGGGACGAGGCGGAGCGCCGGTGGACCGGGTACGACGTCCCCGACTTCGTGCCCGACCGTGCTCCCGGCCACGTGCCCGCGCCGGACGCCAAGGGGCCGGACGCGCTGCGCGGTGACGACCCGTTCATCATGCAGGCCGACGGCAAGGGATGGCTGTACGCCCCGGCGGGCCTCGAGGACGGCCCTCTGCCCACGCACTACGAGCCGCAGGACTCACCCTTCACCAACGCGCTCCACCCCTCCCGCTCCCGCTCCCCCGTGCGAAAGCTGCATCCGCACGAGGGCAACCGCTACCACCCGAGCGGCGAGGAGCCGGGCGCGGACGTCTACCCGTACATCGTCACCACCCACCGGCTCACCGAGCACTTCACGGCTGGAGGGATGAGCCGGTGGTCGCCCTATCTGTCGGAGCTCCAGCCGGAGTTCTTCTGCGAGGTGTCGCCGCAGCTCGCCGGGGAAAGAGGGCTCGAGCACGGCGGATGGGCGACGATCGTCACGGCGCGCAACGCCGTCGAGGCCCGCGTCATGGTCACCCGCCGGATCACACCCCTGACCGTCCGGGGCCGGACCGTGCACCAGATCGGCCTGCCCTTCCACTGGGGACCCAACGGGATCGCCACCGGTGACGCGGCCAACGAGCTGGTGGCCATCGCCCTCGACCCCAACGGCTTGATCCAGGAGGACAAGGCGCTCACCGCCGACATCCGCCCCGGACGCAGGCCCAGGGGCCCCGCACTGCCCGAACTCGTCGCGGAGTACCGCCGCCGCGCGGGGATCACGGAGACCACCGGAACGCGGGAGGAGACATGAGCAACCGCTTCTTCAGCGGTCCGGAGCCGGACCCGGCGGGCGACGCCGGTCACGAGGACGCCCCGCCGCGCGCCGGGTTCTTCACCGACACCTCCGTCTGCATCGGCTGCAAGGCCTGCGAGGTCGCCTGCAAGGAGTGGAACGCCCTCCCCGAGGACGGGCTCTCACTGACCGGCATGTCGTACGACAACACCGCCGGGCTCGGCGCCTCCACGTGGCGGCACGTCGCCTTCATCGAGCAGGCCGTGCCCGCCGGACGTACGGAACTGCCGCTCGTCGAGCCGGCTCCGGGGCCGGAGGACGCTCCCGGAATGCGCTGGCTGATGTCCTCGGACGTCTGCAAGCACTGCACCCACGCCGCGTGTCTGGACGTGTGTCCCACGGGCTCGCTGTTCCGCACGGAGTTCGGCACCGTCGTCGTGCAGGAGGACATCTGCAACGGCTGCGGATACTGCGTGCCCGCCTGCCCGTACGGGGTCATCGAGCAACGCCCCACGGACGGGCGCGTGTTCAAGTGCACCATGTGCTACGACCGGCTCGGGGCGGGCCAGGAGCCCGCCTGTGCCAAGGCGTGCCCCACCGAATCCATCCAGTTCGGCCCGCTCGACGAACTGCGGGAGCGCGCGGCGCTCCGGGTGGACCAGCTGCACACGGCCGGAGTCACCGAGGCGCGGCTGTACGGCCACGATCCGGACGACGGGGTGGGCGGGGACGGTGCCTTCTTCCTCCTCCTCGACGAACCCGAGGTGTACGGACTGCCCCCGGACCCCGTGGTCACCACCCGGGACCTGCCCGCCATGTGGGCACACGCCGGCATCGCCGCCCTGTCCCTGGCCGCCGGCGCCGCCCTGTCCTTCGCGCTACCCGCACTCACCCGAAGGAGTGGGCGGACATGAGCCCTCGAACGACCAGGAGCGGGAAGGGCCGTGAGGAGTTCGTCTCGTACTACGGGCGCCCCGTCATCAAGGCCCCCTCGTGGTCGGCGCAGGACATCGCCGGCTACTTCTTCCTCGGCGGGCTCGCGGGCGCGGGCTCCGTCCTTGCCGCCGGTGCCCAGCTGACCGGCCGCGACACCACGGCGACGGCCCTGAAGGTGTCCTCGCTCGCGGCCGTCGGCCTCTCCGCTGCCGCCCTCGTTCACGATCTCGGCAGGCCGTCGCGCTTCGCCCACATGCTCCGCGTCTTCAAACCGACCTCCCCGATGAGCATGGGCTCCTGGCTGCTCTCCGCCTACGGACCCGCCGCCGGTACCGCCGCGTTCACCGCGGTGACCGGCCGGCTGCCCAGGACCGGTGCGGCGGCCACCACGACCGCTGCGCTGCTGGGCCCCGGCCTGGCCACGTACACCGCGGTCCTGGCCGCCGACACGGCCGTACCCGCGTGGCACGGCGCACATCGCGAACTCCCGTACCTCTTCGGCGCATCGGCGACCGCGGCTGCCGCCGGCATGGCCCTGGTGGCCGGGCCCGTCCACGAGAACGCGCCCGCCCGCTGCGCCTCCGCGCTCGCCGCTGTCGCGGACTTCGCCGCGAGCCGGGCGGTGGAACGGCGGCTGGGAAGCGTCGCGGTGACGTACCGGGAGGGCCGGGCCGGGACGCTCATGCGCGCCGCACGCGGCCTCACCGTCGCGGGAGCCGCGGCGGCCCTCTCCCTCGGGCACCGCAGCCGTTCCGTCGCGGCGGGAGCGGGCCTCGCACTGCTCGCCGGCTCGGCCTGCACACGCTTCGGGGTGTTCGCGGCGGGAATCGCCTCCGCCGAGGACCCCGAACACACGATCGCTCCCCAGCGCGAGGCGGCCCGGCGACGCGCACAGCACACGCCGGACGCGGAGCGAGCGGCGCACACACAGGACGCAGAACACGCGGAGCGCTCCGAGCGCTCCCGGTGAAAGGAATCAGGGTGAACAGCAGCACGCAGGGACAGACCCACGAACACCAGGAGAGCGGTGACGTCGTCGTCGCGGTGACCGGATGCCCGAAGGAGGACGCCCGCACCGTGTTCGACGTGCTGCGCCGCTCGTTCGACTCCGACCGCCCGGCGGGCGACACCCCCGAGGACGCGTCGGAGACCCGCCCCACCGTGTGGACGGCGACCGTCGACGTCAGCGAGACCAAGGCCGGGACGGGACCCGCCCGGCTCTCGGCGCCCGTGACCGTCGAGGCGCAGGGCGGTTACTGGGCGGTCGGCCGCCTCCGGGAGCACCTCGCGGACGCCTTCGCCGTACGCGTCGTCGGTACCGCGGCCGGCGACCAGGAGCAGGAGATCCGGCTGCGGCTGGAGAGCCACCGCACCGCCTGACCCAGCCGCCCCACCCGAACCCGGAAGGTACGCGTACATGGATGCCATCCCCGGGACGGCCGAAGCGGACACGGCACGGATGCCGGACCGCCACGCCCGTTCCACCTTCAGGCTGCACGTCAACGGTACGGAGCGGACCCTGACGCTCGACAACCGCACCACCGTGCTGGACGCGCTGCGCGAGCACCTCGGGCTCACCGGGGCGAAGAAGGGCTGCGACCACGGCCAGTGCGGGGCCTGCACCGTCCTCGTCGACGGCCGACGCGCCAACAGCTGCCTCCTGCTCGCCGTCGCCCAGGAGGACGTCCACATCACCACGGTCGAAGGACTGGCCGAGGGGGAGCGGCTGCACCCGCTGCAGACGGCGTTCCTGGAGAGGGACGCGCTGCAGTGCGGCTACTGCACCCCGGGCCAGCTCTGCTCGGCCGCCGGCATGCTCCGTGAGGCCGAGGCCGGGCACCCCTCCCACGCCACCCCGCGTACCGCGCTCGCCGGACAGGGGCCCGCCCCGCTCGGGGCGGACGAGATCCGCGAACGGATGAGCGGCAACCTCTGCCGGTGCGGTGCCTACCCCCACATCGTCCAGGCGATCGAGGACGTGGCCCCGTGAAACCATTCGCCTATGTGCGCCCCGGATCCGTCGACGAGGCCGTCCGCGCCGGCGCCTCCGATCCCACCGCCCGGTACCTCGGCGGCGGCACCAACCTCGTCGACCTGATGAAGCTCGGCGTCGAGTCGCCGGGGCTGCTCATCGACGTCAGCCGGCTGCCCCTGGACCAGGTGAGCCGCACCGAGGACGGAGGGCTCCGCATCGGTGCGGCCGTACGCAACAGCGACCTGGCCGCCCATCCCGACGTGCGCGGCGGCTACCCCGTCCTGACGCAGGCCCTGCTGTCCGGGGCGTCCGGGCAGCTCCGCAACACCGCCACCACCGGCGGCAACCTCCTCCAGCGCACCCGCTGCCCGTACTTCCAGGACGTCTCCAAGCCCTGCAACAAGCGGAGCCCGGGATCCGGCTGCCCGGCCCGTGAGGGCGTGCACCGCGACCTCGCCGTCCTGGGCCACTCGCCGGACTGCGTGGCCACCAACCCCTCGGACATGGCGGTCGCCCTCGCGGCCCTGGACGCCACCGTCCTGCTGCACGGGCCGGAGGGGGAGCGGACCGTGCCCGTCACCGGTTTCCACCGGCTGCCCGGCGACAACCCGGACCAGGACACCGTGATCCGGCCCGGAGAGCTGATCACCGAGGTGGTGCTCCCGCCGCCTCCCGCCGGCGCTTTCTCGCTCTACCGCAAGGCGCGTGACCGTGCCTCCTACGCCTTCGCGCTTGCCTCCGTGGCAGCCGTCGTCAGCGTGCACGACGGACGCGTCGAGCACGCCGCGCTCGCCTTCGGAGGGCTGGCGCACCGGCCGTGGCGGGCCGCCGCGGCCGAGGACGTGCTGCGAGGGGGCCCCGCGACCGAGGACGCCTTCGCACGGGCGGTGGACGCGGAACTCGCCGCCGCCAGGCCGCTGCGCGACAACGGCTTCAAGGTGGACCTGGCCCGCAGACTGGCCGTGGGGGCCCTGGCCGAACTCACCTCTCAGGCAACAGCAGTCTGAACCGCCGTGCCCGCACACCACGACGAACCGAGGACTTCCGTCATGAGCGAATCCCCCCAGGCGCTGGGCGCGCCCGTCGTCCGCCGCGAGGGCCGGGACAAGGTCACCGGCACCGCCCGCTACGCCGCGGAGCACACCGAGCCCGGATGCCTCTACGGCTGGATCGTTCCAGCCGGTGTCGCGAGCGGGCGCGTCACCGCGATCCGCACGGCCGACGCGCTCGCCGTGCCCGGGGTGCACACCGTGCTGACCCACGACAACGCACCGCGGCTCGAGGAACCCGACGACCCGATCCTCGCCGTGCTCCAGAACGACCGGGTGCCGCACCGGGGCTGGCCGGTGGCGCTCGTCCTCGCCGAGACCCCGGAATCGGCGCGGGCGGGGGCCGAAGCGGTGCACGTCGACTACGCGACCACCGGGCACGACGTCGTCCTCACCGCTGACCACCCCGGCCTCTACACCCCCGAGAAGGCCAACGGCGGATACCCCGCCGTCCGGGAACGCGGCGACGCCGGGCGGGCGTTCGACGCCGCTCCCGTACGCATCGACGCCACGTACACCATGCGGGGCCTGCACAACCACCCCATGGAACCGCACGCCTCCACCGCGCGGTGGGCGGACGGGCACCTCACCGTGCACGACTCCAGCCAGGGATCAAGCACGGTGCGCGACAGCCTCGCCCAGGCCCTCGGCCTCGACCGCGACCGCATCACCGTCGTGTCCGAGCACGTGGGCGGCGGCTTCGGCTCCAAAGGCACCCCTCGCCCCCAGGCGGTGCTCGCCTCCATGGCGGCGCGTCACACCGGGCTCACCGTCCAGCTGGCCCTGCCCCGGCGCTACATGGCCTCGGTCGTGGGACACCGCGCGCCCACCGTGCAACGGGTCCGGCTGGGCGCCGACCGTGACGGGGTGCTCTCCTCGGTCTCGCACGAGATCGCCACACACACGTCGAGGATCAAGGAGTTCGTCGAGCAGGCCGCCGTGCCCGCCCGCATCATGTACGCCTCGCCCCACAGCCGCACCGAGCACCGGGTGGCCGCCCTCGACGTGCCGAGTCCGTCCTGGATGCGCGCGCCGGGGGAGGCGCCGGGCATGTACGCGCTGGAGTCCGCCATGGACGAACTGGCCTGCGTCCTCGGGATCGACCCGGTCGAGCTGCGCCTGCGCAACGAGCCGCAGACCGAGCCGGACAGCGGACGCCCCTTCAGCAGCCGTAACCTCGCGGCGTGTCTGAGCGAGGGCGCCCGCCGGTTCGGCTGGTACGACAGGGACCCGCAGCCCGCCATCCGCGAGGACGGCCCGTGGCTCCTCGGTACCGGCGTCGCCGCGGCCACGTATCCCGTCCTCCTGTCGGAGTCCGCCGCATCGGCGCACGCCGCCCCGGACGGCACCTTCCGCATCGGGGTCAACGCGACCGACATCGGTACCGGCGCCCGGACCGTCCTCGCGCAGATCGCCGCCTCGGCCCTGGGCGTGCCCCAGGAACGCGTCACGATCGACATCGGCAGCAGCGATCTGCCCGCCGGGTCCGTGGCGGGCGGCTCCTCGGGCACCGCCTCCTGGGGAACGGCCGTGCACAAGGCGGCCACCGCCCTGACGGGCCGGCTCGCGGAGCACACCGGGCCCCTCCCGCCCGAGGGGATCACCGTCACGGCCGACACCGCCGAGGAGGCGGCGCAGGAGTCCCCGTACGCCCGGCACGCCTTCGGCGCCCACTTCGCGGAAGTGGGTGTCGACTCCCTGACCGGTGAGGTCCGGGTGCGCAGGCTGCTCGGCGTGTACGCCGCCGGACGCATCCTCAACTCCCGTACGGCGCGCTCACAGTTCATCGGCGGCATGGTCATGGGACTGGGCATGGCCCTCACCGAGAGCAGCACCATGGACCCGGTCTTCGGAGACTTCACCGAGCGCGACCTGGCCTCCTACCACGTGCCGGTCTGCGCGGACGTCCCCGACATCCAGGCCCACTGGATCGACGAGGACGACCCACACCTCAACCCCATGGGCAGCAAGGGCATCGGCGAGATCGGCATCGTGGGGACCGCAGCCGCGATCGGGAACGCCGTACGGCACGCCACCGGCGCCCGGCTGCGTGAGCTCCCCCTCACCCCGGACAAGCTGCTGCCCTACCTCCCGTGACTCCTGGTGACCCGAGCCATCGGTTGCGCGGCCGGCTCACTCGGGTCACCCTGATGAGTGACCCAGAAGTGACAACTGCTCACGCTTCGTGTTCGGGGGTCGTTGGTCAGACGGGGTGAAGCATGTGGGCCTCGTGGTGAGGAGCCTCGACGATGACCGTTCCACTCGACCGGCACTATCTGGTCGAACTGCAGGTGTCGGCAGAGCGCATTTCCCAGCTGCGGCGCATAGTCGCCGCGCACCTTCGTCACTGGAGTCTCGATCTGCACGTCCGGCCCGTGTGCCGGGCAGCCGAGGAACTCCTGACGAACGTCCAGCGGCATGTCGGCGACGACAACCACTGTGTCGTCGAGCTCCGCTGGACCGGCCGGCACCTGACGGTGTCCGTGGCCGACAACGACGCCCGGATGCCCCGGCTGCTCGACGGCGGTGGCGGCGGCCTCAGCCGCGTCATGGCCCTCAGCGACAGCTGGGGGACCTGCCGGACCGCCGACGGCAAGGTCGTGTGGTTCACGCGGTACGCGGAGACGCCGTGCACCACCGGTCTGCTCCCGCGTACACCGCTTCCGGGCGGGAGTACGTTCCTGGGCGCTCCGGTCGCCGAACTCGTGTGACCCAGCAGCCCCGGCCGGCCCGGCCGGTGCGGACGGCGTGCGAGGAGCACGCATGATCCGCGCCGGCCGGGTACGTGTGCGTGAGGGGCCGCGTTGCGTGCCGCGCCACGGCGCGGCACGGTCGAAGAACACACGCAAGGAGGCACTGCCATGCCCATCGCGACGGTCAATCCCGCGAACGGCGAGACGCTCAGGACATTCGACGCACTGGACGAGCGGGAGACCGAGCGCAGGCTCGCCGCCGCGCACCGGGCGTTCCGCCACCACCGAACCACCGACTTCGCCCAGCGCGCCCGTCTGCTGAACCGGGCGGCCGATCTCCTCGACGGGGACCAGGCCGAGATCGCCCGCACGATGACCACCGAGATGGGCAAGCCCGTCAAGGCGGCCCGTGCCGAGGCGGCGAAGTGCGCCAAGGCGATGCGCTGGTACGCGGCCAACGCCGAGCGCCTGCTCGCCGACGAGCACCCCGACGACACCGACGTCAAGGACTCCGGTGCCTCGCGCGCCCGGGTGCACCACCGCCCGCTGGGCGTGGTCCTCGCCGTGATGCCGTGGAACTTCCCGCTCTGGCAGGTCATGCGCTTCGCCGCGCCCGCGCTCATGGCGGGCAACACCGGGCTGCTGAAGCACGCGTCGAACGTCCCGCAGACCGCCCTGTACATCGAGGACCTCTTCACCAGGGCCGGCTACCCCGAAGGCTGTTTCCAGACGCTGCTCATCGGCTCGGGGGCCGTCGAGGCCCTGCTGCGTGACCCCCGGGTCGCGGCGGCGACGCTCACCGGCAGCGAACCGGCCGGCCGCGCCGTCGCATCCGTCGCGGGTGACGAGGTCAAGAAGACGGTGCTGGAGCTGGGCGGCAGTGACCCGTACCTCGTCCTGCCCTCGGCGGACGTCGAGAAGGCCGCGGCGACCGCCGTGACCGCCCGGGTGCAGAACAACGGCCAGTCCTGCATCGCCGCCAAGCGCTTCATCGTCCACGCCGACGTGTACGACGCCTTCGCCGAGCGGTTCACCGCCGGCATGCGGGCCCTGACGGTGGGGGATCCCCTGGAGGAGTCCACGGACGTCGGACCGCTCTCCAGCGAACAGGGCCGCACCGACCTGGAGGAACTGGTCGACGACGCCCTGGGCAAGGGTGCCACGGCGCTGTGCGGGGGCGGACGGCCCGAAGGGCTGGACCGCGGCTGGTTCTACGAGCCCACCGTGCTCACCGGTATCACCTCCGGTATGCGCATCCACCAGGAGGAGACCTTCGGCCCGGTGGCGACGCTCTACCGGGTGGCGGACCTGGACGAGGCCCTGGACCTCGCCAACGACACCCCCTTCGGGCTCAGTTCCAACGTCTGGACACGGGATCAGGGTGAGATGGACCGCTGCGTGCGGGACCTGGAGGCGGGCGGAGTCTTCTTCAACGGCATGACGGCCTCCCACCCCGCGCTGCCCTTCGGCGGGGTGAAGCGCTCCGGATACGGGCGCGAGCTGGCAGGGCACGGCATCCGGGAGTTCTGCAACGCCACCACCGTCTGGTACGGCCCCGAATCGGACGCCCGCTAGGAGAGCCTTCATGACCGACGCCCCCTCGCCCTCCGCGGCGACCGTCCTGTCCGACACCGAGCTCGCCGCGCTCGACGCCCACTGGCGGGCGGCCAACTACCTGACGGTCGGCCAGATCTACCTGATGGCGAACCCGCTGCTGGACGAGCCGCTGGCCCCCGAACACATCAAACCGCGGCTCCTGGGCCACTGGGGCACCTCGCCCGGGCTGAACCTGGTCCACACCCACCTCAACCGGGTGATCAAGGCGAGGAAGCGCCAGGCGCTGTGTGTCTGGGGGCCGGGGCACGGCGGCCCCGCCGTCCTCGCCAACTCCTGGCTGGAGGGCAGCTACTCGGAGACCTACCCCGACGTCAGCCGCGACCGTGCGGGCATGGGCCTGCTGTTCAAGCAGTTCTCCTTCCCCGGTGGCGTGCCGAGCCACGTGGCCCCGGAGACCCCGGGCTCCATCCACGAAGGCGGGGAGCTGGGATACGCACTCACCCACGCCTACGGCGCCGCCTACGACAACCCGGAGCTGCTGGTCGCCTGTGTCGTCGGGGACGGGGAGGCGGAGACCGGGCCGCTGGCCGCGTCCTGGCACTCCAACAAGTTCCTCGACCCCGTGCACGACGGGGCGGTCCTGCCGATCCTCCACCTCAACGGTTACAAGATCGCCAATCCCACGGTGCTGGCCCGGCTGCCCGAGGACGAACTCGACGCCCTCCTGCGCGGATACGGCCACGATCCCCTCCACGTCGAGGGGGACGACCCGGCGACCGTCCACCGCGCGCTGGCGGCCGCCCTGGACCACGCCGTGGACGCGATCGCCCGGTACCAGCGTGCCGCCCGGTCCGGAGCCGCGTCCGTACGCCCCCGCTGGCCGATGATCGTGCTGCGTACCCCCAAGGGCTGGACCGGGCCCGCGGAGGTCGACGGCCTGCCCGTGGAGGGCACCTGGCGCGCGCACCAGGTCCCGCTGCCGGGCGTACGGGAAGATCCCGCGCATCTGCGCCGGCTGGAGGAGTGGCTGCGCTCCTACCGGCCCGAAGAACTCTTCGACGCCGACGGCCGGCCCACCGCCCAGGTCCTGGACTGCGTTCCCGAGGGCCCGGCGCGCCTGGGCTCGACCCCGCACGCCAACGGCGGGCTGCTGCTGCGCGATCTGCCTCTGCCACCGCTGGAGGACCACGCGGTGCGTGTCGACAAGCCGGGGACCGTGACGCACGAGCCCACCCGGGTCCTGGGCGGACTGCTCGAAGACGTCATGGCCGCCACCGCGGGGCGCAGGGACTTCCGGGTCGTCGGCCCCGACGAGACCGAGTCCAACCGTCTCGGCGCGCTCTACGGGGCCACCTCCAAGGCCTGGCAGGCGGAGATCCTCCCCACCGACGAGCACCTGGCCCGCGACGGCCGTGTGATGGAAGTGCTCTCGGAACACCTCTGCCAGGGGTGGCTGGAGGGATACCTCCTCACCGGACGGCACGGCCTGTTCTCGTCGTACGAGGCCTTCGCCCACATCGTCGACTCGATGGTCAACCAGCACATCAAGTGGCTGCGCACCTCGCGGCGGCTGCACTGGCGCGCACCCATCGCCTCGCTGAACTACCTGCTGACCTCGCACGTCTGGCGCCAGGACCACAACGGTTTCTCGCACCAGGACCCGGGCTTCGTGGACCACATCCTCAACAAGAGTCCTGAGGTCGTCCGCGTCTATCTGCCGCCGGACGCCAACACGCTGCTGTCCACCGCGGACCACGTGCTGCGCAGCCGCGACTACGTCAACGTGGTCGTGGCCGGCAAGCAGCCGGGCTTCGACTGGCTCACCCTCGACGAGGCCCGCGCCCACTGCGCCCGTGGGGCCGGGGTCTGGGAATGGGCGGGCACCGAGGACGGCAGCCGCGAGCCCGACGTCGTGCTCGCATGCGCGGGGGACGTACCCACCCTGGAGACGATGGCCGCGGCCGGACTGCTGCGCCGGCACCTGCCGGAACTCGCCGTGCGCGTGGTGAACGTGGTGGACATGACCCGGCTGCTGCCGCACGAAGAGCACCCGCACGGGATGCCGGACGCGGAGTACGACGCCCTCTTCACCCGGGACAAGCCGGTGATCTTCGCCTACCACGGCTATCCGTGGCTCGTGCACCGCCTCGCCTACCGGCGGACGGGCCATGCCCACCTGCACGTCCGCGGCTACAAGGAGGAGGGCACCACCACCACGCCGTTCGACATGGTGCTCCGCAACGACCTGGACCGCTACCGGCTGGTCATGGACGTGATCGACCGGGTGCCCGGTCTCGGGGTGCGCGCCGTCGCCGTACGGCAGGCCATGGCGGACGTCCGCACCCGGCACCACGACTGGATCCGGGAACACGGCACGGACCTTCCCGAGGTGGCCGACTGGGTCTGGGAGGGCTGATCGGCCCGGCGCACGCCCTTCGGCCGGCGCGCGCTGTGAACGCCCTTCGGCCGGCCTGCGAGGGAGCAGACCGGCCGAAGGGCGTGTGCGGGGGCCGTCAGTTCACGGTCGTGCGGATGGCGGGGGAGACGGCGCCGCCACCGACGATCCGAAGCGCGTTCTCGCCCTTGATGCCCAGCTTCACCCGCAGGCTGTACTCACCACTGCCGGCGGTCCTCATCGTGGCCGGCAGGGAGACCCAGCGCTTGCCCTGCTTCTGCTGGAGGGTGACCGGGGTGCCGGAGCTGATGTTCCGGGCGGAGCCATGGATACGGAACTCCTCCCAGGCGCCGACGCTGCGCGCGGTCGCGTGGGCGGAGAGGGCCGGCCGGGTCGCCAGGTCCCGCGCGCTCGCCCCGGACGGCGGTGCGGGGACACCGGACGAGGCCGTGGCCCCGCCCACCGCGCCGGCCAGTGCCACCGCTGTCAGCAGGGCTGCCGCCGATGCGCGCCTGAATCGGTCCATGTATGGCTCTCCTTCGTACGCGGCATGACCGGGGAGATCAGCACCGCGAGATCGACTTCGGAGCGCCAAACCTAGACATACTTCACATAATCCTCACGTAGGACACGCGGTCAGAAGCGCAGAACGGCCGCGATGCGCCCGTGCCCCGCGAGGGAGTCGTCGGCGACGAAGGACACCTCGCAGCCGTTGTCCAGCGCCGCCTCCACCAGTTCGTCGACGATGTCCTCGCGGACCTGCTCGTCCGTGGCCGGAGTGACGTCCGCGCCCACCGGCTCCAGGTGCCCGTCGGTGACCCTGACCGTCGTCGCGAAGTGCTCCTCGACCGCGACCAGTCCGGCCCGGCCCTCGCGTACGGCCAGCCACACCTCGTCGAGGCCACCCGCGAAGGAGCGGCTGCTGCGGGCGTTGTCGAACCTGCTCCGGATCTCCGCGGCGGCCTGGCCGCGCCAGTCCTCCAGGGCTGGGCTCAGCTCCTTCAGGAGCTCGGGCGCGGTGGTCTCCGCGGTCGTGCCCTTCGCGACCCTGCCGACGGCCGGCTTCGCACTCTCGCCCACCTCGTCGAGGAGGGAGAGCGCCGGCGCGAGGCCGACCAGGAACAGCGGTCGCGGGTCGGCGGCCATGACCCCGCGCAGCCCCTCGTCGACCGTGCGCAGGAAGTTGCGCGCGTCCTCGCTGCTGTACGTGCTCGGGGTGTCGCCGATCCGCTCCTCGCGCTGCGGGTTGGGCTCCTCGTGAGGAGCGGAGAGAGGGAAGGCGCCCCGCTTCTCCGCGCGCAGCCCGTCGTTCGTGCCCGAGAACAGGGTGGCGTGCTCCGCGGAGAAGCTGAGGACCCAGAACAGCCGCGCACCGGCCTTGGCGGCGACCAGGTTGCGCGTCAGGTAGCTGTCGCTGAGTACCACCCGTTCGGGCGCCGTGCGCGGCAGCTGCCAGATCTGGTACTCGTCCGCGTCGGCGAGGATGACCAGGGAGTCCAGGGCGCGGCGCTGGTCCACCTCCTCCACCGCCCGGTCGAGCTGGGCCTTCACCGCCGCACGCGCCTCGCGAGTCACCCGGGGGTCGGACTCCAAGCGGTTGCCCGCCTCGGCCACGAGGTTGCGCAGCCGTACGGCGTCCTGGGCGTTGTCCGGCGCCTTGCGGTGGGTCGGCATCGTCAGGGACAGGGCCGGATAGGGCCTGTCCCTGCGAAGGTCCTGCAGCAGGCCGGGGGTCAGGGCGTCCGTGTCCATCGTTGTCTCCCGGAGGGGTCGGGGTCCGTCGTGCTGGGGCCGCCCCCAAGGCGCGGAGCGGATCGTTCGACGAGTCAATTCATACCTTTTGATCCTAATATGGGCGAATTATTCGTATCCCCTCCGGAGGTGCATGCGATGTCCACGCTCACCGTGTGGAAGTTCCAGTCGGCCGAGGGCGCGGAGAACGTGGAGACCGCACTGAAGTCCCTGCAGAAGGAGGGCCTGATCAAGATCCTCGACGCCGCCGTCGTGACGTGGCCGGCCGAGCGCTCGAAGCCCAGGACGAAGCAGCTGATCAACCTCGTCGGAGCGGGCGCGCTCAGCGGCACCTTCTGGGGCATGCTCTTCGGGCTCATCTTCCTGATGCCGCTGCTCGGGGCCGCCATCGGGGCCGCGGCCGGGGCGCTCGGCGGAAAGCTCGCCGACATCGGCATCGACGACGAGTTCATCGCCGAGGTCAAGGAACAGGTCACGCCGGGGACTTCGGCGCTCTTCCTGCTCACCACGGACGAAGTGCCCAGCCGCATCAGTGAGTCCCTGCCCGGCGGCGGCGCCGAGCTCCTGCACAGCAACCTGGACACCGGGCGTGAGGCCAAGCTCCGCGAGATCTTCGGCGACGAGCCGGAATGACGGGCGGTCGTGCGGCCGGTCCCGTGCGCCGCGGGCGGGGCCGCTGATGGCGGCGTCCGAGGCCGTCACGGACGCGCTGCGTGAGCTGCACGCGCGCTACGCGGGCATCGGGGACGGCCGGCGAGCCGACTACATCCCGCAGCTGGCGCGGTCCGATCCCGACGCCTTCGGGCTCGCGCTCGTCAGCATGGACGGACACTGCTACAGCGCCGGCGCTGCGGACACACCCTTCACCCTGCAGTCGGTGTCCAAGCCCTTCGTCTACGCCCTCGCGCTGTCCGTCCTCGGTCTCGACGAGGTCGGCCGCTGGGTCGGTGCGGAGCCCAGCGGCGAGGCCTTCAACGCCATCAGCCTGGAACCCCGCACCGGGCGGCCCGCCAACGCCATGGTCAACGCCGGTGCCATCGTCACCACCGCGCTCGTCCCGGACCGTGCGGACGTCCCGGCCTTCACCGCCGTCCTGAGCTGCCTGAGCCGTTTCGCCGGACGGCGGCTGGACGTCGACGAGGACGTGTACCGCTCCGAGGCGGAGACGGGGGACCGCAACAGGGCGCTGGCCTACCTGATCCGCAGCACCGGCACCCTCCCCCTGGATCCGGTCGCCGCCGTCGACACCTACTTCCGGCAGTGCGCGGTGCGCGCCACCGCCGTCGATCTGGCCGTGATGGCCGCGACCCTGGCGCACGGCGGAGTCAATCCGGTGACCGGCGAGAGAGTCGTGTCCGCGGAGGTCGCGGCCCAGGTGCTCGCCGTGATGGCCACCTGCGGAATGTACGACGCCTCCGGTGACTGGCTGCTCAGGGTCGGGCTGCCGGCCAAGAGCGGCGTGTCCGGCGGGCTGATCGCCGCGGGCCCCGCCCGCTTCGGCCTTGCCACCTACAGCCCGCCGCTGGACGCCGCGGGCACGTCGGTGCGCGGCAGCGCCGCGATCGGCGCACTGTCGGAACGGCTCGGCCTCCACCTGATGCGCAACCCGGCGCTGCCCGGTTCCACCGTCACGCTGGCCGCCACCGCCGATGTCCTCCCCACGGCGCCGTCCGGCCGACGCGAGCGGGCGTTGCACGAACAAGTGGGGGTGGTCGCGGCGCAGGGCGCCCTCGACTGCACGGCCGCCGAGCGCGTGCTGTACGCGCTGGACGAGTCCGGCCCGGACGGGGCGGGCCCGGTGGTGCTCGATCTGAGCGAGGTGACCGGTGCCGACTCCGTGGCCCTCGCGCTGCTGCACGCGGGCCTGGCCCGGCTCGCTCGGGACGGGCGGCGCGCAGCCGTCGTCGATCCCGGCGGCCGGCTGGGCCCGCCGGACCTGGTGCGGGAGCGGACCGGCCAGGACCTGCCGCGTTTCGGCTCCCGCGAGGAAGCCGTCGAGCGCTGTGCGCAGGCCGTGGCCGGACCCGGCTGAGCGCCTACCAGATGGCCTCGACCCACTCGGGGTGGTCGATGAACGGATTCCGGTTGTGCTGGAACCGGTCGAATATGACCTCGTTGCGGTTCTGCTCGAAGCTGTCCGGCGGGTCCTCCTGGCTCCACTGCTTCAGCACGGACAGCCGCCCGATGTACGGCGCCGAGCCGTTGGAGACGCTGTCGTTCGGTTCGAGATCGGCGAAGGCGTCGTCGCCCTCGTAGCGCACGGCCATGTAGAGGATCATCCGGGCGACGTCGCCCTTCACCGCGTCGCGCGGCTCGAAGGAGTTGCTGTCGGTGTAGTTGCCGGGCGCTCCGGAGACGGCGCTGCCGCCGTTGTCGAAGTCCTTGTTGCCGCGGATGGAGTTGACCTGGACGTCCTCCGGACGAAGGTGGTGGATGTCGGTGCCCGGGCCTGTCGAGGTGCCGAAGTCGCCGTGGGACTTGGCCCAGACGTGCTCCCGGTTCCAGTCGCCGACGTCGCCCCCGTTCTCGCTCTTGGACTGCGAGCGGCCGGTGTAGAGGAGGATCACGTTGGAGGAGTTGGACGGGTCCTGGTCGGTGACCTTGAGCGCGTCCCAGACCTGGCTGTACGACAGCGTGGTCTGGTCGCTGATGATCGAGTGCAGGGAACTCTTGAGTGTGGCGCCGGTCTTGCCCAGCGCGTCCTGGTAGTAGGTGTCGTCCAGGGCCGCGGCCGGGGACGCTGTGGGGGTGACGGCGGGCGCGGTGGCCGTGACGCAGGTGAGAACGGCGATCGAGGCGGCTGTCGCGAGTAGTGGACGCGCGTAGAAACGGCGACGACTGGACATGTGGGGTGTCCTCTCCGGGGCGGCGAACGGGGGTCCTGGTGGCCGTGCGGGTGCCTGTTCGACCGGGAGCCTTCCACACGCACGGTGCCGGCTGTGTGAACGTTGCGTATTCATCATGTGCAGGTCAAGTGACGTCTCGTCCGTGGCTCCCGGGGCATCGGATGCGCCCTCGCCGCAGCGGCGCGAGAATTACCGCAAGGACGAGGAGGCGGTATGAGCGAAGAGTCCGAATCCGTATCCGTATCCGTGCCGGAGGTCCGGGGGGTGACTCCGGACCGTCTGCTCCACGCCGGCGGGAACGACCAGCCCTCCGCGGAGGACCTGGTTCTCGCCTCCGGGCGGGACGTGACCCCCGAGAGTCTGGAGTGGGCTCGCCGCAGGCTGTCCGAGGAGGGCCGCTCGGCCCTGGACAAGCGGCTCCCGTAGGCCCCGCGGGGCCGCCGAAGGGGCAACCGGGGCGGGGAGCGTGCAGGGCGCTCCCCGCCACTCGGTTAGCCTGAACGCAATATGAACCGTTTGACGACGTCACAGGGCGAATTCGATCTCGCCCGCTTTCCCGAGAACCCGCGCGATCCCCTCCGTGCGTGGGACGCCGCCGACGAGTACCTGCTGAACCGCCTGGAGGGCGCCGGGGACGGCGAGCCTGTGCGTCCTTCGGGCACCGTGGCCGTGGTCGGCGACCGCTGGGGCGCCCTCGCCACCGTGCTCGCCCCCCACCGCCCCGTGCAGATCACCGACTCGTACCTCGCGCGGCGGGCCACCCAGGCCAACCTGGTGCGCAACGGCCTCGATCCGGACGCCGTACGCATGCTGTCCGTGCGGGACACCCCGCCGGCACGGGTCGACCTGCTGCTCGTACGGGTCCCCAAGAGCCTCGCGCTGCTGGAGGACCAGCTGCACCGGCTCGCTCCGGCCGTGCACGAGGGGACCGTGGTCATCGGCACCGGCATGGTGAAGGAGATCCACACCTCCACCCTCAAACTCTTCGAGCGGATCATCGGGCCGACCCGCACCTCCCTCGCGGTGAAGAAGGCGCGCCTCATCTTCTGCACCCCGGACCCGGCCCTCCCGAGGACCCCCAGCCCCTGGCCGCACCGCTACGAACTGCCCGGCGACGTCGGCCCCGTGTCGGGCCGGACGGTCACCAACCACGCCGGGATCTTCTGCGCCGAACGGCTGGACATCGGCACCCGCTTCTTCCTCAAGCACCTCCCCACGCGGAAGGGCCCGGACCACGTCGTCGACCTCGGCTGCGGGAACGGCGTCGTGGGCACGTCCGCCGCGCTCGCCAACCCGGACGCCACCGTCACCTTCATCGACGAGTCCTACCAGGCCGTGGCCTCCGCGGAGGAGACCTTCCGGGCCAACACCGGACCGGACGCCGATGCGGAGTTCCTGGTCGGCGACGGCATGGCCGACGTGCCCGCGGCGAGCGTGGACCTGGTCCTCAGCAACCCGCCGTTCCACTCGCACCAGGCGGTCACCGACGCCACCGCCCGGAACATGTTCCACGGCGCGCGTGCCGCCCTGCGTCAGGGCGGCGAGCTGTGGGTCGTCGGCAACCGGCACCTCGGCTACCACACCCAGCTGCGCCGGATCTTCGGCAACTGCCTGACGGTGGCCGGTGACCCGAAGTTCGTGGTCCTGCGGGCCGTGAAGCGCTGAGTCATGTCACGGGTGGCGTCCGGCCGGCCCCGGGGGCACCCCGGCGACCCGGGTCCCGGCGGCGGCTGCGCCCCGGGCGCATCGTGAGCGCGACGGCACCGCCGGGCCCCGGCAGCAGGCCCGCCCCGTACACACTCCGCAGACGTGCCGCCATACTGGACGGGCCGGGGAGGGCACAGCTGTAGGCGTGACGCGGAGCAGACGGGGGCGGCAACAGGCGATGGCGGACACCAGGCTGATCCAGAGCCGGTACCAGCTGCTCGATCTCATCGGGCGCGGAGGCATGGGCGAGGTGTGGCGTGCCCGGGACGAAGCGCTGGGCCGGCAGGTCGCCGTCAAGTGCCTGAAACCGGTGGGACCGCAGCACGACCGCGACTTCACCCGCATCCTGCGCGAGCGGTTCCGCCGGGAGGCGCGCGTGGCCGCCGCCCTCCAGCACCGAGGCGTCACCGTCGTCCACGACTTCGGGGAGGCGGACGGTGTCCTGTACCTCGTCATGGAGCTCCTGGAAGGACGCAACCTCAGCCAGCTCCTCGAGGACAACAAGCAGCACCCGCTGCCGGTGCCGGACGTCGTCGACATCGCCGAGCAGGTCGCCGACGCCCTCGGCTACACCCACCAGCAGGGCATAGTGCACCGCGACCTCAAGCCCGCCAACATCATGCGGCTCGCCGACGGGACGGTGAAGATCTGCGACTTCGGCATCGCCCGGCTCGGCGCCGACATCGGGTTCACCTCGCGTCTGACCGGCACCGGCATCGCCATGGGCACCCCGCACTACATGTCGCCGGAACAGATCAGCGGCGGAGAGGTCGACCACCGCAGCGACCTCTACTCGCTGGGCTGTGTGCTGTACGAGATCGCCACGGGCGTCCCGCCGTTCGACATGGACGACGCCTGGGCCGTCCTGGTCGGGCACCGCGACACGGTGCCCGAGCCTCCGCGCACCCACCGCGCCGAACTGCCGCGCTTCTTCGACCGCGTCGTCCTGGACCTGCTGGCCAAGACCCCGGGGGAGCGGCCCTCCGACGCGGGGGACCTGAGGGCGCGCATCGCGCTGGGGCGCACCGGTGAGCAGCCGCAGGCCGGGCGCGTCCGGCTCGCCCCGCCGGTGCCGTTCGAGCACCCTGCCCGGCGGCCCGGAGGGCAGCCGCCCCGACTGCCCTCCTGGACCCGCGACATGACCACCGGTCACAAGGCGCGCAGTGCCGCCTACGCCGGGACGGCCGCCATCGACCAGGCGCTCGCACTCACCGGAGCGTGGACCACGGGAGCGATGGGCCCCCACTCATCCGGCGGAGCGTTCCCGCCCGCGGGAGCGGGCCGCCCCACCCCGTCCCCGGAACTCCTGGCCACCCTGGCCAGCAGGCACAGCGCCGGGCTCAACCTGGGCCGCCTCGGGCACTGGGAGGAAGCGGCCGAGGTCCACCGCGCGGTCGCAGGCGAACGCTCGCACGCGCTGGGCCCCGATCACCCCGACACCCTCGCCAGCCGCTACGAGGTGGCCTTCACCCTCAGCCGCACCGGACAGGCCGCGGACGCCCTGCGTGAGTTCGGCCGGGTCGCCGACGGCCGCGAACGCGCCCTGGGCCCCGATCACCCGGAGACCCTCGCGGCCCGCCAGGAGACGGCCTACGTACTCGGACAGCTAGGCCGGCACTTCGAGGCCCACCAGGTCTACGCCGCGGTGCTCGCCTCACGGGAGCGCTCCATGGGGCCGGACCACCCCGACACCCTGCGCTGCCGGCACAACCTGGCCTTCAACCTCAGCCGGCTGGGCCGCCTGGAGGACTCGTACCGCATGGCCCGTGAGGTGGCGGACGCCCGTGGCAGGCTGCTCGGCGCCACACACCCCGACACCCTGGTCACGCTCTACGAGGTGGCATACACCCTCGGCCGGCTGGACCGCTGGACCGAGGCCCTGCAGACCTACCGCGAGGTGGCGCAGGCCCGGGCCGTCACGCTCGGCGCCCTGCACCCCGACACGCTGTCCGCGCGCTACGAGGTGGGTATCAGCCTCGGCCGGCTGGGCCGCAGCGCCGAGGCCCTCGACCTCTACCGCGCACTGGCCGACGACCGTACCCGGGTCGCCGGCCCCGACGACCCGGAGACACTCCGCGCCCGGCACGGCCTCGCGGTCAACCTCGGGCGGATGGCGCGCTGGGAGGAGGCCCTCGCGGAGTCGCGCGAGGTGTGCGCGATCCGGGAGCGCGCGCTGGGGCCCGATCACCCCGACACCCTCGTCAGCCGCCGGGAGGTGGCCGTCGGACTCGGCTGGCTCGGCCGATGGGCCGACGCCCTCAGCGGCTACCGTACGGTCGCCGACGCCCGCGAACGGGTCCTCGGCGCCGATCACCCGGACACTCTGGCCAGCCGTAACGACGAGGCCCACTGCCTGGAACAGCTCGGCCGCGGCACGGAGGCCGTCGACCTCTACCGCAGGGTCGCCGACCTGCGCCGGCAGCGCGGCATTCCCCCGCACTGACCGTCAGGCGAGGCTTCCCCGCACGCGGTGGAGGTCCCGCAGCAGCGCGATCTCCGCCCCGTGGTGCAGCAGCTCCTGGTTGACCCACCAGACGACGTCGAGGAAGCGCTCCTCGGGGTCGCCGCCGTACGGGTACGTGCAGTACCCGACCGTGTCGAGCGCGGTGTCGTCGGCGCCGAGCAGAGCCGAACGCCACGCCGCCGCCGATGCGCCGAAGTCCGCGACCGCCCCGGCCGCGTCCCCCGCCACCCGGTAGTCCTCACGGGTCAGCGCGTGACGTCCCGCCGAGTGGTCCGCACGCAGGGCCAGCAGCTCGCTGAGATGGCTCAGACGCCACGCGAGGGTCGTGAACGGCGGCGGCGAAGGATGAGGGTGCGACGCCGTGTCGCGCCCCCACTCGCCCGCGCCCGTCAGGGCACTCGCGCCAGGGCCGGGGCCCTCGGCCTTGCGGCGCACCGACCAGCACTCCGGCAGCGGCTCCCACAGATACTCCTCGTCGGTGAGCGGCGGGACGTCCACGTCCGTGCCGTTTCCGCTGTCCACGGTCGGACCGGCCATCCGTCTGGTGAGCCGCTCGCACGCCCAGTCGAACTGCTCGAGCAACGGTTGCAGACGGGCTGGTGTGTCCACGGAGAACTCCTGGGCCGGGTGGAGGGGCGAGGTCAGCGAGCACCCTGCCACAGCGGCCCTCACGGACCCACCGCTTTTCGGAGCCTGCGCCACGGACCGCGCCCCCTGTGCCGGGAGATCGTCCCGTGCTACGAAGGGGCATGCCCGCAGACGAGACGGCCCCACCCGGTACGCCCGCCCGCTCCCACTACGACGCGGTGATCATCGGCGGCGGCCACAACGGCCTGGTCGCCGCCGCCTACCTCGCCCGCGCCGGGCAGTCCGTCCTCGTACTGGAACGCCTTCCGGGTACCGGGGGAGCGGCCGTGTCGACCCGCCCCTTCGACGGGATCGACGCGCGGCTCTCCCGCTACTCCTACCTCGTGTCGCTCCTCCCGCAGAAGATCGTCCGTGAGCTCGGCCTCGACTTCGCCGTACGCAAGCGCACCGTGTCCTCGTACACCCCGGCCGTACGGGGCGGCCGGCACACCGGACTGCTCGTCGGCGGCGACGGAACCCGTGACTCCTTCGCCGCGCTCACCGGGAACGACCGGGAGTACGACGCCTGGCAGCGCTTCTACGGGACGACCCGGAGGGTCGCCGAGCGGGTCTTCCCGACCCTCACCGAACCCCTGCCCTCCCGCGCGGCCCTGCGGGCGCGCGTCGACGACCCGGACACCTGGCGCGCGCTGTTCGAGGAGCCCATCGGTGTCACGGTCGAGAAGACCTTCGCGGACGACCTCGTCCGCGGGGTCGTACTCACCGACGCGCTGATCGGCACCTTCGCCGACGCCCACGACCCCTCCCTGATCCAGAACCGCTGCTTCCTCTACCACGTGATCGGGAACGGCACGGGCGACTGGGACGTCCCGGTCGGCGGCATGGGCGCGCTCACCGACGCGCTGGCCGGCGCGGCGCGCTCGGCGGGCGCGGAGATCCGCGTGCTGCACGAGGCCACCCGGATCGAGACCGACGGCACCCGTGCCGAGGTGACCGTCCGGTCACCCGGCGGGGAACACACCGTCGGCGCGCGCCGGGTCCTGGTCAACGCCTCGCCCATGGCGCTGGCCTCGCTCCTCGGCGAGGAGCCGCCCGCTCCGGCGGAGGGCGCCCAGCTGAAGGTGAACATGCTCCTGACGCGGCTGCCGAGACTGCGTGACCGCTCCGTCGACCCGCGCCGGGCGTTCGCCGGCACCTTCCACATCGCGGAGGGCTACGGACAACTGGCCGCGGCCTACCGCGACGCGGCGGCGGGCCGCCTGCCCGGCGCGCCGCCCTCCGAGATCTACTGCCACTCCCTGTCGGACCCGTCCATCCTCGCCCCCGGCCTCGCCGCACGGGGCTACCAGACGCTCACCCTGTTCGGGCTGCACACGCCGGCCCGGCTCTTCGCGGCGGACAACGAGGCCACGCGCACCACGCTGCTGGACGCCACCCTCGCCGAACTCGACACCCATCTCGAAGAGCCGATCACCGGCTGTCTGGCCCTCGACGCCGACGGCAGGCCATGCATCGAGGCGAAGACACCCCTGGACCTGGAACGCGAACTGCGGCTCCCCGGCGGGCACATCTTCCACCAGGACCTCTCCTTCCCCCACGCCACCGGCGGGACCGGCCGCTGGGGAGTGGAGACCGCCCATGCCAACGTGCTGCTCTGCGGAGCGGGCGCGGTGCGCGGCGGCGGGGTCAGCGGGGTGCCCGGCCACAACGCCGCCATGGCGGCGCTGGGCCGGTGACCGTCACGTCCTACTGACCGAACACCCCGCGCAGTGCCCCGAGCTTGCGCGGCAGGTCGTACTCCGCGCCGCCTTCGTGGCCGTTGTACGGGAACACCTCCAGCTCGGCGGGGCCCGCGTAGGCGTGGTACGCCGCGAACACCGTCGACGACGGGCAGATCCGGTCCATCAGACCGACCGAGAGCCACGCCGGGGCCGTGGCCCGTGCCGCGAAGTTGACACCGTCGAAGTACGACAGGGTCTGCATCGCCTCCTCGACCCTGAAGCGGTGCCCGGACAGCCAGCGGGCGATCTCCGCGTACGGCCCCGAGTCCGTGATCTGCGAGGCGCGCCGGAAATGGCAGAGGAACGGCACATCGGCGACGGCCGCGGCCACGTCGTCGCGCAGCCCGGCGACCGCGAGGGCGAGGCCGCCTCCCTGGCTGCCGCCGAGGACCGCGACCTTGGAGGGATCCACGCCCTCGTGGGCCTTCACCGCGTCGACCGCGCGCACGGCGTCGGTGATGAGACGCCGGTAGTAGTGCCGGGCGGGGTCCTCGATGCCCCGGGTGACGAAGCCGGGGGAGGAGGAACCGTGGCCGTCCGGACCGATGTCCAGGGTGTCCGCGGTGTTCTTCCCGCCGCCGCCCTGGCCGCGGTTGTCCATGACCAGATGGGCGTAGCCGAGCGCGCTCCAGGTCAGCCACGAGTACGGGACGCCCCGGCCGCCGTTGTAGCCGATGTACTGCACCACCGCCGGCAGCGGCCCCGAGCGGACACGCGGGAGCAGCAGCCAGGCCTTCACCGGCTGGCCGCCCCAGCCGTTGAACGTCACGTCGAAGACGTCCACGGTCGCGAATCCGGCGTCGTACGGGACGAACGAAGCGCCCGGACCGTGGCGGGCCGCCTCCCCGAGGGTCTTGTCCCAGAAGGCGTCGAAGTCGGCGGGCTCCTCCGGCACCGGCCGGTACTCCCGCAGCCGCTCCAGGGGCATGTCGAACAGCAAGGGTCTAGCTCCTCTTCAGGGTGAGGGTGAGGGTCGCGCCGTGCAGTCCCGCCGTGTCGGCGGTGATACGCAGGCCCCGCCCCGTGGCGGTCGTGCGGATACCCGGGTCCGCGGCCTCGACCGTGAGACCCGGCCTGGCCAGGTCCAGCACCACCGTGGAACGCAGCTGCGTCGGATCGGACAGGGCGACCGTGAGCTTCCCGTCCCGGGGGCGCACCAGCACCGAGGCGGGACCGTCACAGGTCAGCTCCCGCACCGTGCCTGCGGTCCAGAAGTTCGCGGCGAGCAGCCCGTCTGCCGACCGGCGCACGGCGTGCACCGCGGTCGAGCGGGCCACCAGGTCCACCGGGGGTGCCGCCGACCACTGCCGGGTACGGGCGGCGGACGCCGCCGGGGCCTGGAGCCAGAAGTAACCGGCGCCCGTCGGGGCGGGCCCGTGGTCCTGCCACAGCGTCAGGTACGGGCGGGTGACGGGGGTGTCCGTGCCGTACTTGAGGTTGATCTCCCGCCAGGTCGCCGTACGCTCCTCACGCAGACCGCGCAGGGTGGCCGGCTCCGGGAAGATGTAGCCGCCGGTCCCGTCGAGGTGCAGCCAGCGCACCTTGGCGAGCCCCGCCGACCAGTCCGTGCCGGCCGGCGCGGGAGTACCGTTGACGAGGAGTGCGGCGGCCGGATCACGCAGCTTGCGGTTCTCGACCACCGTCTCCACCGTGCCGTCGCCGGCGGTGATGCCGGATCCGGTGCAGGCGATCACGTCGTCCAGGCAGAACCAGCTCTTGAGGCCACGCAGCGTGCTCCCGTAGGCCCGCAGCTCCATGCCGTACGCGCCGAGCGTCGTGCCCGGCAGGGCGGTGCCGCCCGCCCAGTCGGCGGTGCTCGTCGTGCGCTGGCCCGCGGCGTCCGCCGGCCGTCCGGCGACGACCGTGGTCCCCGGCAGCCGGGCGGGGTCGACGGTGGGCCAGTAGTCCTCGCTGTAGTGCCCGAGGTCGTCGGTGTACAGCAGAACCATGCCGTCGGAGAGGTGCCAGCCGTGCAGATTCTCGTTCTGGATCGACTCGTAGTTGTAGATCCGGCTCGAGTAGGCCGAGATGCCCAGGGCGAACGACGGCCTGTGGTGTGCCGCCTTGTCCATCCGGGGGTGCTGCTTGTGGGCGACCAGCGGCCCGCGCGCGGGGATGGGCGAGTCGATGACGCGCAGCGCCGCGACGAGGGAGGCCGGGTCGGTGACGGCGAGGAAGTCCCGGTAGGTGTCCTCCGCGATCCACTGCTTGACCAGCGCGGTGAAGGCGTCGGCCGTCTCGCCCGTGAAGCCGGGGATGAGCCGTAGCACCGCCTCGACGACCGTCTGCGCGGAGGCGTGGCCCTGCTTGCTGGGACGCGCGATCTCGCGTCCGCACACCGAGGCCATCACATCACCCCGCGCCAGCAGGGGGTCGAAGCCGTCGAGGACCCATCCGCGGATGTTGTCGAGGTCGGGGTCGGTCACCGCCCAGTCCGTCCCCGCGAGCAGGTTCAGCAGCCGGGAGAGGCTGTTGAGCAGTTCCTTGCCGTAGCCGCCGTTGTAAGGATGCTTCCAGTGCTGGAGGAACGAACCGTCGGAGTAGAAGCCCTCGCCCGTGCCCGCCGTGCCGTCGGTACGGTCGTTGAAGGCCAGGACGCTGTTGGCCCCCGAACCCTCGACGTCCGAAAGAGCGTCACGCACCCGGGCCAGGGAGTCCCCGTCGTCACGCAGCACCGCGTTGACGGCGACCACCGTGGACACCCACACGCGATTGGCGCCGGTCGCGATCTGCCGGTCGGCGCGCCACAGGTTCGGATCGGGCGTGTAGTGCCGTACGGCCGTGGTGACCCGGTCCAGCCGCTCGGTCCCGAGTACGTCGTACAGCAGCACCGCCGTGTCGTTCAGGGCGAGCGCCGAGCCGATCTCCCAGTCCCAGTCGTTGTCGAAGCGGGTGTGCCCAGGACCGTAACGGTTCGTCAGCATCCAGTCGACACCGGCCAGCAGCAGGTCGCGCAGGGCCGCGTCACCGTGCTGGGGCGTGCCGGGGATCGCCCACGCGGTCGCGATCGTCGCGAGGCGCTTGAGCGAGGTGGTGACGTGGTTGGAGAGCGCCGTGCTGGTCAGATCGGCGAACAGGCCGTCCGTACGGGAGGGGTCGAGGCCCCTGGCCGCCGTGGTCGCGGCCCGGCCTGTCCTGGCCACGGCCGCCGCTACCCGGGCGTCGCCCGGGTCGAGGCCGGGGCCACCGGTCAGCAGCGTGTGCCAGCGGGCCCGCAGCGTGCCCGCTTCCCCCGCCGCGGCGTTCGCGGTCCCGGGTGCGAAGCTGAGGGGCAGGGTGACGGCTGCGCCGAGCGCGGCCGCTCCGGCCAGGACTGTGCGGCGCGTCGCGCCCGTACCTGGGTTCATGGGTCGGGTCCTCACAACAGGGTTCGGCGGTCGACGGCCGCGGCGAGCGCGGCGTGACCGGAGGGGTTGGGGTGCAGACCGTCACCGCTGTCGAACGCGGGCAGCAGCCGCGACGGGCGGGCGGGATCGTGCAGGGCGGTGTCGAAATCGGCGACCGCGTCGAACAGCCGGCCCGTGCGGATCGCCCGGTTGATCCGCTGCCGCACCTCGTCGAGCTCCGGCGTCCAGCGCGTCCAGCCCTCGAACGGGGTGACGGTCGCGCCGACGATCCGCAGTCCCGCACTCCGGGCGCGCAGCACCAGCTGGCGGTATCCGTCCAGGACCAGCGCGGGATCCGTCTGGGACGGCGGCTGCTGGAGGTCGTTGACGCCCAGCTGGACCAGTACGGTGCGCAGTCCCGGCAGCGAGAGCACGTCGCGGTCGAACCTGGCCTGGCCCCCGGGCCCGAAGCGGGCGTCGTCCAGCAGCAGTCTGTTGCCGCTGACACCGAGATTGGCGATCGCCGAGCCGGGAAGACGCCGTGCGAGCTGGTCCGGCCAGCGGAGATCCGCGTCGTCCGGTGTGCCGACGCCCTCCGTGACGGAGTCCCCCAGCACGGCGACCGCCGGTCCGTACGCTCCCGTCACCTCGACCCCGGTCAGGAGGAACACGGAGGCGGTGCGGACCCCGTCGACGCTGTGCGAGGCGTGGGTGTTGCGGTGGAAGGACAACGGCCCGGTGGGGCCCGGCAACCGGGTCTCCACCGTCAGCGCCGACCCCTCAGGGGCGCGCAGCCCGCCCACCGGGTCGCTGGTCAGCGAGGCGCCGGCGGCCAGCCATGCCTGCCGCCTCCCGCCGAAGGTCACGGCCCGCCCGCCGGCGGTCACCGGGCCGATCAGGACCGGGACCGCGCCGAAGGCGTTCCCGTAGCGCAGGCGCACATTGCCCCCGGCCGAGAGCCGCACGGTGGCCGAGACCACCCCGTCGGTCAGCCCGGTGGCTGCCACGGTGTCCGTCGCGGTCGGTGCGGTCTGCGCCGTGGCCCAGGACGTGACCCATGAGCCCGCACGCTCCGGCGCGCCGGATCCACCGGGCTGCGCCGCCCGTGCGGCGGGGGAGGCCGCCGCGACGGCGACTCCCGCCGCGGCGGCCGTCAGAACCCCGCGTCTCGCGGGCCCCCGGGCGGTCACTGCGGGCACGCCCCGGCCGGGTCGTACTCGCTCGCGTACGTACCGACCGCGTCGCCGCCGGTGTTGCCGCTCATCGTGTTGGTGCACACCGGTCCCTGCGGCGTGCGCATGAACTTGATCCCACCGCCCGCGTTGCCCGTGATCGTGTTGCCGTACACGCTCGTGTCGATGCCGTCGGTCGCGGTGTCACCGCCGAGGCGGATTCCCGCGCCCACGTTGTCGTGCACCGTGTTGTAACGGAAGATGTTGCCGCTGCCGCGTGCGTCCAGCCCGCCCGAACTGGAGTCCTTCTGGCCGCTGCAGTCGTTGTACTCGACATAGTTGTTCGTGGAGTTCTCCTTCACGTCCACGCACTCGTTGCCCCGGGTGACGATGGTGTTGTGATGGATGCGGTTGTCCCTGCTGACGTCGGCCGCCGCGTCCGGAGCGCCGTTCGCGCCCTGCTGCTCGGGTGCCGTACCGAGATAGATGCCCTCGCCGTTCTTGCCACCCCCGCCGAACTTGAAGTCGGCGACCCCGCAGTCCGTGATCGTGTTGCCGCTCACCTCGGCGCCGGTGACCAGATAGCGCAGCCGCAGGCACTCGTCCGCCGCGTTCTTCAGCGTCATCCCGGTGACGCGCAGGGCGCCGACCCCGTTCCCGGGAGTCGTGCTCATGACGTAGACGAGCTTGAGGCGGTAGCCGGCCACGTCGCCGGCCGAACCGTGCAGCCCGTCGACGGTGAAGCCGTCGAGAGTTGTCGAGTCGTGCCGCACCTGGATGATGCGGCTGTCCCCCGCGCCCTTCACCACCGCGTTCGAGGGACCGGTGATCGTGACCCCGGCGCGGGTGGTGACCACGTCCTGGCGGTACGTGCCGGCCGCGAGGTTCACCACCGAGCCCGTCGGAGCCAGATCCAGGGCCTTCTGGATCGTCGCGAGCGGTGCACCCGCCGAGGTGCCGGAGGCAGCGTCGTCACCGGTCGGTGAGACGTAGTAGGCGGTCGCCGCCCCGGCGGCCGAGGAGGTCGGGGAGAGGAAGAGCGGGGTACCGGCGGCGAGCGCGGCGACGAGTGCGATGCGAAGTGAACGGCTCATGAGATGTGCCTCCTGGGATCGGCGAAGGACAGGGCGAGCAGTACGGGAACACTGGGGCCCAGGAGCAGCGGGCCCAGCGGTACGACGAGTGAGAGCAGAACGGCGGAGACCACGGCGCCGAGCAGCGCGGTACCCCTGGCGGCGGAGCCGAAGCCGAGGGCCAGGGCGCCGGCCGACCAGCTCCGCACCGAGCCCTCGCGAGCCCGCCCCGCCTCGGCGGCCAGAGCGACGTGATGAATGACGAACGCGGCCCCGATGCCCACCTGGGCGGCGAGCACGACGAAGGCCCAGGGTTCGGAACGGCCCATCAGATACACGGTGTTCGCCACGAGGACGACCGCGGCCACCGTGGAGAGCAGCCCGTGCCGCCACAGGGCTCGCCAGTAACGGGGGAACGCCGCGAAGGAGTTGGCGAACACGCGGCTGTCGCCCTCGGTCCGCCAGAGCTGCAGGGCGTGCCCCATCGCCGCGAGAGCGGGCAGCCAGGTCACGGCACCCAGGGACAGCACGGTGCACGCGGCCCCCGCGGCGGCCGGATAGGCGACGAACTCCATGCGGCGCAGCAGCGCGGTCCCGCCGGACGGGAGGATTGCCTGCATGATCAGCCGACCTTTCCTGTGTACGGTTCCGTCGCGTCGAGGAGCACGCGCCCGTCCAGCTCCAGCCGCGTGCACCCCACGACGTACGGGGCTCCGCCGTTGAGCAGGACCGCCGCGGCGTCCGCGACGACGGCGCCCGTGCGGATGCGGCGGGCGCCGGGGGAGAGGAGCACGGTCTCCCCGGTGCCGGCGAAGGTGACCCCGTGCCCCTCCGCGCAGGTCACCTGCTCGCCGCCGTCCGTCGCACCCGGCGTGAGGGCCGTGAGGAACAGACCGTCACGAGTCCGCTCCGTCGTCGCGCGGAGCGTGTGCAGCGTGCGGGTCAGACGCAGCTCCGGAGTGCTGGACGTCGGGTTGGCCTCGACCTCGGTGACCCCGCTGCCGACCGAGGCCCCGGCGGGTGCGAACCGCCGCACCAGCGCGGTGGCGCTCCCCGACCTGATCAGCCTGGCGCCGTCGGGCTGTGGCTCCGTCGGCCGGTCGGTCTGGAGCAGGAAGGTCCATTCGCGCTCCTCCTCCGCCTCGGCGAGGTCGAGGAGGACGAGCCGCCCGGACGGCGTGGACACCAACGTCCGGTCGAGGCGCCGGACACCGAGGGAGGGGTCGTACATCGCGGCGATCTCGGCCGTGGCGTGCGCCCAGCCGCCCTCGCCGTCCACCAGCACGTCACGCTGCCGGGCCTGCCGCTCGTGCGGGATGTCCCGGTAGACGTGGTAGCGGTCCTCGTCCGCGTATCCCTGGCCGTCCACCAGCAGCAGATTGTGGTGCGCGGCCCGCTTGCGGTTGCTGTAACCCTCGTCCACGGCGAGGAACGCCCCCTGCGAGACCATCACGAACGAGCCGGAGTCGGGATGGTGATGGCCCTGGTTCAGGGTCTCCCAGCCCAGCTCCGCCCGGTGTTTCGCCGAGGTCTCCCAGGCCGTGTGACCGCCGCCCGGACTCGCCTTGAACGACACCAGCGTGGCGTCGTCGTCCCAGCCGGTACGGGCCGTGAGCAGCCCGAGGTCGGGGAAGTAGGCGTGGGTCTCGGTCGGCCGGGCCGCGGTAACGGACGGGTCGTACCAGAGATACTCCAGATACGCCTCCGGCAGAATTCCCGGACGTACCCCGCTCTCGGCGGCCTCCTGCCACAGCAGTTCGCCCGAGGCGAGATCACCCATCCACTGGGCCTCGGCCAGGCCGTACTGCGCCGCGAGGCGGTAGTACAAGCCGGCGCTGTGGCCGCTGCGCCGGTCGTGGCAGTCCCCGTGGTCGACGTTGAACGCGAAGCCGGGCGCCGTCTGGTGGAGCCGGTAGCGGAACGTCGAGGAGAGGAATCCGCCCCGCCCCCACCAGTCGATGCCCTCGGCCTCCTGGAGGAGATCCAGATGGATCGCGAGGAACGGCACTCCGTAGCGCCAGTACACGACGCCCTCGGCGTGCGAACCGTCCTGCGGCATCAGATCCAGGACGGTGCCGAGGTTGTCCTTGGCGCGTTCGGTCCACTCCTCCTTGCCGAGCACGTAACCGGCCGTCGCCAGCCCCGCGTAGCAGATCCAGTTGTGGTTCTGCCAGTACGACGAGGACCACCAGCTGCCCTCGCTCGCCACCGCGAACTCGTACATCCGGCGTCCCTGCAGCAGCAGCTTGTACCGCAGCAGCGCCTGCGTCCCCTCCGGAAGCTCGTCGCCGATCCACCGGTAGGCGAGCGAGAGGTGGTGCAGCAGCCAGCCCGCGTCCAGATCGTGGTCGGGCATGTGCGCCCGGCCCCAGTGCGGCAGCCGGACCGCCGCCTCGATCCAGCGCCGGCTCTCGTCCAGATGCGCGCGGTCGCCCGTGACGCGGTACGCCAGCGCGGGGTTGGAGGCCGCGGGGCCGAGCCAGGTGATGCTGGCGAGCGGATGCGTGCGGGGCGGGGTGAGGCCGCGGTGACGGGCGGCCTCCTCGCGCAGCCGTAGTTCCCGCGCGGGGCGCGGACCGGGCGGCGGGGTGGCGGAGAGGAGCACGGGTCAGCTCCCCGTTCCGAAGCGCGCGGCCGAGCCGTCCGCCAGTTCCACCGTCAGCTCCTCGCCGTCGAAACTCACTCCGGTCACCGCGGGGCCCGCGGACGCCGCCTGGTACACCGAGGCGAACGTGATCCGCTCGGCCCGGGCCGTGACGTCGACCCAGGTGCGGGTGCGCTGCGGATCGTCCGCCGGTCCGGGGCCCGGCCGCGAGAACGGACGCACCTCGGCCCCCGGGGTGTGCGTGTGCCAGCCGTGCAGGGTCTCGTCGCCGTACCACGTGGTGCGCACCGGGCCGGCTGCCTGCTGCTGGATGTCCAGAGCGGTCCCCGGGCGCAACTGGGCCGTGAAGCGGCGGGCCTGCTGGCCCGTCACCGTCAGCAGATCCACCAGACAGCAGTCACCCGCCACCACCCTGCGCACCGCGCGGACGCCCTCGTACGCGGTGGTGACCTCGGCGGTCACCGAGCGGTCGTCCGAGGCCAGGAGCTCACCCGCGCACTCCGCCTGCTCCGCGCCGTCGGCCCGGAACGCCGGGTGTGCGTCGGACGACGCGTACAGCTCACGGAACTCGGCGTGGGCGTAGGGCACCTGACCGAAGTCCGGCTGCCACGGCGTCGTGTCCCCGTACAGGTACAGCGACAGCTTGTCGCGGTGCCCGTGCGAACCGCCGTGCGGGCCGAAATCCAGCAGGGCGTGGATGCCCGCCGCGCGTACCACCCCGTAACCGGCCGCCGGGAACACGCTGACCGGGCCCGGTTCGGGGCGCCGGGGCAGCGGTGGCCCCGCGAACCAGCCGTGCAGCTCACGATCCAGCCCGTCGTCGTACGGGCCCAGCTCTGCCCGGGCCCGCGCCGCCACCGCTTCCAGGCGTCGGGACGGCATCAACTGCTGTGCCAGGGCTATGAGTTCGAGCCACTCCAGAGCAAGAGGACGGCGCAGGTACGGGCCGTCGTGCAGTGCCGGCAGCAGTCCGCCCGGTGTCGCGATCGCCGCCAGCACGTCCGTCATTCCTGCCAGCACCCCGGCCACGTCGGCCGGGACCGACGCCGGATCCGTGGAGCGCAGCGCCAGCAGAGCCGCTCGCAGCACGAAGCCGTGGTAGTAGGTGCTGCCCTCCCACTCCCAGCCGTCCTCGGCGACCGCCACCCGCAGATGCGCGTACAGCCCGTGCTCGCCCTCCAGCCACTGCTTCGCGCCGTCCCACTCCAGGCCCCGGGCTGCCGAGGCCGCGCGGCTCGCGGCGGCGCCCGCCGCGTTCAGCCATGCCGTGTAGTTCGAGGCCAGGTCGCCCCGGCCGGTCAGGACACCGCGGGCCTCCAGAGCCGCCCGCTCCAGTTCGTCCAGCAGGGGCAGGACGGCGGCCAGGTCATCCGTGCCCTGCTCGGCCAGCGTGATCACGCAGTGGCTGATGTTCACCGCCCAGATCGCATCCGTCAGCGCCTGGTGGAAGAGCCGGCCGCGCAGCATCCAGCCCTGCGCCTCGCCGTGCCGGTCCGTGGCGAGGGACGCGTACACACCGGCGTACTCGACGAGCCGCGCCACCGCCTCCGCGCGCTCGCCCCGGTGGGCCAGCACCCGCAGGTGCCGTGCCCACGCCTGGTGCGACAGGACCACCCAGGCACCCCGCACCGCGGCCGTGTCCACCCGGCAGCCGTGCGGGCACCGCGCCCCGCCCTCGGGGAACACCCCGGCGAGCAGATCACCGTGGTCGAGCTCCACACCGTGCGCCGGGCACACGTACGCGTGCCACCAGCCGCCCCGCTCCCCGGGGATCCGCCTCAGCGCGGCCATACGCCACCGTCGATGTCCACCGTGGTGGCCGTGAGGAAGCCCGAGGCGGGCGAGGCCAGATGGACGACCGCGTGGGCGACGTCCTCGGGCGTTCCGGCCCGGCCGACCGGGATACCGGCCTCCATGGCCTCCTGGGCCGGGGCGGCCGTGAACGTGTCGTGGAAGGCGGTGCCCTTGATGAAGCCGGGTGCGACGGCGTTGACCGTGATCCCGGTTCCCGCGAGCTCCTTGGCGAGGCCCTTGGTGAAGCCCCGGACACCGGCCTTGGCGGCCGCGTACGCCACCGAGCCGGGACCGCCGCCGTTGTGAGCGGCCAGCGAGGACATGGTGATGACGCGCCCGGCCGCGGACTCCTTCAGATGCGGCAGCGCGGCACGCACGGTCCTGAAGGTGGAGGTGAGATTGGTGGAGACGACCCGCTCGAAGTGGTCGTCGGACATGTCCTCGATCTTCTCGCGGCCGATGAGGTGGCCCGCGTTGCAGACGAGGACGTCCAGCCCGCCGAGGAAGCCGGTGGCCTCCTCGACCAGGAGGTCCACCTCGCCGGACAGGGTCGCGTCGGCCCGGAAGGCCTTGGCCCTGCGGCCGAGGGCCTCGATCGCCGAGACGGTCTTCGCCGCCTCGTCCGCCGAGGAGTGGTAGTGGACGGCGACATCGGCACCGGCCTCGGCCAGGGCGACGGCGATGGCGCGGCCGATGCCGTGGCCCGCCCCCGTGACGAGCGCCCGGGAGCCGTTGAGATCAGCAGACATGGGTGATGCCCTTTCGGTGACCGGCCCGCGGAGGGCCGGAACCGGTCACTTGAGACCGGCGGTTGCGAAGCCCTGCACGAAGTAGCGCTGGCCGATGAGGAAGAGGACGACCATGGGCAGGGTGGCGAGCGTGGTGCCCGCCATCAGGAAGTGCCACTGGGTGCCGTTCTCCGTCTTGAAGACGGAGAGCCCCACCTGGATCACCCGCAGGCTGTCCGTGTGGGTCACCAGCAGAGGCCAGAGGAAGTTGTTCCAGGAGGACTCGAAGGTCAGCAGGGCGACCGTGATGAAGGCGGGCTTGACCAGCGGCGACATGATCCGGGCGTAGATCCGGAACTCACCGAGCCCGTCGAGCCGGGCCGCCTCCTCCAGCTCCACCGGGAGGTCCAGGTAGAACTGCCGGAAGAGGAACACCGCGAACGGGGTGACGGCTCCCGGGATGATGAGGGCCCACCAGCTGTCCAGCCAGCCGCTGCCGCCCTGGCCGAGGATGTCGTTCCCGCCGGCCAGCGGCATGAAGCGGACGATGAGGAACTCCGGCAGCACCTTGGTGTAGGTGGGGATCATCAGGGCCGCGATGAAGAGGTAGAAGATCATCTCGCTGCCGCGGAACTTGATCCGCGCCAGCGCGTACCCGGCCATCGACGCGACCAGCACGTTGAGCACGGTGTGGCTGAGCGCGATGACGAAGCTGTTCCGGGCGTACGTGGCGAACGGCGCGGCCTTCAGCGCCTCCACGTAGTTCCCGAACTCCCACTGGTCCGGAAGCAGTCCGGCGTCCTGCGACGCGATCTCCACCGGCGTCTTGAGCGAGGTGATCACCATCCAGGCGAACGGCACCACCATCAGCAGGGAGACGACCGACAGCGTCACGTAGAGCGCGATCCGGCCGAGCGGAACGGCCCGCGTCCGCGGCGCGGGAGCCGGCTTCAGCAGCTCAGTTGTGGCCACGTGTGCCTCCCATGATCCGCTTGTTGACCAGGGTGAAGCCCATCAGCAGCACGAAGAGCACCAGGGACTGCGCGCTCGCGTAGCCGACGCGGAACTCCCGGAAGGCGGACTTGTAGATCTCGTACGTCATCATCGTGGTGCTGTTGGCGGGACCGCCGTCGGTCAGGATGTAGATCTGGTCGAAGGACTGGAAGGCGCTGATCATCGAGGTGATGAGCACGAAGAACGTGGCCGGCTTCAGCAGGGGCAGCGTGATGGAGAAGAACTGCCTGGCCTTGGAGGCCCCGTCCACGGACGCCGCCTCGTACAGCTCCTTCGGCAGGGACTGCAACGCGGCCAGATAGATCAGCATCTTCATCCCGATGCCCTGCCAGATGCCCACGAGGATCACCGAGGGCAGCGCCCACCCTGTCGAGGAGAGCCACGCCGGGCCGTCGATGCCGAGGAACGACAGCAGGGTGTTGAGCAGGCCGTTCCCCGGGTTGTAGATCCACAGCCAGACCAGCGCGATCGCGACGGTCGCGGTGACCTGCGGCAGGAACACGGCGGTGCGGAAGATGCCGCGCGCCTTCAGCCCCGTGTGCAGGGCGAGGGCCACCAGGAGACCCAGCGCCATCCCGAACGGCACGGTGAAGAAGGTGTACAGGAGGGTGTTGACGACGGACTTGCGGAAGACCGCGTCATCCAGCATGTCCCGGAAGTTGGCCAGGCCCACGAACGCCGGCGCGGTCAGCACGTCGTACTTGGTGAAGGCCAGCGCCACCGAGACCACGACCGGAAGGCCGATCCACAGCGAGGCGTGGAGCAGCGCGGGCGCCACCATGAGCATGCCCGCCCGGCGCCGGCGGCGGCCCGGGCCGGTGACGGCCCGGCGGGTGCGCCGAGGTGCCTGGGTCTCAGGAGGGGAAGGCGGCCGGGCTGGCCTGGCCTTCAGTACGGTTGTCGCTCCCATGGTGACGTGCCCTCACATCCGGCCGATGGCGGCCTCGGCGAGACGGCCGAGCTCCGCGATGGCGTCCTTCGCGGACTGGCCGCCCACGACGGCGGGCTCCAGCGTCGGCTTGATCTTTTCGCGGATCTCCATCCAGGCCGCGGTGCCGCCCTCGGAGACGGCGTGCTGCAGGTTCTGCAGCGAGAGGTCGACGAACTGGTTCTCCTTGACGTACCCGGTGTCGTTCAGGTCGCGCAGCCCGGGCACCGAACCGCGCTGCTCCGCCGCCCCCAGGATCGACTCGGGCGTCGCGAGGTACTCGACCAGCGCGCGTGCCGCCGCCGGGTGCTTGGAACGCGCGGACTGCGTGACGAGCGTGCCGCCCTGGAGCATCGCCGGCTTGCGGTTGGCCAGGACGAACGAGCCGAGCTTGTCGTCCTCGATGAGATCGGGGTTCTGGTCCTTCGTCTGCACCCACAGGGCACTGGTCGACATCATCATCGACGCCTCACCCGTCTGGACGTTGGACGGGGCGCCCGCGTCCGTCTTCCTGGCGTAGTCCGCCGAACCGTCCTTGATCAGGTCCTTGAAGAACTGGAGCGCCTCGACCCCCCGGGCGTCCGTGAACAGCACCTTCTTGCCGTCCGCGCTGAACAGCTGGCCGCCGTTGGCGAAGAGGAAGGTCTCCCAGCACTGGCGCAGATCGATGGAGAACGGGTCGAAACCGATGCGTCCACCGCCGGTCAGCTGCTTCGCGACGGCCCTGAGTTCGGCCCAGTTGGCGGGTGTCTTCCGGATCCCCGCCTCGGCGAAATGGTCCTTGCGGTAGACGACGATGCGGGTGTCGAGGACGACCGGCAGGGCGTAGAGCTTGCCCTCGTAGCGCGAGGGCTCCAGCACCCGCTCCTCGTAGTCGTGCGCCGAGGCGAACTTCTCCGGCAGCTCGGCGATCGCCCCCTTGGCGGCGAACGGTGGGATCCAGCCGACACCCATCATGAGTACGTCCGGCAGCAGCCCGCCCGCGAGACCGGTGGTGATCTTCTCGTTGAGCTGCGCATACGTGGTGTAGTCCACGTTCACCTCGACGTCCGGATACTTCTTCCGGAACCCGCCGAGGATCTTCTGCTCCAACAGCGTCTTGCCGTTCGCACCTTCGTAGATCGGGGTGAGCAGCGTGATCTCGCCCTCGGCGGGGCCGTCGGCCGAGCCGGCGGACGACGCGCCGCCGCCACAGCCGGCGAGAGCGACCGCGGCGCTGCCCGCACCGATGGCAGCGAGCACGGACCGTCTGTTGAGTTCCATGGGACACCCCTCTTGAGGTGGAGTCGGTGGATCGATCCAGCGGGGACGGCCCAGCAATGGCTGGGAAGTGCTGGTAAATCGATGCAGTGATGCTAAGAACGCCCTGAGAGCGACGTCAACAGCTGGTGCACAATATTTTTCTGGGACGTTAACGGGTGTACCGGTGGAGCGCGTTCAGTAAATCGGTACACTAACCTCGGCAGTGCGTTCCGAACCGGAGGTGGCATGAGCGGGGTAACGATCCATCAGGTCGCGGAGGCCGCAGGCGTCTCCGCGAGCACGGTCTCCAACGTCCTCAACGGGCGCACCGACCGTATGCAGGCGGCCACCCTGGCTCGCGTGGAACAGGTGATCGAGCAGCTCAACTACCGGCCCAACCGGGCCGCCCGCATGCTCCGCACCGGGCGGATCAAGGTCATCGGCCTGATCGTGCCGTCGGTCGCCAACCCCTTCTGGGGGGCGCTCGCCAGGGAGCTGGAAGCCATCGCTCTGGCGGAGGGCTATCACGTACTGCTCTGCAACAGCGAGCGCGATCCCGCCCGTGAGCTCAAGTACGGCGAGGAGCTGCTCGCCGACGGGGTGAGCGGCGTGGTGCTGTGCTCCTCGCTGCCCTCGCTCGACCACATGGCGCCGCTGCTCAGCCGGGGGCTGAAGATGGTGGCCTTCGACCGGACCGCGCAGGCCGGGGACCCGGCGTCACTGGCAAGCATCAGTGTGGACAACGCGATGGGTGCCGAGCTCGCCACCCGTCACCTGGTCGAACTGGGCCACCGTAAGCTGGCGTTCGTCTCCGGATCGGTCAGCAGCGTCAACCGCCGCGAGCGCCTGCGCGGGTTCCGGTCGGCCCTGGAGGCGGCCGGGCTCGACCCGGCGGACGCGATCGTCTGGCCGGGCGCGGACACCACGGAGTTCGGGGACAAGGACGCGGCTGAGCTGGGCAGGAACGCGGCCAGGGAGCTCCTGTCGCGGCCGGATCCACCCACCGGCTTCGTCGCCATCAACGACATGTGCGCGATCGGGATCTGCCGCGGGGCCAAGGACGCGGGGCGCGGCGCGGGCCGGGACGTCTCGGTGGTCGGCTTCGACGACATCCTGCTCGCCGATCTCTTCGAGCCGCCCCTCACCACGGTCCGCCAGCCGCTGCCGGAGATGGCGGCCGAGACCTTCCAGCAACTGCGGGCGCGCATCGACTCCGCACCCGCGGCGGGCCGGTCGCTGCTGATCAGACCCCGCCTGGTGGTACGCGAATCCACGGCACCCGCGCCCACGCCGGAGGGGCAGGCGGCGCCCGTGTCCGGCCGGGCGTCCGTATCACGCAGGGGGGTGTCCTCGGCCCCGGCGCTCGCCGCGACGGGGTCGGGCCGGCCCGCCCCCGGCTGACCCGCAGTACAGGGCCGGCCGCCCCGCCCCGGCTGACCCGCCGGCCAGGGCCCGCGCCTCGCACGGTGCCTCGCGGGACCGTGTCCACGGCCTCGCCCGGGCTGAGCCGTCGGCCAGGGCTGCGCCCAGGGATGCCTGGCAAGCGCTCCGCCCTGCCCGGGCATGCCCGGGCAGGGCGGATTCGAGGAACGGACGGCGACGAGCGCGGGCTTCGCGGCCCCCGTTCCGGTCGGACGACCCGCGTCGTCAGGACGCGGTGCAGGCGCCGACGACGGGCGCCGAGGTGCTGCCGTTCGTCGAGACGGTGAAGCCGAAGCTGGTCGACGCGCCGGCCGCCAAGGTGCCGTTCCACGTGGGCTTCACGGTCATCACCGTGCCCGTGGTGTCCCAGGTGGCCGCGCCGTTCCAGACGGTGGAGACCTTCTGCGGCGAGGCCACTGTCACCGGCACCGTCCAGCCCGTGATGCCCGAACTGCCGGCCTTCACGGTCACCTGCCCGTTGTACCCGCCGTTCCAGGCCGTGGTCTGGGTGTACGTCGCGGTGCAGGCACCGGTGCCGCCCTCTTCGCCGCCGCCGTCACCGCCTCCGCTCGACCCGCCGAGTGCCGCGAGCACGGCGTCGTAGGCCGGTTTCTTGTTGTAGTCGCCGTCGAACAGCAGAGGCGTGCCACTGCTCCGCCACGAGTACTTGTCCGTGACGCCCCAGACCGTCATGCCCGTGCAGCGCGTGACGGCCAGACAGGCGTTGACCACCTTGGTGTAGTTGGCCGCCTGGGCCGACCCGGAGCCCTCGATGTCCAGCTCGGTGATCTGCACGTCGACACCGAGGTCGGCGAAACGCTGAAGGTTGGCCTGGAAGTCGGAGGGGACCGGCGAGTTGCTGTTGAAGTGCGACTGGAAGCCGACGCAGTCGATCGGGACGCCGCGCTGCTTGAAGTCCTTCACCATGGCGTAGACCGCGTTGCTCTTCGCGTTCTGGCCGTCGGTGTTGTAGTCGTTGTAGCAGAGCTTCGCGTCGGCATCGACCGTACGGGCGGTGCGGAAGGCCTCCTCGATGAAGCCGTTGCCGAGCTTGTCCTGGAAGGGCGAGCTGCGCCGGGCACCGCTGCTGCCGTCCTGGAACGCCTCGTTCACCACGTCCCAGGAGTGGATCTTGCCCTTGTAGTGCGTCATCACCTGGGTGATGTGGTTGGTCATCGCCGAGCGGAGATCGGTGGCGCCCAGGCCGCTCACCCAGCCGGGAAGCTGGGAGTGCCACACGAGCGTGTGACCCCTGACCTTCATCCCCTTGCCCTGTGCGTGACTGACGATCTGGTCCGCCGCTGCGAAGTTGAACGAGTTGCGGGTGCTCTCGAGCGCGTCCCACTTCATCTCGTTCTCGGGGGTGACCGAGTCGAACTGGGCGTTCAGTGTGGAGGCGTACGCCGCTTCCCCGAGGTGGTTGGCCGCCACCGCCGTGCCGAAGTAGCGGCCCTTGGCCGCTGCCGCGTCGCCGAGTGCGCCGACGGCCTCCGCGTTGCCGGCGAGCGCGACGACCCCGGCTGCGGCGAGGACACCCGCCGTGACGAAGGACAGCGCCCGTCTGGCACGGGCCTGCAGTTGCGTACGGGCGAGGGCACCGCCTGGTGGTATCTGGGCCATCACGATTTCCAGCCTCTTCTTCCGGTTGCCGGGCGGTCGAACAGGGGAGCCCGGACTGGGGGATTCGGACCGTTCGAGGTGCTGTGCAGCCGTGGGCGGCACATCCGCCGGATGCGCCGCCCACGGGCGGACGGGCTGTGGAACAAGGGGAGCGAGGGAGAGTATGCGCTTGACGGGAAGTCACGTCAACGCTGCATTTCCGAAATGTTTCCGAGCGAACTCCCGCTCATGTGACTGGAGTTGGCGGCTCTACCTGCGTTGACAGAGTGCCTGTGCAGGTGAACTGAGCTCATCTGCTTGAGTCTTCGGTAATCACCTTCAGGCGTTACGAAAGACATTCATAGCGGATGACGAAAGTTTCGAGCGTGCAGGAATGGCACGCCGAGAGACGTCGACCTACGTTCCGGAGGCTGGCCTGGACAACCGCTGGATGGCGACGGCCCACGACGCCCATGCCACGGACGAACGGGACCGGCGTGTCGCTGACCGGCTCGCTGTCCGTTCCGCACTTCTCACCCGGGCACGACGGCCCGACCCGGAAGTAAGGGGGACGCGCTCGTGCCGTAGAGGCGCCGGGGTCGCGTGGCCGGGAAACGCGAGCGCGCGGGTCCGGGCAGCATGCCGCCCGGACCCGCGCTGATCGGACCGTCAGCGAGCCATCAGCGCGAAGACCCCCCAGCCGAGGTACTCACGCTGGTACCGCGTGTAGCGGGCAGGCTCGGTGGTGAGTTCGGCCCGTACCTCGGCGGCCAGCTCGTCACCGGGGTTGGCGTCGAGCCAACGGCGCAGGTTGAGCCACTGTGCCGCCTGGTACCGGTCCCAGCTGTCCTGGGATGCCAGCACCATTTCCACGACGTCGTACCCGAGACCGCCGAACTGCTCGATCAGCTCCGGCAACAGCAGGAAGTCGTCCTTGCTGCCGGCGTGGCACGCCACGGCTGTCTCCTCGTCCGGCACTTCCCGGCGCCAGTACGGCTCGCCGATCAACATCAGCCCGCCGGGGCGGAGACTCCTGCCCAGCAGTTCGGCCGTGCCGGGCACGCCGCCCCCGATCCAGGTGGCGCCGACGCACGCGGCGAGATCGACCGGCTCGTCCGCGACGTAACCGGAGGCGTCGTCGTGCACGAAGGTGACCCGATCGGTGACACCGAGTTCGGCTGCGCGGGCGCGGGCCCCGTCGGTGAACACCGTGCTGATGTCCACCCCGGTCCCGGTGACCCCGTGGTCACGAGCCCAGGTGCACAGCATCTCGCCCGACCCGCTGGCGAGATCGAGCACGCGCGTCCCGGGTGCCAGATGCAGTGCCTGGCCCAGGGCGGCGAGCTTTTCCGCGGTGAACGGGTTGTGGATGCGGTGGCTACTTTCGCGGATGGTGAAGATGCGTGGAAGATCCACGAGTGGTGTTCCTTACGTTCGATGAGGTGTCGTTTTCGGAGAGGAGCCGACCGGAGTCGACCGCCGTTGCCCGGACCGTCATCAATGCACCTCGTTCTGAACGTATGGATCTTGAACTCGACAACCTAGACCCCCGCGGCCGAGGTATCCACCGAATTGACCGGCCCGCCGGGCCGGGCCGCCGTGAGGTCCCCCGCCTTGTTCCCCTGTGCGCCGGGCAGCGAGGGCGCCGCGGCCCGGCCCGCCACCGTCACGCCGCGGCGCCGGATCGGCTCCGCGGCCACCGCCGTGGCGGCCGCGAAATCACCGTATCCGTCCGGCAGCGGCCTCATCGATGTGCAAGACGGGCCGCCGACCGGCCAGATCAGTTCGCGGAGCGGACCCATCCCGTCGCCTCGACGCGGCCCGCGTCGCGGGGCCGGTTCCCGTCGAAGAGCGTGACGTCCCCGTCCTTCACCCGGATGCCGTCCACGTACACCCCGCGCCCGACGTACAGCTGGTCGGTCGTGTACCGCCAGCGCAGCCGCACCTCCGTGCCCCCGCGGCCGCTCAGGTCCGCGTCCAGGCGATGCCATACGCGTCCGGACCAGCCGGAGACCGAGCCTTCCGGGTGCGGCCGGGACTCCCGGGGCCGCTCACCCTCCGTCGCCACGGTGGTGAACGGTACGGGCTGCCACGTGACCCCGGCGTCGGCCGAGATCTCCAGGAACAGGGCGTCCGAGACCGGCTCGGTGTCCCACCAGAGGGCGCAGCTCAGCGCCGGGTGCGAGGAGGCGGGGCGCAGGGCGGGCAGCGTGAGTGTGGCGGACGCCGCACCGGTCATGCCCGAGAACCATGCGGTGCCGCCCTGGGGCGGACGGACCGGCACCGCGCGGGCCATCCGGTTGGCGGTCGCGACACGCGGCGCGCTGCCCGAACGCCAGCTGCGCACAGGATGGACGGAGTTGCCCAGCACGATCAGAAAGGAATCCGTCGTCGGATCCAGGACCAGACTCGTACCTGTGAAACCCGTGTGGCCGGCCGTACGCGGGGTCGCCATCGCGCCCATGTACCAGTGCTGGTAGAGCTCGAAGCCCAGCCCGTGCTCGTCGCCGGGGAACGAGGTGTTGAAGTCCGTGAACAGCAGTTCCACGGACTCCTCGGACAGGATCCGGGCCCTGCCGTAGGTGCCACCGTTGAGCAGGGTGCGGGCCAGCACCGCGAGATCCCAGGCGCACGAGAAGACGCCGGCGTGCCCGGCGACCCCGCCCAGGCTGTACGCGTTCTCGTCGTGGACCTCACCCCAGACCAGACCACGGTCCAGCCCGGACCAGGGGAGCCGGGCGTCCTCGGTCGCCGCGATCCTGGGCTTCCACGAGGCGGGCGGGTTGTAGAGGGTGCGGTGCATCCCGAGCGGATCGGTGATCTCCTCGCGGAGCAGGACGTCCTGAGTGCGGCCGGTGATCTGTTCCAGGATCAGTTGCAGCGAGATCAGGTTGAGGTCGGAGTAGAGGTACGCGGAGCCGGGGGCGGAGGCCAGGACCTCGTTCCAGAGCAGGCGCAGTTTCCCCTCGCGGGTCGGCTCCTTGTAGAGCGGGATCCAGGACCGGAAACCCGATGTGTGGGTGAGCAGCTGGCGGACCGTGACGTCCTGCTTGCCCCCGCCCGCGAAGTCGGGGAGGTACGAGGCGACGCGGGCCTCGAGCTCCAGCGCGCCCCGCTCGATCTGCTGCACGGCCAGGATCGAGGTGAACAGCTTGGACACCGACGCCAGGTCGAAGACCGTGTCCTCGGCCATGGAGATCTGCTGGTCCGGCGGGAACTCCACGCCGGTGTCGGTCTTCTCGTCGTACGCCGCATAACGCACCGCACGGCCGATCGGCCGGTGCAGGGCCACGGTGCCCCCGCGGCCGGCGAGCAGCACCGCGCCCGCGTACCAGGGGTGCTTGGGGGAGTCGGTCAGGAACTTCTCCGCTTCGGCGACCAGCTGGTCGAGCTCGTCCGGCAGCAGACCCGCCCGTGCGGCCGAACCTCGGCGCAGTGTCGGTCGGCGCCGTTCTGATGCCATGCCCGTCCCGGTTCCCGGTGGTGTGGCCGGGGACCCGCCCCCCGGCTCCGCGACCGACCCGGCGTCGGCCGCCGCTCCCGCTGCCCCCGCGAAAGGGATCTGGGCGAGAGTGAGACCTCCGCCCAGCGCCAGTATCCCGCCGCCCAGCCTCCGGCGGCTCATTCCCCGGTCCGACACGTCCCCGGCCATCCGGAACCCCTTCCCCTCACGTCGAAAGCACCCCGAGCACGCTCGTGAAAGTAACTTTCGAAATCTCGTACGGTGATGAAACTTCCTGCCGAAGGGGAGAATACTGTTGCCTCCGCCTTCCCGTGGGTCCTCGGGGTGACAAAGAATTTGACGCGGCGTCAGAAATGCGGCTGGGCGGGACACCGCCGTGTCGGTGCCTCGGGAGCGGGTGGAGGAGGTGCTCGGAGGCCGGCTGCGGATGACACCGTGATTGCGGGCTCTTGACCCCGGACCCGAGGCCGCACAGGATCACGCCATGACAGGTGTACGCAGCAGCACAGTAGACGGCGTCGTGGCGCGCAGCGCCCGGCGCACTCCCGGGCGCACCGCCGTGCGGTACGCGGACCGGTCCTGGACCTACTCCGCCCTTGACACCGCGGTCAGCACCGCGGCCGCAGTCCTGACCAGCACGCACGGGCTGCGCCCTGGCGACCGCGTGGCCTCCTACGCCCACAACTCGGATGCGTACCTGATCGCCTATCTGGCCTGCGCGCGTGCGGGGCTCGTCCATGTGCCGGTCAACCAGAACCTGACCGGCGAGGACCTCGACTACATCCTCCGGCAGTCCGGCAGCGCACTGGTGCTCACCGACCCCGCCCTGACTCCGCGCATCCCCGACGGCCACGCCGTCCGAGCGCTGCGCGACGCACCGGACTCCCTCCTCGCAGAGCTGGACACCCCCCGCTCCTTCACCCCCGAGCGAGAACCAGGGGTGGACGACCTCGTCCAGCTCCTCTACACCTCGGGCACCACGGCCCAGCCCAAGGGCGCGATGATGACGCACGGTGCGCTGGTGCACGAATACGTCAGCGCTATCACCGCACTCGACCTGCGCGCCTCGGACCGGCCGGTGCACTCACTGCCGCTCTACCACTCCGCGCAGATGCACGTGTTCCTGCTGCCGTACCTCGCGGTGGGCGCCGAGAACACCATCCTGGACGCCCCGGATCCCGGCCGGATCTTCGACCTGGTGGAGGCCGGTCAGGCGGACAGCCTCTTCGCGCCTCCCACCGTCTGGATCGGACTCGCCAACCACCCGGAGTTCGCCACCCGTCAGCTCGGTGTCCTTCGCAAGGCGTACTACGGCGCGTCGATCATGCCCGTGCCCGTGCTGGAGCGCCTGCGCGAGCGGCTGCCGGAACTGGCCTTCTACAACTGCTTCGGGCAGAGCGAGATCGGTCCGCTCGCCACCGTGCTCGGTCCCGACGAGCACGAGGGGAGGATGGACTCCTGCGGGCGCCCTGTGCTCTTCGTCGAGGCGAAGGTGGTGGACGAGCACGGCAAGGAGGTGCCGGACGGCACGGCGGGCGAGGTGGTCTACCGCTCCCCTCAGCTCTGCCAGGGCTACTGGGACAAGCCCGAAGAGACGGCAGAGGCCTTCCGCGACGGCTGGTTCCACTCCGGCGACCTGGCGGTACGCGACGCCGAGGGCTACTTCACGGTGGTCGACCGGGTGAAGGACGTCATCAACTCGGGAGGCGTTCTCGTCGCCTCACGGCAGGTGGAGGATGCCCTTTACACCCATCCGGCGGTGGCCGAGGCTGCCGTCGTGGGGCTGCCCGACGAACGCTGGATCGAGGCCGTGACCGCGATCGTGGTGCTCCGGGGCGAGACGTCCGAGGCCGAACTGATCGAGCACGCCCGCGAGAAGCTCGCCCACTTCAAGGCCCCGAAGAAGGTCCTGTTCGTCGGCGAACTGCCTCGCAACGCCAGTGGAAAGATCCTCAAGAGGGAGCTTCGGGACACGTACTCCTGACCACACCGCCGCGCGCGGCCGTCCGTCTGCGTTCCGCCGCGTCCGGCCGTGGTCGCCCGTCTGCCCTCCGTCGTGTCCGGCTTCGACCGGCCGACTGCCCTCCTGGCGTCCGGCCTCGGCCGCCCGAGGACTGTCGCCGAGCGGAGCGGATCCTTCACGCCCTACAGGGTGTGGCCCGGCCCCGAGCTGGTGCCGACGGGCGGCCGACGCGTGGGGGAGCAGGCGCAGGAACGGCCGGTCGGGGGTCCCGGACAGCGGCGCGGCGAGCTCGCCCGAGGAACGGGGACCAGGGCATCCCGGACACGGCGTGCCCTGGTCACGGCGTGTGCGGCGTGAGCGCCCGAGACTTCGCGGAACGCGGGAAACTGTCGCCGGCGCGGAACTGCGAGCCCGACGGCATGCTTTGGGCGAGTCTCAGCTGTTCTCCGGGGCCCTACAAGGCCGGCGCGGACGTCCGGCCCCTCAGCGAGCCCTGAGCTCATGACGTCGGGACGGGGCCCGGCCCCGGCGTCAGGCGTTCCCCGGAGGGCGTAAGGCGAGCGCCGACGGCTTAGCCCGTTCGCGGTCCCGGCGTGATTCCTCCTCAGATCGGGGCCGGTCTCCGGTGACCTGCGCAAATGATCGCCGGACGGCCGAACCCCGGGACCGGCCGGGTGAAGAGCAGGGTGACACCTCATGTTGCGCCGGTGACGGGGTGTCGGTTGCCTCGGGAGCGGAGTACAGCAGAGGTGCCGCGCAGACCGGCCGGACCCTGCTCCCGTTGGAGGATCATCATGCGCAGCACACGCATCGGTGCGGGTATCTGTCTGGCCGTAGGCTTCCTGGCGCTCGCGGCTCCGGCCGCAGGAGCGGCGGCCGGCCCTTCCGGTGAACAGACCGCCCGGATCAGCCCGGCGAAGGCGTCGCCGGGGACACAGATCACCGTCAGGACGAGAGCCTGCGGCAAGGAGACCTACGGCAAGGGCACGTCCGAGGTGGCGGGAGCCTTCCACCTCTTCGAGGGCGACCACAAGGGCGAACTCGTCGGCGTGTTCGAGATCCCGAAGGGTACCGAGGCCGACGCCGACACCGTCACCTTGAAGTGCCCGCCGCGGATCAAGATCACGGAAACGTACCGGATCGTCGACCGCGCGCCCACCGGCGCCGTCGACGCCGGTTTCGGAGCCCCCTCCGGCGGGAGCACTCAGCTCGCCGCCGGCAGCGTGCTGCTCGCCGGAGCCGTGGCCGGGGGAGTGGTCAGGATGCGCCGCAGGACGGCCGCAGCCCGCGGTTGACCCGGTACGCCGCCGGGCCCGGCGGAACGGCTGTCGGCCGCGACCCGATCCGCTGGGCCCTGGAGGCGCCACACGCCCCGGAAGCGCCGTGCTTCTCCCCGGGGCCCCACACACCCGCAGCACCGCAAGCCCCGGAGCCTGCATGTCCCAGGGCCCGCACCCGCAGGGCCTGCACGTCTCCGGGCCCTGGGACGTGCAGGCCCTGTGGGCTCCGGGCCCAGGGGCTCCCACCCACCCGATGCGAGACACACCCGATGCGAAGCAGAGGCACACGCGATGCGAACCGGGCGCAGGACCAGGACTCCGTCACCCCAGTCGTTCCCGGCGGTCAAGCACCTCGTCTGGGCCTTTGTCGTGGGCACCGTGCTGGTGGTCACCGGGCTGCGCGACAACAGCCCACCGCAGCCGCCCGCCGCCCGTACAGTCACAGCCCCCGCGTCCCCCGCTGACCGCGCCTTCCCAGCGGCACCGTCCACCGTCCGGCATCCCGGAGCCACCCTGTCCGTCGTCGGTGTGCAGGCCTACCTGGCCCCGGAGCGCCCCGCACCCCCAGCGCCGTCCTACATGCGCCCTGCCACCGCCCCGCCCGCCCTCCTTCCCCGGCGGTACGTCCGCCCCGCCCCCCTGATGCCCCTGCCCGCGAGCCCTTCGCGGACCACGGGCCCCCGCGCCGCATCGACCGCAGCCGCGACCCCACGCGGTGCCGCGACAGCGCAGCGCCCCGCCGTGCAGCCGCTCCCGCCGGCGACACCCCTCCGGCTGCGGATCCCGTCCATCACGGTGAACGCGCCCCTGATGGAGCTCGGCCTCGACGCGGCGGGCGCCCTGCAGCCGCCTCCCGACAACAACACCGTGCTCGCCGGCTGGTACGCCGGCGGAACCGTGCCGGGAGCGGTGGGCACCGCCGTCGCAACCGGCCACGTGGACACCCGGGTCGGGCCGGGTGTCTTCCACAAGCTGGGTGCGCTGCGCAAGGGCTCCACCATCGAGGTGGAGCGGGCCGATCAGCGCACCGCGGTGTTCACGGTCTACGCCATCGAGGTCTACAGCAAGAAGAACTTCCCCGACCAGAAGGTCTACGGCCCCTCCACCAGGCCCGAACTGCGCGTGATCACCTGTGGGGGTGATTACACGAAGAAGTCCGGATACCAGGACAACGTCGTTGTCTTCGCGACGCTCACCTCCGCGCGCTGAGCCTGTCGTTCGTCCTCGAACTGCTCTACCGGGTCACCTCGACGCCCTTCAGCACAATCGTGGATGGACGATCCCTGCTTCAAGGCCGAGATCTGGGGCCGGTACCTGAGGACCGAGCCGGCGCCCGAGCCGGCAGCGTAGGCATCGCAGGCCATGCCGCTGCGCCGCGATCGTCGGGCGAGGTTCAGTTGGCCTCCCGCAGATCGACGATCCGCTTGATCTTGCCCACGGAACGCTCCAGGGACTCCGGATCGACGATCTCGACCCCGACGCTCACACCCACTCCGTCCTTCACGGCTGCCGCGATCGACAGGGCGGCAGCCGCCCTGTCGGCGGACGTGGCACCCGAGCGGGCCTCCGCCCGCACGGTCAGCGCGTCCATGCGGCCCTGCCGCGTCAGCCGCAGCTGGAAGTGCGGGGCCACGCCCGGTGTGCGCAGCACGATCTCCTCGATCTGGGTCGGAAAGAGATTCACCCCGCGCAGGATCACCATGTCGTCGCTGCGGCCGGTGACCTTCTCCATCCGGCGGAACACCCGTGCCGTACCCGGCAGCAGCCGCGTCAGGTCCCGGGTCCGGTAGCGGATCACCGGCATGGCCTCCTTGGTCAGGGAGGTGAACACCAGCTCGCCCTCCTCCCCGTCCGGGAGAACCTCACCGGTGAACGGATCGACGACTTCCGGGTAGAAGTGGTCCTCCCAGATGTGCAGCCCGTCCTTGGTCTCGACGCACTCCTGCGCCACACCGGGTCCCATCACCTCCGACAGCCCGTATATGTCGACGGCGTCGATGGCGAAGCGCTCCTCGATCTCTCGGCGCATCTCCTCGGTCCACGGCTCTGCGCCGAAGATGCCCACTTTCAGCGAGGTCGTGCGGGGGTCCACGCCCTGGCGCACGAACTCGTCCAGCAGAGTCAGCATGTAGGAAGGCGTGATCATGATGATCTCGGGGCGGAAGTCCTGGATCAGCTGCACCTGGCGTGCCGTCATGCCACCTGACGCGGGGATGACCGTACAACCGAGGCGTTCCGCACCGTAATGCGCTCCCAGACCACCGGTGAACAGGCCGTATCCGTAGGCCACGTGGGCCTTGTGCCCAGGGCGGCCGCCCGCTGCCCTGATCGACCGGGCGACGACGTCCGCCCAGGTGTCCAGATCGCGCTCGGTGTACCCGACCACCGTGGGGCGGCCGGTCGTGCCGCTGGACGCGTGGATTCTCCGGACCTCGTTCTCCGGCACCGCGAACATCCCGAACGGGTAGTTGTCCCGCAGGTCCGACTTGACGGTGAACGGAAAGCGGGCAAGGTCGGCGAGCGTGGTGCAGTCCTCGGGCCGCACTCCCGCCTTGTCGAAGGCCGCCCGGTAGAAATCGACGTGGTCGTAGGCGTGCCGCAATGTGGCTCGGAGCCGCTCCAGCTGCAGCGTCTCGAGCTCGTCGCGGCCGAGCCGCTCGCCGGCGTCCAGCAGCGCCGTCATACGGATCATCCCCTCGCCGATCGACGACCGACCATTCGGTCGCCTGCTGTGGTCAGTAATTCAGGAGGCGGGGCGTCCTGGCAAGGGGGAGGCGCGGCCTGTGGAAAACTCCCTGTCAGGAGCCCAGCTCGCTGAGTCCGGGGTGGCTGTCCGGCCGGCGACCGAGCGGCCAGTGGTAGCGCCGGGCGGACTCCTCGATCGGGACGTCGTTGATGGATGCGTGCCGGGCCCGCATCAGCCCGTTGTCGTCGAATTCCCAGTTCTCGTTGCCGTAAGAGCGGAACCAGTTGCCGGCCTCGTCGTGCCACTCGTAGGCGAAGCGCACCGCGATCCGGTCGTCCGTGTGTGCCCACAGCTCCTTGATGAGGCGGTAATCGAGCTCTCCGGCCCACTTGCGCGTCAGGAATTCCACGATCTCCTCCCGCCCGGTCACCCACTCGGAGCGATTGCGCCAGCGTGAATCCGGTGTGTAGGCGAGTGCGACCTTCTCGGGGTCCCGGCTGTTCCAGCCGTCCTCGGCGCGACGCACCTTCGCGACCGCGGTGGCGTGGGTGAACGGCGGGACGAGGGGCTGTCCGGTCATGGCGGTCTCCATCCGGCCAAGGGAGAACGTGCGTTCTCCGTGCTGCTGCCGTACTGTATGAGAACGCTCGTTCTCCCGCAAGGGCCGGGGCAGCGACGACAGGGGCGGGAAGCGCGCGGCGCGCCTCGCGCGGGGACGATGACGCGGGCGGCAAGGGGAGTGACGGTGGAACTCGCACAGGCGCGGGCGGCGGCACTGGAAGCCGCGGAGAATCTGTTCTACGCACGCGGCATCCAGGCCGTCGGCATGGACGAGATCCGCGCCGCCTCCGGCGTGTCGCTCAAGCGCCTGTACGGGCTCTTCCCCTCCAAGTCCGAGCTCGTCCGGGCCTGCCTGGAAGCCCGGGACACCCGGTGGCGTGCCGGGCTGGCCACCTACGTCGACAGCCGCCCCGACCCGCGGGACCGTGTGCTCGCCGTCTTCGACTGGCTCCACGCCTGGTTCTCCGAGCCGGACTTCCGTGGCTGTGCCTTCATCAACGGATTCGGTGAACTCGGCGCGACCGACCCGTCGGTCGCCGAAGTCACGCGTGCACACAAGGAAGCATTCCGTTCCTACGTCACCGGCCTGGTCGTGGCCGCCGGACGGCCGGAGGAGTCCGCCGTCGCCTACGTGCTCCTGGCCGAAGGCGCGATCGTCACCGCGGCCGTCTCCGGGTCGCCGGAGCCCGCCCGGCAGGCCGGGCGGGCCGCCGCTCAGCTGCTGGCCGGCACGGCAGCCGGCTGATTCGCTGTCGGCGTACGCGTCCGCACGGAGCGTCCGGCCCTGTTTGGATGGCAGCCATGCCGATCTTCAGCACGTACGACGGGACCCAGCTCGCCTACCACCTCCAGGGCGAGGGCGAACCGCTGATCTGCCTGCCCGGCGGCCCCATGCGGGCATCTCGTTACCTCGCGGACCTCGGCGGGCTCTCCCGTGTACGACAGCTCGTCCTCCTGGACCTGCGGGGCACGGGGGAGTCGGCGACACCCGAGGACACGTCGACCTATCGCATCGACCGGCTCGTCGAGGACGTCGAAGCGCTGCGCGCGCACCTCGGTCTGGACCAGGCCGACCTGCTGGGACACTCCGCCTCCGGAGAACTCGCCGCGCTCTACGCAGCCAGATACCCGCAGCACGTGCGCTCCCTCACCCTCGTCACCCCCGCCACCGGCACCCTGGGGCTCCCCGCCACCGACCAGGACCGGCGCGACGCCGCCGCGCTGCGCGCCCATGAACCCTGGTACGCGGAGGCGGCCGCCGCACTGGCGGAGATCCAGGCCGGACACGCCACTCCTGAGACCTGGGCCGCGATCAGGCCACTCACCTACGGGAGATGGGACGCCGCGGCCCAGGCGCACGCCGCCGAATCGCCCCGGGAGAAGAACGCGGTCGCAGCCTCGCACCACTATCCGGAAAGCGGGATCGACGCCGGTCCCGTGCTTGCCGCGCTGCGTGAGCTGCGGGCCCCCGTGCTGGTCCTCGCGGGGGAGTACGACGGCGGGCCGACCCCCGACCGCGCGGCGGAACTCGCCGCGCTGTTCCCCCACGGGGAGTTCGCCGTCCAGCGGGGCGCGGGCCACTTTCCCTGGATGGACGACCCGGGCGCGTTCGTCCGCGCCGTCACCGCCTTCCTCGACCCCGAGGTCAGCAGCGTGCAGGCGGGCGGGATCAGGCTCGCGTACCGCACCTGGGGCGAGCCCACAGCCCCTCCCGTCGTCCTCGCCCACGGCCGGGGCGGCAGCAGCCTGGACTGGACCGGCATCGCCGAAGCGCTCGCGACCCGCCACCGGGTGTACGCCCTCGACCTGCGCGGACACGGCCTCAGCGACTGGCCCGGCCACTACTCCTTCGAGTTCTTCCGCGACGACCTGCACGCGTTCCTGGAAGCCCGCAACCTCGCAGGCGCCACCGTGATCGGGCACTCCATGGGAGGTGTCGCCGCCCTCCTGCTCGCCGAGCGGGACCCGGCACTGACCGGGGCCCTGGTCGTCGAGGACGCCCCGGTGCTGCTCCCGCTGGACCCGCCCCGTCCGCCGGCCGAGCGGCCGCCGGGAGAGCTCGGCTTCGACTGGCAGGTGGTCGCTTCCATCGACGCCCAGCTGAACGCCCCGGACCCGGCCGCGAGGGAGGACCTGGGCAAGATCACCGCCCCCACACTCGTCGTCGGAGGCGCCCGCAGCCACATCGACCAGGAGCAACTGGCGTGGATGGCTGAACAGATCCCCGGAGCGCGGTTCGTCTCCCTTGACGCCGGCCACCTCGTGCACGACGAGAACCCCGAAGAGTTCCTCGCCGCGCTCAGGTCGTTCGGCATCGGCTGACCCCGCATCGGATGACCGACCGCGCGCGGCCGGTCATCCGATGCAGGTCAGACCCGGTGAAGCAGCGTCGCCATGACCTCGTACAGCGTGCCTTCGGGGTCGGCGGCCGCGCCCTCGGAACGCCAGGCGACGAACCCGTCGGGGCGCACGAGCACGGCGCCCTCGGCGGACGTCCCGTGCGCGGCGGCCCAGTCGACGTCCTCCTCGGACCGGAGATCCGCCTCCGGCCCGGGACCGATCCCGAAGGTGTCCAGCCGGACCGCCAGACGCTTCGCCACCTGCCGGGCCGCCTCGCTCCAGTCCGGGTGGCGGGCGTCGCGGAGCAGCACGAAGGACCGCTCGTAGAGATCCAGGGTGGACACCCGCTCCCCGTCGCGGCCGAGCCACAGGTGCGGTGCCCGCGTGCCGGGTTCGCCCGTCAGGCCCATGGCCTCGGGTACCACGGGGACAGTGGGGTCCACGTCCAGAACCGCGCCGCGCGCATAGCGGTAGCCGAGCGCGACCGTGAGCATGCCGCCCTTGCGCCCGCCGCCCGGCCCGGGCGAGCCGGCGTACCCGGGGTGGCTGTGCTCTCCCGAGCGGGCCGACGCGCGTGCGCTCGTGGCCTTCGCCACGGGCAGCCGCTCGGCCTCGTACGTGTCGAGAAGTCCGGGTCCCGCCGCCTCCTCCAGCACGGCGGCCAGCTTCCACGCCAGATTGTGAGCGTCCTGGATGCCGGTGTTGGAGCCGAACGCCCCTGTAGGGGACATCTCGTGTGCCGAGTCACCGGCCAGGAAGACCCGGCCCGACGCGTAGCGCTCGGCGACCCGCTCGGCCGCGTGCCACGGGGCCTTGCCGGTGATCTCGACGTCCAGATCCGGCGCTCCGACCGCCCGCCGGATGTGCTCCGCGCACCGCTCGTCCGTGAAGTCCTCCAGGGTCTCGCCCCGGTCGGGCTGCCACGGGGCGTGGAAGACCCACCGCTCCACGTTGTCCACCGGGAGCAGTGCCCCGTCCGCCTCGGGGGCGGTCAGATAGCAGACGATGAAGCGCCGGTCGCCCACCACCGTGGCGAGCTTCCGTGAGCGGAAGGTGATGCTCACGTTGTGGAAGAGGTCGCCGGGACCCGTCTGGCCGATCCCCAGCTGTTCCCGGATCGGGCTGCGGGGGCCGTCGGCCGCGACGAGGTAGTCCGCTCGTACCGTGGTGTGCCGGCCCGTCTCCCGGTCCTTCACGACGGCGGTGACCCCGTCCTCGTCCTGCTCGAAGCTCATCATCTCGGTGGAGAACCGAAGCTCGCTCCCCTGGGAACGGGCATGGGTCACCAGGACCGGTTCCAGGTCGTTCTGGCTGCACAGGCACCAGCCGCTCGGACTGAACCGGGCGAGCCCGCCGCCCGGGTCGATCTCCTTGAACAGCCACTCCTGGTCGTCGCCAGTGAGTGAACCCGCTTGCAGGATGCCGTGGTTGTCCGCCAGCACGGATGCGGCGTCCCTGATCAGCTGCTCCGCCCCCGCGGTACGGAACAGCTCCATGGTGCGGACGTTGTTGCCGCGCCCGCGCGGATGGGTCGACGTGCTGCTGTGTTTCTCCACCAGCAGGTGGCGGACGCCGAGCCGGCTCAGGAAAAGGGATGTGGACAGGCCCACCAGGGACCCGCCCACGATGAGGACCGGTACGCGGAGGTCGACGTTCTCGTTCATCAGCTGCTCCAGCTCGGAGGCATGAGGGATGCAGTGTCCATGCCCTGCGACGGGGCCTTGGGCAGGGCATCGGACGGGTCCTCACCTGAACGGTTCATAAATCTCGCGCCACCCGTACCAGCGTTCCACGATCAGTCGCGGGAGCGATGCTCGTCGTGATGCGGGGGAGGACGTCACGCGTCAGCGGGCAGGGACATGCGCCGCTTCCACCGCAACCGACGGATGACGAGGCCACCGGACGTGGTCGCCGCACCGTATCGAAGGAGAGCCAACGATGACGACCACCCTTTCGGAACGTATATCTCAGTCGGCCTTCGACGGTTCGAGGCTCCGCGTCATACTGCTGCTCGACCTGCACGACGGCGCCCAGAACCAGTTCCTCGAGGCGTACGAGCACATGCGCAACCAGGTGGCCTCGATCCCCGGACACATCAGCGACCAGCTGTGCCAGTCCATCGAGAACCCCTCGCAGTGGCTCATCACCAGCGAGTGGGAGAGCGCACCGCCCTTCCTCGCCTGGGTGAACAGCGAGGAGCACGTCGCCACGGTGCAGCCGCTGCACAGCTGCGTCCGTGACACGCGTTCCCTGCGCTTCAGCGTCCTGCGGGAGACCGGGGCCGCGTTCGAGAGCAGCCCCGAGCCCGCCAAGCGCAATCTGCAGGCCGCGCCTCGCCTGGGAGACGGCGTCGTGCGCCACGCGCTGACCTTCACGGTGAAGCCGGGCACGGAGGAAATGGTCGCGAAGATCCTCGCCGACTACGACTCCCCCCAGGCCCGCGTCGACGAGAACACCCGACTGCGCCGCACCTCCCTCTTCATGCACGGCAACCGTGTCGTGCGGGCGGTCGAGGTGGAGGGTGATCTCATGGCGGCCCTGCGCCACGTCTCCCGTCAGCCCGAGGTCCGGGCCGTCGAGGAGGCCATCAATCCGTACCTGGAGCAGGACCGCGACCTCAGCGATCCGGACTCCGCCCGGATGTTCTTCACCCGTGCGGCGCTCCCGACCGTCCACCACGTGACGGCCGGCCGCCACGCATCCGCCGACGTCCAGCGGCACGCGCTCTTCTACCAGGCCAAGGAAGGCTGCGGGATGGCGCTGGCCCGCCTGCTCGCCGGCGAGGACGAAGAGGCGGCGGACGACTCCACGAGCCCCATCGAGAGCAGCACCATCTTCCAGCGGGACGACGTCGTGGTACGGCTCCTCGAGGTGAGCGGCCCGCTCGGCGCCCAGCCCTCGCAGGCACTGGGCATCGGCGGCGAGCGCAAGGCGGCCATGCTCGGCCGACTGCTCGACGGCGGAGCCAACGGTCTGCCCACGACCGAGAAGGAAGCCGCGCGCTTCCTCGCGCAGGCCGAGATGAAGTTGATCACCGATCGCCGGGCGGCCGAGGCCTGACCCGCGTCACCGGCAGCGGGGGCCCACCCCCGCTGCCGTCACACCGCACAACGTGCCTGGAGGAGACCAGCCATGACCACCCACCGGCCTCGCATCGTGGACCTCAGCGAGACTCAGCCCAACCGCAGGCGCGGAGGCGACCTGCGCGCCATGCTCACACCCACGGCGGTGGGTGCGACCAGCGGTTTCATGGGGCTGGCCCTCGTCGACCCCGGTGACCGAATCGGCGAGCACTACCACCCGTACTCCGAGGAGTTCGTGTACGTCGTGGACGGGCTCCTCGAAGTGGACCTGGACGGCGAGACGTTCTCCATGCGGCCCGACCAAGGGCTGCTGATCCCGCCGCACGTCCGCCACCGTTTCCGCAACGTGGGTGACGTGGAGGCGCGCATGGTCTTCCACCTCGGCCCGCTCGCCCCGCGTCCCGAACTCGGTCACGTGGACACCGAGGTCACGGAGACCGCGGACCCCAGCGACGGCTACGCCCCGCCAGAACGAACGGGGGCGGCGTCATGACACGACGTGTGGCCGTCACCGGCGTCGGAGTGGTCGCCCCCGGTGGCATCGGAGCCCCTGCGTTCTGGGACCTGCTGGCCAACGGCAGGACCGCCACCCGGGGCATCACCCTCTTCGACCCCGCGGCCTTCCGTTCGCGCATCGCCGCGGAGTGCGACTTCGATCCCGTGGCGCACGGCCTGGACGCCGACCTGATCGCACGGTCGGACCGGTACGTCCAGTTCGCCCTGGTCGCCGCACGCGAAGCTCTCGGCGACGCCGGGCTCGACATGGAGAAGGAGGACCCCTGGCGCGTCGGGGTCTCCCTCGGCACCGCGGTCGGAGGCACCACCCGCCTCGAACACGACTACGTCGCCGTCAGCGGAAGCGGCGCGCGCTGGGACGTCGACCACCGGTCGGCGGGCGCCCACCTCCAGCGGGCGTTCTCGCCCAGCACTCTGGCCTCCGCGGTGGCGGAGGAGGTCGGCGCCCACGGCCCCGTACAGACCGTGTCCACCGGCTGCACCTCGGGACTGGACGCGGTCGGCTACGCCTTCCAGTCCGTCGAGGAGGGCCGGGTCGACGTCTGCATCGCCGGTGCCTCCGACACCCCGATCACCCCGATCACCGTCGCCTGCTTCGACGCGATCAAGGCGACCTCGGCGAACAACGACGACCCGGAGCACGCCTCCCGGCCGTTCGACGCACGCCGCGACGGCTTCGTCATGGGCGAGGGAGGAGCGGTCCTCGTACTGGAGGAGCTGGAGCACGCACGAGCACGCGGTGCGACCGTCTACTGCGAGATATCCGGCTACGCCACCTTCGGCAACGCCTACCACATGACCGGGCTGACCAGCGAGGGCCTGGAGATGGCCGAGGCCATCAACACCGCCCTCGCACACGCCCGGCTCGACGGTTCGCAGGTCGACTACGTCAACGCGCACGGGTCGGGCACCAAGCAGAACGACCGGCATGAGACGGCAGCGGTGAAGCGGGCCCTGGGCGCACACGCGCGCAAGGTCCCGATGAGCTCGATCAAGTCCATGGTCGGCCACTCGCTGGGCGCCATCGGGGCGATCGAGATCGCCGCGTGCGTTCTGGCGCTCGAGCACCAGACGGTGCCCCCGACGGCCAACTACGAGACCGCCGACCCCGAGTGCGACCTCGACTACGTACCGCGCACCGCACGGCCGCTCAAGCTGCGCAGCGTGCTCTCGGTCGGCAGCGGGTTCGGCGGCTTCCAGTCCGCCGTGGCCCTGACCCGATCAGGCGGGAGGACACCATGAAAACCCCGGCAACCCCGGCTCGCCGCAATTCCGTGATCACGGGGATCGGCATCATCGCCCCGAACGGCAGCGGCACCGGCGCTTTCTGGAAACAGACCCAGGAGGGCGTCAGCGTCCTGGACAGGGTCTCCCGCGAGGGATGCGAGAACCTCCCGCTGCGGGTCGCCGGCGAGGTCAGGGACTTCGACCCGGTCGCGGCCGTGGAGGAGCGCTACCTCGTCCAGACCGACCGCTTCACGCACTACGCGATGGCGGCAGCGGATCTCGCCCTGGACGACGCACGGCTCGGCCGTGCCGACTACGAGGGCGAGCCTTTCAAGGTCGGCGTGGTGACCGCAGCCGGCTCGGGCGGCGGTGAGTTCGGCCAGCGAGAGCTGCAACGGCTGTGGGGCCAGGGCTCCAAGTTCGTCGGCCCGTACCAGTCCATCGCCTGGTTCTACGCGGCCAGCACCGGGCAGATCTCGATCCGGGGCGGCTTCAAGGGACCGTGCGCCGTCGTGGCCAGCGACGAGGCGGGCGGCCTGGACGCGATCATGCACGCCGCCCGTTCCATCGGGCGCGGCACCGACGCCGTCGTCGTCGGCGCCGCCGAAGCGCCCCTGGCGCCCTACTCGGTCGTCTGCCAGCTCGGCTACGACGACCTCAGCCTCTGTGACGAACCCACCCGCGCCTATCGGCCGTTCACCTCCGACGCCTGCGGATTCGTACCGGCCGAGGGTGGCGGCATGCTCGTGGTGGAGGAGGAGGCCAAGGCCCGCGAGCGCGGTGCCAGGATCCGGGCCGAACTGGCCGGACACGCCGCCACCTTCACCGGCGCGTCCCGCTGGGAGCAGTCCCGCGAAGGGCTGGCCCACGCGATCGAGGGCGCGCTGCGCGAGGCCGGCTGCGCGCCCGAGGAGATCGACGTCGTCTTCGCGGACGCGCTCGGAGTGCCGGCCGCGGACCGGGCCGAAGCCCTGGCGATCGCCGACGCCCTGGGCGCGCACGGGCGGCGCGTCCCGGTGACGGCACCCAAGACCGGCATCGGCCGGGCCTACTGCGGAGCGCCCGTGCTCGACACCGCCGCCGCGGCGCTCGCCATGGAACACGGTCTCGTCCCGCCCACGCCCAACGTGTTCGAGGTCTGCCACGACCTGGACGTGGTCACCGGCCGCGCACGTCCCGCCGAACTGCGGACGGCGCTGGTGCTGAGCCGCGGGCTGATGGGCTCGAACTCGGCCCTCGTGCTGCGGCGCCCCACCGACACCCAGCTGTGAGAAGGAGTAATCCGTCATGACCGCTCAACTGACCTACGAGGAACTGGCCGCGCTGATGAAGAGCGGCGCCGGCGTCTCCGTCGACCCGTCGCAGATGGAGACCAGCCCCGGCTCGGCCTTCGACGAGTACGGCCTGGACTCGCTCGGCCTGCTCGGCATCGTCGCCGCGCTGGAGAACCGTTACGGGCACCCGCTGCCCGTGGACGCCGACCGGTGCAAGACGCCCCGCGAGTTCCTCGATCTCGTGAACAACACCCTCGTGACAGGAGCCTGACGTGTCCGGACACACCGAGAACGAGATCACCATCGCCGCCCCCCTGGACCTCGTCTGGGACATGACGAACGATCTCGAGAACTGGCCGCAGCTGTTCAGCGAGTACGCGTCGGTCGAGGTGATCGAGCGGGAGGGCGAGAAGACGACCTTCCGGCTCACCATGCACCCCGACGACAACGGCAAGGTCTGGAGCTGGGTGTCGGAGCGCACCACCGACCGCCAGGGACGCAACGTACGCGCGCGCCGAGTCGAGCCCGGCCCGTTCCAGCACATGGACATCCGGTGGGAGTACTCGGAGGTCCCCGGCGGTACGCGCATGCACTGGCGGCAGGACTTCGCGATGCGGCCCGACGCGCCGGTCGACGACGCGTGGATGACCGACAACATCAACCGCAACTCCCGCGTCCAGCTCGAACTCATCCGCGACAAGATCGAACAGCGTGACCGGGAGCGCCGCTCCGCCTCCGTCCCCGCCAACTGATGCCCCGAAAGGCAGCCGGATGCACCACGCACTGATCGTCGCCCGGATGGCACCGGAGTCCGCCCCGGACATCGCGAAGCTGTTCTCTGCCTCCGACAACACCGACCTGCCCCACCTCGTCGGCGTCAAGAGGCGCACCCTGTTCCAGTTCGGCGACGTGTACCTGCACCTGATCGAGTCCGACCGGCCCCCCGGCCCGGAGATCGCCAAGGTGACCGAGCACCCCGAGTTCAAGGCCATCAGCGACCGGCTCACCGCGTTCGTGAGCCCCTACGACCCGCAGACCTGGCGCGGTCCGAAGGACGCCATGGCCCAGCAGTTCTACCGGTGGCAGAGCGACAGCGCCACCTGACGAGACGGACGATCGCCCCGGGTCCGGCACCTGAGTGCCGGACCCGGGGCGATCGCTGTGGCGAGATCCCGGCTACGGGACGAGGCACTCGAACGCGTGCAGGTACGCATTGACCGGACGGACCTCGCCCACCCGCAGACCGGCCTCGGACAGACGTCCGACCAGGCTCTCCCGGGTGTGCTTCGCGCCTCCGACGTTGAGGAGGAGCAGCAGGTCCATCGCGGTGGTGAACCGCATCGAGGGGGTGTCGTCGACAAGGTTCTCGATGATCACCACGCGGGCACCCGGACGGGCCGCGTCGACCACGTTGCGCAGGGTCCTGCGCGTGCTCTCGTCGTCCCATTCCAGGATGTTCTTGATGACGTACAGATCCACGCCTACGGGGATCTCCTCACGGCAGTCGCCGGGCACGATCCGCACCCGGTCCGCGAGTGTGCCGCCGTCGCGCAGCCGGGCGTCCGCCCGCGCGACGACGCCCGGGAGGTCCATGAGGGTCCCCTGGACCGAGGTGTGCTTCTCCAGCAGGCTGGCGAGCACATGCCCCTGTCCGCCACCGATGTCGGCGACCGATTTCACCCCGGTGAGGTCGAGGAGCTCGGCGACATCCTGGGCGGACTGCACGCTGGACGTGGTCATCGCCCGGTTGAACACCTGGGCGGACTCGCCCGCGTCCTGGTGGAGGTACTCGAAGAACCCCTTGCCGAACGTCTCCGGGAAGACGCTGGAGCCGGAACGCACGGCGTCCTCGAGGTGCGGCCAGACGTCCCAGGTCCAGGGCTCCGTGCACCACAGGGAGATGTACCGCAGGCTGTGCGGATCGTCCTCGCGCAGCAGCCGGGACATCTCGGTGTGGACGAACTTGCCGTCCGGTGTCTCACTGAAGATCCCGTAGCAGCACAGTGCGCGCAGCAGACGCCGCAGCGGCGCGGGCTGGGTGTCCACGACCAGCGCGAGTTCGGCCGCAGACGCGGGCGTCTCGTCCAGCGCGTCGGCGACCCGCAGCCGGGCCGCGGCGCGGACCGCGGCGGCGATCGCCGCTCCGAACGCCAGCTCCCGAAGCCGCATGGCCGGCGGCGGTGCATGGTCCGCCTTGGGAGCGCTGATGGTGGACGTCAGGGGAGTGGTGCCGGGGGTGGGGCTCACGGTGGTCATGCCGTCTCGATTCTGCTGGTGCGGTGGTGAGCCGTCATCCGGCACACATCCCGGCCGGTACGGAGGTTCCGCACGTGTTGCTGACGAAGGTGTTGCCGGTACCCGAGGTGTCCCGGTTCGCGAGGTCGGCCGGCTGGTTGCCGCGCACGAGGTTGCGGCTGATGGTGTTGTCGGTGTTCAGGGCTCCGACGAAGCTCTTGAACAGCAGGATCCCTCCGGAGAGCGGGGTCGCCCCGACGTTGTCCCGGATGATGTTGGACCGCACGACGGTGCGCTCGCTGCCTGTGAGCACGATCCCGGATCCCTGGATCGCGGAGAGCCGCGGTGTCTTGGGACAGAACTTGTTGTTCTTCACGATCCGGTTGCCGCTGATCGTCATCGCCCCGGCGGCCGGCTTGGACTCGTCGCCCACGACGAAGACACCGCTGCAGTTGCCCGTCAGGATGTTGCCGTCGATGACGAGGTTCCTGACCCGTCGGGCGGTGACGCCGATGCGGTTGCCGCTCACCGAGTTGTCCAGGACAGCGGTGCCCCGGGTGTCGGTCGCCCCACCCTCCTCGCTGACCGAGTTGGCGACGAAGATCCCGGCGTCGCCGTTGCCCGTCGCGGTGTTGCGGCGGAAGTCGCCTCGGGTCGAACGCTCCTGCGCGATGCCCCAGGTGCCGTTGTTCCGTGAGGTCACCTTGTGCACGGCCAGTCCGTCGGTCCAGGACGCCCAGATTCCGCTCTTGCTGAATCCGGCGACGGTCAGGGAACGGATGCTGACGTCGTCGACGGTGCGGCTCTTGGTCCCGACGACGCAGATGCCGTTGCCGCCGGTGGCGCAGGCGTTGGCGGCCTTGGTGCCCTTCACGGCCGCCGGCTTGATCACCGTACGGCCGCCGGTGCCGCGGAGGGTGAGGCCCGGCTTGGTGACCAGGACGCTCTCGTGGTAGACGCCCGGCAGGATGAGGACGGTGTCGCCGGGCCGCGCGGAGTTCACCGCGCGCTGGATCGAATCGCCCGGGCGCACCACATGATCACCGGGTCCGGCGGCGGCAGTGGGAACCGCCGCGAGACCAAGGGCCGTAGCCGTGGTGACGGTGATACCCGCCAGGCATTTCATGTGTCTTTTGCTCATGAGCCGAAGCTATGGGCGATCCCTCGCCGTTGCCACGCAAGGTGAGCGTATGGATACAAGGCGTGCCTGAATGGCTTACGCGGACCCAGGCTCGCGGACGCACCCGGACGGCCGTAGCGTGTCCCCATGACCGGTGAGCGCGATCTCCGCACCCTGCTGCACGGCATGCGTCCGGAGCTGAATCCGGGACGCTACGTATTCACCGTCCTGCCCGGGGCCGAGATGCCCACCGGCGTCGCCCCCGTCGTCACCGTCGCCGAGCGGGAGGGCCTGACCCTGGTCGTTCCCGAGGCGCAGGCGCTCGCGGCCGGTCTGCCGTACGACTTCGTCGCCGGCTGGATCACTCTCCGTGTGCATTCGGCCCTGGACGCGGTCGGGCTGACCGCGGCGGTCTCCCTGGCCCTCACGGACGCCGCGATCAGCTGCAACGTCATCGCCGGATTCCACCACGACCACCTCTTCGTGCCGCACGCACGTGCGGACGAAGCGGTTCGGGTACTGGAAGCGCTGGCCGCGGAGTCCGGCTAGGAGTGCCCGGCTCCGCAACGTGAGCCGGGACACGTAACATGGCCCCATGTCCTTCCTCCGCCGCCGTAGCGCCGCCACACCCGCGGGCCCGGACTTCGACGTCCTGGCCATGGACCCGGGGGACTGGCCCGGCAACCTCGGCGCCGGTCTGCTCCCCGCTCCCGACGGGAGCTGCCAGGGCGTCTTCCTGCGCTACGACCTGTTCGGCGGTCGTGGACCGGCGATGATCATCGGTAATCTGCCCGAGGGATCACCGGCCCGCGAGACCGAGGAGGGCCAGGTCCCCTTCGAGGTCGCCCAGCTGCTCCTCGCTCTCGAGAACGACGAGCCGGTCGAGGTGACCGGCACCGAGGACGTCCCCGTCATGCAGGGCGACAGCCTCCTGATCGTGCGCCGCATCAAGCTCTCCGAGACCCGGATCTCCTGCGTCCAGTTCGACCGCAGCGACGGGGTGCTCGTCACGATCGCCAGCTGGGACCGGCCGATCACCGATGATCTGTACGCCCTGCTGAAGCCACTTCCCGCGGAGCTGTTCCAGCAGGGGTGAAACGTCCCTGCGGCATCAGCAGCCGGGTCACCCGCGCCGCCGATGTCCCGAACCCCGTGGGGCCACTGATGTGCCACGGGGTCCCGGTGCCGCGGCGCAGATCCTCCTCGCGGTAGCGCCGGCAGCCCCGGTGCCAGATCAGGATCCCCGCCATCCAGTGCTGGAGCTCCAGCACATAACCGGCCAGGACCTCCCTCGCCTCCGCGTCCAGGCCGAAGTCGTCGTAGAGCACCGGAAGTTCCCGCTCGGCGACATGCTGGAACTGGCGCATCCGGGAGTTCATCAGGTCGTGCACGATCGCGACACCCGTCGGATAGTCCACCCCGAAGAAGTTCTGGACGACCAGGACGCCGTTGTGCACCTCGCCCTCGTACTCGATCTCCTTCTGATACGAAAACAGGTCGTTCATCAGGCACGCGTAGTCCGCCGCCGCGTTCTCCAGGGAACGCATCGGGCCGCTCCGGTACACGGCGTCCGGCACCTTCTTGCCGTGGCCCAGCCGGCACAGGCTCATCGTGAGATCCGATCCGAATGTCGCCCGGCGCATCTCCATGTAGTCCACCGGGTCGGGAATCCGGTTCTGCGCCTGATTCGCCAGCTCCCACAGCCAGCTCGCGGTCATGGATTCCACCGCGTCGCGGAACGTACGGCGTGCGCCCTGGTCCATCGGCCCCGCCGTCCGCTGCCAGAGGTCCGCCAGGCCACGCTCCAGCGCGTTGACCGGCTCGGGCACGGACGCCCCGTCCAGTGGCATGAACAGCGACAGCCGCTCGTTGGCCAGGCGCGCCCCCGCCAGGTCACGCGTCCGGCCGTGCACCACGGGAAACCAGTCGTCGCCGTACGTCCCCCAGGTCAGCCACCCCGAGGACAGGTCGAGCTCCTCCGGGGTGGCGTCCGGATGCAGCCCCGCCGCACAGAGGGGCAGATCGGTCGCGACGAGCCGCTCCTCGTCCCAGATGTGCGAACCCGGCACACCGGGCTGGGCCTCCAGCAACCCCATCCGGCGTGACCAGTCCACGATCCGTACGCGCGCCCCTTCCAGGTGCGGGCTCAGCGTCGTGCTGAACGGCATCTCGAAGTCGGGCAGCAGCGACGGGCCGACGTGCTGGTACGGCGCATGGCTGTGGCTGCGCAGCCGGAGCGACTCGGCGCGCGGAGTGAAGCGGAGTGATGCGGCGGCCATACCGAAGCCGGGCACACTCTCCGCCCCACCGCCGCCGTTCATGTAACGGCTGGAACGCATGTGCCACTCGTGTCCACCGGACTGCCAGTCCTGGAGTCCCTTGACGTAGGCGAGTACGGCGACGGTCTCGTCCGGGGTGAGGCCCGTCTCCGCGCAGAGCGGACCGAGTTCGGTGAGGGCGGTGTTCTCGAACTGCTGGAGCCGCGACGTCAGCAGGTCGTTGACCGCTTCGGCGGCCTCCTGCGTCGAGCAGCCCAGGAACTTCTCCAGGACCAGGACGCCGTTGCTGTTCTCACCCTCGTCCTCGACCTCGCGCTGGTACGAGAACAGGTCGTTGCGCAGATGCACGCCGTCGGAGAACGCGTCCCGCAGCACCCGCAGGGGACGGGAGTCCGCCACCGCGACGGGCACCTCCGCGTTCGCGGCGTACTCCACCAGCCCCGCCGACCACGGCGCTCCGCCCACCTTGCGGCGCATCTCGATGTACTCCACGGGGTTGGCGATACGCCCCTCGTTGATGTTCGAGAGCTCCCACAGGGACTCGTTGAGCAGATTCTCCGTCGCCTCCGCGAACCGGGCCCGCCAGGCATCCGACATGCCCGGCACGGTCCTGGACCACAGATCGGCCAGCCCCGCCTCCACCGGGTTGGACGGCTCCGGCGTCCTCGCGCCGCGCTCCATGGGCATGAAGGCGGGCAGCCGGTCGAGATACCGCTTCCCGCCCTCGCGGTCCGGAGTGCGCTTGAACAGCTCCAGGAAGTGGTCGTCGAAGAAGAAGACCCACACATACCAGTCGGTGACCAGGGAGAGGGCCTCCGCGGTGCAGTCGGGGTGGGTGTACGCGCAGAGCAGCGCGTAGTCATGGGATTCGAGGTCCTTCTCCTCCCAGATCCCGGACCCCTCCAGCATTCCCATCCCGCGCGCCCACTCCCGCGTGTGGCTCCGGGCCGTGTCCAGGTGGGGATTGAGACGCGCCGGGTACGGCACGTAGAAGTCGGGCAGCGAGAAGGGCTGTGCCATGTGCGTTTGGCCTCTCGGAGAGCTTCGCGCGGTCCACTCGGACCGCCCTGTCGGCGCCAGCACTACCCCTCCGCCATCCGGGGCACGCACCGCGCGGAATAGTCACACAAGCTCAGGTCTAGTTGCACACTGCACTCTTGACGCGCCGACACCTGTCGCCACAGAGTGTGCGCCCACAGACCGAACTCGGGGAGCACCGCAGGACAGCTCCGCCACTCCGGCTCCAGAAGGGTTGTCATGACGTCGAAGCAGAGGACCAGGATCGCGCTCGCACTGACCACGGCGGGTGCGCTGAGCCTGGCGCTCCTCTCCCCGGTCGCCGCCGGCGCCGACACGGTGCGGCCCGAGTGTCCACGCACCCTGGACTGCGACTGGGTCCCCGCCGCCTACGAACAGACCGGTGACCCGGCCGACAAGGACACGTACGGCAACTACGACACGGCGGAGCGGCCCGACAGCAACGCGATCAAGTTCATCGTCCTGCACGACACCGAGGTCGACTTCGACACCACACTCAAGATCTTCCAGAATCCGCTCAAGCAGGCGTCCGCACACTACGTGGTGCGGTCGTCAGACGGACACGTCACCCAGATGGTGAAGAACAAGGACGTCGCCTGGCAGGCGGGCAACTGGTACCTCAACACCCACTCCATCGGCATCGAGCAGGAGGGCGTGGCGGCCGAGGGTGCCAAGTGGTACACGCCCGAGATGTACCGTTCGACCGCGCGACTCGTGCGTCATCTCGCTGCGAAGTACGACATCCCGCTCGACCGCCAGCACATCCTCGGGCACGACGGCGTGCCGCCCACCAGTGCGGCGGGCACCAAGAACATGCACTGGGATCCGGGCCCCTACTGGGACTGGAACCGCTTCATGGCACTGCTCGGGAAGCCGACGGTGCCAAGCGCTCCGGCGCGCAGCGAACTGGTCACCGTGAGCGCCGACTTCAGCAGGAACGAGCAGGAGTTCCGGGACTGCGAGAAGGGCGTCGACCTGCCACGGCAGGGGAGCAGCGCCGTACCGCTGCACACCGGGCCTTCCGACGAGGCGCCGCTCTTCTCCGATCCCGGACTGCACCCGGACGGTGCGCCCGGCACGAACTGCGCCGCGGACTGGGGGAGCAAGATCAGCGCGACCCAGCAGGCGGTCGTCGCGGACAGGGTGCCCGGCTGGACGGCGATCTGGTGGTACGGGGAGAAGGCATGGTTCCGCACACCGGCCGGGACGAAGGTCGTCACGCCCACCAGAGGGCTCGTCGTCCGCCCGAAGGCAGGCAGGACGGACGTGCCCGTCTACGGCGTCGCCTACCCGGAGAAGGGGGAGTACCCCACGGACTTCGTCAAGCCGACCGTGGGCAGCCCGCTCGTCTACACCATCAAGGCGGGACAGGCCTTCCCCGGTGGCGGCGAGGCGCCCACCGGCTACTACTACGCACCGACGATCGACGCGTCGAAGCCGTACGACCACACGTACTTCCGAGGTGAGCAGAAGTACGTGACGGTCCAGATCGGCCACCGGATCGGCTTCGTGAAGGCCTCCGACGTCGATGTGGTGAAAGCGAACTCATGAGCGGGTCCTGAGGTTGTACTCGGCGCTGCGGGACCCGTGTGTCGGCACCGGTCCCGCAGCGCGCTTCCCCCGTCCCCCGTCGGTCAGGACCCTGGGAGCACACGGTCAGCGTGTGCCCACCGCGGCCCGTACGGCCCGCCGTGCCATCGCGCAGTCGTCGTGGAGCCTGCGCAGCAGCAGCCGCTGTTCCTCGCCGGAGGACAGCACGCCCTGTCGCGCCTGGCCGCCGCCGGCCGGAGCACCTTCGCGCATCGCCCGCTGGACGGCCGTCTCGTACGTACGGATCTCGCGGGTCAGTACGAGCATGAGGTTGACCAGGAACGCGTCACGCGCCGCTGCGCCCGGTGCCTGTGCCAGCTGGCTGATCTGACGCCGTGACGCCGGGGCGTCACCGAGCACGGCCCAGAGCGTCGCCAGGTCGTAGCCCGGCAGATACCAGCCGGCGTGCTCCCAGTCGACCAGCACGGGGCCGGTGGGCGGCAGCAGGATGTTGGAGAGCAGCGCGTCGCCGTGGCAGAACTGACCCATGCCCTGACGCCCGCCCGCGTGGGCCAGGCCGTGCAGCAGCTTCTGCAGATCGCCGAGATCACGGTCGGTGAAGAGGCCCAACTCGTGATAGCGGGCGATGCGCGAGGCGTAGTCCAGGGGAGCGTCGAAGAGACCGGCCGGCGGGCGCCAGGCGTTGACCCGGCTCACCGCTCCGAGCACGGCCCGCAGATCCGCCCGGGGCGGTGCCTCCGCCGGGTGCCTCGTCAGGGCCGCCACACGGCCCGGCATCCGCTCGATCACCAGCGTGCAGTTCTCCGGGTCGGCGGCGATGAGCCGCGGGACGCGGACCGGTGGGCGGTGCCTGACGAAGGCCCGGTATGCCGCTATTTCGTGCCGGAAGCGTTCGGTCCACGCGGGGGAGTGATCGAGTAAACACTTGGCCACCGCGGTCGCGCGTCCCGTGGTGCCCACGATGAGCACCGAGCGGCCGCTGCGGCGCAGCACCTGCACGGGATTGAACTCGGGGCAGATGCGGTGGACCGAGGCGATGGCCATGCGCAGCTGTGCGCCCTGGGTGCCCGAGAGGTCCAGCCGTCCGCTGAGCGGTTGGGTGCCCGGCCCCGCCGCCCGCCGGGTCCGACCCGCGACGGACGCCGGTGCGGCGGCGCGGGGGTCGAGATACGGCCCGCCGCCCGCCCCCATGGGACGAAGCGGCCGGGGCGGGGCGGACACGGAGGACGATGCTGTGTACATGGGCGATACAGATCCCTTCGTGCGCCGACAAGTTGCGTGCGCCGCCCCGGCCGACGGCCGTTCGGCACCCTGGGGAGTACCTAGGGCTGCCGGGCGGGGTGGCGCTTTCCTACCTGACACCGCCGCGCGGGTAGTGGAACATCTGGCGACCCCTGGCGAAGCCTGGCGAATATTCACCCGGCATCCGCCGGGGGGCTAGGGTCAAGTCAGCCGAGAACCTGGGGGCTTGACGTGACCGGAGAACCCAACACCCGCTTGTCCGACCTGTTCGGCCTCACCGGCTGGTCGAAAGGCGAACTCGCGAGAATGGTGAACAGGCAGGCGGCGGCCATGGGCCACCTCCAGCTGGCCACCGACACCTCGCGGGTCCGGCGCTGGATCGACATGGGGGAGTCCCCGCGCGATCCGGTGCCCGAAGTGCTGGCAGCTCTGTTCACCGAGCGACTCGGCCGTGTCGTGACCATCGAGGACCTCGGGTTCGGCCGACGCGGGCGTGTGGGGAAACGGCGAAAAGCCGGGACGGAAGACAATCCCGACGGACTGCCGTGGGCGCCCGAGCGGACGGCAGCGGTCCTCACCGAATTCACGGGAATGGACCTCATGCTCAACCGACGCGGCTTGGTGGGCGCGGGCGCCGCGCTCGCCGCTGGCTCAGCACTCACCGGCGCCATGCACGACTGGCTGCACTCCGAGCCCTCTCCGGCGGCCCGGACCCTCAACGGCTCCCTGCACGCCGACAACGCGGGCTTCGACCTCTACGAGGCAGCCCCCATCGGATCCGAGGAGATCGAGGCTCTCGAGCGCTCGGTCGAGGTGTTCCGGGCCTGGGACGCCTCCAGAGGCGGTGGACTCCAGCGCAAGGCAGTCGTGGGCCAGCTCAACGAGGTGGGCGGCATGCTCGCCTACCGTCACCCGGATCACCTGCAGCGCCGGTTGTGGGGTGTCGCCGCCAACCTGGCGGTTCTCGCCGGCTGGATGTCCCACGACGTCGGCCTCGAACCCACCGCCCAGAAGTACTTCGTCATCGCCGCTCATGCGGCGCGCGAGGGCGGCGACCGTCCACGTGCGGGTGAGGCACTCTCCCGTGCCGCCCGGCAGATGGTTCACCTCGGCAGGCCGGACGACGCCCTGGACCTCATGAAGCTCGCCAAGTCCGGTTCGGGGGAGGAGACCCTGCCGCGTACCCGGGCCATGCTCCACACCATCGAGGCCTGGGCGCAGGCGTCGATGGGCCGGGGCCAGGCCATGCGACGCACCCTGGGCGAGGCCGAGGAGCTCTTCGTCTCGGACAAGGGGGACGTGCCGTCGCCGAGCTGGATGCAGATGTTCGACGAGGCGGACATGCACGGGATGCAGGCCCTGGCCTTCCGTACGCTCGCCGAGCACGACCCCGCGGCGGCCGGTACGGCTCAGCGCCATGCCAAGCAGGCCCTCGACCTCCGCATAAACGGGCGTCAGCGGTCCAAGATCTTCGACTACATCTCGCTCGCGTCGGCCTGCTTCATCGCCGACGACCCCGAGCAGGCCGACCGCTACGCGCGACTCGCCCTGGTGTCGATGGGGGAGACCTCCTCGCATCGCACCTGGGACCGGCTGCGTGAGATGTACCGGCTCACCGGGCAGTTCGCGGGATACGCCAAGATCGAGGACCTTCGTGAGGAGATCGAGCTCGTCATGCCTCCGCAGGGGACGAACAAGAAGGCAAGAGGTTCGCAGATCTGACCACGCATCCGGGCCTCTGATCAGGGAGATCCCGGAGGAGGAGCGTCAGACGCTTCGTGCACAGGCATCAGAGTCCAGGGCGGGACGATCTCGTACCCCGTGCTGCCCGGAGTGCCTGCCGTTCCGGGCGGCCTTCACCGCCACCGCCACGACAGTGGATTCCTCACGCCTTGACGCGGGCCACCAGCACACACCCGTCGTCGAGTCGTTCGGTCGTCCCGATCTCCTCGACGACAGCCCGTACACAGTCCTGCGCTGTACGGGCCCGGGCGAACCGGGGTGCCAATCCCAGAAGCGTCTCCGGGCCGGCGCTCCGCTCGGTCCGTCGGGTCAGCCCGTCGGTGTGCAGGACGAGGACATCGCCGGGGAGCAGCTCCACCTGGTCCTGCTCGTAGGTGACCCTGGAGGCCGCGCCCAGCAGCACCCCTTCCGGCGAGGGCAGAGGGTGCCCCACTCCGTTGCGGAACAGCAGCGGCGCGGGGTGCCCTGCCTGTGCCCAGGCCAGGGTTCCCGTCGCCGGATCGAAGCGGCAGCACACGGCGCTTCCCAGAGCGGGCTGCGCCGAGCATTCGATGAGCTGGTTCAGATGGTCCATCACCGCGCTGGGCTCGACACCGGCGACCGCCATGCCTCGTAACGCCCCGAGCAGCATCGCCATGGCCGAAGTGGCCGGGATGCCGTGACCCGTGAGGTCGCCGACCGTCAGCAGCGTCCTGCCGTCCGGGAGCGGCAGGGCGTCGTACCAGTCGCCGCCGATCAGGTCGCTCGATGCCGACGGCAGGTAGTGGGCGGCGATGTCCAGGCGGCTCGACGCCCGTCCGGGCACCGGAAGTGCCCCGCGCCAGGAGGGCAGAACGGCTTCCTGGAGCTCCACCGCCATCCGGTGCTCCGTGTGGGCGCGGTGTTCCCGGCGCCGTAGTGTGTCCCGCGTCCTTCCCACGATGTGCTGGCTGCGCCGCAGCTTGCTGACGTCGCGCAGGACCGCCCACATGGAGGCGGTGCAGCCGTCCTCGTCGAGGACCGGCTCGCCCATCATGTGCAGGGTCCGCATCTCACCGTCCGGCATCAGGATGCGGAACTCACCGTCTATCGCTCTGCCGTCCACCAGGCAGTCCGTCACCATGGCCGTCAGGAGCGGCTGGTCCTCGGAGAGCAGCACGGACGGCAGTTCGTCCAGCGACAGCGCTCCCTTGCCGGGGTCCCTGCCGAAGATCTGGTACAGCTCGTCCGACCAGCTGACCTCGTCGGTGAGCAGGTTCCACTCGGCGCTGCCCACCCTGCTGAGGAGCGACCCCGTCGGAGGGCCGGCCGGTGCCTGGGAGGAGAGCACGCCCGCGGGGCCGCCGGCCGGGGTGTCGCCGGGTATCCCGTCCCGCAGCTGCCCCAGGTGCTCGCCGAGGTCGTCGAGCTGATGGAGGGCGAGCTCGCAGAGGGCTCGCTGCCAGCGCAGCTGAGGATCGTCGTCGTCGATCACCGCGGTGTCGCGCCGCACGGCGTCCACATCACCGCGGAGCAGCCGAGTCCGGTTGATCAGGGCATCGACGGCATCCCGCTCGGGTGGTTGTGGGGCGGGGCGGTCCGCAGACAGATGGGACGGCATCTGGTACTCCGATACAGGCGGTGCGGCCGGTTCGTGGGGGTGGACCGAACACGACTGTTGCACAGGCGACGGGGGCCCGTAAGGGGTTTGGCAACACTCGACACGTTCTTGCTTCCGGCATATGCCATCGGCTGGGTGGAGCGCAGGTCCGCCGAACACCCTTGCTGGTGCCGGGTAGTTGACGCAAGTCGCAGGGCGCGAGCAGCTCCGCGTACGCCCGCGCACGGGGACTCGCGCGGCTCGCACCCGCCGGGAGCAGGGCATACGCGCCCTCGTGGGGGTGGCGCGGATCGCCGAGTGCCGACGTGGATCACCGGTCGGTCGACGAAGCGTTCGAAGCGCGATCACATGCCTGTCGCCCGTGCGCTCGGAAAGGGGCGCGTGGCGGGTGAGGCAGGTGGGGTGGACGGGTGAGAGGGAGCCGGGAATGAGGGCAGGGGCTGCCGTGTTGGTGGGAGCAGAACCGAAAACGACACCCATTCCCACTCCAGGGGGCGGGGTCGGAAGACTTGTATGGAGGCCCCATGGCGCGCAATGAGACCAGGCCCGTCGTGCTGCTCCGGTCGACCGCCGGAACCGGCCACACCTACGTCACGCGGAAGAACCGGCGCAACTCCCCGGACCGGCTGGAACTGCGGAAGTTCGATCCGGCGGCAGGGCGACACGTCACGTTCCGCGAGACCCGCTGACCGGAGTCCTCATCGCATACCGTGCCCCGGGGCAACCCCTGGACCTGCGCCGATGGTGGCGTGGATCACGCGAGGGGGTGCCGGTTCCCGGGAACGCGGCGCGGTGGTTTATCGTTCATCTATACGCGGGGCAAGCAGCCGGAGATCACCGAGCAGCATCCGGTTTCGCCTCCGCGCACAGGCCGCCCCGGCTGGATTCCCCCGATCCGGCCGGGGCTTCCCCCTTTTCCGGGGGTGTGCCCGACCGGTGTCACATCGTCTGCGTGAGATCCGCGGCGTAGTGCTCGATGGCGGGCCTGTACCGCTGGACGTGCGGGCTGTCGCTCGTCGTCGCCACCAGGCGCAGCAGTAGCTGCATGGCCTCGTGGTGCTCACCGGTGTTGAACAGGGCCATGGACAGAAAGGTCCGCAGGGCGCCGTCGTCCGGGAACTCCGTCACGCCGCGGCGCAAGGTCTCGACGGACTGCCCGAACCGGCCCAGGACGCGGTAGGTGCTGCCGAGGCCCAGGAGCGCGCCGCGGCGGTCGTCCTCCGTGAGCCCCTCGCCCTGCAGACAGCGCTCGTAGTACGGCACCGCCTCGGCCTCCAGGCCGAGTACGTCGTGGACCCAGGCAGTCTGGTAGGCGACGTCGACGGCGTCGGGGAACGCGGTGGTGAGGGTCAGAAGCCGTTCCCTTGCCTGTTCGGGATGGCCCTGTTCACGAAGCCGCACGGCCTCGGCCAGCAGTTCGTCCTTGCTCTGTGCGCTCATGCGCACATGGTCGCACCCGGGAGGGGGGTGTGTCCGCCGGGGTACGGGGCATCCGTTCCGCCATGACTGCAGAGGCGAATCGTAGTGCACGACGCAGAGGCGTGGGCCGCCTTCTGCTGCGGGTGGTGGTGCTGACCGCTGCCTTCCTGGCGCTGGTGGCCTTCTCCGTGGTGCTGGCGAAGGTGACGCTCACGCCCTCCCCGGCCTCGGAGGGCATAGTGACCTCGAACCTGCGGCCGGGAAGGTCCTTGCGGCAGTACGCCGAGGACTACACCTTCCTCGCCGCGTGCAAGCAGGCCGGCGGCAATCTGCTGCTCGGCGTGCCGTTCGGCGTTCTGCTCCCGATCCTGGTGCCGCGCCGACTGCGGATGCTCAGGATGATGGTGCTGACCGTACTGGTCATCGCGGTCGTCGAACTCGTCCAGGGCGCCCTCGTGGCGGGGCGGGCCTTCGACATCGACGACGTGATCCTCAATACGGCGGGAGCCCTGCTGGGGTACGTGCTGCTGGGCCGGCGGATCAGCCACCGGTACCACGTCCTGGCGGACGAACCGGCCCCGGCGAAGCCCACCACGCGGAGGGCGGCCAGGGCCGCGCGGGACGATGCCGAGCGCGCGGACAGGGGGAGCAAGGCTGAAGGCGGGCCCGGGTCCGGCGCAATGGCCAGGCTGCCCCGCATCGGATCCGGCGGGAAGGCCGGCGGGAAGGCCGCGCCCCGAACCGGCACGACGGCCGGTTCCGGAGCGCGCCGGAGCGCGTCCGCCCCGATCGCTCACGGACGCGCTCTCTTGGACAGGTGGCGCGGACGTCGGCAGGGCCCGGGCGGGAGAGCGCCCGGAGCCCGCCGACGTGGAGCCTAGAGCGCCGGGTAGGCGTTCTTCATGAGCTCCTGGAACTGTGCGGAGAACCACTGGCCGGAGACCGGGGCGTCGGGCAGCGCCCCGGACATGTTGTTGCCGTTACGCGCGTTGCCCGTGTAGGTCGGGTCGCACATCCGGTCGAATCCCTTGCCCTCGTTGTTCGGGATCTCCTTGCTGGAGCCGTCCGACTCCCCCGGGGGCTTCATCCAGACGTACGCGTCGATGCCGGCCGCGGGGGCCGCCTTCGGTCGTTCGCCGAGACCGGCTCCCGCCTGGTTGCACCAGTTCCCGAGGTGGATGCGGCGGTCGTAACGGCCGCCGTCCACGTAGGTGTCGACCGTGGTCTTGGCACCGGGCCCGGCCGGACGGTTCGCGCCGCCCCAGCCGTTGCGCGAGGTGTCGATCAGCATGCCGATGTCCGAGTTGAAGCCGACCGAGACCAGCTTGGTGCGGAAGGCCTGGGCGAAGGACTGCTCGTCCGTGTAGCGGTTCCAGTCGACCCACTTCGACTGACGTACCGACGTCCCGTTGACGGAGTCGTCGATGGTGAAGTTGGTTTCCTTCGTGGCGCCGTAGTTGGCCGTGTTGACGATGAAGCCGTGCACGTCGTTGACCGTCGCGCCCTCGGACGTGGCCGCGACCTTGAAGATGTCGGCGGAGGGACCGAAGTTGTCGTCCCAGCCGATCCAGCCGTGGTGACCGGCGTCGATGTAGTTGTAGACGTTGCCCGCGTCGCCGAGCTTGTTCAGCGCGTAGCCGACGCCCTTCTGGTAGTTGCCGTTGGCCTTCATGACGTCACAGGCCGGGGTGGCGGTGGGACGGCTGCCGGTGTTGGTGACCAGGTTGGGCAGCGAGTCGATCTCGACGGTGGTGACGATGCGCAGGCCGGCGTACTTCGAATCGGCCAGGATCGCGGCGATCGGGTCGATGTACTCCGTCTTGTAGCGGCCGATCTCCGTGGGGCCGAGCTCGCCGTTGGAGGCGAGAGCCGCACAGTCACGTCCGGGGAGGTTGTAGATGACGAGCTGGACGACGAGTTCGCCGGAGCCCTTCTGGGTCAGCGCCTCGTCCAGGTGGTCACGCAGGCCCATCCCACCGTTGGCGCCCTCGATGGCGGCGATGCGGTCGAGCCAGACACCCGTCGGCTGGTTGGAGACCCGGCTGCCCCCGGGCTCGGCCGCGGCCTTCGCCGACCACTCCGGGTTGACGTAGACCTTGGCGCCCTCGTACGGGTTGTTGACGCGGCTGCCCGCGGGCGGGTCGGTGGGCGGGTCGGTCGGCGGGTCGGTCGGGCCCGTCGTACCACCGTTGCAGGTCACGCCGTTCAGCTTGAAGGTCGCCGGGACGGTGCTGTTGCCGTTGCCCGTCGCGTTGAAGCCGAAGGAGGCGGATCCGCCGCTGGCGAGAGTGCCGTTGTACGACAGGCTCTTCGCGGTGACCGCGCTGCCGCTCTGCGTGACCGTGGCGTTCCAGCCCTGGCTGACCTTCTCGCTGCCGGCGAACGACCACTCCAGCTGCCAACTGGACAGGGCGTCGCCCTTGTTCGTGACGCTCACCGCGGCCGTGAGCCCGCCGTTCCACTGGTTCTGGATCTTGTAGTCGACGGTGCAGCCGGCCGCCGCGGCGGCTGACGCGCCGAAGGGGGCTGCCGCGGCGGCGGATCCCGCGGCTGCGGCGACGAGCGCTCCCGCCGCTATGAGTGCCATTCTGGATCGGCGCATGGTGGTGCGGCTCATACGAATTCCGTTTCCTCAGCTGTAGAGGGCGCGCAGGGGACTGCGCGGCCCGATTCCGTACGGGGTGGGGATACCGTCGTAGTCGCTGATCAAGGACGGGCCGTAGGTGCTGGTCCCAGGTCTTCCGGGTCCGTCCGGTGGAGCGCTGTCCTCGGCCGTCGAACTCCTGCGTGGACGCGGCTGGTCAAGCCGTGGCGGCAGGTGTACCCGCCGAACTCGCCTGCGGCGAGGGGGACTTCGGCTTCGGCCGTTTGCGAGCGTGGAGTTCCAGCGGTCCTCGTTCGCATGGATGTGTCAGGTGCGGACGCGTCGCGCGGCGGCGGGAGGTGCTGGATGCCCGCGGTCACGTGACCGATGCCCGGACAGGTGCGGCCGGTGTGCGCATCGGAGCAGTCGGCGCCGGTGTGAGTGCCCAGGATCCGGGAGGATCCGGACAGGGGGAGTGGTGCCGTGGTCCTCGCCCCGTCGGTACGGGTTCTTCACGGCGCTGTCGTCGGTGTCGTCCGCGTGGCGCGGATCCGTGGTGTTCTGGCCCAGCCGGTACTCCTCGGTCAAGGGGATGAGGGCGGTTTCGGCACTCCCGCCGACGGTCGCCCCGCACGAGGGCGGCGCCGGCGAGCTCGGTACCCCGGGCTGCGGGAGCGAGCAGACCGAGGGGTCGAGCGGAGAGATCCACCGAAGCAGTGGCACCGGCCGGATCCGTGGTGCGGAGTGTGCCGTGGTCCCTGGACGCGCCGGGTGCGGAGTCCGATCCCGCACCGGAGGCCAGGAGGCCCGCCGTGTGACCCGCACTGTTCGCAGATGCCCTGTGCAGCCTCGCGCCCGCCGCGGTGGCGACCTTCCGGGCGCCGCCGTACACCGTGCGTACGGGGGCGGATCCGGAGACAGCGGCCTTGAGGGCGGCAGGGCCGCCGGCCGTGGCGAGCACCGCTCCGAGGAGCAGTGTGAGCAGGTGCGATAAGTGCGGGAGATGTCGCATGAGCGACTCCTTGCAGATCGGGCGTGCCCCCTACGGCACGTCGACTGATGGAACCGCTCCCACTGGTGTGGCTTGACGTTAGAGCGTCAAGTGGTGTCGGTCAACACACCAGTTCTCATCTCTTGCTATCGAATTAATTCGACTCTTCAAGTGTCTTGACTCTCTTTTTCGTCCTCCCCATGCTGGGAGCGCTCCCACTGGTTCAAGGCTTGTGCTCAACCCCGCACGCCCCCCATGTCGCCGAGCCGCGAGGAGGTACCGCGCATGCCATCGGGACGCGCACGAAGAACTTGGTTACCGAGCAGACCGGGCAGAACCGGAGCCGGAAACCGACGGTTGTTGACAGCATTCGTGGCCGCACTCGCCCTCCCACTGGGTATGACCGCCGCAGCCGGTACGCCGGCCCAGGCAGCCGCCGTCCAATGCAGCGTCGACTACAAGACCAATGACTGGGGTTCGGGCTTCAGCACCGAACTCACCATCACCAACAGGAGCACGGCAGCGCTCGCCGGCTGGACCCTGACGTACGACTACGCGGGCAACCAGAAGCTGACCAACGGCTGGAACGGCACCTGGTCCCAGTCGGGCAAGACCGTCACCGTCAAGAACGCGGCCTGGAACGGCTCCGTCGCCGCGGGAGCCGCGGTCACGACGGGCGCACAGTTCTCCTACAGCGGTACCAACACCGCTCCAACCACCTTCGCCGTCAACGGTACCGCGTGCACGGGGGCCCACCAGCCGCCCATCACCGTCCTCACCAGCCCGGCGGCGGGCGCCGTCTTCTCCGCCGGCGACCCCGTGCCGATGGCGGCCACCGCCGCCGCCGCGGACGGGGCGGGGATCAGCAAGGTCGAGTTCTACGACGACACCACCCTGTTGGGCACCGACACCACGTCTCCCTACACCTACAGCGCCACGGGTCTCTCCGCGGGTGCCCACTCGGTGTACGCGCGTGCGTACGACAGCCTCGGGGCGACGGCCGAGTCGACCCCCGCGGGCATCACCGTCGTCGCGGGCCCCGCGGTGGTCACCACCCCGTCCCAACTGGGAGTCCAGCAGGGCAAGTCGGGGACCTTCAACGTGTCACTGTCCACGGCCCCCTCCTCGTCGGTCACCGCCACGGTGGCGCGGACGGCGGGCAACTCCGGGCTCAGTGTCACCGGCGGTGCGAGCCTCACCTTCACCACGTCGAACTGGTCCACGCCGCAGAAGGTCACCGTGTCGGCCGACGCGTCGGGCACCGGAGCGGCCACCTTCACCGTCACGGCACCGGGTCACAGCAAGTCCCAGGTCACCGTCACCCAGCTCGCGGCGGCGAAGGACTACGACGCCCGCTTCCTCGACCTGTACGGGAAGATCACGGACCCGGCCAACGGCTACTTCTCCTCGGAGGGCATCCCCTACCACTCCGTGGAGACGCTGATCGTCGAGGCACCCGACCAGGGCCACGAGACCACGTCGGAGGCGTACAGCTATCTGATCTGGCTCCAGGCGATGTACGGGAAGATCACGGGAGACTGGACGAAGTTCAACGGTGCGTGGGCCACCATGGAGAAGTACATGATCCCCACCCACGCCGACCAGCCCACGAACTCCTTCTACAACGCGTCGAAGCCGGCCACCTACGCGCCGGAGCACGACACCCCGAACGAGTATCCGGCGGTACTCGACGGATCGGCGTCCTCCGGCTCGGACCCGATCGCGGGCGAGCTGAAGAGCGCGTACGGCACCGATGACATCTACGGGATGCACTGGATCCAGGACGTCGACAACGTCTACGGATACGGCAACACACCCGGTAAGTGCTCGGCCGGCCCGACCGAGACCGGACCGTCGTACATCAACACCTTCCAGCGCGGGGCGCAGGAGTCGGTCTGGGAGACCGTCACCCACCCGACCTGCGACAACTTCACCTACGGCGGGGACAACGGCTACCTGGACCTGTTCACCGGGGACGCCTCCTACGCCAAGCAGTGGAAGTTCACCAACGCGCCGGACGCGGACGCACGCGCCGTACAGGCCGCCTACTGGGCGGACGTCTGGGCGAAGGAGCAGGGCAAGTCGAGCGAGGTCTCGGCGACCGTCGGCAAGGCCGCGAAGATGGGTGACTATCTCCGCTACTCCATGTTCGACAAGTACTTCAAGAAGGTCGGCAACTGCGTCGGCCCGACCACCTGCCCGGCCGGCAGCGGCAAGGACAGCGCGCACTACCTGATGTCCTGGTACTACGCCTGGGGCGGCGCCACCGACACCTCGGCGGGCTGGTCCTGGCGTATCGGTTCCAGCCACGCCCACGGCGGTTACCAGAACCCGATGGCGGCCTACGCGCTGAGCTCGGTCGCCGGTCTGAAGCCGAAGTCGGCCACCGGTCAGCAGGACTGGGCGAAGAGCCTGGACCGGCAGATGGACTTCTACCAGTGGCTCCAGTCCGACGAGGGAGCCATCGCGGGCGGTGCGACCAACAGCTGGAAGGGCAGGTACGCCCAGCCGCCGGCCGGGACGCCGACCTTCTACGGGATGTACTACGACGAGAAGCCCGTCTACCACGACCCGCCGTCCAACCAGTGGTTCGGCTTCCAGGCGTGGTCCATGGAGCGCGTCGCCGAGTACTACCACGAGTCGGGCGACGCCCAGGCCAAGGCCGTACTCGACAAGTGGGTCGACTGGGCCCTGTCCGAGACGACCATCAACCCGGACGGCACCTATCTCATGCCGTCCACCCTCAAGTGGTCCGGGGCTCCCGACACCTGGAACGCGTCGAGCCCCGGTGCCAACTCCGGACTCCACGTCACGGTCGCCGACTACACCAACGACGTCGGTGTGGCCGGTGCCTATGCCAGGACGCTGACCTACTACGCGGCCAAGTCCGGTGACACGGAGGCGAAGACCGTTGCCGAGGGCCTGCTCGACGGCATGTGGAGCCACTACCAGGACGACGCCGGAGTGGCGGTGCCCGAGACGCGCGCCGACTACAACCGGTTCGACGACCCGGTGTACGTCCCGAGTGGCTGGACGGGCGCGATGCCCAACGGAGACACCGTCGACAACGACTCGACGTTCCTCTCCATCCGGTCGTTCTACAAGGACGACCCGAACTGGCCCAAGGTGCAGGCCTACCTGGACGGCGGAGCCGCCCCGGTCTTCACCTACCACCGGTTCTGGGCACAGGCCGACATCGCACTGGCTCTGGGGGCGTACGCGGATCTCCTGGAGTGAGTGACCCCGCGTGAACGACCGCTCGACCTGGGGTTCCGGCCGCCGGCTGACAGCCGGCGGCCGGAACCCGCACGACCGCGTGGACGCGCCGTCCACGGCCTGGATGAGGCAAAGGCCTCGCGCGGGACGGCGTCCGGCGGGCATGATCACACGATGACATGGACAGCTCCCGAAGCCACCCGCGCCCTCGGCCCTCTCGCCGCCGGTGAGCGGGAGACCCTGACCGCCTTCCTGGCCTTCTACCGGAGCACGCTCCTGCAGAAGTGCGCGGGCCTGACCGGCGACCAGCTCGCCGAGGAGACCGTACAACCCTCCAATCTCACCCTGCTCGGCCTGATACGGCACATGGCGAAGGTCGAACGCTGCTGGTTCCGGGAGCGGTTCGCGGGCCAGCCGCTGCCCCCGATGTACGACCCGGCCAAGGGCAAGGACGCCGACTTCGAGGACCTGGTCCCGGAGCGCGCCGCAGACGACTACGCGAGGCTCGTCGAGGAGATCCGGCTCGCGGACGAAGTGGTCGCGGACGCCTCGCTCGACGACACCTTCACGCACCAGGACAAGGTCTTCTCCCTGCGCCTGGTGCACGTCCACATGATCGCCGAGTACGCCCGGCACATCGGCCACGCGGACCTGCTCAGGGAACGACTGGACGGAGCCACAGGGGCGTAGGGCCACCGGCCCGTACAGGATCTGGCGTAGTCCGGGTACTCGGCGGACTGAAATCCCCGGGCGGGGTCACACGGAAAGTATGACGTCCACTGACGTAAGGACAGACAGCACAGGCGACCCCGGCCACGGCAGCGCACCGCGCCGCCGTGCCCGGACACGAGGGTGCCTGCCGTTCGCGGGCGTGTGCGCCGCGGCGCTCGTCCTGCTGCTCCTCGGCAGCAGGCTCAGCGCGCTGCCGGGGTTCGGTGACCTCTTCGGCGAGAAGACCACCGACCGCTCCGGCCCCGCGGTCCTCAAGTCCATCCAGGACATGAGCGCGTACGAGGCCGCCTCCGGCAACTTCCAGGTCGTCGTCGACCTGGAGAAGGACGCCAAGTTCCTGCCCGACGCCATCCGGGGCACCCGGACGCTGTACGTCGGCGCGGGGACGGTCGGCGCCTCCGTGGACCTCGGCAAGGTCGGGGCGGACGGGGTGCGGGTCGACGAGGACCGCACGACGGCCGAACTGCGGTTGCCGCACGCGGTGCTGGGCAAACCGGCCCTGGACCCCGACCGTTCGTACGCCGTGTCCAAGCAGCGCGGACTGCTGGACCGGCTCGGCGACTTCTTCTCCGACAACCCGGGCAGCGAACAGGCCGTCAACAAGCTGGCGGCCAAGCACATCGGTGCGGCGGCCGCGGAGAGCGGCCTGACGAAGCGGGCGGAGAAGAACACCACCTCGATGCTCCAGGGACTGCTCGGCTCGCTCGGATTCGAAAAGGTCACCGTCACCTACGCGGATCCGCCCACCGCCTGACCCGGCCGCGGCCCGCCCCGGATCCGCACCCGTCGCAACGAACCCTCGGCGCACGGCTGTCGTTCCAGGGCCGGCGCCCACGGCATGGCGCGGACACTCCTTGAGTCCGTACGGTTACCCTACGTGAGCACACCGAGATCATCGGCACCCTAGGGGACCTCCGAATGAACCGTATCCGCACCGCACTTGCCGCTGTCGGCCTCGCCGCCGGACTGGTGGCCGCTCCGGCCGCGAGCGCCGCGCCGCTCGGGGAACGTACGCCGACGGCTGTCCGCCACGACCCCTGCACCGGGGAGTTCCTCGGGGACGCGCGGCTCGGCCCCAAGTGGCTGCCGCACACGAACCAGGCACCCGTCGGACCCCTGCTCAAGGGGTACAAGCGCACAGGCAGCCTGTCCCCCTCCGCCTTCCTGAAGAAGTACTGGGAGGGTCCGGCTGACGCGGGCAGCTGGAAGTACCCGCCCAACGACGGCTTCGCCGAGGTCAACGGCGAGATCGACAAGGAGCCGGCCAAGCTGCGCACCGGGCAGCGCCTGGACCGCTTCGGCTCGGAGTACGGAAGCTACCTCGCCCCCGCCGGCGACGCGTACGGGGAGCGGGCCCTGCCCCCGCAGAGCCTCAACACCCGTGACGCCGCTGTCCCCTGCGACTACCGCGTCTACAAGGTCGCCAAGCCGTTCTGGGTCTGGCAGGGAAGCATCGCGCCGTGGTTCGAGCAGCCCGGAGGAGGCCAGCAGATCAAGCTCGACGCGGTCTTCCTCGACCCGGGAGCGGGCCGGCGTCTCGACGTGAAGTGGCTGCTGGACCACGACTACCTCAGCCCGGTCGGGGCGTAGCAGAACAGGGACGGAGCATGGAACGCCGCGAACTGCGTACCGCGCTCGTCGCGGCAGGTGTGGCCGACGGGTACTACCGGATCGAAGGCGTCCACGAACCGGTCCCCACACCCCCGGACTTCCTCTTCCTCAGGAGGGCGCCCGACGGGGTGTGGGAGACCGGCGCCTACGAGCGCGGCAGGTACGAGGTGCTCGCGAGGCACCCGGACGAGGCGGAGGCCTGCGCCCACCTCCTGCGGCTGCTCGTCTGAACGGCCGGGGCCACGCTCGCGGACCATGGGCACCGGCCGTCACCGTGGCGGGGACGCGGCACCGTGCAGGCACCCGCCAGGGGACCACGAGGGCCGCGTGTCGGAGCCGGGGGCCCGCCGGGTGACCGGCCATGGTGGTCGTATGAACAGTGCTGGCATTCTCGCCGATGCGTTCGAACGCATCCATGAAGCGGTGCACGCCGCCGTCGAAGACCTCCCGCCGGAGGACCTCAACGCCCGGCTCGACGACGACGCCAACTCGATCGCCTGGCTCGTCTGGCACCTCACCCGGGTCCAGGACGACCACGTCGCCGACGCGGCGGGCACGGAGCAGATCTGGTTCGCGCAGGACTGGGCCTCCCGCTTCGAACTGCCGCTGGAGAAGGGCTCGACCGGTTACGGGCACAGCAGCGCGCAGGTGGGGTCCGTGCGGGTGACCTCCGCCGGCCTGCTCCTCGACTACTTCGACGCCGTGCACGCACGGACCCTCGACTTCGTACGGGGACTTGACGGCCGCGCCCTGGAACGCGTCGTCGACGAGGCGTGGTCACCTCCCGTCACCCTGGGGGTGAGGCTGGTCAGCGTGATCGCCGACGACCTCCAGCACGCGGGTCAGGCCGCGTTCGTGCGCGGGGCGCTGGAGCGCCGCTGAACGGCGGCTCCGGCGCGCGCGTAGTGCCCGGGAGTGGTGCCGACCACCCGCTTGAAGTGCCGGGAGAAGTGGGACTGATCGTAGAAGCCCGACGAGGCAGCCACTTCCGGCGCGCGCATCCCCCCGAGCAGCAGGCGGCGGGCCAGATCGACCCGACGTGCCGTCAGGTACTGGTGCGGGGCCATGCCGAACTCCTGGCTGAAGGCCCGTACCAGATGGGTGTGGTGGGAGTGCAGACGCTCCGCCGCCTCGCTGAGGGTCAGCCCTTCCACGATGTGCTCGTCGAGCAGGTCCCGGAGCCGGTGGGCGATCCGGCCGCCGGGAGCAGGCGGGGCGGTGAAATCGTCGCGCAGATGGTGGGCGAGGCGTTCGGACACGAACGCGAGACGGCTCTGCGCCTCCAGCTCTTCCCCCGGCCGCTCCAGCGACCGGTGCAACTGGTCGACACGGTGCCGTAGCCGCGGATCGTGCAGGACCGGACTGTCCACCGCGCGCCCGACGAGGTCCGCGTCGATCTGCGAGGTGTTGAGGTACAGGACACGCTTCCGGAAGCCCTCGGGGGTGGCGGCGTCGCCGTTGTGCGGCACGTGCGGCGGCAGCAGCGTCACCACCGAGCTCGGCGCCCCGTGTTCATGGCGGTCCAGGTCGTAGCGGACCATGCCCTCGTCGACGATGAGCAGCGTCCACGCGTCGTGCGTGTGCATGGGGTAGGCGTGGTCAGCGAAGTGGGCGTGGAAGACCTCGTCGATTCCCTCGACCCGCGGACGCCACGCGGTGATGTCCGGACGTGCACCCATGGCCTGAAGCCTACAAGAGCGTCCGAGGGCTCCGGCGTGCAAAGTTCGTACAAGACTGCGGGCTCCCCTCCCCGGCAGGCTTTCGCCATGACCGACGACAACGCACCCGTACGCTTCGACACCAAGATCGCCGTACTGCTCCGTGACGACCTGGAGACCTGGCAGCGACTCAACGTCACGGCCTTCCTCGTCAGCGGGCTCGGCACCCAGGTGCCCGAGGTGATCGGCGAACCGTATGCCGACGCCGACGACACCCCCTACCTGCCCATGTTTCGCCAGCCCGTCCTCGTGTTCGCCGGGTCCAAGGAACTGCTGGCGACGGCGCACACCCGGGCGGTGGGCCGGGGCGCGACGACCGCCGTTTTCACCTCCGACCTGTTCATGACGGGTCATGACAAGGCCAACAGGGCGGCCGTCCGGGCCGTGCCGCGCGACGCGCTGGACCTGGTGGGCCTTGCGGTGTACGGGCCGCGGAACGCCGTGGACAAGATCGTCAAAGGGGCCTCCATGCACCCGTGACCGGTGGCCCGGCGTCACCGGCCGGATACTGCCGGGCACACCCGTGCGGGTGATGGGTCGCGGTGCCATACTCAGAGGCAAGTCCGCTTGACAGGCTTGTCATTGTCTCCGAAAGGCGACGCGTCATGAACTGGGCATCGTGGACTACCCTCGGTGTCTTCGCGGGAACCGGCGGAGTGCGCACCGAAGAGGTAGGCGTCGTGAGCGGTGATCTGACCGTACACACGACATGGACCGAAGGGCAGGCAGAAGTCGCCGTGCAGTACAGCGGCGCTTCGGACTGGTTCACACTGGCCGGCAGTCCCGTGCCGTGTCCTTCCGAGGAAGAGAGCCGGGCCTTCCACCAGAGAGTCGTCGAGGCCGTACGCGCCGGCGGCGGAGCCACGGTTCCGGTTCCGCACGCGGTGGAGTGACGTCACCCCGACGGGCGTTGGGCGAGCGCGTCAGCCTTCCGCGAAGCGCACCACGTAGCGCCGCTGCCACGGGGTCTCCACGGCCCTGGGGTGGTAGTGCCGACGGACGAAGGAGACCGCTTCATCCGCCGGGACACCGTCCAGCACGGCCAGGCACGCCAGGGCCGTGCCGGTCCGTCCTCTGCCGCCCGCGCACGCGACCTCCAGCCGCTCGTACGGAGCACGGTCCCACACCTCCCGGAGCACGGTCCGGGCGGCGGCGCGGTCGGACGGCAGACGGAAATCGGGCCAGCGCAGCCACCTCGACTCCCAGGGCACCGGGGGCGGCGGGCTGCCCAGGAGATGGACGGCGAAGGCGGGCGTGAGGCCTTCGGGGAGCGGGTCGCGGAGGCCACGCCCCCGCACCGTCCGCCCTGAAGGCAGCCGCAGTACCCCCGCGCCCGCCGGATCCCAGGTCTCCATGTCGGCCCGCCTCAACCCTTCCCGTCGTGATCCTCGGCCAGAAGGCTAGCCAGCTCGTCGACCGCTTCGGGCGCGCCTTCGCCGACAGCGGACAGCACGAGCAGATCGCCGTGCTGCGCGGCCAGGGAGAGGACCGAGAGCATGCTCCGGGCATCGACAGGGTCACGGCCGTCGCGCGCGACGGTCACGGGGACGGGCAGGCGGGTGGCCGCCTGGACGAAGAGCGAGGCCGGGCGGGCGTGCAGGCCGCTTCGGGAACCGACGGCGACGGTGCGCTGATACATGGGTCACTCCTGTGTGACTGGGGTTCTTCGCTGACGGGATACGGGGACACGAGGCAAGGAACGGGGCCCTGGCGGCCGTCACACCGCGGCGGGGACTTCGGTCTTTGCGGCGGGGGCGGGTACGGCGGTGTCGGGACCGCGCCGCATGCCCTTGAGGGCGACGACCAAGGCGGTGGAGACCCCCGTCCCGGCGGCGACGGCAAGGAGGTACAGGAACGGTTCGCCGATGAGCGGGACGACGAACACGCCCCCGTGCGGGGCCCGCAGCGAGCATCCGAAGGCCATGGACAGCGCGCCGGTCACCGCGCCACCGGCCATCACGGACGGGATCACCCGCAGGGGGTCGGCCGCGGCGAACGGGATCGCGCCCTCGGAGATGAAGGACGCCCCCAGGACCCAGGCGGCCCTGCCGTTCTCGCGCTCGGTCCGGGTGAACAGCTTCCCGCGCACGGCGGTGGCGAGGGCCATCGCCAGCGGAGGCACCATGCCGGCGGCCATCACCGCGGCCATGACCTTGAGGCTGCCCGGGGTCGGGTCGGCCAGGCCGCCGACCGCGAAGGCGTACGCCACCTTGTTCAGCGGGCCCCCCATGTCGAAACACATCATCAGGCCGAGCACGACGCCCAGGATGACCGCGTTGGAGCCCGACAGGCCGTTCAGCCAGTCGGTCAGAGCGTTCTGGAGCGAGGCGATCGGCTTGCCGACCACGATGAACATCAGGAAGCCCACCGCCGCCGAGGCGAGCAACGGGATCACCAGGACCGGCATGATGCCGCGCAGTGTGGGATGCACATGGACCCGCTGGATCGCCATCACCACCGCGCCCGCGAGCAGCCCGGCGACCAGGCCGCCGAGGAAGCCGGCGTCGATCGTCAGGGCGATGGCGCCGCCCACGAATCCCGGTACGAGTGCCGGACGGTCCGCCATCCCGTAGGCGATGTACCCGGCGAGCACCGGGACCAGGAAGCCGAAGGCGGCACTGCCGATCTGGTTGAGCAGCGCGGCCCAGCTGTCCGCCTCACCCCACACGAAGTGGTCGGCCACCGATTTCGCACTCGCGATCTCGTAGCCGCCGATGGCGAACGACAGGGCTATGAGAAGCCCTCCCGCCGCGACGAACGGCACCATGTAGCTGACACCGGACATCAGATATGTCCGCAGCCGGACACCGAAGTGCGCGGAAGCCGTGTCCGACCCGCCTGTTCCCGAGCCTTCGCCGTCGTCCGCGATCCGGCTGATCTCGCCCCGCTCGGCCTTGCGCCTGGCCTCCGCGATGAGTTCGGCCGGCCTGTTGATCCCGGCCTTCACGCCGGTGTCGACGACCGGCTTGCCGCCGAACCGCGCCTTCTCGCGCACCTCCACGTCGTGCGCCCAGATGACCGCGTCCGCCGAGGCGATGACCGCCGGATCCAGCCTCTCGAAGCCGGCGGATCCCTGGGTCTCGACGCTCAGCTGGACGCCCGCGGCGCGTGCGGCGGCTTCCAGCGACTCCGCTGCCATGTAGGTGTGCGCGATGCCGGTCGGACAGGACGTGACGGCGACGATCCGGAACGGCTCGGTGGCCTCCGGATCCGTGATGTCCCACTCTGCCGCCCCGGCTTCCGCGGCCTCGGGCCCGGATTCCGGTGTCCCGGCGGCGGGAGCCCGGTCGCCGCGGATCAGGGCCGCGGCGGTCGCCGGGTCGCTCTCCGCCCGCAGTGCGCCGGTGAACTCGGGGTCCATGAGGCGCCGGGCGAGGCTCGACAGGATGGTGAGGTGGTCGTCGTCCGCCCCCGCGGGAGCGGCGATCAGGAAGATCAGGTCCGCGGGACCGTCCGGCGCGCCGAAGTCGATGCCACGGGCGCTGCGGCCGAACGCCAGCGTCGGTGCGGTGACATGCTCGCTCCGGCAGTGCGGGATGCCGATGCCTCCGTCCAGACCTGTCGGCATCTGGGCCTCACGCGCTGCCACGTCGGCGAGAAAGCCGTCGAGGTCCGTGACGCGGCCGGACGCGACCATCCGGCCCGCCAGTGAACGGGCGGCCTCGCTCTTCGTCTCGGCGGGCAGGTCGAGATCGACCAGTTCCGCGGTGATCAGCTCACTCATCGCGGGGCTCCTTGCTCGTTGACCGTCCCGGGGACGGGGCGGGGGATGGGGGAGTCGTACGACCGGCCGTGCACGGGGCGGTCACGGGGCCTGCTCCGTCAGAGCCAGGTCCACGGGAATGTCCGCTGTGGTGACCACCGCGGACGGATCGAGGTCGGCGGGTGCCGGCATGAGGCTTCCGGGCAGCTGCACGGCTGCGGCGCCGTGCGCCACCGCGGCGGCGAGGGCCGCCCGGCCCGTGCCGCCGGCGGACAGGAAGCCCGCGAGTGAGGCGTCCCCCGCCCCGACGTCGCTGCGGACGGCGTCCACCCGGGCGCTGGCGAAATACGCTCCCGATCGCTCCACCAGCAACTGTCCCGCGGCGCCCAGACTGGCGAGCACCGAACGCGCCCCGAGCTCGCACAGCTCCTGCGCGGCCTTGAGCGCGTCACCGACCGTCGCGAGCGGACGGCCGACCGCCTCGGCGAGCTCCTGTGTGTTCGGCTTGATCACATCCGGCCGCTCCGGAAGCGCGGCGAGCAGCGCGGCACCGGAGGTGTCGAGGGCGATCCGGACCCCCGAACGGTGACTGCGGGCGACCAGCTCCGCATACCAGCGCGGCGGCAGTCCGCGCGGCAGGCTGCCGCAGCAGGCGATCCAGTCCGCCCCCGCCGACCGCGACCGGACGGTGTCCAGCAGGGCCTCCGCCTCGGCCGGGGTGATCTCCGGTCCCGCCGCGTTCACCTTGGTGAGCGTGCCGTCGGGCTCGACGAGGGTGATGTTGATACGGGTGCTGCCCGCGATCGGCACGCCTGCGGCCTCGATGCCGTGCTCGCCGAGGAGCCGGGCGAGCAACGCGCCCTCGGGACCGCCCAGCGGTGCGACGGCCACGGTGCGGTGCCCGGCGGCGGCGACCGCGCGGGACACGTTGACGCCCTTGCCACCGGGATCGACCCGGTCGCCGGTGGCCCGCAGGACGGCGCCGCGGATGAGTCCCGGCAGCTCGTACGTCCGGTCCAGGCTCGGATTGGGGGTGACGGTGAGGATCATGCGCGTACTACTTCCGTGCCCTGGCTCTCGATGGCCCGGGCGTCCTCGGGGCTCAGTCCCGTATCGGTGACGAGCAGGTCGACTTGGGACAGGTCTCCGAAGCGCGCGAAGTGCTCCTGGCCGGACTTCCCCGAGTCGGCGAGGAGCACCACCCGGCGGGCCGCCGCGATGACGGCGCGTTTCACCGCGGCTTCGGCCAGATCAGGAGTGGTCAGGCCTCCCTCGGGCGAGAAACCGTTGGTCGCCAGGAAGACGACGTCGGCGTTGATCTCGGCATACGCGCTCAGGGCCCAGGCGTCGACGGCCGCGCGGGTGCGGTGCCTGACCCGGCCGCCTACCAGGTGCAGGGCGATGCCCGGGTGGTCGGAGAGGCGGGCGGCGACGGGCAGGGCATGGGTGACCACGGTGAGGCGGGAGTCGATCGGCACGGCGGAGGCCAGCCTGACGGTCGTGGTGCCGGCGTCGATGATGATGTTGCCCTCGGCCGGGAGTTCACCCAGGGCGACGGCCGCGATGCGGTCCTTCTCGTCGGCGGCCACGGTGTCGCGTTCGGCGAGATCCGGCTCGAATCCGAGCCGCCCGGCCGGAATGGCTCCGCCGTGCACGCGACGCAGCAGCCCTGCCCGGTCGAGCGCCTTGAGATCACGCCGCACGGTCTCGGCGGTCACCTGGAACTGTTCGGCCAGGGACAGCACATCGACCCGTCCGCTCTCGCCGGCGATGCGGAGGATCTCCTGCTGCCGCTCCGGTGCGTACATGTGGTTACGTTTCCGTTTCATGCCCGAGTCTGTGGTTTCGCGAGCAGACTACGGGCGCATCTCCGGAAAGTAAACACGTTCGGACGGAAGATGGGCGCAGACGGACTTCAGGAGACGCGCGAAGGAGCCGCGCGAAGGAGCCGCGCGGCAGGCTTGTGAGGCGTCGGTCCGGTCCTTCAGTGTGGACGCTGCGTGGCTGCGGGCCCGCTCAGAGGCCGGGCGCGCAGCGGCGCGCCCAGTACCTGGTGACCGCCGCTCGCCAGCATGCGGACCTCGCCGCGCTCACTGATCTCGGCACGCACGATTCCGGTCTCGTCCTCGTACACCGGGTAACCGCCCGCGCCGGAGCGGGCTGTGAGGTGCACCACGACGACATCGTCCTCGGCGCCGCCCGCCTGGAACATGAGCTCATAGCTTTCCGGATAATCCATGTCGACCTCCCTGCCGGGCAGGCGCGGCAGCGTCGGCCGCCCTTGACTTTCCATTGTTTCTCACCCGGGCGGACGCCGCTCCGTGAGCCCGTACGTGTGACCGTACGTGACTCCGGATGCGGAATGGGTGAGGTGGGGCGACCATCATCTGCAAGGGATCGGACGCGTGCTGACAGCTTCGCACGGCCGCCCGTGACGCCAGGCGGGACCGCCGGCGCGATCGGACATCGTCGGCGCGGGGCCCACGGGCTCCCGGCCGCCCTGTGGAGAGGAACTGCCATGCTGATGGCCAATCCCGCAACGCTGCGCAATCTCGTCAAGCGCTACGAGGCACTGCGAAGTGCCCATGCGCGGCTGGGTAATTCCGAGAGCAGCCGCAAGCTCGACGACGTCTCCTACACGCTCTGCGTCACCACCGGGACCAGGACCGTGCCCGACGCGCTGGCCGCCGCTGCGGCGCAGCTGCGGGCGGTCCCCTCCGCGGGGTCGCTGACGCCGGCGACGACCGAGGTGCAGCTGACCGCCTGACGCCGCTACCACGCCTACGCGAATGACGCCGGTTCTGCCGAACCGGCGTCATTCGCCTTCGCGCCCACGCCTGGATCGCGCTAACGGGCCGCAGGCGCACGACACGCCGAATGGGCGGACGTCACCGTCGATCGGGTGACACCCACCGGTCGGACAACATGACTGTTCGCACGGACGGCTAGGCATACAAGCATGAGATTTGACCCCCGCCGAAACAAGACCGTCTCTTCGCGTGCCCGCCGGCTCCGCGTTGCCGGCGGCGCCCTGTGCGCCGCCGCCCTTGCCGCCACTCTCGTGACCGGTTGCGGTCAGGACAGCGGCGACAAGACTGCCGCGGCGACCTCCGAGGCTGCGAAGGTCCTTCCGAACCAGACGACGAGCCCCTCCGGCAGCCCCTCAGCGACGGCGCAGCTGGCCGAGGAGCAGACCCAGCGCAAGGAACTGCTTTCCAGCGTCAAGGTCACCTTCGACAAGGCCGCCACGACCGCGGTCGGTGAGGTGTCCGGTGGCAAGCTGACCGACCTCGACCTCGAGGGCCTCGACGATGACGACGACGCGAGCGGCAGTCCGAGCCCGACCGGCAGCCCGACCGGCAGCCCGACCGGCACGGGGAGCCCCAGCCCGGAGGCCAGCCCGAGTCCGAGTGGCAGCACCGACAGCCCGAAGTGGATCGCGGAGGTCGTCGAGAAGGACGGCACCGCGCACAACGTGACCATCGACGCGGTCTCCGGTGACGTCATCGATTTCGCACCGGACGAGGATCAGACCGACGCGGACAAGCAGGAGCTCGCGGCCCAGATCGCCAAGGCGACGCAGACGCCCCAGCAGGCCGCCAAGGCCGCTACGAAGAGGCAGGAGGGCTGGGTCACGTCGATGGCCCTCGATGAGAACGACAGCCAGGTTCTGGTCTGGAAGGTCGACGTGGTCTCCAAGGGCTACAACAAGACCACCTTCGACGTGGACGCGGTGAAGGGCACGATCATCGACGAGCAGACCGACGAGAACTGATCACGGGACCGACGGAGCATCGGTGGCGGGCCGCATCGCGGTGCGCCACCGATGTGCGTCCCGGCGCAGCCGACGGCCCGGACGGGCTCAGTGGCCGGCGTCCACCAGGCTCCGGACGAACCGGAGGCCGGGCCTGTCCATCAGGGTGAGGGTGCCCGCCTCCACGAACCCCGTCCGGGCGAGCACGGCCAGGGAGCCGTGGTTGTCCAGCGTCGTTCTGGCCTTGAGCTCGGTCAGCCCGTAGTCGTCGGCGGCCAGTGCGCACACGTCGCGCACTGCCGAGGTGGCGAGTCCCCGGCCCGCGGCCCGCTGCGCGATGCGGTACCCGAGCTCGGCGGAACCGTTCTCGACGTCGACCAGGTTGACCCGCCCCAGCACCGCTCCCTTGCCGTCCGTCAGGACGTGGAAGTGGTGCATCCCGGCCTCCTGTTCGGCCAGCAGCTCGGTGTGCCTGGCGTCGAAACCGGAGAAGAAGTCGTCCCCCCGGTCCGGGACGGAAGCGGCGAAGTACGCGCGATTCTCCCGTTCGAAGGCGAGCAGCGCGGGAGCGTGATCGGGGCGAAGGCGCTCGATGACGGTCATGGGGCGACGATATCGGCCGCGGTGGCAGGGCCTGAGGGGGAGGGCCATTCGCAGTGCGACGCCGGCCCACTCCTGACCGTCCCCCTGTCTCGGCCCGTGCTGTGCTCGTATGTAAGTACGAACGGTGACTTCAGCTCCTCCCGCGCGTTGTACAGGGCGTGCCTTCTTCCTCTCCGAGCTCGCCGCCCGCTCCGGCCTCACCGGCGGTGAAGCCGTTCGCCTTCCTGCTGACGCCCCGGCAGGGGGTGGCGGCCCGGGAGCTCCTGGCCTACGTCGCCTCGTTGCCGCTGACGGGAGCCGACGCGCAGCTCCTCGCGGTGGTCGTCTCCATCCGGGCCGCCCGGAGCGGGGTCGGCAATCTCACCGGTCAGGATCTGCGCTCCCTGCGGCTGGCCGACCCGGAGGGTGCGCTCACCGCTGTCACGGCCCTGGGCTGGCGGGGGCAGGAGGCTCTCTTCGGTGACGACCTCGTCACCCCCGTGCCGATCGCCGTGCCTGAACTCGCCGAGGGGCGGCTGCCGTTCGGCAAGGTGATGCGGTCCCGGGTCTCGGGATGGACCAGCAGGACCCTGTCCGCCAAGCCCGTCAGGAAAACATCGACCGCCGCACGGCTGGCGGCCCTCTTCCTCGCCGCGCACGGGCCGGCCGACGAGTACGGCACCCTGCCCCCGGCGTTGCCGGCCGACTGCCTGGCGGCTGTGCCGGAGTTGTCGGCCAAGGGGTTCCTGCGGGAGACGGACGGGAACCGCTATCTGCTGGGCGACGCCGTGCGCCATCTGGCGGGTATGCGCCCCGTGGTGGACATCGCGCCCCGGGCGGAAGTCGTGGCCGTGGAGGAGCCACCGAGCTGGGACGAGTGGAAGGCCGGGGTGAGCGTCGCTCTGCGGCGGCACGTGGAGGCGGTGGAGAAATGCCCCGAATGTTCGTTGGCCACCGCCAGGGTGTCCGAGGCCTTCATGCGCAAGCCCGTACCCGCCCAGTTCGGGGAGAAGGTGCGTACGGCCTACGGCGTCTGGGAGGCCAAGTTCCCCGAACAGGGGCCTTCCGCAGCCCGGTTCGCCGCCGCCTTCCGGGCGTCGCACGGTCACGGACCCTCCGTCAAGCAGTTCTGCACGGGCATGGGGTGGGGCAAGATGTCCCGCGACCTGCGGATCTTCGTCATCCGGCGGCTGATCGCCGACGGGTGGCTGACGAACACCGAACCGGTGCCCTGGACCCTGCGGCCGGGCCGGAACGCCCAGACCGGCACGCCCGGCGTCGCGGCTGCCGTCGGCGCGCCCGGGGGGCGTGGGGGCGCCACGCGGTAGGAGGGTCCGCGTTCTGGCGCGGAACGAAGGTCACGTACCGGTGTTCGACGTTCTTGCTGTGGGCATGCCATGCGTAGTCGCGTGACCCCACCACGCGCCGACCGGGAGGACACAGTGAGAAGCAGAGCCCCGATCCGCAGGACGTCGCTCGTCGTCGCCGGTGCCGTCGCACTGGTCGTCGCATCCGCGAGCAGCGCCTTCGCCGCCCCGCCCCGCGCACTGCCGGCGAACGCGGACGGGCTGGAGCAGACCTTCCAGCCCGCGTACGACTACGACACCGACGGCTGCTATCCGACGCCCGCCATCGGTCCGGACGGCACCATAGCCACCGGACTCAACACGACCGGTGCGGTGAACGGCAGTTGCCGAGACATCGAGGATCTGGACAACACCAACGGTTACGCGCGCTCCAAGTGCAACAACGGCTGGTGCGCGGTCATGTACGGGCTGTACTTCGAGAAGGATCAGGCCGTCGCAGGCAGCGGACTCGGCGGCCACCGGCACGACTGGGAACACGTCGTGGTGTGGACACAGAACAACGTGGCCCGATACGTATCCACCTCCGCACACGGCGACTTCGACACCTACAGCGCCGATGCGATCCGGTGGGACGGAACCCATCCCAAGATCGTTTACCACAAGGACGGCTTGAGCACCCACTGCTTCCGCCCCGCCGGCTCCAACGACGAACCGCCGGAGAACCACTACCACGACTGGCGCTACCCCAGCCTCGTCGGTTGGAACGGCTACCCGGCCGGCCTGCGGGACAGGCTGAGCCAGGCCGACTTCGGCAGCGCCGTCTTCGGCCTCAAGGACGGCAACTTCGCGGGCCATCTGGAGAAAGCCGAACCGGCCGGAATCCCCTTCGACTCCTACGCCTGACCCGAGCACAGGGGAGGCCGTCCGGCATCTGCCGGACGGCCTCCCCGGGAGCGTCAGCGCTCCGACAGCTCCGAAGGAGCCTCCTGGACCACCCAGCCGTTGCCGTCGGGGTCGTCGAAGGACATGAAGGAGTTCCAGGTGTCGCCCTTCCCCTCTTCCCATCCCGTCGCCCCCATGTGCCGGATGGGGGAGACGTCCACCCCGCGGCCCACCAGTTCCTTGCGCGCCGCCTCGATGTCCGTCACGCAGACCTGGAGCCCCTGGAGCGTGCCCGGGGCCATGGTCCTCATGCCGGGCGCCGGGGGCATGCCCTGGAGCATGGCGACGGAACAGCGTGAGCCCGGCGGTGTCAGCTGGATGATGCGCATGCCGGGGGCGACCTCGTCGTCGAGGTCCAGCGTGAAGCCGGCCTTCTCGGTGTAGAAGGCCTTTGCCCGGTCCATGTCGGTGACGGGGACGGGGATGACCTCGAGTGTCCAGTTCATGGAGCCTCCTCTGAGCGGCGCTTGTGCGCCTGGCCGGACGAATGGTCCTCGTCGTGGCGGTCGGGGAAGTGAGCCATGCGCCGCGACGGAGTCCGAAGGAGGTCCAACCGTCGCCCAGGAAGCTGTCGGAACGCACGGGGAAACGCCATCGAGGCCCACACTGTGCCCGATTGCCCTGCCGCACGCCGCATGCCGCAGCTTTGCCTGCGGGGACTGCTCCTCCCGGGTGATCCGGGCCTCGCGGCCCTGTGCGCGTGAGAGCTCCCACGGATTCCCCAAGACGTCGAACAGTGGTGACCCCGCTTGCCGCCCGACCAGGCGTTCGGCAGTGTTCGGTCCATGCTGCAAGTGTGCTTGAACGGAGTGCGGAGGCGGGGCGAGAGCCGTGGTATCCCCGTGACGCCAGGGGAGTTGGCAACCGAGGCCGTACGCGCCGTGGGCGCAGGAGCGGAGGATGTGCACCTGCACCCCAGAGGGGCCGATGGTCTTGATTCGCTGGATCCCAGGGCAGTAGGTGAGGCGGTGAGCGCGGTGCGCGCCGCCGTGCCGAAGGGCGTACGGGTCGGAGTCACCACCGGAGCCTGGGCGGAATCGGATCCGGGGAAGCGGGCCGACCTGATCCGGTCCTGGACGGTTCTGCCTGACCACGCCTCGGTGAACTGGCACGAAGAAGGCGCCGGAGCGGTGGCTGGTGTGCTGCTGGAACGTGGGATCGGTGTCGAGGCCGGTGTCTGGTCGGGCACCGATGGCGCCCGGCGTTTCCGTGCCTGGCCCGCGGCCCATCGGGTGCTGCGGGTGCTGGCCGAGGTGACCGATACCGATCCGCTCACGGCAGCGGCTACAGCCGTGACTTTGGTAGGGGAGCTGCGGGGCGGTCCCAGGGTGCCTCTGCTGCTGCACGGTGAAGACGGTGGGGCCTGGCCCGTCCTGCGAGCGGCGGCCGGCCTGGGGCTGGACACGAGGATCGGTCTGGAGGACGTGCTGACCTTGCCCGACGGCTCGGCCGCAGAGGCAAACGCACCCCTCGTGCAGGCCGCGCGGAAGATCCTCGACGAGCACGCCGCCCGGCCGTTCTGATCTCCCGCGGTACTGCACGGAACACCGGCGAGGACGGCGCGGCGCCGACCGGTGTTCCGTGACCCGGAAGCCTCGCCGAAGACGAACCCCGCAGGGGCTCATATCCGCCAGGTCGTCTCCTCACGCAAGGTCAGGCATGCCGAGGCGAGGCCCGCTCGCCGCGCCGGGCGCCGGTCCTACGTCGCCGCCTGGGAGCTGTCCCGGAAACCGCCCCATCCGTGCCAGCGGTCGATCTCGATCCAGGCGTTGACGCGGACACGGTCGCGCTGTGCGTACGGCTGGCCGAGGTAGTGCTGGGACAGCCGGTCGATGCCGGCAAGGCCCTCGTCGTCCCGCATCTCGGCCACGTGCCCGATCAGGCTCACATGGGTGTACCAGTCGGAGTCGTCCAGCACGGTCAGGGTGACGCGGGCGTCCCGGCGCAGATGGTCGAGCCGCTTGCGGCCTTCGTCCATGTTGACCAGGACGCGGCCGTCGTCCCAGAGATACCAGGTGGCCGTGGACACCGGCTGACCGTCCGCGCGCAAGGTGGCGATGACGGCCGGATTGGGCTTACGCAGCATGGCGACGGCTGCGTCGGGGAGCGGCGGCTTCGACATGTTCTCTCCTTCGTCTCGGGCCGCGCCCGTCCGTGACGGGGAACCACATCCGGTGATCCGGCGGGCGCGACCTCCACGCTGTCACATGGCGGCGGCGATGCCTGGGACCGCCCCTCGGGCGGTAGCGGGTGTGCGGGAAACGGGCTGGTCGCGCCTGCGGAACCGCCCCCCCGCAGCCGGATGTGCCGGACGCGTGACGGCCGCATGTGCCGCGCATTGCGGTCGCGTGGCAGCGTGCCGGAAGGCATCGACAGCGGGCTGCTCCGGCCGCAGTGTGGATCTTCGTAGACAGCGCTTTCACAGCTTCGGAGGAACCGTCATGCTCCCCGTCCGACCAGGACGTCGCAGAACCGCGGCGGTGAGCGCCGTGGCCGCTCTCGCCGGCCTGCTCTCCGCCCCGTCCGTACAGGCCTCACCGGCCACCGCCCACGAGAACGGGCGGCCCGCAGAGGCGCAGTCCCGCCGGTTGGTGGAGAACCTCGACCGGGGTCTCGTCGCCGTCCCCTCGGGGCGGGGCACGTTCCTGAGCTGGCGCCTGCTCGGCACCGAGTACGGCTCAGACATCGCCTTCAACGTCTACCGGGGCGGCAAGCGGCTCAACCACCGGCCCGTCACCTCCTCCACCACGTACCAGGACAACGGCCGCGGGCACGGCGCCTACACGGTGCGGGCGGTCGTGGACGGCCGTGAGAGGAAGGCGAGCGGCGGGGCCCTGGACTTCGGGAAGGGGTACGCGGAGATACCGCTGGCGGAGGCCGACGGGTACACCGTGCAGCACGCCTGGCCCGGAGACCTCGACGGCGACGGCCGTTACGAGCTGGTGGTGAGCCGGCTGTCCGGCACGCGGGACCGCCCGGATCTCCTGGAGGCCTACACCCTCACCGGCGAGCGGCTGTGGCGTGTCGACCAGGGACCCGGCTCGTACACCCAGGCACCCGGCAACGGGGCCAACGACCCGGCCCCGGCGGCGATCAGCGGCTCCACCGCCATCGGCGGGTTCCGCAACGACGACAACGTGACCGTCTACGACCTCGACAGCGACGGGAAGGCGGAGGTGCTGGTCCACACGGCGGACGGCACCACCTTCGCCGACGGAAGCACCGTCCGGGCGGCGTCGCCCGCCGAGCAGTTCGTCTCCGTCGTCGACGGAGCCACCGGTGCTGAGCGCACCCGGCAGCCCGTGCCAGGCGACTTCACCGCCGACGGGCCCTCCGGCGGCCAGTTCGGCATCGCCTACCTCGACGGCGTCCGCCCCAGTCTGGTGACCAAGCTCGTCACTCGCGTGGGCGCCAAACGCGGGGCCTTCCGCACGCTCATCCAGACCTGGGACTTCGACGGCCGCACTCTGAAGCCCCACTGGAAGTACGTCGTGCCGGCCGGCAGTGGTGCCACGAGCTTCCACCAGATCCGGACCGTCGACGTCGACCAGGACGGCAAGGACGACATCGCAGACGGCAACTACGCCGTCAACAGCGACGGGACCCTCCGTTACGTCGTCGACGGTGCAGGCCACGGCGACCGATTCCACATCGCCGATCTGGATCCGGCCAGACCCGGCCTGGAAGGCTTCGCGATCCAGCAGTCGGAACTCGGCGTCGTGTCCCGATTCCCCTGGTACTACTACGACGCGGACACCGGTGAGCGGCTCGTGACGGGGGAGCACCCCGCCGACCCCGCCGGGGAGGCCGACCTCGACGTCGGCCGGGGCACCACCGCCGACATCGACCCCCGTCACAAGGGGCTCGAATACTGGACCTCGACCGCCGACGTCACCGCGCCCGGCGCGGGCGTGCGCAACGTCGAGGACGGCAAGGTCTCCGGGACCACCCCCAGCGTCAACTTCCGCATCTGGTGGGACGGGGACAAGGGAGCCGAACTCCTCGACAGTACGTACGTGGAGAAGTGGCACCCCGCCACGGAGACCAGCCGCCGTGTCTTCGAACCGGCCGGAGTCACGGCTGGCGCCCGCAACGCCACCCCCTTCTACGGCGACATCCTGGGCGACTGGCGTGAGGAGATCCTGGCGGAGACCGCCGACCACACGGCCCTGCGCCTCTACACCACCACCGAGCCCACCACCACCCGCCTCTACACCCTCGCCCAGAACCCGGCCTACCGCCTCGGCTGGACCGTGCGCGGCTATCTCCAGTCCACGTTCACGGACTACTACCTGGGCTACGGTTCCAAGAATCCGCCCCGGCCCGCGATCCGCACCGACACCGGACCCGGCCGTGCCTGGACACCGATCGCGGGCGACACCTTCCGCGCCGGTACCGGCCGGTGGACCGCCGAACTCCAGGACGGCGGGAGCGTGACCGCCGAGGACGGCGTCCTCGACATCGACGTACCGGGCGGAGCCACGGTGTGGTTCGACCGAAGGCTGAGCGGGCCGTACGAGATCGAGTACACGGCCACCGCCGTGTCGGCCGGTGGAGTCAACGACCGGGTGTCCGACCTCAACAACTTCTGGAACGCCACGGACGTACGCTCGCCCGGCGACATCTTCGGCACCGAACGAGGCGGTGCCCTCGCGGAGTACGACCATCTGAAGACCTACTACGTCGGCTACGGCGCGAACGCGAACACCACGTCCCGGTTGCGCCGTTACGTCGGCGAGGCGGGTAACCGTCCCCTTCTGCTCGACTACACCGCCCCGCTGCTGACGGCCAACGAGCCCAACCGGGTCCGCATCGTCTCCGACGGCCCGACCGTGCAGTGGTGGAACAACGGCCGGCTGGTGTTCGACCACCAGGACCCCGACCCGTACACCAGCGGCCACTTCGCGTTCCGGACGGTCACCAGTCACTTCAGGATCAGTGACTTCACGGTCTGGCGCCCGCCCAGCCGGGGATGACAGCCCGCAGGGGCGCCGGAAGGCGCACGGCAGCCCATTGTCAGTGGTGGCTGTGATGCTGTAGCCATGGACGAACTGATGCGACGCCGCGTCTACGGCGCCGACCACGACGACCCCGATCCAGGCCCCCGGCCCGGTCACGTCTACGTGGAGCTGGTCGCAGGCCCGCTGGACGGGCTGCTCCTGGACGTGACCGGCTGGCCCGAGGAGCGCCTCGCGGTGGGCGCGGCGCTCGGCACGGAACTGGGGAGGTTCGGTGCGGGAGGCCGCGCCGTGTACGGACCCGTGGCCGGGGACCGGGAGCGTTGGGCGTGGCAGGCGGACAGCCCCTGAACTGTCCGCCTGCCACGGCGTTCCGTCCGGCCTCCCGGGACATGCGGCGGCCCCGGACATGCGGCGATCGGTACTTTCACCGGTGTTCCGGCCGGGCGGATGACGCACCCTCCATCCGTGCCTAGCGTGCTCGACCGACAGGATTTCCGGATCCAGGAGGTGGAACACGAATGAAGCGGATGATGCGCCGCGTCGCGGGCGCGGCGACGGCTCTGCTCGCCATGGTGTTACTCGCGCCGGCGTCGGCGGCAGGGGCGGACGCCGAGGCCGGTGCGGCAGGAGGCACGGGGCCCTACACCGCGGGCTACGAGACCGTCGCGGGCCTGCCGGGCCACACCGTCTACCGTCCTGACGTCCTGCCGGCCGGAGAGAAGCTGCCCCTCGTGGCCTGGGGCAACGGCGCGTGCCGGGCGGACGGCACCTGGTTCGAGAACATCCTGACGGAGTTCGCCTCGCACGGGTTCCTCGTCATCGCCAACGGAGTACCCGGTGGCTCCGGCCAGACGTCGTCGGACATGCTCATCGAGGCGGTGGACTGGGCGGTGAAGGCGAACAGCGACCCGGGCAGCAGGTTCAGAGGCAGGATCGACACGTCGAAGATCGCTGTCATGGGCCAGTCGTGCGGCGGGCTGGAGACCATGGAGGTGGCCGACGATCCGCGTATCGACACGACGGTGATGTGGAACAGCGGTCTGATGAGCAGGCTCGACAAGTGGTTCCAGCTGCCCCGCCTGCACGCGCCGATCGCGTATTTCATCGGTGGGCCGGACGACATCGCGTACGAGAACGCCGCCGACGACTGGGACAGGCTCCCCGCCGGCCTGCCGGCGTTCTCCGGCAACCTGGACGTCGGTCACTACGGCACCTACGCCGAGCCGAACGGCGGTGAGTTCGGACGGGTCGGTGTCAACTGGCTCAAGTGGCAGCTGAAGGGCGACGCCGCCGCCCGGGCGGAGTTCGTGGGGCCGAACTGCGGGATGTGCTCCACCGCCTGGGACGTGGAGCAGAAGAACCTCTCCTGACCCGGTCCGCCACCGGTCGCGACGGGCGCCTCGCCTCGGCTGCGGCCGGTGGCGCTCTGCTGCTCCAGACCAGGGGTGGGCCCCAGCGCGGTCCGAGGGGGACCCCGGCCACCCCCGAATCTGCCGGGGCATGCCGGAGCCGCCCGCCCTGGTGCGTTCAGCGTGAGGGTGTCACGGCGACCGTCCGCAGGGGGGCCGGGCCGGCGGCCAGGAACTCGCCCACGTGCGCGGTGGGCGGCCGGTGACATCGAGGACCGCGTTCGTGGTCGTGGCCCGGGATCCGGCCGTGACCTCCTCGACCAGGACGGCGCGCGAGCACATGCAGCCGGGCCGAAGGGGCCGGCCGCCGCGAACCGAGCCGCGCACGCCGCCGCTACGACCTGCTTCACTCCCACCCTGCTGCACCCCGTCCGGCTCGCACCCCCGATACTGGAGTGCACGCGGTTTCGGTGGATCTTCCGCCGTTGAGGACGCGATCAGCACGGTGGAAGGCGAAACACGGTGACGACGACCGTCGCATATCAGGGCGAGCCCGGCTCGAATTCGGCGACGGCCGCCCGGTTCCTGTACCCAGAATGCACTGAACTGCCCTGTACCGGTTTCGAGCAGGCGCTGGACGCCGTCACGCTGGGAACGGCTGACCTCGCGGTGATCCCGGTCGACAACTCGGCCGCCGGGCGCGTCGCGGACGTGCATCACCTGCTCCCCGAGTCAGGCCTCTTCATCGTCGCCGAGCACTTCCTCGCCATTCGCTTCGACCTCATGGGGGTCCCCGGCTCGACCCCTGAGGACGTGGAATGCGTACGCAGCCATGTGCACGCCCTCGGACAGTGCCGCAAGGTCCTGCGTGCAGGCGGCTGGCGCACCCTTGTCACCGACGACACGGCCGGCGCGGCGCGTGAGATCGCCGAGCTCGGCGATCCGCGGCACGCGGCGCTCGCTCCGCCCGCGGCGGCCCGGCTGCACGGCTTGGACGTGCTGCAGGCGGGTGTCGAGGACGACCCGGACAACACGACGCGATTCGTCGTACTCTCCCGCGAGGCCGTCATCGCACCGGACACTGGCGAGCCCACGATGACGAGCCTCTTCTTCAGCGTGCGCAACATCCCGAGCGCCCTCTACAAGGCCCTCGGCGGGTTCGCGAGCAGCGCCGTGAACCTCACCAAGATCGAGAGCTACCAGATGGGCGCCGGGCTGAACGCGAGCCACTTCTACGTCGAGATCGAGGGGCACCCCGACGATCCCCGGGTCGACCTCGCCCTCAACGAGCTGCGCTTCTTCTCCTCCGAGGTGCGCGTCCTCGGTGTGTATCCGGCCCACCCGCACCGCCTCGGCGTGGTCGCCGCCTGAGGGGCTCACCCGCTGTGCCCGCCCTGGCCGGCCGATTCATCGAGGGCGTACGAACCGGGTGACTTGAACTGCCCTGCTCTGTCCTGACCGGAGCCGCAGGCCCTGCTCTCTGCCCCGGCCGGAGCCGTGGCGCGGGGCGCCCGCGGCTCCGGCGTTTGCGGGCGCGCCGGGAGGGGAGGCGATCCCGAGCCCTCCCGAGGTCCTCCCGCTCTAGCGCGTGTCGGCGAACGCCTCGGCCAGCGCCCGCCATTCGGTACGCGGCAGGCCGCTGCCGCCCTCCTCGGCGGTGAGGACCTGGAGGGCGACGTGGTCGGCGCCGGCGTCGAAGTACGCCTGTGCACGGGCCCGCACACGGTCGACGTCGCCCAGGGCGAAGAGGGCGTCGAGGAGACGAACGCTGCCGCCACCCTCGAAGTCGCTCTCCGTGAACCCCAGACGCAGCAGATTGTCGGTGTAGTTCGGCAACTGGAGGTACATCGACAGCATGTTCCTCGCGGTCGTCCGGGCCCGGTCGAGATCCGTGTCGAGCACCACCGACAACTCCGGGGCGAGCAGCGCGTCGGGACCGAGTGCCTCGCGTGCCTCCGCCGTGTGTTCGGTGGTGACGAGATACGGGTGCGCTCCGAGCGCCCGGTCGGTCGCGAGCTTCAGCATCTTCGGGCCCAGGGCCGCGAGAACCCGTCGCCCGGCATCCACCGGCGGGGCGGCGGCGTCGAGCGCGTCGAGATAGCTCACCATGGCGCTGTACGGCTTCGCGTACTGCGGCACCATCGGGCCGTGACTGACCCCGAGGCCCAGGACGAACCGGCCCCGCGCACTCGACTCGATGGCCGCGAAGCCTGCCGTCACCTCCTCGGCGGTGTGGTCCCAGATGCTCAGGATGCCGGTGGCGACCGTCACCGTGCGAGTGGCGGCGACCAGCGCCGCGGCGTCGTCGGGCGAGGGGTTGCCCCCGATCCAGAGAGCCCCGTACTTCAGCTCCTCCAGCTCTGCAGCCGCCTCCGCGATCGCCTTCCTGCCCGCGTCGTCGACCCGCGACCAGTGCAGGGCGCTGCTCCAGATACCGACCCGTCCGAATGCCTTGCGCGTCTCAGAAGTCATGGTGTGATCAACAGCGCCTGGTGCCCGCTATTCCCGGGCGAGCGGAAATCCCCCGAACGGGCTACACGCGCAGGTCGCCTGTGACCTCGCCACCGTTCGTGGGCGGGTCCGCCACAGGCGTGTCGTAGGGGCGCTTCCATGGCGGACGACACCGCGCTGTGGCCCTTCGTCCTCGTCGTAGGGCGGCTCACCCTGACTCCCGGTCTCGACACCGCCGTGATCCAGCGCACCTCCGCGCTCGGACCGGCACAGAAGGGCCCCGGGGGAGTCGTCCTCGGAATCCAGACCGGCACCTCGCTGCGGGGTGCTCACTCCTCGGACGTGACCGCGCTCCTGACGGCGTCCTGTCTCGCCTCCGTCACACTGCTGTGTGGGCGCCGCCTGCCTCGTCCGGGTGGGGGGCCTGCGTGCTGCGGACCCGGCACCGAGGTGAGCAGGAGGGCTCGCGGCGGCGCTCGTGGGGGTTCGACTTCGCCTTCGGCGGAATGCCTTTGACCAGAGTGGTGTTGGCGGGCACGCTGGTCAGCGTGGGCACTCCGACTTCCGGCTGGGTCACCGTCGCGAGCTACGAGAACACCCCCCGGGTGTCTGCACCCGAAAGCCGCCGTGCGAGCTTGACTTCGGGAGCGGGGCATCGACTGGATGCTATTCGCTTCGGACGAGATCTACTTCGACCTGGCCTGCGGCATCGGCTCCGACGGTCACTGGCACGGCTGGTTCGCCGTCCACGTCGATGCTGATGTCCTGCGTCGCCTGGGCCTGCACCCGGACCAGCCGAGTTCGGCGGCCGGCGGTCAGAGCCCGCCGGGCTGGTGGCATGCTGCCGCGGAACGCCACGCACACTGAGCCGGCGGCGGCGAAGAGCGACGGCCTGCCGCAGCGGCAGATGAGGTTCTTCGACGTCACGGACGCGGACGGTTGGCAGGAGCAAGTTGCGCCCGCCCCCGGCCGGAGCTGCCGGGGGCGTAGGAGCCGGGCCGACGCGGCCAGTTGTCAGTGGCACCCGTCATGATCGGAGGCATGGACAAGAACGGTTCGGCTGTGCCCGGCCCATCGCGCACATGGAGTGGTCACGCCACCTCCCCCGCCCTGCAAGGACTTGTCGGGGCCCTGGGCACCTGGAGCCACGACTCCTTCGCCGAGATCGAGCGCATCGGCTGCTACATCGAGGGCAGTTGGGCACCCGAGCCCGGAGCACGGGAGGTCCGCCCGCCCGCGGCGGGCAGCTGGACGGAACTCATAGGGCGCCCTGGAGCACTCGCACTGCGCGCGGCGGCGCCCGCGACCAGGCCGGAGCGCCGCGAGGTGCTGCTGGACTTCCTGGAGATGTGGGCGCGCACGCCGTTCACCGACCCGGCGTACCGATTCCGGCTGGGCCGGCTCAGCGGCACGACCTCGTTCACCGTGCGCGACGACCAGGGGGCCTCGTTCGGCCTGCATCTGCCTGCCGCCCGCAGGACACACTACTTCGAGGCGGTCTTCCCCGGCGGCGAGGCCGCGCCGCGCCCCGAGGAACCCCTTCACGTGGAGGACTGCCACCGGGGATGGGGCACCTCGGAGCAGTTGCTGCGTCTCGTGCGCCTTGTCCGTGAACGCGGCCCGTTCCCCTGGGACGTGGAGGCGGTCCTGGCTCTGAGCGAGGCGACGGGCATGAGCCGTCCCGCTGCCGCTCTCGTGCTGGCGGGAAACCCTGGTGCGGGCGGCTACCACACCCCGTTCGTCGACGAACACGAACGCGGGGTCTACGGCTTCAAGGCCGGCGAACTCGAATCGGCGCGGGCCGAGTTGTCGGCCCTGCACGACGACGAACGGCTGGCCCTGCTCGCGGACGTCCTGCCGGAGGACCCCGACGACCTGTGGGAGCCGGGCGGACTGGTCCGGGTCGCGGAACACACCGCCACCGCCTGGACACGGCAGCACGGAGCCCGTCCGTCCGCACCGTGGAGCACCTGGCAGGCCGCAGCCGCCCTCCAGACCCGCATGCCGGCCGCTCACCTCTGCCAGTTGTTCCTCGACCCGGCGGACGCCACCCTGCCCCCGGGTTTCTACCTGCGGGTCTGGCCCTGCCCGCCCGAGTACCGCCATCTGCGCACCGCTTGGGACGTCATGGGCGCGTACGACGCCGAAACGGTCGCCGACGCCGTCTTCACCGGACTGGCATGGGCGTACGCGGACCTTCCCGCCGGGGACCCCGTACGAGGCGGGGCGCCGGAGACCGTCCGTCATCTGCGCAAGGTGCTGGCAGGCGGCGACTCACCCGCCCGGGTCCTGCACACGGGTCTGATACGGGGCGGCCGGGGGAGCCGGCGCCTGGACTGGCTGACGGACGGCGTCTGCGACCGGGTCATGGCACGCATCGCTTCCGGCGACCTGGCCCCGGGCCGCTACGAGTCCGATCCGAGCGCCTGCGTTCCTGACCTGGTGGCCGACGTCGCGAAAACGCTGGACCTGCCGGAGGACGCCGCGGTCCTCCACCTCCAGCTCCTGCTGCTCCCCGTGCCGTCGGACCGCAACGTACGGCGCTGGAACGCCTGGACACCGGCGCGTCACCGAGCCGCGGAGGCGGAGTTGGTGACACGCGGGCTGGTCGTCGAGGACCGCCGGGCGCGCGCGGGCCGCGGCGTGTTCCTGCCGGGCCCGTGGGCGCACGCGAAGAAGCCGCTGCCGCCGATGGAAGCGTGGAAGGCGCCCCTGGTCGGTGGGCGGCTGAGCGCCGACGGGAGCGAGGTGACCGCCTTCGAACTGCTCCCGGGGACCCTCCCCGAACTCTTCACCGAGGCCTGGCGGCTGGTCCGCGCAGGGCAGGGGCCGGCGGCCACCGGCACTGCGTGACGGTCCCGCGTGAGACATCGGCGGCTCTCCTCGGACGCGCGCGGGCCCACGGCGCACGGGCAGCCGGCTGGGCGGCCCGGAGCACGCGGCAGCTTCACAGTTCCCGGCGCATACATGCCCGGGGCCACCGGTCCAGACCGTGTGCCGCTTCACGGCTGCGGATGAGCCGGAGGCCCGGGGTGAGCTCGGCATCGTCCAAGAGCCGGAACCCGCAGCGAGCGTAGTAAGGGGCGTTCCACGCGACCTCGGTGAAGGTGGTGAGGGTCAGGGCGGGCGCTCCCTCGCTCAGGGCGTGATCGGCCAGATGGTCCAGGAGCAGGCGGCCGATCCCGCGGCGCGCCCTCTCGGGATGCACCGACACCTGCTCGACGTGCAGGTTTCCGTCGACACGGTCGGCGATCAGATAGCCGACCGGGGCACCTGAAGCGTCTGCCGCCACCCATGCCAGTCCGGAGTCGTGGTACCGGGCGAGCTCGCCGAGCGGGAGGGGCTCGTCGTCGGCGATCTCGGCCATGCCGATGTCCCGGAAACACCGCCCGGCGGCCCGTTCGATCTCCTGGAGGGCGGGCAGTTCGTCCGGTTCCACAGCGCGGATCTGCATGCACCCATTGTGCCGCCATGAGGAGACTCCGTGACCGCCGTCGCCCGTCCGGACGTCAGCTGCCGGCGGGACCCTCGGTGCTCTCCCGCAGAACCAGACGGCCGTCATCAACGGGCGCCCGGTCTGCCAGCACCTCGTGCTCGACCAGGGGGGGACCCCGACGGGCTGATGACGGCCCCGAGCGACGAGGCGCTGGTCCGCGACATCGAGCTCGCCATGGAGGCGGGCTTCAACGGGCGGTCCTACGGCGTGACGATCGGGAAGCGCGGGTCGGGCCGGTCGGAGAGTGTCCCGAAGGTGAGCAGAACCCGGATGTCGCCCTCGACTTCGGCGAGGCCACGGGCGATCGCGTCGGCGAGAGTCGTGGCTCTGCTCGTCACGGCGTCCAGGACGGTGCGCGGCAGCCGCACGGTCACATCCGGGTCCTCGCCGCGCGGGGCGTCGCCGCGGACCGGGGTGAGCGCGCCGTTGGACAGGAGTACGGTCCACGCCTCGGTCGCGCACGGGCCACCAGACGACGCGGGATCCGGGGCGGTGATCTCCCAGCGCAGCAGCATCCGGCCGGCCGCCGCCGCCCGAGGGCCGTTGATCCGGACAGCCATGGACCGGAAGATCTGCTCGACCGTCAGCGCGGCCACGATGTCGGGCGCCCCGCGGCCTGGCGTCCCGACCACGCCTTCACGGAGCTCGGTGGCACCCATGAGGTAGAAGTTGCGCCACGGGCCGCTCTCCGCCCCGTGGCCCAGCTGTTCGAACGTGGCGGCCTGCAGGTCACGGGCGTCCGCGTGGTCCGGCTGGGCGAACAGCACATGGCTGAGTACCTCCGCGGTCCAGCGCAGGTCACCCGCCTCGAACGACGCGCGGGCCTTGACGACGACGGCATCCGCACCGCCCATGAACGCCACGTACCGCTCAGCGGCCGCACGTGGAGGGTGTTGCCACAAGTGGGCGGGGTTGCCGTCGAACCAGCCCATGTACCGCTGGTAGACCGCCTTCGCGTTGTGACTGAGCGAGCCGTAGTAACCACGGATGTGCCAGGCCCGCTCCAGCGCGGGCGGGAAGCGCAGTTCCTCCGCGATCTCCGCTCCGGTGCGGCCCGCGTTGATCAGCCGTACGGACTGGTCGTGGAGGAAGGCGTAGGCGTCCCGCTGCTCCTCCAGGAACCGCACCACCCGGTCCTGGCCCCAGGTGGGCCAGTGGTGCGAGGCGAAGACCACGTCGGTGTCGTCGGCGTACAGGCTGAGCGTCTCCGTCAGGTAGCGCGCCCAGGCGCTGGGGTCACGGACCAGGGCTCCGCGCAGGGTGAGCACGTTGTGCAGTGTGTGGCAGGCGTTCTCGGCCACACACAGGACACGCAACTCCGGCAGGTGGAAGTTCATCTCGGCCGGAGCCTCGGTGCCGGGGGTGAGCTGGAAGACCATGCGTACGCCGTCGACCGTCTCCGTCTGGCCGGTGGCGGTGACATCGAGGGTCGGTGCGATCAGGGAGATGCTGCCCAGCGAGGTGGTCTGTCCCAGCCCGCAGCCGATCTGGCCCGTGGGACCCTTGGGCAGCGAGGCGCCGTACATGTATCCCGACCGGCGTCCCATGGCCGGGCCGGTCATCACGTTCTCGCCCGCCGCGTGCTCCAGGAACCCGGCCGGCGCGATCACCGGCACCCGGCCGGAGGCGGCGTCGGCGGGGTCGATGATGCCGCGCACCCCGCCGAAGTGGTCCACGTGGCAGTGCGTGTGGACGACCCCGGTCACGGGGCGGTCGCCCCGCCGGGAGCGGTAGAGGCCGAGGGCGGCCGCGGCCACCTCCGTGCTGATGAGCGGGTCGACGACGATCACCCCGCGTCGGCCCTCGATGAACGTGATGTTGGAGAGGTCGAGGCCGCGCACCTGGTAGACGCCCGGCACCACCTCGAACAGGCCCTGCCGGGCCACCAGACGACTCTGCCGCCAGAGCGAGGGGTGAGCGGTGGGCGGACAGTCCTCATCGAGGAACGCGTACGCGTCCGCGTCCCAGACGAGGCGGCCGTCGGCGTCGTGGACGGATCCCGGTTCGAGGCGGGCGATGAACCCCCGGGCCGCGTCGGCGAAGTCCTGTTCGCCGTCGGTCGCGTGGGGAGAGGAGGTGTGCTCCGGCGAGCTGGGGGTCATGTACTCGGTCTCGTCTCGGGTGCGGAGGTGGGGCGGGGCGGCTGCGGCGCCCTGAGGAAACGGTTGGGACCGCTGCGCCTCAGGCCAGCGTGACCAGCGACTTGGCGATGCCGTTGCGCTGGATCTCGGAGGTACCGGTCAGGACGCGGAACATCCGCATCTTGCGGAACAGGTACTCGATCTCGTTGCCCTGGGTGAGCCCGTCCTTGCCGTGGATCTGGACGGCCTGGTCGAGGATGCGGAAGGCGGACTCAGCGACGAACAGCTTGCACATGAACGCCTCCGCCCGGACGTCCGCACCGCTGTCCAGGGCCACCAGAGCGGCGTAGGTCATGGAACGGGCGGCGTAGAGGTCGGTCGCCATGTCGGCCAGCTTGTGCTGGATGGACTGCAGCGCCATGAGGGGCCGGCCCCCCGCGGCCGTGCGGCTCAGCGCCCGGTCGCGGGTCAGCTGCAGGGCGCGCCGGGCGGCGCCGATGGCGGTGGGGCAGTGCAGCAGCCGGTTCTTCGTCACCCGGCCCAGGGCGATCTTCAGCCCCTGCCCCTCTTCGCCCAGCAGGTTGGCGGCGGGGACGTGGCAGTCGGTCAGGATGATGTCGCTCTCGATGTGTTCGCCTGACATCGGCGTCGCACCCTCCACCACGCTGCACCCGGGGCTGTCCAGGTCGACCAGGAACGCCGAGAAGGAGTCCTCGGTACCGGCCGTCCTGGCGACGACGATCGCGAAGTCGGCGAAGGGGCCGGCCGAGCTGAACACCTTGTGGCCGGTCAGCCGGTATCCGTCCCCGTCCCGGACGGCCGTGGTCGTCATGGACCGGACGTCGGATCCGGCGTCGGCCTCGGTGAGGGAGAAGCAGCACGCCCGCTCGCCGCGTACGAGCGGCAGGAGATAGGTGGTGAGCTGGTGCTCCGTGGCGTGCTTGAGGATGTCCCCGGCCCTGAGCGGTCCGCCCATGTCGCCGAGCACGGAGTGGCCCAGGACCCGTCCGCACGCGCCGATCTCCTCCTTGAGGGCGGCGAGCTCGACGTTGCTGAGGGCCTGGCCACCGTACTCCTCGGGCAGATGGATCCCGTAGAAGCCGAGTTCGCGGCTGCGCCGCCAGACGGGTTCGAGGTCGGCTCGGGTGAGCCGGGTGTCACGTGTGATGCCACGGTCCCGCTCGTAGTCGGCGAGCTCGCCGTCCAGATAGTCACGCAGGCGGTCGACGAGGCCGGCGAGCTGCGGGTCCTCGTAGGAGGGGCGGAACGAGAAGGTCATGTGAGGTCTCTCCTGAGGGTGTGTCAGTGCACGCGCCGGTCGGCGCCGGCCCAGTAGGGCTCGCGCACGGCCTTGCGGTCGAGCTTGCCGTTGCGGTTGTGGGGGAGGGCGGCCACGAAGTCGACCGAGCGGGGTTTCTTGAAGCGGTCGAGGCGGTCGGCACAGAAGTCGGCCAGCTCCTGATCGGTGACGTGGTGCCCGGGGCGGGTCACGACCACGGCCTTGACCGCCTCGCCCCACTTCTCGTCGGGGACACCGATCACACAGGCTTCCTGGACGGCGGGGTGTTCGTAGAGGGCGGTCTCCACCTCGGTGCTGTAGATGTTGAAGCCGCCGGAGATGATCATGTCCTTCTTGCGGTCGACGAGGAACAGATAGCCGTCCTCACGCATCCAGGCCAGGTCGCCGGTGTGCACCCAGCCGTCGCGGAAGGTCTGCGCCGACAGTTCGGGAGCACGCCAGTACTCGCGTACGCAGTCCGGGCCGCGCACGATGATCTCCCCGATCTCGCGAGGGGGCAGTTCGTCTCCCCGCTCGTCCACCACGCGCACCTCGGAGTCGTAGGCGGGACGCCCGCACGACCGGAGGAGTTCGGCGTCCTCGGTGACCGCCCGCTCGATGTCCTGACTCGACAGCCCGGCCACGACGCTGGTGGTTTCCGCCAGGCCATAACCCTGGGCCACGACCGGCCCGAACAGGGCGACGGCCTCCCGCAGCCGCTGGGGGGACACCGGGGCCCCGCCTATGCGGACGCTCGTCAGGCTCGACAGATCGCGTTCCGCGGCCCCCGGGTGGGCCAGCACCATGTTGAGCATGGCGGGCACCAGGAAGGTCGCGGTGATCCGCTCCCGCTCGACGGTGTCGAGAAACGCCTCCGCGCTCCAGGTGGGCAGCACGTGCGTGGTCGCGCCACCGAACACACCGGCGAGCAGCACCATGCCCGTGGCGTGCGTGATCGGGCCGCAGGCCAGATAGCGGGTACCGGGGCCGGGCCGGGACTCCTCGCTCATGAGGGTCTTGCGCATGTTCGCGAGACGGTTGCCGAAGGTCTGCACCGCCGCCTTGAGCGCACCGGTCGAGCCCGACGTGAAGTTGAGTACGGCGGGATCGTGTTCAGCGGTCTCGACCGCGACCGCGGTGTCGTCGCCCTCGGCCGACAGGACGGCGTACGGAACGACGTGGGGGTCCGCCGGTGCGTGCTCGTCCACGGCGTCGAGCTGGACCGGAAGGCATCCGGTGCCCGCCGCCTCGACGGCGGCCAGCGCGTCGTCCCGGTGCGCGGCGTCGAAGACGAGGACCCGCACGGGTGCGTCCCGCAGGATGTGCTCGATCTCCACGCGGCCGAGCCGGGCGTTGACGGGTACCCGGATCAGCCCCGCCTTGTACAGGGCGAACTCGACCTCCACGAGTTCGGCGCGGTTCCACGCCAGCGAGGCCACGGCGTCGCCGGGGCGCAGCCCTCGCCGCAGCAGCGCCGACGCCAGGCGGTTGGTGGCGGTCTCCAGCCGTTCGTACGACCAGGTCTGGCCCCCGCACACGAGGGCGGGGTGGGCAGGCCAGTGGCGGGCGCTGCGGGTGAGATACGTACCGAGATTCATCGGGCGGCTCCTGGGACCGGACACATGAGGGCGAGGCGCAGTGCTCACATAAAACGACGTGGCGCAAATTTTTGGACAGTCTGTTCAGTAACGGGGTGACTGTCAAGGCTTCCGTACACTGAGCTGTCGCCCCCACCGCAGGGGGCCTGGGCGCGGCGATGAAAAGAGGGACGGCGTTGGCCGAGGACAGGCGCATCCGCAAGACGCGCAAGGCGCTGCGTGACGCCTTGGTGGAACTCGTGCTCGACCGGGGGTTCACCGCTCTGAGCGTCGAGGACATCACCCAGCGGGCGGACGTGGCCCGCGCGACCTTCTACAGCCACTTCCGTGACAAGGACGAACTCTTCGCCCGGGTCACCGCGGACCTCCTGGCCGAACTCGACGCCCGGCTGCGTCCGGCGGTGCAGGACAGTGCGGTGGGCTTCACCGGCAAACCGATCCTGCAGATGCTGCGCCACGCGCAGGAGGACCGTGACCTCTACCGGATCGTGCTCCGCGGGGAGGGCGACGGCAAGCCGCTGCGCATGTTCACGGACGCCTGCGCGCGCGTCGCCGCACAGGAGTTCCGCGGGCGTTCTGAGCGCAACGCCGTGGAGCCGAGGATCGATTCCGAGATCCTGGCCAGGGCGTGGGTGGGCGAACAGGTCGGAGTGCTGCAGTGGTGGGTGGAGCACGACGTGCCCCCCATGCCGGCGGAAGAGGTCGTGCGCATGCTGCTCGACCTCGCCCTGCGAGGCCGTTACTGGGCCACGGGCTTCGACGCGCCCGTCTGAGCCGCGGGCGTGGGCGCGCCTGCGGCTTGGAGGCGCAGGGCGTCCCGCTCGGGGCGGACGGTGGCGATCGCCAGCACGCCGCACACCGCCATCACGCCCGCGGACAGGAGGAACGCCTCGGTGTAACCTGCCGCCTCCGTGGCCGCGTTGTCGACGAGGTGGCCGGTCAGGTAGGGGACGAACAGCCCCGGAAGGGTCCCCGACGCCGCGACGATCCCGAAGACCGCGCCGCGGCGGCCGTCGGGGACCACCGCCGCCGTGGTGACGTAGTGCAGCGGCAGGGCGACCGCGTGGCAGCCGAACGCAACGGCGATCAGCAGGAGTTGGGCAGGCAAGCCGCCGACGATGGGCAGCAGGGCCATCGCGCAGCCCGCGACCAGGACCGCCGCGCCTTGCGGGATGCCGTCCGCGTGCCTGCTGGAAACGCCCCTGCGCTTGAGGCGGTCCACATACGCCGGCACGGACAGCAGCAGGATCAGGCTCACCACGGACACCCCGCTGAGGACGGTGGAGGCGCGCGTGGCTGTCATGTCCATCTGCGTCTGAAGGTAGACCGGCAGCCACGCGCTGGACAGGGCCAGTGCCCAGTGGGACCCGAAGGCGCTCAGGATGCCACCCGTCACGGTGCCGTTGGTCAGCAGCGCGCGCAGGGGCGGGCCCGCCACGGGTGCGGGGAGGCCTGCGCGCGCGGACGGGCGGAGCTCGCCGCCGAACGGACCGTCGTGCCCCACGAAGGGCCAGACCAGGCACCACGCGGCGCTGACGAGCATGAGGGCCAGGAAGGCGGAACGCCAGCCGTGGTCCACGATGAGCCAGGTCAGCAGCGGCGCGGAGACTGCGGTCCCGAGAGCGGCCCCGCCGATCTGCAGTGCGGACGGCAGGCCGCGCCTGCCCGCCGGGAACCACTTGTACAGCGCGTGCATGGACATGGAGGCAGCGGGGCCTTCGGCCATTCCGAGCAGTACGCGTCCGGCGATCAGTGAAGGCACGGCGGCCACCACCAGGACCGGGAGCTGCGCGACGGCCCAGAGTGCGGCCATCACGAGAAGCAGGGCGCGGCTGGAGATCCTCGTCGAGAAGAAGCCGACGATGAGCCCGGAGAGGCTGAACAGCAGGTAGAAGGAGCTGGAGATCAGCCCGTACGTGCTCTTGCCGATGCCCAGTTCCTCCATCAGCGGCACCGCCGCGAGGCCGAGGACGGCCTTGTCGGCGTAGCTGATCATCATGAAGACCACGATCATCACCAGGATGACCCAGGCCCGGCGGCCGGTGCGTGGCGTCGTGGACTCGGGTCGTACCGACAATTCGGCGGGCGTGGTTTCGGTGGATCGTGGCACCACGAGCCTCCCTCAGTTGCGTAACCGAACAAGTTGTCCAATAACATTCTGTTAGTTCGGCAACGTAAACGTCTCGCACCGGAAGGTCAATGGTTCTGGCAATGCGGCAATGCCGCCGCAACACGCGTGACCCGGCGGCCCTCGACCCGGTCGGCCTCGGCGGGCGGGCGGAAGCGTGGTGGCCGGACAGGGATTCGCTCGGGGGGCGGCGGTCATGAGGAGAGAAATGGCCAGGCTGAGGCGTCGCCGCAACGTGAACCGAACCGGCCGGCCGGGCCCCGGCCGGAGCTCGTTCCGGGTCCTGTCGCCGCCCCACGACCTCGTCGCGCGTCCGGCGCGCGAGGGGTCTACCTGGGGGCGAGTCCACCGCGAGCATCGGACCGGGGCGCGGGCTCGCCGCGCTTGCTCAGGTTCTTCTCGGAGCCACGGCGCCGCGGGCCGGGCATGCGGGCGCAGCGGCCGAGGGTTTCGGCGCCGCTCGTGACGCCGGCCCCGGGGCAGGCAGGACGGCGTGGGCGAGCCACGCGACGGCTGTGGGGCCCCTGAGCCGCCGGGGCGGCAAGGCGATCGAGGGTCTGCGGCAAGGTCACCCTGACGGCGGCCACGGCCGGGATCCTCGAACGCTCATGCCGTGTGTCGTGCTGGTCCTCGCGCCGTCAGCCCTTTGCGTACTGCTGCAGAGAAGCCGTCAGGAGATGGGAGTCGAGCAGGGAGACGTCCGCCGTCCGGTCGGCGCGTGCGTAGCCGGCCAGCATGCGCTTGGTGAGGACCAGGGCTTCCGGCGAGCGCCGGACGAGGGGTCTCGTCCAGGCGTCGACGACCGCGTCCAGCCGGTCGAGCGGCGCCGTCCGGTGCAGAAGGCCTATGCGCTGCGCGGCCTCGGCGTCGAACACGTCGCAGGTGAGCATGAGTTCACGGATCCTGGCGGCGCCGGCTTCGGAGACCAGGCGCCCCATCGCGCCGCCCCAGGCGGGCGGCAGACCTATGCCGACCTCCGGCATGCGGAAGCGACTGGTGTCCGCCCCGGCGCGGAGGTCGCAGAACGAGGCGAGCGCGAGCCCCGCGCCGATGACGCGCCCGTGCAGACGGGCGATGGTGACCACGTGCGTGTTCTCCAGGGCCTGGCACAGCCGGTGGGCCCTGTCCGCGATGCGCCGCAGACTCGCGCCGGTCGGATCGGCGGCCAGGGCCTCCTGGTATTCACCGCGGTCGGCGCCGAGACAGAAGTCCTCACCCAGTGAGGACAAGGTCAGGACGCGGATGTCCGGTCTCTCGTGCAGGTCGTCGAGGAGCGCGGCCAGGTCGTCCAGGACGGCGGCGTCGAGCGTGTCCGCGCCCTCCCAGGGGTTGAGGCGGACATGGAGTACGGGTCCGTGCTGCTCGACGAGTATCGCCTTGGGGGAGGGGCGGGTGTTCGTGCGGGCGGGGACGCTGGTGGGGCTCGGTTCGGTCATGCGAGTGCTACATCCAGGTTCAGCAGGCGCCGGAACGCCACGCGGGGCGCCATCGACGGGGGGCGTACGAGGGTCAGACGGGGAACACGGCGGATCAGCTGACGGAGAAGGGTCTGCGCCTCCAGACGGGCCAGCGGAGCGCCGAGGCAGTAGTGGATGCCTCCGCTGAACGCGAGGTGGCCGGGGGAACGCTCAGGGTCGAAGCGGTCGGGATCGTTGTGCCGGGCCGGGTCCCGGTGTGCCGCGCCGACCATGAGATGCACCATCTCGTCACGGCGGACCTCGTGCCCGCCGAGTACCAGGTCCTTGGAAGCCACCCGGCTGATGACGTGGGTGGGCGGGTCGTAGCGCAGGGTCTCCTCGACGAAGCCGGCCACGAGACCGGGGTTGTCGGCGACCTGGTCCCAGCGTTCGGGGCTCTCGACGAGCCGGAGCGTCATCGTCGACAGGAGGGTCGCGGTGGTCTCCAGGGCGGCCAGCAGGACGAACAGGACGAGGAAGTAGACCCCCTCGTCGGCCTTGTCCTGGTCGGTCTCCATCGCGTCCCAGGTCCGGATCCACCCGGTGACGGGATCCTCGCCGGGGTGCGCGCGGCGGTGCCGGACGAGGTCCATGAAGTAGGTACGGAGTTCGGCCGTGGCGGCGTCGGACAGGGCGAGCTGGCTGGCCGAGGGGAGCAGCTCCTGGGTGAACACCTGGTCGTGGGTCAGCTGACGCAGCCGGGGCCAGTCCGCCTGGGGCAGCCCGAGCCAGTCCCCGATGGTGGCAACCGGCAGTTCCTCGCAGACCAGGGCCGCGAAGTCCGCCTCGCCGGTGCGTATTCGTTCCGTGAAGGAGTCGAGAAGCCGATCCGCGGTCTTGCTGACGCCCCTGCCGATCCGCTCCACGGTGGCCCGGTCGAACGTGCCCGCCGCGCGCCGCACCCTGGTGTGGTCGGGCGGGTTGAGGGCGGCCAGGGTGTTGCTCATCTCGCGTGAGGACGGCGCGTTCCACCGCGTACCCGCCCCCTGACGCTCTCGCCAGCGCTTGTCGGGCTCCAGCCAGTCACGGTTGCGCAGCACCTGGTCGCAGGCGGCGAAACCGGTGACGACCGAGCCGCCCCAAGGAGCGGGTACGACCTCGCCTCTCGCGAGGAGTTCGGCGTAGATCGGGAAGGGGTCGGCCTGCCCTCCTGCCGTCCGTAGACGGGAGAAGAGGGAGGCAGACGCCCGACGGTCGTACGACGGAGTTGTGGTAACCCCCATAGTGGCGGCTCCTTTCTGAGAACCAGCCGCCATGCATACCCACATGATCGTTAAAGCATCCACTACCCCTGGGTACACAGAAGGTTACTTAGATCACTCTCGCCTCACTCACCCCGTGTCCAGGCCAGGAAGCGGCTGAACAGGCCTCCCTTGTGCTGCGGTGCGGCGGACGGTGCCGGGCGCGACGGGGCGGCGGCGGACGGCGCCGAGGCACCGGTCTGCTGCTGGTAGCCCTGGCCCCCGTGCGGGGAAGCGGACTCGGCGGCCGAGGGAACCGTCCGCGGGGTGAAGCGGATCGGCAGGGTCACCAGCGAACGGCTCCACGGGCTGGGGGCCCAGGTGAGTGCCTTGAACGGGACGCGCATCTCGACGTCGGGCAGCCGGTTGAGGAGCGCCTCCACGGCCGTCACCGCGATCATGAACGCCGGGTCCTTGGCCGGACAGGCGTGCGGGCCGGCTCCGAACGCCAGGTGGGCCTTGGCGCTGAGCTGTTCGCGGTGCGCGGTCAGCTTCGGGTCGGTGTTGGCCGCGGCGAAGGAGATCAGGACCGGGTCGTTCGCCTGGATCACCCGGCCACCCAGCTCGACGTCGTGGGTCGGGTAGTGGGCCGCGTAGTTGGCGATCGGCGCGTAGTTCCACAGGGTCTGGGACACGGCGTCCTCGACGGGCAGGCCGCTCTGCCAGTCCTCGTCGAGGTACAGGGCGCTGCTGGTGCCGATGGCCGCGGTCAGCGGTGCGGTGCCGCCGGAGAGCAGGGTGACCAGCTGGTGCAGCACCTCCTCGTCGCTGAGCTGGGCGGCGTGCTCCATCAGACGGGTCGTCAGGTCGGCCGCCGGCTGGCGCCGCTTGAGGGCGATCAGTTCGGTCAGCGCCCCGCCCAGCACCTCGTCGGCTCCCGGCGTCCCGTCGAAGATGCCGCTGATCCCGGCGATCACCCGGTCACCGATCTCGGGCGGACAGCCGAACAGGTCGCTGAAGACCAGCAGCGGCAGCGGCTGGGCGTAATCGGCCATGAGCTCCGCCTGACCGCGCGGCTCGGAGCTGAACCGGCTGATCAGATAGTTGGCGGACTGCTGGGTCTGCCTGATGAGCTGGTGCTCGTTGACGGTGGAGAGACTGTCGGTGACGGCCTGGCGCAGGCGGGCGTGGGCCGCGCCGTCACTGAAGAGCGCGTTGGGGCGGTAACCCATCATGGGCAGGGCGGGGCTGTCGGCCGGGACACGCCCCTCGTTCAGGGCCTTCCAGCGGCGCGAGTCGCGCACGAAGGAGGCCGGGTTCTGCAGCACGTACAGCGCGGCGTCGTAGCTGGTGACGAGCTCGGCCTGGACATCGGGGGCGATGTCCACGGGCGCGCTCAGGCCGAACGCGCGCAGCTGTGCGTAGTGGCCGTCCGGGTCGGCCCCGAAGGAGGGGCCGTAGAGCTGGACGTTCCCGTGCGCGGGGCAGCCGGGGGGTATCTCCTGCGGATCAAGTGGCTGTTGCATTCCTGCGCTCCTAGCCGAGTAGGGACATGAGGTGTTTCACGAGGGTGATGAGGGCCTGCGCCGAGGAACTCTCGTCGCGTACGTCGCACTTCACGACGGGGGTCTCCGCGGTGAGGTTCAGAGCCTCGCGCACCTCGTCGAGCGGGTAGTCCGTGGTGCCTTCGAAGTGGTTGACGGCGATGGCGTACGTCAGGCCGAAGCGTTCGACCAGGTCCAGTACGGGGAAGGACTCGTGCAGCCGTTCCGGGTCGACGAGGACGAGCGCGCCCAGGGCGCCCCGGGAGAGCTCCTCCCACATCTCCTTGAAACGCTCCTGCCCGGGCGTTCCGAAGAGGTAGAGGACCAGCGAGTCGCTGAGAGTGAGACGGCCGAAGTCCATGGCCACGGTGGTGGTCTTCTTGTCGGGCACTCCCGACAGGTCATCGAAGCCGACACTGGCCTCGGTGATCTCCTCCTCGGTCCGCAGCGGCTCGATCTCCGAGAGACTGCCGATGCAGGTGGTCTTGCCGACCCCGAAGTGCCCCACTATGAGGATCTTCACCGCGTGGGAGACGTCTGGATCCAGGTACACGCGTTTACGCTCCGAATCGATTCTTCAGGCCTTCGAGCACGGCGCTGACCAGTTCTCTGTCGACACGTTCGGCGCGCGGGATCGGCCGTCTCACGAGGATGAGGCCGTCCTCCTCCAACTGCGCCAGCAGGATGCGGACGATGCCCAGGGGCAGGTGCGTGTGCCCGGCGACTTCGGCCACGGACAGGAAGCCGTTGGCGACCAGGTCCATGACCTGATCGGCTTCCGGTGACAGGGTGCGCCCCACGACCGGCCCGTCCTGCGCCGCCGCCGTCACGAGCGTCGTGTGCTCGTACTCGTGGTCAGGAGGAAGCGCACGGCCGTTCGTGATCACGAAGAGTGGGACTAACGGGGCCGTCAGTTCCAGCTCGGGATCCTGCTCGGGGCCGTCAGGCATCGCCTGCGCCCTCCCCTCGTGTCGAGGACGCGGTCAGTCTCGGTACCACCTCGTGCAGACGCGTGGTGAACTCCTCGATGTCGCAGTCGTGCTCCGCCGCGGCGGCGAGGAACGATCCGGTGCCTGCGGCCATCAGGAAGATCCAGCCGTGCTGGAACTCGATGACGGTCTGACGCCACTCGGCGTCCTCCAGAACTCCCGCGAACTGGGAGGTGACCCGGCTGTAGGCGTGTATCCCGGTCATGGCCGCGGAGATCGTGTCCGCGAGATCTCGGCTCATCCCCTTGGTCGCCCCGCGGGGAAGGCCGTCGGACCCCAGCAGCACCGCATGGCGCGCGCCCTTGACCTCGGATATGACCTCATCGAGTTCGGGCAGGACGAATCCCGCGTCGCTCGCGCTCTCCCGCCGGGGCGAGGTACCCCGCGCACCGCCGGCGTCCTCGGAACGCACACGCGGAGGCGAGGTGAGGTTGTTGCCCAGCCGGGCGACGAGGCGGTGCATACGGAAGGAGATCTGCTGCATGTCCACGTCGGGGGCGGCAGCGGCGGCGAGGTAGGCGCCCTGACCCGCCCCGATCAGGAAACTCCACCCGTGGGAGAACTCGATGATGGTCTGATTCCACTGCCGGTCCTCCTCAGGCCCGGCGAAGTGGGCCGTGGCGCGGCTGAGCGACTGCATCCCCGCCATGGCGGCGGAGATGGTACGCACTTCCTTCTCGGCCAGGCCCTCCGTCGCCCCGCGGGGAAGGCCGTCCGCGGACAGCAGGACGGCGTGCCGTGCACGGGGCACGTTGTGCACGATGTCCTCGAGCATCCACGACAGGTCTGCGGTCATGCGTCTTCGGACCCTTCGAGCGAGGTGGCGTCAAGGTTGCGGCCGGAGAGCGTGCCGCGCTGGAAGGCCCCCAGGCTGCGCCCGGAAGCCCGGCCCGTCTCCTGCGGGGTCCGCGTCGCCGGCGGGGTGGCGTCGGGGTCGGGAACACTCGCGATGGGCGCCTGACGCGCTCCCCGCTTGGGAAGCCCGTGCATCGTGCGCGACGTCGAGCTCTGGGGGCGGCTCTCGGAGCTCTGGGGACGGCTCTCGGCCGAACGCCTGATGTTGCTGACGGGGGCCTCCTGGGCGGGCGGTATCTCCTCCATGGTCCACAGCTCCTCGGGCAACAGGACGACGGCCCGGACGCCGCCGTACCGGGAGACTCCGGTGACATCCACCTTGAAACCGTGCTGACGCGCGATCAGCCCGACGACCGGGAAACCGAACTTCGGCTGGGTCCCGAGCTGCGAGAGGCGGGGGGCGACCTCGCCCGAGAGCAGCGCGGTCGCCCGCTGCCTGTCCTCGTCGTTCATGCTGACGCCGGCGTCGTCGATGACGATGCACAGGTTGTTCTGTACGCGCTGGAACGTCACCTCGATCGGTGCGTCGTGCTGGGAGAAGCTGGCAGCGTTGTCAAGCAGCTCCGCCACGGCGAGCGCGACCGGCGCCACGGCGGACGCCTTCAGCGCGAGCCCGGTCTGCTGCATGATGGCGACCCGGTGGAAGTTGCGGATCTGGCCCTGGGCGCTGCGCACCACGTCGTAGACGCTCGCGGGCCTGTTGCGGCGGCCGAGAGGCGCGCCGCACATCACGGCGATGCCCTGCGCCTTGCGCGCCATCTGGGCGTTGGCGTGGTTGACGTCCAGCAGTTCGCTCAGGACGGCGTGGTTGCCGTACTTGCGCTGGATGCCGTCCAGGAGGGTCGTCTGTTCGGCGGCCAGACTCTGCAGGAAGCTGGCCGCACCCTTGAGAACGGCCTTGGTGTTCTCCTCGGCGGCTTCCTTCGCCTCGCGGAGCGTGTTGTCCTGCTCGTTCCGGAACTGCTGCAGCTCTGCGCGCGATGCGTGAAGCAGGCTGTCCGCCGCGAGCAGCTGGCGCCTCAGCTCGGCCTCGTTCTGCTGCTTCTTCGCCCCCAGGGCTCTGTTGCGGGCGACGAGTGCCACGACTGCGACAACGGATATCACCGTCAGCGCAACCAGACACCAGACAAGTGCGTCTCGATTCATGGAAACCTTTCCCGGCGCATGGCATGCGGACGGCGGCGGATACACCTCGCGAAGGACCCGCGGCACGGCCGCTCGGCACTGTTCACCTGCTGTTACGCGGAGAGCAGGCCGCCGATCGGAAATCATTTTCTGCGTCAAGTGGATCAAGATCACAGATGCCGGGATGCTATCACCGGATCTACGTTCGAAGGACTCCCGCTATGGCCGCACAGGCGGCCAACGCGGCCTCTGCCACGTCAGGTTGACTAGCCCTTTCGCCTCCACCGCGGTCACCCCTCGACGCCACTCGAAGCGGATACGTCAACGGGTCCTTCACAAGAGGAGTGACAATCTCTCACATCGATCTGAGGCACCGTCAACCGGACCCCCGGGGCCGTCCGGCCGGACGTGTGGCTCGGTACGCGGTACGTCTCCCGCAGGGGTGCCACAGTTCTTCCGGTCTTCACGGACGCGCCATGCGCGTTCACCCATCGGTTACCTGTGCATGACACTCTGATGTGGATGCTCGGGGCGTCGAGGTCGTCGCGCATACGGCTGAACCGGGATGGCCGGGGGAGTCGCAGTGGTACAGCGAGGGGGCCGCTGTGCTGAACAAGATCGACGCGGTGGACTGGGGGTCCGTGCCTGGCCATCCCGACTGGTACGAACCCGCCCGGGTCGCCGACGGGCTGCGTGCCCTCTCGGAGGCGGCGAATCTGCCGCGAGCTGCAGACGCCAGCTCTCAGCTTGCCGGGGGCGGAATAGTCCATGGCCACAGCGGCGCGGTGTTCCCAGCGGCCGCTGTCGCTGCCCCGCTGCTGCTGGACATCGCCCAGCAGGGACATCCGGCGGCTCGGGACACCGCCTTGGGGCTCCTGGACGAGGCCCTGTCCTGCTACCCGCATGCCGGGTACACGAGGCTGGCGGCGGCACGGCGCCGGCCCTCTGCTGCGCCATCGCCCACCACCTTCGTGACCGCACCGATTTCCTTGTCGGCCTGGGCGGGTGCGGTAAGTCGCTACTGGCCGAGGCTTCCGCGCACTGGCGCTTCGAGATCTTCGAATGCATTGCCGACGGCGGCGACGTGGCGGCCTTCGGAAACCTCGGCGGCGCTCTCCCCGACGGTGTGCACGCGGCCGAGATGCATCACGCCGGAACCATCACCGTGCTGAACGAGGTCTCCGTCGAGTACTCCGATGCGGGGTCCCCGGAATCATGCCTGCGGGTATGCGCCCGAGACCCGGGCGAATTGCCGCCGCACGCCGTTCTGTTCCCCGCCGAGTGCGGGAACCGTATCCACTGACCTGTGTTCGGCGACTCCAGGATGCCCCCCGCCGGAGGTGCTGCCGCTGTGCTGCGGCGAGACGTCCTGGGCCTCCTCCTATAGGCGGGCGGGCCCGGGCGGCTGACCGCCCTCCTCCCAGCGGGGGGAGGTGGCCATCGGGAAGGGAAGGCGGCCATCGGCCATCGGGGAGGGGAGGGGAGGGGAGGGGGCCGATCCGGTCGGAGAAGCGGGCTCCCGACCCGTCAGCGCTCGGCGAGGGCCCGGATCTCGGAGGCGATCAGCTTCGGGTCCTCCTCGGCCATGAAATGGCCGCAGGAGACCGTGTGATGCCGCAGATCCCCGGCCCAGGCGCCCCACAGCCCCTGGGCGTGGTAGCCCAGGGCCGCACCCCAGTCCTGCTGGAGGACGGTGACCGGCATGGCGAGCCGGTTGCCGGCCTCACGGTCGGCGGTGTCGTGCTCCACGTCCACGCCGGCGGAGGCGCGGTAATCGGCCACGATGGAGGGCACGGCGGCCGCCGAGGCGTCGATGTAGTGACGGCGGACGTCCGCCGTCATGGCGCCAGGGGTGTTGGTCCAGGCATCGAGGAAGTAGGCGAAGAAGGTGTCCGCGGACGCCTCGATCATCTCCTCCGGCAGCCCGGGGGCCTGAGCCATCAGGTAGAGGTGGAAGCCGACCGCGCCGGAGACCCCACCCAGGGCGTCCCACATGTCGAGAGTCGGAAGGACGTCCAGGAAGAGCGCCCGGGACACGGCGTCGGGGTGGTCCATGGCGGCGCGGAAGGCGACAAGGGCGCCGCGGTCGTGACCGGCCAGAGTGAAGCGGTCGTGCCCCAGCTCGGCGGCGAGACGGACGATGTCCCGGCCCATGGTCCGCTTCGCATACACCTCGGGGCCCGTCCCGGCGGGCTTGTCACTGGCTCCGTAGCCGCGCAGGTCAGGACAGATGACGGTGTGGTCCGTAGCGAGATCGGCGGCGACGTGCCGCCACATCAGGTGGGTCTGGGGGAAACCGTGCAGCAGGACGAGCGGGCTGCCGCTGCCGCCGACGGCGGCGTTCAGCGTCACGTCGTCGTCGACCCGCACGCGGTGCTCTGTGAAGCCGGGGATGCTCAGGTGTGTCACTGCGACTCCTGTGATTCGTGGCAGAGTGGACGTTCCGGACCTCGCGGTCCGGCCGCCCCGGGACAGCACCACACTGCGGGCCCCGGATCAGCGATCGATGAGTGAACACGCGGCACCCCGGCAGCGGGCCGCCCACGAAGGGACCGTGCCGTGGGCGTGGAGTTCGGACTGCTGGGACCGGTGGAGGCCTGGGATTCCGAAGGCGCACCGCTCCCGCTCGGAGCGCCCCGCAGCCGTGAGGTGCTCGGGCGGCTGCTGATCGCTCGCAACCGGGTCGTGCCCGTGGGCCGCCTCGTCGCGGACCTGTGGGGGGACGAACCTCCGGCCGCCGCGATCGGGGCGGTACGCACATTCGTGGCGGCGCTGCGCCGTGCACTGGAACCCGGGCGCCCTCCCCGGCAGCCGTCCCGTCTGCTGGTCACCGACGGCCCCGGCTACGTCCTGCGCGCGGGACGCGAGGCGGTGGACGCCTGGCGGTTCGAGGACACTGCCGCGCGTGCCGTGGAGGCGCCCCCGCACGCTGCCGTCGCCCTGTGGGACGAGGCGCTCGCCCGCTGGCGTGGGCCTGTTCTGGCGGACTTTCCGGATGCGGCGTGGGCCGCTGCCGAGCAGGCCCGGCTGGAGGCGCTCCGCCTCGACGCGGTCGAGCGCCGCGCCGACGCCCTGCTGGCGACGGGCGCCGCCCGCGACGCCGTCGCCGACCTGCGCGCTCATGTCGCCGCGCACCCGGGGCGGGAGGACGGCTGGGTTCTGCTGGCGACCGCACTGGACCGGTCCGGGCGCCGCGGTGAGGCCCTGGAGAGTCTGCGTCACGCCCGTAGCGCGCTCACGGACGGGCCCGCCGGAGGTCACGGACCGGGTCCCGCACTGGACCGGCTCGAAGCGCGCATCCTCAGTGGCACACCCGGCTCCGGGACCGAACTCGCCGGCGTGGCGGACGGTGTCTGGGGCCGGGCGTCCGCCGCATGGGAGCGCTCGGTGCCCGCCAGGTCCCGGGCCCGGCTGCACGCCACCGCGGGCCTCCTGCGGGACCTGGCGGTGACCGGCGCCGACGGTCTGGAAGAGGCGCGCGAGCACCGGCGGGACCTGGTCGCAGCAGCCGAGACGACAGGTGACGACGAACTGGCGGCCCGGATCATCGGTTCGTACGACGTGCCGGCGCTGTGGACCCGAGCTGACGCTCCCGCGGACGCCGGTGAGCTGTCCCGGGCAGCGGCCCGGGCCGCCGCGCGGCTCGGCGCCGGAGGGCCGCCGACCTTGCGCGCCCGGCTGTTGTCGGTCGTCGCGGTCGAGTCACGAGGCGACGCCGCCGCCGACACGTCGCTTCCCCGCGCGGCTGATTCGCCCGCTGCCGAACCCTGGCGGCTGCGCGCGGAACGCGCCGCCGATGAGGCTGTCCGGATCGCCCGGAGCCTCGCCGACCCGGCTGTGCTGGCGTTCGCCCTGAACGGTGCCTTCATGCAGTCGTTCGCCAGGTGCGGATCGGCCGTGCGCCGTGAGGCGATCGGCGGGGAACTCGCCCGGCTGGCTGCCGGCCATGAGCTTCCCGGCCACGAGGTCCTGGGGCGGCTGATCCGCCTCCAGGCATGCGCCGGACTCGGCGACCTTGATGCGGCCGATGCCGAGGCCGAGGAGATCGACCGGCTCGCGCACCGCAACGAACGCCCGCTCGCGGGGGTGTTCACGTCGTGGTACCAGGCGCTGCGCATCTGCGAGACACACGGCTGGGCGGCTGCCCGTCCCCGGTACGAGGAGGTGCTCGGGACGACGGCGAACTGCGGCATGCCCGGCCTCACCGGGGGAGCGGAGGCCCTCGTCGCGCTGATTCCGGTCATGCGGGGCGAGGCTTTGCCGGACCCCGACGACTTCGCCCGCGTCGAGGCCGGTCCCTACCGGCCGTGGATGGACCCGCTGCTGCTGGCCGGGGCCGGAGCCACGGAGCAGGCCAGGCAGGCGCTCACGGTCGCGCCCCGCCCGCCGCACGACCTCCTCCAGGAGGCGCTGTGGTGCGTACTCGCCCGGGCCGCGGCCGCCGTGGGGCACGTGCCGGTCCTGCGCCGTGCCCGCGACGAACTCGCCGCAGCCGCCGGAGAGTCGGCGGGCGCCGGGAGTGGTCTGGTCTCCTTCGGCCCCGTCGCGCAGCACCTCCAGGCGGCCGAGAGCGCCCTGGAACACCTCGACCGGCCCGGGGCGCGCTGAGACCGGGCGAGGCGGCGACGCGTCAGCCGGGCACCGGGGCCGCGGTGTACTCCTCGTCGGTGACGGGAGTCAGCCAGTGCACGACCTCGTGGTCGGCGTCGCTCTCGTTGACGGCCAGGTGCACCATCAGCCGGTTGGGTGCCGCGCCGTGCCAGTGCTCCTCGTCCGCTTCGAACAGGACGCGGTCCCCGGGGCGGATGACCTCGACCGGACCGCCCCGCCGCTGACACAGACCCACGCCCTCCGTGACGAAGACGGTCTGGCCCAGCGGATGCCGGTGCCAGTGGGTGCGCGCCCCCGGCATGAAGTGCACCAGGTTGGCCGTGACCCGTGAGGGCGCGGGCGCGGCGGCGACGGCGTCGATGTAGACATCGCCGGTGAACCAGCCGGCCGGTCCCTTGGCCGTGTCCATCGAGCTTCGGGTGATCTGCATGGTCATTCCTTCTGCGCAGTCGTGGGCGGAGTGGGACGGGCTGGAGGGGCCGGGGGGGGGAGGAGCCCGGCGGCGGCGACGACGTCAGCGCCTCGGCGGCCCCGTGGAGTCAGGGCGTGAGGAGCGTCTTGATCGCGCGCCGTTCGTCCATCGCCCAGTAGCCCTCGGCGACCTGGTCCAGGGGCAGGGTGAGGTCGAAGACCTTGCCCGGTTCGAACCGGCCCGACAGCACGCCGTCGATCAGCTCGGGCAGGTAGCGGCGCACGGGGGCGGGGCCGCCGCGCAGGCCGACGTGGGAGAAGAACAGCTCCTCCCCGTCGACGGCGACCTCGTGGGGGACGCCGACGAAGCCGACGTTGCCGCCGGGCCGCGCCGAGTGCAGGGCCTGCCGCATCGCCTGGGCGGTTCCCACACACTCCAGGACGGCATCCGCACCGATCCCGCCGGTGAGGTCCTTGACCCGGGCCACACCCTCCTCATCCCGCTCGGTGACGATGTCGGTGGCGCCGAACTCACGGGCCAGCTTCTGCCGGGAGGCGTGGCGGCTCATCGCGATGATCCGCTCGGCGCCCATCTCCTTCGCCGCGATCACCCCGCACAGCCCCACGGCCCCGTCCCCGACCACGACCGCGGTCGAGCCGGGCTTCACCTCCGCGGCGTCGGCGGCCCACCAGCCGGTGCCCATGACGTCGGAGACCGCCAGAAGCCCGGGCCAGTACTTCTCGTCCGGCACGGTGTCGGTGGCCACCAGGGTGCCCTGGGCGTTGGGGATGCGTACGTACTCCGCCTGGCAGGTGCTCATGAACTCGCGGTGCAGGCAGTTGGACTGGAAACCGTTGCGACAGTTGGCACAGGTGTTGTCCGAGGTCGCGAACGAGCCGACGACGAACTGGCCGGGCCTCACCGACTTGACATCGCTGCCGACCTCCTCGACGAATCCGACGTATTCGTGCCCCATGGGGTGCGCCTCACCGGTCGGCTCCAGGCCGCGCCAGGGCCACAGGTCGGAGCCGCACACACAGGTGACGGCCGTCCGGATGATCGCGTCGGTCGGCTTGAGGATCTTCGGGTCGTCCAGGGTCTCGAAACGGACGTCGCCGGGGGCGTGGATCACTGCTCCGCGCATGAGGGGTTCCTTAGGTGCTCAGGCATGTGTTCGGCCGCAGTCGCCGGTGCGGCTGCGGGACCGGGCCGGGCGGCGAGCCGCCGTACGAGTACCGGTCCGGGGCCGCCCCCGCCCCGCCGGCCCGGCCGGACGAGGAGCGCCACCGCATCCAGGTAACCCGCTCCGCCCGCGAGCAGCGAGTCACTGTCGAGGGGTGTACCGGCAGTACATCCCTCAGGCGGCGCGCAGGCCGTACCGTCGAAGACGTGGACAACCATGCGGAAGTGCGCGAGTTCCTCACCTCGCGCCGAGCGAAGATCACCCCGGAGCGGGCCGGACTGCCGGCCGGCTCCCGGCGGAGGGTGCCCGGCCTCCGCAGGAGCGAGGTCGCGGCCCTAGCGGACATGAGCGTCGAGTACTACGCCAAGCTCGAACGCGGCAACCTCGCCGGAGTCTCCCCGGCCGTCCTCGAAGCCGTCGCACGCGCTCTGCAGCTCGACGACGCCGAGCGCGCCCACCTCCTCCACCTCGCCCAGGCCGCCGACGGCTCCCATGCCCTCACCCGGCCGCGGCGTCGCACCAGCAGGCAGCAGTGGACCCCGCACCGCAGCCTGCAGTGGACCCTGGACGCGATCACAGCCGGACCCGCCTTCGTCCGCAACGGCCGCATGGACCTCCTCGCCGCGAACCAGCTCGCCCGCGCCTTCTACTCCGAGGTCTACGCCACCCCTCTCAACCAGGCGAACCTCGCCCGCTTCAACTTCCTCGACCCCGCCTCCCGGCCCTTCTACGCAGACTGGGACACGGCGGCCGACATGGCGGTGGCCATTCTCCGCACCGAAGCCGGCCGGGACCCGCACGACAAGGACCTGCACGACCTCGTGGGCGAGCTGTCCACCCGCAGCGACGCATTCCGTACCCGCTGGGGCGCCCACGACGTCCGCCACCACGGCACCGGGACCAAACACTTCCACCACCCGGCCGTCGGGCAGCTCACCCTCGCCTACGAGGGCCTGGACATGGCCGCCGAACCAGGCCTCACCCTCACGATCTACACCGCCGAACCCGGATCCCCCTCCGAAGAAGGACTGCGCCTGCTCGCCTCCTGGGCCGCCACGCAGGAAGCCGCCGATTCCACCACCCGGCAGTCCACCACGGGCTGAGACGCCGATGAGGCTGTCCCGGTGCATACGACCGGGGCGGCCTACGCACAGGGACGCACCGCCGCCGCGTTCGCGGGCGTATCGCGATCAGGCCGCACGTAACCTCTACCTGTGGCAGCCACCCGCCCCCATCGCGTCGCCGTCCTCGTGCTCGAGGGCGCGAAACCGCTCGACGTCGGGATTCCCGCGCAGGTCTTCACGACCCGCGCGAGCATGCCGTACGAGGTACGGGTGTGCGGGGCGGCACCCGGTCCGGTCACCGGCGGCGACGGGCTCGCGTACCACGTCGCCCACGGCCTCGACGCGCTGGTGTGGGCCGACATCGTCTTCGTGCCCGGCTACCGCTTCCCCGACCGCGACGACCCGCCGCAGGCCGTCGTCGAGGCGCTGATCGCCGCCCACGACCGGGGCGCGCGGCTCGCCGCCATCTCCACGGGCGCCTTCGCGCTCGCCGCCACCGGCCTGCTCGACGGCAGGCGCGCCACGACGCACTGGCACTACACGCGGGCACTGGCGGCAAGGCATCCGCTCGTGCGGGTCGACGAGAACGTGCTGTTCGTCGACGAGGGCAGCGTGCTCACCTCGGCAGGCGCCGCCTCCGGCATCGACCTGTGCCTGCACATCCTGCGCGGCGACCTCGGAGTGGCCGCCTCCAACCACGCGGCCAGGCGTCTGGTCGCGGCCCCCTACCGCAGCGGGGGCCAAGCCCAGTACGTGCCCCGCAGCGTCCCCGAGCCGCTCGGCGAGCGCTTCGCCGCCACCCGTGAATGGGCGCTCAACCGCCTCGGCGAGCCCCTCACCCTCGACGTGCTGGCGCGTCAGGCGGGCGTATCGGCGCGTACCTTCTCCCGGCGCTTCGTGGAGGAGACCGGCTGCACGCCGATGCAGTGGGTGATGCGCGCCCGCATCGACCTGGCCCGCGAACTGCTCGAGCGCTCGCAGCGCAGCGTGGAACAGATCGCCGGCGACATCGGGCTCGGCACCGGCGCGAACCTCCGCCTGCATTTCCAGCGCATCCTCGGCACCTCACCGAGTGAGTACCGGCGCACCTTCACCCGGGGTGAGTGACCCGCCCGGGGGATCCGGGCGCCCGGCCGTACGGTCCCGGACCTGCTTGGCGGGATCCTTTTGAACCGTGGCGATCCCGCCACTGTCACCGGCACCCGCCGCGAGCGAGCCTGATGGGGAGAGAAAGGGACATCACTCATGACTCGCATCGCCATCAACGGATTCGGCCGCATCGGACGCAACGTGCTGCGCGCGCTGCTGGAGCGCGACAGCTCCCTCGAGATCGTCGCCGTCAACGACCTGACCGAGCCCGCGACTCTCGCCCGGCTGCTCGCCTACGACAGCACGGCCGGCCGGCTCGGACGCCCGGTGACCGTCGACGGGGACGTCCTCGTCGTCGACGGCCGCCGGATCACGGTGCTCGCCGAGCGCGAACCGGCGCAGCTGCCGTGGGCCGAACTCGGCGTGGACATCGTCCTGGAGGCCACCGGGCGCTTCACCTCCGCCAAGGCGGCCCGGGCACACCTGGACGCGGGCGCGAAGAAGGTGCTCGTCAGCGCCCCGTCGGACGGCGCCGACGTCACGCTCGCGTTCGGGGTCAACACCGACGCCTACGACCCGGCCGTGCACACGATCGTCTCGAACGCCTCCTGCACCACCAACGCGCTCGCGCCGCTGGCGGCGGTTCTCGACGAACTCGCCGGTATCGAGCACGCGTTCATGACCACGGTGCACGCCTACACGCAGGAACAGAACCTGCAGGACGGTCCGCACCGCGACGCCCGTCGTGCCCGCGCCGCCGGCGTCAACATCGTGCCGACCACGACCGGCGCCGCCAAGGCGATCGGCCTGGTGCTGCCCAACCTCGACGGCAAGCTGTCGGGCGACTCGATCCGCGTACCGGTGCCGGTGGGCTCGATCGTCGAACTCAACACGACCGTCGCCCGCGACGTGACGCGCGACGAGGTGCTGGCGGCGTACCGCACCGCGGCGGAGGGGCCGCTCGCCGGCGTCCTGGAGTATTCGGACGACCCGCTCGTGTCGTCCGACATCACGGGTAATCCCGCCTCGTCCATCTTCGACTCGGCCCTCACCCGGGTCGAGGGCCGCCACGTCAAGGTGGTCGCGTGGTACGACAACGAGTGGGGCTTCTCGAACCGTGTGATCGACACGCTCGAACTTCTCGCAGGCCGCTGACCGGGAGCAGGGAACCGCCTCGGGCCGCGGGGGACCCGACCGGGATGCCAGGGGGAGACCGGGACGCCGGGCCGCCGGCGGCGGTGCCCGCCGCCGGGCGAGCGGCCCATGCTTCCCGTCAGGCGCTCCGGCCGACCGGCAAGGCCGGCCCGAGCGCCTGGCGGGGCGGAGTGACGACCGGACGAGCCCGCCCGGACAAGCTCGGTCTTCTCAGTGCTCGCATCCCCTCTCAGCACTCGCATCCCCGACGCACGGGGCATCGACGAACCCGTTCAATGAGCGCGCAAAGCCGTTGCCGGGATGGGGCTGCGTGAGTCGCTTCGTGACGGGGGCGCGCTGGGCGACGACGTATGACCCGCGGTGCCGTGCGTGCAGGGCGAGGGAGCCGAGGGGCAGCACGGTGCATGCCGCGATGACGGCACCCACGGCCGGCGGGCCGACCGGTCCAGCGGAATCGAGGGCCATGCCCGCGACTGCTGATCCGGCGGCGATGCCTACGTTGAAGGCGGAGGTGGTCAGGCCGGAAGTGAGGGTGGGCGCGTCACCTGCGAAGCGCACGGCGAGTGCGGTGACGACAGGGTTGACGGTGAATCCGGTCCAGCCCATGAGCAGGACGAGTGCCGCGACCGTGACGACGTGGGCGGAGAGCGGGATCATCAGCAGCAGCACGAGCGCGGTGGCTACGGCGGCGGTGATGGTGGTGGCCATCGGCCGGCGCTCTCCTAGTCGCCCGCCGGTGGTGGTGCCCGCCAGAGCGCCGATACCGAAGGCGATGAGGACGAGGGGGACAGCGCCCTCGGGGATCCCTGTGCGTTCGGTGAGCAGGGGTGTGATGTAGGTGTAGGTGGCCATGACGCCACCCATGATCAGCATGGCCGAACTCAGTGCGAGCCACAGGCGACCCTGGCGCAGGGCTCCGAACTCGGCGCGCAACGAGACGGTCTGGCGGCGTTCCCGGGCGGGGACGAACCGGCCGATGAAGAGGGCGGCGAGGGCAGACAGGACGGCCAGAGCCCAGATGGGGCCGCGCCAGCCGACGTACTGGCCGACGAAGGACCCGACAGGTACACCGATGACGTTGGCCAGGGTGAGGCCGCCGATCATCAGTCCGGTGGCACGGGTGGCTGCGGTGGGGCCGGCTGCGGCGTTGGCGATGACCATGCCGACCGCCCAGAAGGCCCCGGTGGCCAGGGCAGTGATCACGCGGGCGACCAGAACGACGGTGAAGGAGCCGCTCAGGGCGGCGGCGACATGTCCGAGGCTGAAGACCGCGAGCGCCAGGACCAGGGTCTGGCGCTGGGGCAGGCGGAGGGTGGCCATCGCCATCGTGGGGGAGCCGACGATCATGCCGAGGGCGAACGCGGTGATCAGCAGTCCGGCGTCGGAGACGCTGACGTCGAGGTCGGCGGCGATCTCGGGCAGCAGCCCGGCGACGACGAATTCCGTGGTCCCCATCAGGGAGGTTCCGGCAGCGAGTACCCAGACGACGAACGGGAGCGTGCCGGTCCGGGGCGTGGGCGGGGTGGAGGGCATGGGAGGTTCTTTCCTTGGCGCAGGTGTGCGGGGGCGGGAGCGGGGCCGGACGGGACAGCGGGGCGGTTCAGCGCTGGGCAGGGGCGTCCTGCGGCATGAGTTCGTCTGCGCGGCCCGCAGGGGCCTGTCAGGCGACGATGCGCGTGTCGGTCCGGGCGCCGCGCACGGCGGCACTCCGGAGACCGCTCCATCCAGGAAACGGGCGCGGCGCAAAAAGATCGAGTCACGGATGAGGGGTGTACTGGCAGTGCATCCCTGACACGCCCGCACGGCCGTAACGTCGGGAGGCGGGAGGCGCGGATCGCGTGTTTCCTGACGTCGATGGGGAGGATGGTGCGGTCATGAGCCGGATCCTGGTGACGGGTTCCGCAGACGGGCTCGGACGTGCGGCAGCAGATGCCCTGCTGTCCCAGGGCCACCAGGTGGTGGTGCACGCCCGCAATCGTCGACGGGGGCAAGACCTGGACGACTTGGTGGGCCGTGGGGCTGAGTTGACGGTGGCGGACTTCACCGAGCGGGATGCCGTACGGCGCATGGCCGCCGAGCTCGGCAACGCGGCACCGCTCGACGCGGTCATCCACAACGCCGGCGTGTGGAGCGGACCGGCCGTCATGCCCGTCAACGTCATCGCCCCCTACCTGCTCACGGCCCTGATGCCCACGCCACGCCGACTGGTGTACCTGAGCAGCGGCTCGCACTTCAGCGGCAGACCCGCCCTCGACGGAGTCGACTGGATGGGGCTCAGCCCTGGCGCGTACGCGGACAGCAAGCTGTTCGTGACCGCCCTGGCGGCAGCGGTGGCGAGGCTGCGGCCCGGCACGCCGAGCAATGCCGTGGATCCGGGCTGGGTGCCGACAAAAATGGGCGGCCCGGGTGCGCCGGACGATCTGGAGCTCGGTCATCGGACCCAGGCATGGCTCGCCGCCGGCGATGACCCGGAGGCGATGACCACGGGTGGCTACTGGTACCACCAGCAGCGGCAACAGCCTCACCCGGCGGTCCACGACGGGGCGTTCCAGGACCGCCTCCTGCAGCTGCTGGCCGAGGAGACTGGCGCCGAGCTCAGCTGATCGGTCGGAGGCCGCGGACAGGGCCACAGGGCGGATCCGCAGGCCAAGGGGCAGGGAACGCCGCGTCCGAGCCGGCTGGGGGGTGGGGGTGGGGTAGCGCTCACCCCCAGCGCAAGTAAGCTGAGGCTCACCTAATCATGGTCCGGCGGTCCTGTTCGGGAGTGGTCCTTCGATGTCTCAATCGCCTGCAGCCCTTGAAGTTCCCCCGCAGCGACCCCTGTTCGTGACGGTTGCCGAGGTGCGTCACCTCGCGCCGCGTATGGTCCGGATCACGCTGGAGGGCCCGGGCGTGAGGGACTTCCATTACGCCGGCGCCGACCATCTGGTGCGGCTCTTCCTCCCGGTCGACGACGATCTGCGGCTGCCGGCGACCACGGATTGGTGGGCCGAGCTCCAGGCGATGCCTGCCGACCGGCGCCCCGTGGTCCGCAACTACACGGTCCGCCGCATCGACCCCGCCGGCTGCCGACTCGATGTCGACTTCGCGCTGCACGGCGACAGCGGCCCGGCCTCCGCCTGGGCCATGCGGGCCGAACCGGGCGACCGGATCGGCATCCTGAGCGACGGTGCCCGGTACGAGGTGGGCGACGCGGACTGGCAGCTGCTGATCGGCGACGAAACGGCTCTGCCCGCGATCTCGTCCATGCTGGAAGGCATACGCACCCCCGTGCACACCCTGCTCGAAGTAGAGGACGAGCAGGCCGTGGTGCACCTGGCCGGTGAGGCGACCTGGCTGTTCCGCTCGGGCCCCCACGGTGCCCGGACCGTGGAGGTGCTGCGCACTCTGCCCTTCCCGCCCGGCAAGCCCTACGTCTGGGTAGCGGGCGAGTCCACCCTGGCCACGTCCGTACGGCGCTACCTGGTGAACGAGCGGGGCATCGACAAGGAGCAGATCTACTTCTGCGGTTACTGGCGCGGAACTCCGGCTCCCCGAGCGGCCACGGAGACACGGCGGGAGCCGGCGCACGCCTGAGGCGCGGGCGGCCGGACAGGCCGGTGCGGGTACGGGAGCGGATCGTGAGCCGGGCCTCTGTGCTCTCCGGCCTCATCGAGAAGGAGGCCGCATGGCGTTCCAGGAGCATGTGACACGGGCCGCCGTCGAGATCGTCAAGGACTTCCCGGTGGACGACGGGATATACGCGGTGACGTTCCGGATCGACAGCGTCGACCAGGACCCGCGGTATCCGTACGTGGCGATCGGCTGCACGACCGAGGCGGACTGCGCGGAAGCGACGGCTACGGGGGCGGACTCCTGGGAGGCGCGGTGGAGTTACGCGTGCTTCCCGGTGACGGGGCTCGAAGGGGTGAGGTCCGTCGGGCTGGAGGCGGAGGGCGCCGAGGCGCACCGTCAGGAGGCGGAGTCCCGGCAGCTCTGGTACGAGGACGGCGACGAGCCGGGTAGCGCCGACGAGCGGTTGGTCGAGTGGTTCCACGAGGTGTGCGTCGGCGCGGCCCGGCACCTGCACGAGAGCGGCCGGATCGTCGAGGCGCTGGGGCGGCCTGTCCCGGTGATTCTCTACGACATGTTCGACCCGGAGGCGATGTTCGAGCTGGCCTCGGCCGCCAACCCGGCAGCCCTGATCACGGAGTTCATGGCCGAGGAGCCGACGACGCGGGCGCAGTGAAGCAGGCCGCGCCCACAGCTCCGCAGCCCTGGAGGGCGCCTGCACACGACCTGGGGCTGCTTCGTGCTCAAGATCGCGCACGACGGGCTGGACCCCTGCGGCCCTACGTTGCGTAATGGTTTCGCCCGGTCGACACTTGAACGTGAAGATCAGCCTCGGGGGCCCATCGAGGATGTGCGCACATCATGCCCAGCCCGGACGGCGAGGACCACGAGCACGAGGACCCGGAGGCCCGCGAGCTCGCCGCCCCACAGGCCCAGGGCGGCGGTAGGGGCCCGTCGGACGTGTTCCTGGATGTCCCCGCCCTCCACGTCGACGAACTCGACCTGGAAGTGGAGGACCTCGAGGCCCACGTCTCCCTGCAGGCGGAGGTACTGGACCTTCTCAAGCTCAACGTCGGCGCGGACGTACGGCTGGGGCGCGTCACGCTGGGTATCGAAGGCGTTGACGTGCAGGCACAGCTCAGGGTGCGCCTGCACAACATCGCCGTCATCGTCACCAGGCTGCTGACCACGGTGGACCGTAATCCCCAGATTCTCGAGCAGCTCACCAAGAGTGCCGCCGCGGCGGTCGAGAACGTGGGTGCCGGCGCCGGCAGGGCTGTAGGTGAGCTGGGCGAGGGCGCCGGGACGGCCGTGAGTGATGTCGGGCGAAGTGCCGGGGCGGCGGTCGAGTCCGTCGGTGACAGCGCGGGCACAGCCGTGGAGGACGTGAGCCATCGCACCGGTGCTGCGGTCGAAGAGGCGAGTCACGTCGCTGCGGACACGGCGGACGGGCAAGCCGCAGGCGATTCCGGGGAGAGCGCCGCCGGGGACGAAGGAGCTCAGCGCGACGACGAACGTGATACCGGAGAGGGAGCCGAGCCCCGGCCCGCCCTGCGCCGGAGTGCGCGACCCGTCGGCGGCTCCAGGAAGCGCGGTGGGAAGAAGCGCTCCGGCGCGGCGGGAGAGGCCGGGCCGGGCAAGGAGCCGGCAACAGAGACCACGGGGGCAAGGGGACGGGCCGACCACGCCACGAAGGCCGCTCCGAAGAAGGCGGCTTCGGCGAAGGCCGCCGCCAAGAAGGAGACTTCCGCGAAAGCCGCTCCGAAGAAGAGCTTGCGCGGGAAGGCAGCCTCCAGGAAGGCCGCTCCCGAGAAGGAGTCCGCAGCGAAACCCTCCGCGAAGGAGGCCCGCAGCGTGGCGAGCCGGCGGACCAGGAAGGCCGAAGGGCAGGAGGCGGCAGGCCGCACCCGGCGCCGTACGTCGTAGCCCTTCACGGATGCGTGAGAGGTCTCCCGAGGCGTTCGTGGACGGCCACGTGTGTGGGCTGGACGTCCACATGTGTGGGCTCAAGGTGTGGTGTTCGCAGAGGAGTTGGGGGTACCCGTGGGATGGGCCGGCCCATCCAGGGGCCGAGCCGGTGATCGTCCCGAAGGAGAGGCAGATGACCACGCAGTACGGCAACCAACCGGCAGGGCAGCACCCGCACAACGCCCCGCAGCGCACGGCGACCGGCAACGTCTTCAGCATCGTCGCGATGGTGCTTGGTGTGATCTCCTTGCTCTTCCTGCCGATCGTCTTCGGCGTGGTAGGCCTCGTTCTCGCCATCGTGGCCAAGGCCGTCCGGCACGAGCGGCTCGCCGTGCCCGCCATCGTGGTGAGCGCTGTGGGCCTGATCGGCGGCATGGTCCTGGGCGCCCTGCTGGCCTCCTGAGCCGCATCGGCAGCACCCGGGCCGTGCCCCGGCGGGCCTTCGAGCACCCCTCGCCCGGACGAAAGGGCTTGGGGTGCTCGTCCCATGGGCTCCGGGAGTCTCACTCGGAGGGACTTCGCGAGCGCCGTCGTAGCGGGCACGAGATCGACGCGCCCGCCCTCGCCTCCGGTGCGACACTGGCGGAGTGACGGACAGTGAACGGCAGCCGGACCGGCGCTTGGAACGAGTCATCCTGGAGCTGCTCGAGCGGCGCGGGCCGAGTGCGACGATCTGCCCGTCCGATGCCGCGCGAGCCGCGTACGAAGGAGAGGACGACGGCTGGCGCGCGCTGATGGAGCCGGCCCGTCGAGCGGCCCGGCGTCTTGTCACGGCCGGCGAGGTGGAGATCACCCAGTCCGGGAGGCCTGTCGACCCGGCACAGGCCCGCGGCCCGATCCGTATCCGCCGGGTCCGCTGATCCGCCGGGACAACGGCCCACGAGTTCCTGACGACCGGCTGCCCACGCCGGAGCGGAAGAGGACCCGCACACGGCGCGGACGCACCGCCGCACCGCCATCCTCCACGGATGCCGTTCCGGCGGACGGTGGCCTCACCCGGTCGGCACTCAGCATGCCGGACGTGGAGAGACACCGGTCGCGGCGCACGCCGAAACCCCGCATAGGCTGGTGCCGTTGGCCGGTGCGTCACCAGTGGGGGTAGAGCAAAGACATGAGCCAGGCGACGGAGTTCTTCCAGCCGCTCCAGGCGGACGACCCGGCCACGGTTGCGGGCTACCGGCTCGCCGCGCGCCTGGGCGCGGGTGGCATGGGCCGGGTGTATCTGTCGCACACGCAGGGCGGCCGCCCCCTGGCGATCAAGGTGGTGCGTCCGGAGCTGGCCGACGATCCGGACTTCCGGCGCCGGTTCGGCCGGGAGATCAAGGCGGCCCGACGGGTCCGCGGGGCGTACACCGCCGAGCTGATCGACGCCGACGCGGACGGCGTACCACCGTGGCTGGCCACGCTGTACGTGCCGGGGCCGTCCTTGACGGAGGCGGTGACCCGGAGCGGGACGCTGCCGGTGCCCGCGCTTCTGTGGCTGATGGCGGGGGTGGCCGAGGCGCTTCAGGCCATCCACGCCGAGGGCATCGTGCACCGTGACCTGAAGCCGTCGAACGTGCTGCTGGCGGCCGACGGCCCGCGGGTGATCGACTTCGGCATCGCGCTGGCAGCCGACGGGACCGCGTACACGGCGACCGGAGGCGCCCTCGGTACTCCCTTCTTCATGGCGCCGGAGCAGGCGGCGGGCGGCGAGACAACCGCGGCGACCGACGTCTTCGCGCTCGGCCAGACGGCGGCGTTCGCGGCCCTGGGCAGGCCGCTCTACGGCGACGGATCGGCCGTCAACGTGCTCTACCGGATCGTGCACTCCGAACCCGACCTGTCCCTGCTGCCCCAGGCGCTGCGTCCGCTGTTCGCCCGGTGCCTGGCTGCCGACCCGGCGGATCGGGCCACCCCGGCGGAGATCGTGCAGTGGTGCCGCCGACGCCTCACGGCGGACGCCGACGCGGCAGGGGGCGCTGCCGTGTGGCGGGAGATCGCCGGCCCGAAGGTCACGGTTCCGGCGCCGGTGCCCGCACCGACGCCCGCCCTTCCCTCGGAGCTGCTCTCCGCTCCGACCCCCGCCCGTCCCTCGGAGCCGATGCCCCTGCCGGCTCCGGCGGTCGCGTCGGCGCCGGTGCTGACGCCCGCCTCGGTGTACGCGTACACAAGGCCGCAGCAGACACCGGAGGAACAGAAGGCACGCAGACGGCGTACGGCGCTGGTCGCAGCCGTCGGTGTGACCGGAGGTGCGCTGCTGGTGGCGGCCCTGGCATGGGTGCTCCAGGACGTGAGGGAGCGGCTCGTCGAGGCGGACGAGGCCGGCCCGAGGACGTCCGCCACGGAACCGGCCGTACGGTCGCCGGGGTCCGGCCCGGCCTCCCCGCCCGCGGCGGACGCACCGGCGGCAGGGACCGGGTCCGGGTCGGAAGACGGGTCGGAAGACGGGACACCTGCGGACTCCGCTCCCGCGTCGGGCGCACCCCGGGAGCCGCGGCCCGAGGGGTTCCCTCTGGTGCATCTGTACACGGACAACTCCATGAGTCTGAAGAGCACCGAGCCCCAGCTGGAGAACCGCAAGGGCGATGTCCGCCTCAGTTGCGAGTCGGCCGGATGCGAGCTGAAGAGCGACCACACTGTGTTCATGCAGATATTCGGAGGCCACGGAACCACCCTCGACGAGTGCAGGCTGATGCTCAACAAGGCCACGAGCCACGAGTGGTCGCTGGCCGCGGCAGCTGCCGGAACCGAGATCTGCATGAAGGACGACGAGGGCAACATCGGTCTGTACGTGATCCAGACGAAGTCCACCGCGCTGCCGGAACTCGCCTTCCTCCAGGGAGACTTGACCATCTGGCGGGACGCAGCCTGAAGCAGCCGAGAAGGACACCGCTTTGGCAGAGAAGACCAGGCTGCGCGCCGTCCTGAAGGTGGGCATATTCGGGGCGCCCGCGCCGGTCATGCCCGCGGCGTCGGAGCAGACGCTCGACGCGGTGGAGTCCTTCATGCCGGTCGGTGAGACGAGGGAGGGCGGATGCGCCGATCTCACGACGGGCACCCGCACCCTCGACATGATGGTCTCCGTCCCCTGCGCGCAGCCCCACGAAGTCCGTGTCTTGGTCCACGCGGGACTTCCCACCGGTCACGGGACTCGCTTCGTGACCGGTACTCATTTCCTGGTACGCCGATGAGTTTTCCGCTCCGCGACGGTCTTGTAAGCAACACGCACCCCGTCGCCCACAGCAAGCGGAGCAATGAACATGTCACGAGCCCAGGAGCAGCCGGCCGGCACCGACGCCCGTGTCGTCTCTGCCGACGGCACCGAGATCGCATTCGAGCAGTCGGGCCTCGGTCCGCCCGTCGTCCTCGTCGCCTCGGCGCTGGCCGACCGTTCCGACACGACCAAACTCGCCCGCCTCCTCGCCGAGCACTTCACTGTGATCAACTACGACCGTCGCGGACGGGGTGCCAGTGGAGATGCTGACGCCTATGCTCCCGAGCGCGAGATCGAGGACATCGCCGCCTTGGTCGAACACGTCGGCGGTTCGGCGTCCCTGTTCGGATCCTCCTCCGGCGCGGTACTCGCCCTGCGCGCGGCTGCTGCGGGAATCGGCGTCGACCGTCTCGCGCTGTACGAACCGCCTTTCGTGGTTGCCGAAGGGGATGACGGGCCGCCCCCGGACCTCGCCCAGCAGATCGCCCTGCTGCTCGCGGAAGGCCGCCGAAGCGAGGCGGTCACGTACTTCATGACCAAGGTGCAGGGCATGCCCGGCATCGCCGTGTTCTGCATGAAACTCATGCCGAAGATGTGGGCGAATCTCACGGAGCTGGCCCGCACTCTGCCCTACGACATCGCGATCATGGGCGATACGCAGCAAGGCAGGCCGCTCGACGCCGAGGAGTGGAAGGGGGTGGCGGTACCCACCCGTGTACTGACAGGCGGCAAGAGCCCGGCGGCCTTCCAGCGTGCCGCACGCGCCCTCACCGAGATCCTGCCGGAGGCAGATCACCGCAGCCTGCCCGGGCTCAACCACGGTGCCGTCGTCATGGCATCGAAGAAACTCGCCCCACAGGTCATCGAGTTCATCAAGGGGTGAGCTCGTCATCGGGGGAGTTCGCGGAGTCCATGGAGTTCGACCGAGTCGCTGCGGGCCCGGCCCCTCTTTGCGATGATCGCGACCAGCGAGAGGAGTATCAGCGTGACAGCGTCCACGTCCTTCCTGCTCGAACGCCTGCATGCGGCCGGCCTGACCGATGTGGTCAAGGTGGAGCCGGCCGCCGGGGGCCTCGCCGCGACCGCAGGGCTCGCGCAGCGCGGTGACGGCACGTCGGTGTTCGTCAAGGCGTTCCGCGATTCACCGTCGGACGACGCATTCGCCGCGGAGGCCGAAGGGCTCACGGTGCTGCGTGAGGCAGGCATTGCCACGCCTGAGATCATCCTCGCGGACCGCGACCTTCTCGTGCTGTCCGTGCTGCGACCCCGGCCGGGCACCCAGGCCTTCTGGGAGCAGCTGGCGCACATGCTCGCCCACCTGCACACCACGACGCGTCACGCCCGGTTCGGGTGGCACCGGGACAACTGGCTGGGCCGACGCAGACAGGTGAACACCTGGGACGACGACGGATTCGAGTTCTTCGCCCAGCACCGCCTGCTGCGCTGGCTCGGCGAGCGTCGCGTCCAGGAGGCGCTGGACACCGCGGACCGGGCGGCGCTGGAGCGGCTGTGCGACCGGCTGCCCGAGCTGTTGCCGGTCAGGCCCGCCTGCCTGACGCACGGCGACCTGTGGGCGCTGAACGTCATGGCCACCCACGACGGCCGGCCCGCATTGATCGACCCGGCGGTGTCGTACACATGGGCCGAGGTCGACCTGGCCCACCTGTGGACGACGTCCCCGCCTCCTGAGGGGCAGGTGTTCTTCGAGCTGTACGCCGAGCTGACCGGGCTCGACCAGGACTGGCGCGCACGCATGCCGATCCTCCAGCTACGCCAGCACCTGGCCGTTATCGCGCAGTTCGAGCCCGACTGGGGCGCCGCCGACCTCGTACGCGCCACACTCGCCCCGTTCCGGCACCGGTGACGCGGGCCGACGGCCGTCGCCGGACGACTCCGGGGCCGTGTGCCGTACCGGACGCCAAGTGCTCCTTACCGGCGGTGACGGCGCGTCCTTGCCGCACGATCGGTGGCCGCACGGGACCACCCCTGGGCCATGGCCTGCGGGAGCAGCGGGGCAGCGCGTCAAAGTAGGGCCAGCCGGTCCACCAGCAGCTCCGTCCTCCGCTCGGTGTCCTCCGGCGGCAGTCGGCCTGCCCGGGTCAGGGTCGCCAGCCCGTGGAGGGCGGCCCAGAACACTTCGGTGAACAGCCCTGGGTGGACACCGTCCCCGGCCGCCTCGCCGAGGTTCTCCAGCAGGGCGGCGAAGGCGTCCTTGAGAGGCGCCGGGGTCTCCTCGTCCGCGAACACAAGGCCACCGTCGAGCTGGAACATCGCTTCGTAGACAGCCGGGTTGCGTACCGCGAAGTCGAGGTAGGCGCGAGCCAGGGCGGTGACCCGGGCGCGCGGGCCGTCCGCCCGGGAGGCGGCGGTGCGCACCGCCGCCGCCATCTCGGCCGCGCCTCCGAGGGCGACGGCGCCGATGATCTCCCGTTTGCCGCGGAAATGGCTGTAGAGGACGGGCTGGCTGTACTCGATGCTCTCGGCCAGGCGGCGAGTGGTGACTGCCTCCCAGCCCTGCTGCTCGGCGAGTTCGCGGGCCGTCGCCACGATGAGACGTTCGCGGCCCGCCCGCTCGCGCTCCTTGCGTTCCTGTACCGACATAACTCCATCCTAGCAGCGCTAGACAATCGAGCGGCAGTAGTACTAGCGTTGAACTGTCATCTAGCGGCGCTAGATCCCAGGAGGGGTCATCATGCTCAACGCACTTGAGGTGTTCACCACCGTGGTCGTCGGTGTGATGGTGGGGGTGGAGTTCTCCGTCGCCTTCGTCATGAATCGGATCTTCAACGCACTTCCCGAGGACAGCGGCCAGCTCGGGCGCGCCCACGGGGGCCGGATGCTCGGCGCCGTGATGCCGGTCTGGTACATCAGCTCGCTCGTCCTCGTCGCGATCTGGGCCGTAGCAGGGTGGAACCACGACGGCACCGGCCTGGTCGTCACCGGTGGCGCGCTACTGATCGTCAGCGTGATCATGTCGATCCTGCTGCTCGTACCGATCAACAACCGGGGCAAGACCTGGACCCCTGACAACCGGCCCGCCGACTGGAAGCAGCAGATGAACCGCTGGGACCGCTTCCACTACGTCCGCGTCGCCGTCATCATGGCCGCCTTCGCCCTGCTGGTCGCCGCCCTCACGTGAGCAGGCGTGTCTGCATCGCGCTGGGGCGGCGCCCCGGGACGGAAGCGGACCGCCGAGTCCCGGCGTGCGGGTCACGCTCGCAACCGGGGCCCACTGCGGGGCTTCGGCGGCGGAGGCCACAGCGTGCTGTGCCTGCCTCAGTGGAAGATCGTCCGAGGGCATGCGTGGGGCACGACCGCTGAAGCGGAGTCGAGGGGTGGCCTGCGGGAGCGAACTGCTCAGTTGTTGCCCATGCCTGTAAGCGTCAGTCGTTGCCCATGCCTGTACGCGCGGGGCGCGGCAGCGGCTGCCGCCAGTCGCCCAGCGACGTGACGAGGAACTGGCGGGCGAGAGCACGGATGTCGTCCCACGCCGGATCTGTGGAGAGGGCGTCGGCCCAGAAGCCGGCACGGCAGACGGCATCCATCGTGCCGAGGCGTCGGCTGATCGTCCGCAGATCGCCGGGTGCGAGGACTCCGCGCTCGGTGAGCCCTTCTGCGACGCGGCAGAGCAGCTCCACCTCTTCGACGACGTCCTTGGTCTCCGTTTCCTGCCCGCTCAGCCACGCCAGTTGCGCCTGGCGGTCCGCTGAGAGGAGTGCCATGAGGCGCAGTGTCCAGCTGCGCAGGTGGGCGTCGCCGAGATCGTTCATACGAGCAGGATCGCACCCGCGGGTTGTTACGTCCGGAGCAATCCGGAAGGCCGGAGGGGGCCCTGTGGCGGACACCGCCGGCCGCGCTTGCCCCGACCACCGCTCCGGGTCGGCACCCTCACCCTTGACGAGGTTCGGTGAGCATGTCCCCCAGGCGGTCGGCGAAATCGGTGAGCCAGTCCCGCCGCGGTCCGCTGCGGGCGATTCGAAAACCGTGGCGCCGACCCCCGAACGATGCCTGTACGGCATGGAACTGTGCCCACCGCTGGACGCGTTCGCGGTCGAGCTCCGCGGCCTCGGAGAAGACATCCAGGACGCGGTGGGCAGCCTTGCGCAGGTCATCCGCTTCGAGGAGCCTCAGCGCGCGCGACTTCAGCAGGGTGCCGCCGTCGTACGCCGGATCACCTGCGTAACCCTTGGGATCGACGGCCAGCCACGGCTCCCGGTCGGCCCGCAGGATGTTCCGGGCGTGGAAGTCGCCGTGGACGAGCGTGTCCGGCTGGGTCCGCCCCAGCTCCTGGATGGTTGCCAGGGTGGCATCCAGTACCCGACACGACAGCCTGTGCGTCAGCTCCCGGGCGTCCTTGCAGAGCTGTTCCGCCCAGGCGTCGGCCTGCTCACACAGCCGGGGCAGGCCGGGTGGAGCGGGGACGGTGAGGCGGCGATGGAGCCGCCCGGCGACCGCCGCCACCTCGTCGCCGTCCTCGATCTCCGCAAGGGTCGCCGGCCGGGCCCGCTCCAGCAACATGGCGAACCGTTCGTCGTCGCGCTGGTGCAGCAGTACGGCGCCGCATCCGCCCCACGCGACGAGCGCATCAGGCTCGTGCACGTTGCCTGGATGCCGGAACGACACCTTCAGCACGGCATCCCCCACACCTGCCCGCCGGACCGGAACGATGATGCCGACGCCACCGTGCATGACCTCGCCATCCGGCACGCACCCCCAGCGCCCCAGCAACTCCTCGACGACATCCGGCAGCTCGGCGATCCACGCCGCTCCGGATTCCCCTTCGCGGTCGACGGTGTTCTGTGCGAACTCCTCCGGCATCGCCATCATCCCGGCACCATACGCTGCCCCGACGCCACCGAACCCGCACCGACTGCCGCTGTCCGGCGGACCGCCCACCATGAGGGGCACGAGCAGAGGCGGGGTATCAGGCAGCGGAACGGTAGACGTGCTCCTGCCCGTCGCCGTCCTCGAACTCGACGGTGAACGCCATGCTCATTTCCCGCAGAGCGGTCAGCAGCACAGCGACGCGGTCGGGATCCACGAACCCGCTGATCAGCACGGAATCGGCAGGAATCAGCTCGAACTCGGCGAACGCGCACTCGACCTCGAACTCGGTCCAGCTCGATCGGCGGACGCTCCAGCCGGCGGAGCGGAACTCCTCGGCGGCGCGCCGGGCGCAGACCGGGGAAGTGAGGGTGCCCCACATGTTGTTACCGCGATCAGCCTGTGCCAGGGCGGCGGCGTCGGGGCGAGGCCCGCTCGTCCCGCCGGAGGTGAAGTCCACGATGGCCGACCGTATCAGGCAGGGGTGTGCAAACTGCCTGTGCTCCGCCGGACATGAGCTGCCTGCGGTCGGGCGGGCGCCGGGCCGGCCCCGGCCAGGAGCTCGGCGCCGAGTCGGTGCTCGCGGGCCGGTCTGCGTCCGGTTACGCGGCGTCAGCGCCCCTCGGGCCTGGGCAGGACCGCCAGTGCGGTGTCTGCGATGTTCCGCAGCGTCTCCGGGTCCAGGCCGGCCTTGCCCACCGCTTCGATACCGCGGACCACCGTCAGCAGCAGTGCCGCCAACTGCTCCGGATCCGCGGCGCTGTCGATGTCCCCGTGACGCTGGGCGGCGCTGATCTCGGTCCGCAGCAGGGCCAGCAGCGCCGTCATGGCCTCGGCCGAGCGTCCGGCGACCGTCGGATCGTGCTGGGCCAGTTCCGCCGCGCCCTTGGCCAGCAGGCACCCGCGGCGCTCGGAGTCGGAGGCGGTGTTCTCCGCCATCAGGCGCACGTATCCCGACAGCCGGGCCAAGGCCTCCGCGTCCGGGCCGCCTGTCAGTCGTCCTTCGGCCACGTCGACGACCGCGGTGCACCAGTCGCCGAACACGCGGTGGAACAGCTTGCCCTTGTCGCCGAACGCGCCGTACAGGCTGCCCTTGCCGAGTCCGGTCGCCCGGGCGATGTCGTCCATCCGGGTTCCCGCGTACCCGGTCGCCCAGAACTGTTCCCGGGCCCGCTCCAGGACTTGGCGTTCGTCGAATGCGCGTGGTCTCGGCATGGCTCCAGCCTACCCATTCTTGACCCGATCGTCCATTACCGGCTACGTTGTGGACGATCCATTCCACAACTGAAGGGCTCGACATGCCAGGCGTGTTGCAGGACAAGGTGGCCGTGATCACCGGAGGGACCAGCGGGATCGGGCTGGCCATCGCCCGCTGCTTCGTCCGGGAGGGCGCCCGGGTCTTCGTGACCGGCCGGGATGGTGACCGCCTCGAAGCGGCAGTCGAGGAGTTGGGCCCCGCGGCCACCGGCGTACGATCCGACGTCTCGGTCCTTGCGGACCTGGACGACCTCTACGCGCGAGTCGGCCAGGAGGCCGGACGCATCGACGTACTGGTGGCCAACGCCGGAGTCGTCGCGGACGCCGCGCTCGGCGCCCACATCGAGGCGGACGTGGACCTGACGCTCGCCGTCAACGTCAAGGGGCCACTGTTCACCGTGCAGAAGGCGCTTCCGCTGCTGGCGGCGAACGCCTCCGTCCTGGTCGTCGGCTCGAGCAACAGCATGCGCCCCAACGCGCAACTCGAGGTCTACAGCGCCTCGAAGGCGGCGGTGAGCAACCTCGTGCACAACTGGGCCCGGCAGTCACGGGAACGCCGATTCCGGGTCAACGTCCTGAGTCCCGGGCCTACGCGTACCCCTGGCCTGCTGGGCGTCGCGGGGGTGGAGGCCGACCGGTTCGCCGAGGCCGTCGTACCGCTGGGAAGGCTGGCCGAAGCCGAGGAGATCGCCGAGGCCGCGCTCTTCCTGGCTTCGGACGCCTCGTCGTTCGTCACCGGCGCGGAACTCTTCGCCGACGGCGGCTACACCCGGGCCTGACGGCGGCTACACCCGGGCCTGAACGGCGGCCGGTGGTGCGCACCCCGGTTCCCTTCGAACCGATGTGGCGCACCACCGGCCGCGCATGTGCGTCGTACGAGGCCGGCGTGCCCGAAGCGGATCGCGCCATGTGCCGGCCGCGAACCCGGCGATCCGGGCGTATCCGCCAGCCTGTTCCCGTGCTGTCCGGGAGGGCTTCAGCGGATGCCGACCGATCCGGGCCTCTTGCCCGTTCCATGCCGCAACTCGTAAGTTACCGGAAGGTAGTCTGTGTGATCGACGCGTTCGATCGCCATCCTGTTCGCCCGGCTGGACGCGGTCACCGCCGAGATTCACGAGCAATGAGCTATGTGCCGGGGGAGGGGCCGGACATCGTCCGCGAACCCATGCCGCGATCACCGTCACGCGCCCGGATCCCGCCCATCGATCTCGGTGCCCACCCATTTCGAGGGAGCTCGTATGCCCACGCTCGATCGCCAGGAAAATGTCTTCGTTCTCGACCTCGGTGACGGTGAGAACCGTTTCCACCCAGACTGGGTCGCCTCCGTCGGTGCCGCGCTGGACGAGGTGGAGAAGGCGGAAGGGCCGCGGGCCCTCGTGACCGCCGCCACGGGGAAGTTCTACTCCAACGGACTCGACCTGGACTGGCTGTTCGCCCACGCCGACCAGCACCAGGACTACGTGGTATCCGTCCAGGAGCTCTTCGCCCGATTGCTGTCGCTGCCGCTGGTCACCGTCGCCGCGCTGCAGGGGCACACCTTCGCTGCCGGAGCGATGCTCTCCTTGGCTCACGATTTCCGTGTCATGCGTGCCGACCGCGGCTTCTGGTGCCTGCCCGAGGCGGACATCAACATCCCGTTCACTCCTGGCATGTCCGCCCTCATCCAGGCCCGGCTGTCTCCGCAAGCCGCCCACCGGGCCATGGTCACCGCTCATCGTTACGGAGGCGGCGAGGCCGAAGCCTCGGGCATCGTCGACCTGGCTGTCGCCGAGGACGCCGTGCGAACCGCGGCCGTGGAGCTCGCGGCGGCTCAGGTGGGCAAGGCCGGTGACACGCTCGGCACCATCAAGGCCCGCATGTACGGCCCGGCCCTGGCCCTCCTGCGCGACACGGCCTCCCCTCTGGGCTGATCCCGCCCGAGCGGGCGGGGCAGGAGAGCCGAGCCTCGGTGTCCGGCCCGCCTTGCTCTCCAGCGCGTCAGAAGCTCGCCCGGCCGGCGCAAGTCGCTGCCGCGTGGACGTGTGCCGCGGGGAGGGGCGGGCCTTCCTGCCGACGCCGGCGTCTGCGGCCCGGTGCCCGGAAGACCGCCGGTGCCCTGGGGGCACGCGTCGCGCTCACTTCTTCGCCCTGCTGGCCTTCTTCGCCGGTCGCTTGGCGGCGGTCTTGCGAGTGGGGGCCGCGGCCTGGGCGGCCTGCTTCTCGGTCGCCGTCCCCGCGGTGGAGAGGGTTCCGCCGGTGCTTTCGAGGTGTGCGCGAACGAACCACTGGAACTGTTCCAGGGAGCGAAGGTGCTCGACGAGTAGGTCTTCGGTGACGGGATCGATCGAGCCGGCCTTGGCGGCCGCTGACCGGTGATCCTCGATGACACCGGTGTACACGAGGTCCAGGGCGCCGAGGTGGGCGATGGCATCGGCGCGGCCGATGCTGTAGTCCTCCCAGGTGCGTTCGGCCACCAGTACGCCGGGGGTGCCCTGCGGCACACCACCGAGCGCCGAGATGCGCTCCGCGGTGCCGTCAGCCATCTCCCTCACTGCTGCGGTCTGCGGATCCAGCATCTCGTGCACAGCGATGAAGTGGGGCCCCACCACGTTCCAGTGGATGTGCTTCAGGGTGAGCGCGAGATCGTTGAGGGCGTGCAGCCGGGAGCTCAGGAGTGTGACGAGTTGCTGGCCGTTCTTGGTGGTGAGACCGGGGACTGTGTAGAGAGGGGTGGGGGCTGGCATGACGCTCCTTTTGTCAGGATTTCCGCAGTTCCTCTGCCCCTTTCTGCCGGATCCGTAACACGGGTGGGGCGTTCGTGCTCACGGTGAACCACTCGGGCGGCACAATCAGGGCTCATGCCCACGCCACCTGTCGCCTGCTCCGCCCTGTATCCGGATGTCACGGCTCGCGGCAGCCTCGCCGCGGCGCTCCGAGCCGAGGCGAATGGCCGTCTCGACGCCGTGCCTGTCATGTCCCCGGGTGTGGATCCGTTGCTCCGTGCGATCGTCCCGAGCGGGCTTCTGCACCGTGAGGAACTGGAGATCACCGGTTGGTCCCGCGAACGTCGGTGGTCGGTCCGCGGGGCGGACTCGTTCCAGGGCCTCGCCCTCATCGACGGTGAGACCCACGACCTGGCCGCAGTCGCCAGAGCTTCCGGGGCGTGGCACGACGGGGCGTCACTGGAGGACATTCGCCGGGTGGCCCCCTTCGTGCACCTGACCGGACGGTTCGACGTACCCGACAACGATCCCGAGCGACTCGCGCGATCCGAGTGGCAGCACCTGCGCCAGGAAGCCGCAGAGCGGGAAGAGGCGGCCGGGCCGGCGAACCACCGGGCACTCGTCGAAGCGGCATACGCCGAACCGGCCCTGCGCGCCCTCTACCCGTTCACGAGCCACTGGGTCCTGCGCTTCGCGACCAGCACCCGGCCACGGCTGACCGCGGCCGGAGTGTCCGTGTCCGCGACGAGCGACGGCATGTACGGGGTCGGCACCGGGGGCGTGGGTGACGACCTCGGCCGGTTCGCCACAGCGCGGGAAGCAGTGCGAACGGCCGTACTCACGCTCCCGGTCGGCCTCGGTCCCGTCACGCTCGGCACCCTCGACGAATGACCGGAGCGCACTACGAGTGGCGGGCTCGCCGGCCCGCCGCGGGCCGACTGCCCGGAAAGTGGGGGAGTGGCGTGAGTGCGTCCCTCACGCCGGCGGGAGGCTGAGTCCGGCGGCCACGGCGTCGAGCACCTCCAGGCCGGTCGTGAAGGAGGTCTCGGCGTCCGTGCCGCCGTGCACGGCTTCGGACAGCGCGGGAAAGCGGCTCGTGGACAGGAGGGCGCATGGAGAGGTTCTCCTCGTGTTCTCAGTCGGTGGCGGTCGGGACGACGGCTCCGGTGCCGGCCCAGCTGGCGAGGAGGCCGAGGGCCTCCTCGCCGCCGCCGGCCACCAGGCCGTGGCCGTCGACGTGCGGGGAGGTACTGAAGGTGCTGGTACGTCCCTGAGCGGGGAACCTGAAACCGGCGGGGACGCCGTCGCGGCCGCCGGTCACCCTCACCGACGCCGCGGCACGCGGGCGCGACTCGGAGCAGGGCCGCCGTACTGGTCGCCCTGGCCACCGCGGCCGTCCTGCCGTCGTGCTCGTCACCGAACACCCACATCGAAAGGTCCTGCTGATGCAGACGCTCACCCTCAACAACGGCGTCCAGATGCCCGCCCTCGGACTCGGCGTCTTCCAGACCCCGCCGGACGAGACCAGGGAAGCGGTCACCGCCGCCCTCGACCTCGGCTACCGGCACATCGACACCGCAGCGGCCTACGGCAACGAGCGCGAGGTCGGCCGCGCCATCCGCGACTCCCAGGTCCCCCGCGAGGACATCTTCGTCGAGACCAAGATCTGGATCAGCGACTTCGGTTACGAGGAGACGCTCCACGGTTTCGACAAGAGCGCGGCCAAGCTCGGCGTAGACCAGATCGACCTGCTGATCCTCCACCAGGCCCTGCCCTCGGAGTTCGAGAAGACCCTCGCCGCCTACCGAGCCCTGGAGAAGCTCCTGGCCGATGGCAAGGTTCGCGCCATCGGTGTCAGCAACTTCATGGTCGACCACCTGACCGCACTGCTCGACGCCACCTCCGTCGTCCCGGCGGTCAACCAACTGGAGATCCACCCCTACTTCCAGCAGCGCGGCGTCCTCGACTTCGACGACAAGCACCACATCCTCAACCAGGCGTGGTCCCCCATCGGGGGGATCACGTTCTACCCGGGTTACGGAGAGCACCGCAAGAGCGTCCTGAAGGACCCTGCCGTCACGGCCATCGCCGAAACGCACGGCAAGAGCCCCGCGCAGGTCCTGCTGCGCTGGGGACTCCAGCAGGGGCGCTCCGTGATTCCCAAGTCCACCAAGCGCGCCCGTATCGCCGAGAACCTCGACGTGTTCGACTTCGAACTCGCCGACGGCGAGCTCACCGCTCTGGACGCGCTGGAGACCGGCCGCCGCGGCGGCCCCGAACCCGAGAACGTCACCCTCGCCGACTACGGCCGCGCCATCCCCGAAGCCTGAGCCGACCGATCGTCGACGTGAGCATCGTCTTCCGCGCGGCCGCCCTCGGTGAGTAGGCCGCCCGGGGCCGAGCGGTGCCACGGTGGGCACGTCGTGACATCGTGGAGTCATGCCCATCGAGGTTCGCCCCGCTTCGGCCTTCGAGGACGTCCGTACGCTGGTCGGTCCGAAGTCCCCCGGAGCCAACGTGTGCTGGTGCCTGAGCTACCGCATCGCATCCACACTCAACAACAAGCTCCGCGGGCCGGCCCGCGGGGAGTACGTCGCCGAGCTGTGCCGGGCGGAGCCTTCGCCCGGGGTTCTCGCTTACGACGACGACGTGCCGGTCGGCTGGGCCGCTGTCGCGCCGCGCTCGGACACCTCCTTCGCACGCAGCCGCAGGATCCCGCACGTCGATGACCTGCCGGTCTGGTCCCTGTGGTGCATCCGCGTGCGCCCTGGTCATCGCAGGAAGGGGATCTCGCACGCGCTGATCGCCGGTGCGGTCGAGTTCGCCCGTGCCCACGGCGCCCCGGCGGTCGAGGCGTACCCGCTCGACAGCGGTGATGCCAAGGTCGACACGACGATGGCGTACGCCGGGATCAGGAAGAACTTCGAGCGCGCCGGGTTCGTCCACGCCGCCGACACCACCTCGGTACTGGCCGGCCACCCTCGAGTGCTGATGCGGCTCGACCTGCGCTGACACATCGCCCGGGCCTGATACCGCCGGGGGGCCTCCGTGGAGCGGTCGACCTGGCGGAAGCTCCCGGTCGCCTCCGAATCCTGCCGTGAGTGGGGATGGAGAGGCCGCTCCGGAGGCGAGTTCATCCGACGGGAGCTGACCTGTCTCGTGGCGGTACATTCAGCGCTCGCCACGGACCGGCTGCCCGGCAGCTGGCAGGCGAAGCAGCCCTCACCCTGGACTGACGCGGATGTCGGGACGGCGCGCCGTGGACGCTCTGTGCAGCCCAGTTCATGTTGTCCGCCCCGCACGCGGAGCCTGGCCGACGTGGATCCACCGCCCTCGCCTGTGGTCTCCCGCCCGGGCCCCGGCACGACGAAGCGCCCCGGGCCGACCGGCCCGAGGCGCTCCTGGACGATTTCACCGTGCGCGTCCGCGGCGTATCAGCAGCAAGGTGATGAGAAGTGCGCCGCCCGCGAGGAGCGGGGTGCGGTTGGCACGCGCGGCCGACGCGGCCTGGCCCACCTTCTCCCGCAGCGGGTCAGGCGTCTTGGCCGCCACGTACTGTCCTGCCTGGGCCGCGCTCTCCCGTACCTGTGCGGCGGCCTGCGCCGTCTTCTCCAGCACGGCGTCGGGGGTCTTGTCCTGCACCAACTGTGCCGCCTGCCCCGTCTTCTCGCGGATCTGGTCGGAGGCCGACGCCGCCTTGGCCGCAGCCTGCTCCTTCACGGCGGCGGTCTTCTCCGCGGCCTGTGCCTTCGCCGCGGCGGTCTTCTCCTTCGCCTGCGCCTTGATGTCGGCCTTGGCGGCCAGCGCCTCGACGGTCTGCCCGAGTTCGTCGCGCGTCTGCTCGACCTGCGCGCGCAGCTCCTCAGGAGTGGGGGTGCCCATCTTGTTCTGCGATTCGTCGTTCATCGGTGTGCCTTCTCCTTGATTTCGGCCAGATCGGCCTTGACGCTGTCGATGGTCTGTTCGGGAGCGGGTGCGCCGGCCCGCGCGATCTGTTTCTTCCCGGCCAGGGCGGCCACGGCAGCAGTCACCGCCAGCACGGCAGTGACGATCAGCGCCGCCGCCCACAGGGGCAGGGCCAGCGCGAGCGCGGCGATGCAGGTCGCCACCAGAGCCTGGGCCGCGAGGATGCCGACGAGACCGGCGACGCCGAACAAGCCACCGCCCTTCCCGTAACGCTTGCCCTTCTGCGTCATCTCCGAACGTGCCAGCTGCATCTCCTCGCGGACCAGCTCCGAGATCTGCTGCGAGGCGCGCGAAACCAGCGCGCCCACCTGCTCGCCGTCGGCGCGAGGCTGCTGCTCTGCTGTGCTCATGATGAGGTCACCTTGCCTTCCTCAATCGGTCCGAATCGTCAGGGGCGGACTCCTCACGTGGCAGTCGGCCGCGGCGAGGAACCTTCATCGGGATGTGTACGCCGTTGTCGCCCGGCTACCCGGCAACCGCGTCCGCATCCGTCCCACGGCGAGAAGCCGCTCACTGCTTCATGCGGCGACGGTCGCCGACGCTCCAGGCGCGGGTGTCGCGGGGCTCCACGTACGGCTCCTCGTCCTCGGGCAATCCGCCCGCGATCGCGCGCTGCCGCACCATCTCCGCATCGAACTCCAGGCCCAGGAGGATCGCCAGGTTGGTGATCCAGAGCCACACCAGAAAGACGATCACGCCGGCGAGGGTGCCGTACGTCTTGTTGTATGCGGCGAAGTTGGCGACGTAGAAGGCGAAACCGGCCGAGGCGAGCATCCAGATCACCAGGGCCAGGAAGCTGCCCGGGGTCACCCACCTGAACCCGCGGCCCTTGGCGTTCGGAGCGGCCCAGTAGAGGACCGCGATCATGACGGTGACCAGGAGGACGAGAACCGGCCACTTCGCGATCGACCACAGGGTCAGGGCGGCGTCCCCGACCCCCAGAACGGTGCCCGCCTGTTGTGCCAGGCCGCCCGAGAAGACCACGATGAGTGCGCTGGCACACGCCAGGACCATCAGCGTCACGGTCAGGGCCAAGCGCAGCGGCAGGATCTTCCACACCGGCCGGCCCTCGGGCATCTCGTAGACGACGTTCGAGATGCGGATGAAGGCTGCGACGTACCCGGAAGCCGACCACACCGCGACGGCCAGACCCGCGAGCGCCATGAACGACCCGACGCCCGAGTTGCCCTGGAGCTGCTCCACCGCGTCACTGATCACGTCCCGGGCGGAGCTGGGCGTCAGCTTCCGCAAGTTCCGCAGGACCTGCTTGGTGGCCGACTCGCCGGCGATGCCCAGCAGCGAGACCAGAACCAGCAGGGCGGGGAACAGCGCCAGCACCCCGTAGTAGGTCAGCGTGGCGGCCCGGTCCGGGAGTTCGTCGTCCTTGAACTCCTTCAGCGTGCCGCGCAGCACTGCGGTCCAGGACCGCCGGGGCAGCGCGGTCGGCTGGTCCGGTGCCCGCTCCTCGACCTGCTCATCGGGGCCCACTCCGGTAGCCGGCTCGGTGGCGCCGGAATTGCGATCGCTGCCGGGTCGTCCCGGCTTCGGTGTGTCTGCCATACCCAGCGGGTTTCCACCGCGGCGCCACTCATGTCCGCGCGGGGCATCCCAGAAGCCCGCCGCCACTTGCGGGACCGCGACGCCGTGCCGCCTGTCCTGCCGTAGGTGACGCCCCACCCGGTCCACGCGGTCCCTTCGCGGGTGGTCCTGGCGGTGCCCGGCGACGGGACCGCTCAGAGCGACGGTCGCTTCGAACTGCGCCGAAGGCTGATGCTGCTGCCACTGCCCCGTCCCATCAGGCAGCATGAGCCTGGCCTGCTGCGCTCTGCCCACTGCCCTCTGCGTGCACGGCCGGGACAGTGCGGCATACCCGACGAGAAGGACGGCGGCAGGACATGACGGAAGGCGCGGCCATGGACTCGCTCCGCTGGGCGGTGGCCTGGATGTGCGTCACCTTCACCCGCGGCCTGAGCGCCGAGGAGGTCTTCGCCCGGTACGGGGCCGATCCGTCCGAGGCGGCGGTGCTCGACTGGGAGGCGGCGGCCTCGGATCTGCCCGCCGGTGATCCCCGCGACGGGACAGCCGCGTTGCTGAGAGCCGGGCGGATCGGTGAATGGGCCTTCTGCGTCGAGGAGGAAGGGGGCCTCGGCTTCGGGGAGGAATCGCTCGCGGAGTTGTCCCGGGGCACCGAGACGTACAGCGTGGCGACGACCGAGGGGATCGACGTCTTCCAGTACTGGCGCGACGGCGAGTGCGTCGAGTACTTCGAGCCAGGCATGGAGTACACCCGGTCCGAACCCTTCGGCCCTTGGTGGGACCAAGTGCAAGCGGTGCTCGTGGCGCACGAGGGCGGAGACGCCGGGATGGCGCCCGTGGTGGCTCGTTCTCGACCACCTCGGTATCACCCTGGACGACGCCACCCTCGCGATGCCCTGGCCCAGCCTGACACTTACCGAGGACGACGCACCGCCGCCGACACGGGGCGACACCTACGCGGGCGAGGGACCTCTCCCGCCCGGCTGTGTCATACAGTCACCGACGCTGACGCGGCCGAGCTGATCCGCGGTGACTCTCCGATCCCGACCAGGCCACGGCTCAGTCCGCGATCCTGCGGCACCTGGACCGACGAGCCGCCGCTCTCTGCCGTAGCCCCGCCCACGAAGCCTGGGCCGTTTCGATGGCCCAGGTCACTGCCCGCCACCCGCCCCTCGCCCGGCGTCGCAGGAGTGGTCGCTGCTCGCCGCAGCGGAGTTTGGACTTGCTGGTCCATTTTTGGCTGCTTAACGTGCTGAGTGTTTCCCCTGGGCTGCGAGCCCGTACAGGAAGGTGCGCTCATGCATGCGATCCGTATCGAGGAGCACGGCGGCCCTGACGTCATGCGCTGGACCGAACTGCCCGATCCGACTCCCGGGCCTGGCGAAGTGCTGGTGCGCCTGGGCGCCGCCGGCGTGAATTACATGGATGTCGGCGCCCGCGCCGAAGGGGGCGGCGGCTGGGCAGCCCCGGCGGTCCTCGGCGTCGAAGGCATGGGATATGTCGCCGGTCTCGGCGAAGAGGTTCGCGACTTCGCCGTCGGTGACCGGGTGGCCTGGTTCTACCATCCCGGCAGCTACGCCGAGTTGCTCGCCGTCCCGGCTCACTCGCTGGTCAGGGTGCCCGATGCCATCGACGACGAGACGGCCGCCGCAGTGATGATGCAGGGCTTGACCGCCAGCCACCTGAGCACCGAGACCTATCCGGCCGGTCCGGGTGACACGGCCGTGGTGCACGCCGCGGCGGGCGGCGTCGGCCGGCTGCTCACCCAGATGATCAAGGCACGCGGCGGAAACGTCATCGGGCTGGTCTCCCGTCAGGACAAGGCGGCCGTCGCGAAGGAGGCCGGCACCGACCACGTCCTGGTCCACACCGGTGGCGGCTTCGAGAAGCGGATCCGGGAGCTGACCGGGGGGCGCGGCGCCGACGTGGTCTACGACGGTGGCGGTGCGGACACCTTCGTCTCCTCCCAGCTCGCCCTGCGCCCGCACGGCGTGCACGCCTATTACGGCCCTTTCATGGGTGTCCCGACCCTGAGGCCTACGGATCTGCCCAAAAGCATCCTGCTGACCTATCCCGTCGTACATCACCACGTCCCCACCCGTGATGCGCTGGTGCGACGGACCGGCGAGGTGTTCGACCTGCTCATGGACGGGCGGCTCACCCCGCTGGTCACCGGCCGCTACCCGCTCGCCGACGCGGCCCGCGCCCACACCGACCTCGAATCGCGCCGCACCACAGGGAAACTGCTGCTGTTGCCCTGACTGCCCCGCCCACCGCAGCGACCCTTGACGGGTCACCTACGACCCCGCACCAGGAGGACCCGTGCCGTTGACCCGCAAGGGCGCCGCAACCAGGCGTCGCATTGTCGAGGGCGCCGCCGAGCACATTCGCGAACAGGGAGTGTTCGCGGTGAGGCTTGAGGACGTCATGGCCCGCACGGCGACCAGCAAGAGCCAGCTCTTCCACTACTTCCCCGGTGGAAAGGACGACCTGCTGCTGGCCGTGGCCCGGCACGAAGCGGACCGAGTGATCGAGGACCAGCAGCCGGAGCTCGGCTCCCTCACGTCCTGGGAAGCCTGGGAGCGGTGGCGCGAGAAGGTCCTCGCGCGCTACCGCACCCAAGGCAGCGACTGCCCTCTGCACACCGCTCTCGCCCAGATCGGCGGGGCTACGGAGGGCACCGAGGCCGTCGCCCGCGAACTGCTCGACCGGTGGCAGCGGCACCTTGCCGAGGGAATCCGTCACCTGCAGGCGGAGGGCGGTACCACCCCTGGACTGGACGCCGACCGTGAGGCAGCGGCGCTGCTGGCCGGTATCCAGGGTGGCGTGCTGATCCTCATGATCACCGGTGCTTCCACCCACCTGGAGGCCGCCCTCGACGCGGGCATCGCTCGTCTGCGTGCCGCAGGTTGCCCGGCCCGATGACCGGTCCCGACAGCCACGCGCGAATTGCCCTCCGCTCCTTCGGCCTCGGCCGAAGCGGAGGTGCGTAGAGCGAGTGCCTCCTCCAGGAGGCCGCTCCACCGGCCTGACCTGCGCGACGCCGGACGCGACCTCGTCCGCGGAACGGCGTGACCGCTGACATCACAGAAGTTGTGCCAGAACCTGAGAACGCGAGGCATCGGAAATTCCGCCCTCGTTGAGCCACGGTGATTGGCCCGTTGCTCCGCGGTCACGGCCCTTCCGCCAGCCGCCGGACCGTTCGCCAGCGTGGTGCCTCGTCGTCCGGGACATCCGGCGAAGCGAAGTGAAACGGCACGCCAAGATGGCCGGCCAGTGCCCGGCCTGCCTTGGCGGCGGCCACGCCGGGCGGAGAGCCGTCCGGGCGGTGGTAGACGGTCGCCAGGTGGCACTCCCCGTCTGGGGAATCCAGGACCGCGACCAGGAGCACGAACCAGTCGTGCACGGTATCGCCGTCCCAAAACGCCTCCACCGCCGCCACACGGCCCGGGAGGGCTGCGGCGCGCGCTGCGAGGGACGGAAGGTCGAGCGGATCCGGCGGTGTGCGCTGCACCCGTTCGCCGAGGGCCTGGTATCGCGCGTGGACCACCCGCTCGGCCTCGTGCAGGCCTACCCCCAGCGGACGCAATGCCTCCCAGACGGACCTGACCGCGGGCAACCGACGATCCCGCAGCACGGCGGCGTCCACCTCCCGGCAGGTCTGTTCCTCCAGGAAGACCCACCAGCCACTCACAGGGCCACCAGCCGGGTTTTCAGGGCCTGCATCATAGGCCCGAAGGTACGTCAGGGCCCGGATCCCGACCCGACCGCCCCTTGGTGTTGTCGCATTTCGGGTTCTGGTCCAACTTCTGTGGATCTCACGCTCTGTAGCCTGCGGGACTGGATGGCCCCTCGTGGCTCCTTGACGGGTCCGGTTGAGATCATGCCGGTATGGACTTCGACCTCGCCCCACCGACCGGCGTTGGCCCGTTGCGGATCGGTATGACTCGACACGCGGCCAGTACGGCGCTGGACTCGCTCCGCGATCTCTCTGCGATCTCGGAGTCTGATCGGCCGGGGCAGCACATCTTCCGTCCCAGTGGGCTGATGATCAGCATCCACTGCGTGCGCGAGATGCTTGAAGCCACCGAGTTGGGAAGGCCGTCGTCCCAGACGGACCGAGTCCTGTTCCGGAGTGTGGACGTGTTCGGGCTTCCAGCTCGCGAGGTTGTCCGGCGCGTCGGGGAGTTCACCTCGATCGACGAAGATCCTGACGACGATGCTTCATTCATCGCCCCGGACTTGCTGTTGAGCTTCTGGCGTCCGTTCGCAGCGGACGATGAGCCGGAAGAACAACAGGGCTACTACTTCAGCTCGGTCCTGCTTGCACGGCCCGGCTACTACGACACCCCTGCGCAGGGTGCGGAGCGGCTCCAGCAGAGCTCGTGACGGCCCGTCAGGATGCCGGCAGGACTCGTTTCCGCAATGAGGCGACCCCGGCCCGGCCGTACATCTGGCGTCTGATCATTTGATCCTGTTGACGTGGCCTTCGACGATGCCGGAGCGGCAGGGCAGTGCCAGGCCGGCGGTGACAGCCGCGAGATCCCGTTCGAGGCTGTTGACGAAGGTGTGGAGGCTGGGCAGGTCGTCAGAGCGGACCGCCGTGATCCATTGCGGGAGCTGGTCACCCTGAAGCTGGGCGAGCATCTTCCCGTACACGCGGACGTACCTGGTGAGGGCATTGAGTGCAGGGCGGCAATCGAGAACGGATTTGAGTTTCAGGCGCTCGCTGCTCCGGCAGGGTGCCGGGGTGCGTCAGGATCCAGCCGGTGACCATGCGTGAGGACGCCGGACGGGCCGCGGGTACGGTCGGGGATGTGCGGAACGGCTGGAGGTGGGCACGGACGACTCCGTAGCCGCCGGTGTATCCGTGAGTCTTGATCTCTTCCCGCCGGGTCCAGGCGTTCGCGCAGCCCTCAGCCCTCAGCCCTCAGCCCTCAGCCCTTCGGCCGGGCAGGTAGGGCTTGAAGTCGTCGAGCAGGGTCCTGCGGTTCTGCCACTGTCTCTGGAACAGGTCTTCCGGACTCGCGGCGTCGGCCGGCGACGGCTCCCACGACGGGCGGGAGGTCGCGGAGCAGCCGTGGCTGAGTACCGACGCGGAAGGTGCGCCGGCGGGCATAGCTGCGGGTGCAGGGCGTTGGGCGGCCAGGAGAGAATGGGATCATGGTGATGTGTAAGAAGTGCGGTGCGTCAAAGCGCCGTTGGCCCGGTTCCTGCTCCCGGTGCCGCGCCCGGTCGGACCGCCCGGAGACGGCCGCGGACGCCGCCGAGCTGGCGGTGGAGACGGGGCTGCTCGGGTGGATCGGGCGAGGAATCATAGGAATGGTGCGGCTGCTGCTGCGCGCGATCGGCTGACCGGATCCACGCGGACCCGGTCCGCCCCCGCCCCCGCCGCCCCGGACTCGGCCTCACCTGACCTGGACCGACCTGCCCGGCCGGGGTGGGGCCGGGTGCGTGTCCACAATTGGGTTTGTGATCAGCGGCGTTGACGCCAAGGCGACGACGGTCTCGGGCGGCAGGGGGCGGGCGCCGTTGGTCGGCACCGGCTGGTGGCCCGCCCCTGGCCCGCACATGCCGTTGCCGGGCGGCCGGGGGAGGCAGGATGGTCCCATGACGACACCACTGACGATCACTCTCGTGCGCGGGGACATCACCGAGCAGCACGCTGACGTCCTGGTCAACGCGGCCAATTCCTCGCTCCTGGGCGGTGGCGGCGTGGACGGCGCGATCCACCGGCGTGGCGGACCGGAAATCCTCGCGGCCTGCCGAGAACTGAGAGCCTCGCACTACGGTAAAGGCCTGCCGACCGGGCAGGCGGTGGCGACGACGGCCGGTCGGCTGCACGCGGAACACGTCGTCCACACTGTGGGCCCGGTCTGGTCGCGTACGGAGGACCGTTCCGATTTGCTGGCCTCCTGCTACCGGGAGTCGTTGCGGGTGGCGTCGGAGCTGGGAGCCCGGACGGTTGCTTTCCCGGCGATCTCGACGGGCATCTACGGATGGCCTCTCGACGACGGAGCGCGGATCGCTGTGCGCACGGTCCGCAAGGCCGCGCTCCCCCCGGTCACCGAGGTCCGGTTCGTGCTCTTCGACGAGGAGGCGTACGCCCGCTTCGACGAGGCACTGAACTCGTAGGCGGCAACCGCGTCGCGTCCCGGCCCAGGCACGCGCCCACCCGGTTCCGGTCGCTCCCTCGCAGGGGCGAGCCTCCGGGCCCACGACGTCTCACCGGCGGGCCCGTACGCCGCGGTCCGGCGCGTCAGCAGTCGAACACCGACCAGCAGATGTCGTTCCGCAAGCGCTGGTCGTCAAGCACGAGCTCGCGAATCGCCTCCGGGAGCTGGTCACGCTGCCACTGGCACTCGAGTCGTCCCGCGGCCTCGCTCTCGCCCTGCGACGCGGCAGCGCGTGCGGCCTTGATCGCATAGGCCGCCGCACCGAGCTCGTGTGCGGCGACATGGGCGACAGCCCCGGCCTGTCCGGCGGCGTACGCCGCATGCCGTGGCGCGCCACGCAGATCTCGGGCCGCGCCCATTGCGTGACCGCCCGCCGCGCGGGCCTGCATCATCTTCACCTCGCCACGCACCCATGCACGCGCATGCTCGATCGCCTGGCGCGGCCGCGGGTCCTCGGGTTGAGCCGACTCGAAAAGGCCGAGGACGTGCTCCGCGCAAACTGCCGCCCAGAGGGCGAGGAGGTGGTGGTCCGAATCGGTGAGGGTCCCACCGCGGCGGATCGTCACGAAGCGAGGGTCTCTGACCGTCGGGAGGATCATGGTCGGCCTTCCTTCCTGCTGATGGCGGCACTCTCCTGCAAGTGCGCGACCCGGTAAGGGGATACACGCTCAGGAAGGAAGCGGCGAGCTGTGCACGTCATGGCGCCGACACGATGGTGGCAGGGCCGTGAACCTCCAGGATCACTGCGGTGCCGGCCACGGTTCGGTCCTCGTGCATGGTGATCTGCTGGCCGGGGCGGACATGCGTCCAGTGGGAGGGAGTGAGGGGCACCAGGCGAACCGCGGCTCGCCCGCCGGGCTCCAGAGCGGGCATGTTCTCGACCCAGAGCGCGGCGATGCTGACCGCAGGTCCACCGGTGGGGGAGAGGTGCCCGATGTCCCACATGGGCCGCAGAGCGCCCGCGCCGGAGATTGCCGTCGTACGTCGCGCCTCAGCGGCAGGACAGAGCGTCAGATCCGCCCGGATGACGCCGTTGCGGAGCTCGGAGCACCGCCAGTGACACCATGCCGCGCTCCGTTCGAGCCGGAGCTGCTCAGCCGCGTCGGCGAGTTCCTCCCAGAATGAGAGGGGGAGCGGGCCGCCGTCCCCGAGCTCCTCCAGCAGCCCCACGGCGATCTCCCACTCGTCGTGGACGAGGTGGTCCCAGATGTCTCGCACCGTGATGTCGTTCTCGGTGGCTGCCTCCTCCGGAACCAGCAGAAGGACTGATTCGAGCAGCTCAGGGACGTCCATGCGCTCATTGTCGACCACATGAACTCCCAGGCTGCGCATTCTTGGTCCCGCTCGATGACGCCCAGCCGGTTCGTGTACCAGTCATCCTGACATCACCGTGAGGTGCAAGGTTGCCCGGTACGTATCGGTATCGGCGTCGTCCTCGCCCCCACACCCGCCGATGTCCTGCTCAAGGGCTGCCGGGCGGCAAGAGCCCTCTGGTGAGCGAGAACGCAGATGCCGCAGTCGCCAGAAGAGCGTTGACCCGGCCGGGGACGCGGTCGATACGGGCCGGGTTCTCTTCCTGGACGGCTTCTGCCAGATCGTCCGCGTACTCCTGTGCCCGTCCGGCCTCCGCGGGCTCCGCGACGCGGGCGTCGGTTCGCAGGGCCTCGACCAAGTGCCTGTGGGAGACGTGTTGGGAGATCTCTGGAATGGCTGCCCTCACCGTGCCGAGTTCGCCCACCTCGAATCTCCGAGTGTGCGGGAAGCCGCGTACTTGGGCTTCGCGTTCATCGCGGCCACGGCGGGGTGGTTCATATCGGCGTACGGGCACGTGGCGGCGAAGACCTCGTACGTCCTGCGGTTCAGGAGCATGCCTTCGCCACCAGCCGTGCCCCGCTCATGAGCCGCTGCACCGCCTCGTCGACGTAGGGCGGGACCCAGTCGCCCGTGATCGAATGCATCGGCCCGGTCTGCTGGACACCATCGGAAGCCTGCTTTTCATCTCCAGCCGGCCCCGAGCCTGATGGCGGGGGCCGGACTTCGATGCTGCCCGCGTCTCCCCTGGTCCACCGTCAGACGCTGACAACCGCTTCGGCGCGCATCCAGCCTCGTCCGTCGGCTGCCGCATCCGTGGCGACCAGTACGTAGTCGTACTCGTTGTAGGACGCGCCCTCGCACGTCGATGCGCCGACGATGTCGCCGGCGTGCTTGGTCTTGACGACGACACTGTTCGGATTCGGATTCTCGTAGACGCCGGCGGTCGGCCACACGACCTTGTACTGGCAGCCGGCCTGGGCTGCGGCGCCGGCCATGGGGCCGGCGACGAGTGCGCCGGTGAGGGCGAGCGCGGTGGCCATGCCGAAAGTGACGAGACGGGTCATGCGCATGATCGGTGGGCTCCTCAAGGGCGGGGCGATGTGTCAGGCTCATGATGACAGGGATCTTGGGGAGCGCGCAGTTGCCGGTTTGGTGCTCAACGATCGCCTCCGACCCTGATCCCCGTCCTGCCCACGGCCGAACTGTTTCGAGGGTGGGTCGTTCCGGCGGCGGCGGCACCCGCACCGTCCTCTTCGCCTTCCGCTCGCTCGACGCCACGGTCGAGGCAGCGGCCGCAACCACGCCCAGGCCCTCATCGGCGCCCTGACCGACCCTCCCGCGGCGCCGTCGGCGCCCGCGTCGCCGCCTCCGCTTACCTGCCCCTCGCGGGGGTACCAGCGGAGCACTGTTCGAGGAGAGGAGCTTGTGATGTCCGAAGCGCGTGACGTGGTGGCCGCGATTCTCGAGGACCATCGCACCATGGAGGACTTGCTGCGACGGATGCGGAGTGTCGAGGAGGACCGTGAGGCGGCCCTGAGGGACTTCGCCGCACTCCTGATCGCCCACGGGGAGGCGGAGGAGACCGAGATCTACCCCGCCCTGAAGCGCTTCCGGAACGTGGACAGCGAGGCGGTCGAGCACGGAGAAGAGGAGCACCACGAGGGCAACGAGGCGTTGCTCGCCCTGATGGAGGTGGAAGAGGTCGGCTCGGACGAGTGGGACGAGAAGCTGGAGGAACTCGCGACGGCCGTCACGCACCACCTCGACGAGGAGGAGCGCACGATCCTCAACGGGGCCCGGGAGAACGTTCCGGAGGAGCGCCGGGCCGAACTCGGCGAGGTCTTTCTCCGCGACCGCAGGAAGCACCTGAAAGCCGACTGCGGGTCCATCGACAGCGTCCGCGCAGTCGTCCGGGCTCACTGACCGCTCAGCCCCACGGCACCCGTCCGGCATCCCGGACGGGTGCCGTGCCGATTCATGCCCGCCTCCCGGTGGTGCAGGACAGCGGTCCGCCCGTTGGGAGATACCGGGCTATTCGAAAGCGCGTCCGCGCAGCTACGCCGACCGTCGCCGCCCCTTCCGGTGGCACGCTTGACTTCCTCGCCTAGTGCGGATTCACTAGTCAACACTGGTGTCCTCGCGCTATGGGGTAGTGATGCGACGGCTGACGACAGGTGGCCTCTCCGCTTGCAGGGTTCGTGGGACCTTGCGGTGCAGGGACGCGCAGCACGTGAGCGAGGAAAGGTGCGGCTCGCTGTGACCGCCCATCCGTTCGCGTCGAATGTCATGGTTCTTTCGGGCGTCGCGCGAGTGACTCTCGTCGGCGAACTCGACCTGGACACCGCCCCTCAAGTCCGGGAAGCGGTAACGGCCGGTCTGGCGGAGCAGCCGGTGAGCCTTTGCCTGGATCTGACCGGTGTCTCCTTCTGTGACTGCGCCGGACTGAGCGCATTGCTCAGGGCGCGGGCGGCCGTGCTCCGGGCAGGTGTGGATCTCGTCGTGGAAGGGGTCGGCAGCCAGTTGGCACGACTGCTCTCCCTCATCGGAGCCGACCACGTCTTCACCGGAGGGAACGCGGTCACGAACTCGGAGCCGACTCGCGCTTCGGGGACGGCCGCGATCCGCTGTGACGCGGAACTCGCGGCGACCGCCGCCGACGAGGCCACCGCCGCCAAGAAGGCAACCGCCCAGGCGTCCTTCCGGGACCTTCTGGCATGATCATGCGGTCCGCCAGCTAAGGATGCACCAATGCCCTCACCGTCCCCGCACCGCCGACCGGTCAGGATCCTCTTGGTAGAGGACCATGACATGGTGGCCGAGGCGATCTGTCTCGCCCTTGAGCGCTCGCCCGACCTTCAGGTCGTGGCGCGTGCGGCTTCGGTGGCATCGGCGCTGGCCGACACGCGGCGCTGCGAGCCGGATGTCGTACTCATGGACCGGCGCCTGCCGGACGGTGACGGGGTGAACGCCATCGCCGACCTGCGCGCCCTCGTGCCGGACGTGCGAGTGCTGATCCTCGCTGCCGAGGGCAGCGGGTCGGTGGCCGCCCGCGTCGCGGAGACCGGGGGAGCCGGACTGCTCCTGAAGGCGCGCGGTCTGAGAGAACTCGAGGATTCCGTACGCAGGGTGGCGGCGGGCGAGACGGTGTTCAGCCAGGACGTGCTCGGTGACGTGCTGGGACGGCTGACCGGCCGTGCGCCGGGGGTCGGTGCGAACCTGACTCCGCGCGAGCGGGAAGCGCTTGGGCTCCTGGGGGAGGGACGGACCACCGCGGAGATCAGTGAGGAGCTGGGGGTCGCCCTGAACACTGGGCGCAACCACGTGCAGCGCGTACTGGAGAAGCTGGGGGCGCGCTCCCAACTGGAAGCCGTGACGATCGCGCGACGTGAAGGGCTCCTCGAGTGACCCGGGAACCACGCCCGCAGAAGTGGGCGCGCAAGCAGGCTGCTCCCTTGTCGGAAACGGCCTTCACGCTGCTGGTTCAGGGCGTGCTGGACTACGGCATCTTCATGCTCGACCCGCAGGGCTACATCATCAGCTGGAACGCGGGGGCCGAACGGATCAAGGGTTACGGGGCCGCGGACATCCTCGGCCAGCACTTCTCGGTCTTCTACCCGCCCGAGGACCAGTTGTCGGGCAAGCCGCAGTGGGAGCTGGAAACCGCAGTGGCCGACGGGAGGCTGGAGGACGAGGGCTGGCGCGTCCGCCAGGACGGCTCCCGGTTCTGGGCGAACGTGGTCATCACCGCTCTGTGGGACGAGAAAGGCGTACTGCAGGGGTTCGGCAAGGTCACCCGCGACATGTCCGAGCGACGAGCGGCGCAACAGGCTCTCAGCGAGCGGCGGCGGCTGTTCGATCACCTGGTCCAGGCGCAGGAGACGGAACGGCGCCGTATCGCGTGGGACGTCCACGACGACTCAATCCAGGCCATGGTCGCCGTGGCGATGCGGCTGGAACTACTGGCGGAACGGGTGCCGGAGGCCCACGCCGCGGAACTTCAGCGTCTCGACACGACGGTGCGTGAAGCGATCGGGCGCCTCCGGAGTCTGACCTTCCGGCTGCATCCGCCCGGGATCGACAGGCATGGCCTGATCGAAGGGCTCACCAGCCATCTGGAGGATGTCGTGCGCTCCTCCTGGGGGATGACCTATACGTTCGATCACCAGCTGGACCGTACGCCCACGCCCGAGACGGCCATCACCATCTTCCGAATCGTTCAGGAAGCATTGCTCAACGTGCACAAACACGCGCGTGCGAGCAGGGTCGACGTCCGCGTCAAGTCCGGCGACGGCGGCATCCTGACCCACGTCGTCGACGACGGAACCGGCGAACCGATGTCCATGGACGGCACCCGCGAGCACTTCGGGGTCATCGAGATGCGGGAGAGAGCCGAGACGGCCGGCGGGTGGTGGTCCATGCACAGCCGCCCCGGAACGGGGACGAGCGTCGAGTTCTGGGTGCCCAACCCGCTGCCGCTTCCGAGTTCGGAGCCGAGGGACGGTGCCCCGTGACCGCAGCGGCATCGGACCGCTCTCCCGGCGCACCGTTCAGCGTGCTGCTCTGTGACGACAACGTGCTGCTCCTGGAGACCCTGAGCGAGGTTATCGGGGCTCAGCCCGACATGGAGGTCGTGGCCACCGCGTGCGACGGTGAGGAGGCGCTCCGCCTCGCCGGACGTCATCGCCCGGACCTCGTCGTCCTGGACGTCCGTTTCCCGGGGGACGGCCCCTCCGTCGCCAGGGACATGGCGCGGTGCTCACCGGGCAGCCGCATCGTGGCGTTCTCCGCGTACGACGACAAAGGATCGGTCGGACGGATGACTAGCGCAGGGGTCTCCGAGTACGTACTCAAAGGTACGAGCAATCGGGAACTCCTCGCGGCTCTGCGCCGGTTGGCGGAACGCCCGTGACAGCGCCAGGGTGGGTGGGCTCCGCCGCGGAGAACGCCCCCGGCTCAGTCCAGTCCCATGTGGAGACGCAGGACGAGCCCCTGCGCCACCGTGCGGAACTCGACCAGATCGCACACCTGATGCATGATCCACACACCTCGGCCGCCGGTGGCCGCCCGAGGGTCGGGCCGGCGGCGGCCCGTGAGGGGATCGGCCAGAAGCCCCTGGTCGCGGATCTCCGCGACCAGCTCACCGTCGGCACACCACAGGCGCATAGTCCCGCGGCCTCCTCCGTGACGCACCGAGTTGCTGGTCGCCTCACCGATGGCGAGGAGCCAGTCCGTGCGGCGGACCGGCGGCAGACCGGCGGCGGCCGCCCAGCGGTCGGCCTCGTCACGCACGAAGGCCAGGGCCTGCTCGCCGAACGGGATGACGACCGCATCCGATGGCTCGGGCAGCGGGGTGTCGCAGTCGCGAGAGACCTCATGGGGATCCGTGTAGCGGGAGCTGGCGCGATACGCCCCCGGGGCTCCGACCACCGGGTGGGTGCGGTGAGCCTGTGCCAGCACGTCCTCGGGCAAGGCCGTGTCGTAGGGACAGAGGATGCTGACCGGGCGTCCGGTGAAGGCCAGGTTGATGAGCGCTTCGTGGCGCGTCGCCTCCCACGCCTCCGCCGCCGTACGCCCGACCCAGATCGGCTCTCCGACTATCGAGGACTGTGAGCCCGCGGCCGCGGCACGGTCGGCGAACTCCTGGAGCATCGACAGGATGCGGCCCGGGTTGCGCCCCGCCTGACGCATGTCCACCCACGTGACGTGACTGCGGTTGCCCTCGACGAAGTCCTGCAGCAGCGGAAGGGTCGGGCCGGGCACGGCCACCAGCACGGAATGCTCTTGCTCCAAGGCGTCCTGGACGAACGTCCCGACACCGTCGAGGTACTCGTCCTCGGTGCCGTAGAAAAGAGCCGGGTGGTAAAAGGCGGCCTGCCGGCCGGGGACGGCCGAGGTCGGCTCGTGCGTTGTCATCGGTCCACGACCTCCACCACGGAGTCGAGCTCCGGGAACAGTTGCAGTAGTCGCCTCAGGGGCGAAGGGGCCTGCCGGACCTTGAGCGGCGCGCCACCCCGCCGCCCGGCCGCGGCGTAGGCCAGCGTGGCCAGCGACGCCGCGTCGAGGTGACGCAGCGCCGCGAGGTCCAGCTCCATCCGGGGGGCCGCGCCTGAGAGGACGGCCGCCGCGGCGGCGACCGCTTCCCGTGTGTCGTAACCCGCCGACCCGGACATCAGCAGCCCGGGCCGGTCTGTCAGTGGCGCCACCCGCAGGGCCGGTACGCCGTACGGTTCACCTCTGTGCGTCAGGTGGGCGCCGGCCAGGACATTCGCGTACTCGGAGGACATCAGGCGGCGGTCGTAGAAGCACCACGCCGTCAGCGGCAGATGTGCGAAGACCTCCTCGTGTATGCGCAGCTCGTACTCCAGCAGCCTGTCGGCGCCGGCGATGTCCCTCGCTCCCCAGGACATCTCTCCGACCACCCGCACTCCTCGGTAACCCGAGGCACGGGCCGCTTCCGCCGTGTCGAACCACAGTCCGATCATCGCGTCCGGGTCGAAGGTGGCACCGGCCAGGTACGTCCGCGCGGCGACCGACACGGACAACTGCCCTCGCGCCGCGGCGCCCGCCCCGTCGATGCCCGCGTCGGCAAGCGCGCGCAGCACCCGTTCCGGGGAAGTGGTGTCCGCGAAGTAGTGGACGTGCTCGCCCTTTTCCAGCCCGTCGTGCACGAAGGCGCAGAGGTGCTCCGCCCACTGCTCGTCGTCGGAGAAGACCACGCTGGAGTGACGCCCCTCCTGCGACTCCGGCCCAGGGTGCGCCGCACCCCTTCCCGCCACCGGCACGCTGTGCCCCCCTTGCCGTCCGATGTCCCCTCCCGAACATGGAAACACGCTTTCCTCCGCGAAATCTCTACACCGGGTCGGCGGGTCCGCTGGAGAAGCGCGGTGTGAGCGTGGAGTGTCGCACGAACCGGCGCGTCGCGGAGGGCTTGGTCATGGAAGGACAGTGTCTCAGGACGCCTCATCCAGCCTTTGCCGGGGCCGGTCCTCGGCTGAAGTCCTGGAGAGATCCCGCCGTCACAGGCCGTGGTGCTTTCGCCGGAGACGCGAGGCCGCAGGCTGTCATTGCTCCGCCGCCACGCTGGTGTGGGCCCCTTGCCGGGTCAAGGCCCTCCCCGCCGGTGGACCGGGCGAGGACGAGGAGAAGAAGGAGCCGATGGACGAGGACAAGCCGATGGACGAGGCCACGATCGCGAAGGACGCTCCTGTACGGCTGCTGCTGCTTTCGGACACCCATGTGCCCCTGCGCGCCAGGCGGCTCCCGGACGAAGTGCTGCGCGAGACGGAACGGGCGGACGTCGTGGTCCACGCCGGGGACTGGGTCGAGGCGGCCACCCTGGACCTGCTGGAGGGACGGGCGCGACGCCTGATCGGGGTGTACGGCAACAACGACGGCCCGGATCTGCGGGCCCGGCTGCCGGAGGTGGCCCGCGTCCGGCTCGGGGGCCTGTGGTGGGGCGTCGTCCACGAGACAGGGCCCGCCCGCGGCCGGGAGGCGCGCTGCGCCGAGCTGTACCCGGACCTGGACGTCCTCGTCTTCGGCCACAGCCACATCCCCTGGGACACCGAGGCTCCGGGTGGGCTGCGCCTGCTGAACCCCGGGTCGCCGACGGACCGCAGGCGGCAGCCGTACTGCACGTACATGACGTGCACGCTGGCGGACGGGGCCCTCTGCGAGGTCGTCCTGCACCGCCTGCCGAGGCGCTGAGCCCGCCCGCCGAGGCCGCACTGCTCGACGGCGGGAGCCCGGTCATCACAGCCGCTGGTGAACCGGACCTGCCCCGGGCGATCCGCTGATGACGTCACCCGCGCCCTCCTCCCGCCCGCCGGCCCGCAGGGGCCGCCGCAGACCGGACCGGGTTCAACCCTGGCCGCGCCGTGACCGTGCCGCGGCGATGACGCCGAGCGCCGCGCCGACAGCCAGTACGAGGAGCCCTCTCAGCCAGACCTCCTGCTCGATACGCGTGGCCAGCGCGACGCAGGACACAGCTCCGAGTACGGGTACGGCCGTCGGTGCCCGGAAGTGCTCGCGAGGGGCGGGATCGCGACGCAGCACCAGGAGCGCGGTGTTGACGAGGAAGAAGACCACGAGGAGAAGCAGGACCAGAGTGGAGGCCAGTGTGGAGACATCCCCGGTCAGCGCCAGGAGCAGCGCGAGGCCGGTGGTTGCGGCGATCGCGGCCCAGGGGGTGCGCCGACGGGGCAGCACCTTCGTCAGGAAGCTGGGCAGGAGACCGTCCCGCGCCATGCCGTAGGCCAGGCGTGAGGACATGATGCCCGTCAGCAGTGCCCCGTTCGCGACGGCCACCAGGGCGATGGCACTGAAGAGTTCCGTAGGCACCCCGCCGGCGGCCCGGACGACCTCGAGGAGCGGCCCGCTCGACCCGGCGAGCCTTTCGGTCGGCACGGCCGCCGCGGCTGCGGCTCCGACCAAGGCGTACACCGCGCCCGCCGTGATGAGAGCGCCGAACAGTGCCCTTGGATATGAGCGGCGGGGGTCACGGGTTTCCTCGGCCACGTTGACGGAGGTCTCGAACCCCACGAAGGAGTAGTAGGCGAGCACCGCTCCGCTCAGGAGGGCTGCTACGGGCCCCTCGCTCGCGGTACCCAACTCCGTCAGCCTTCCCGCGTCGCCGTCGCCGCGCAACACGATCCAGGCTCCGAGTCCGATCACGAGCAGCAGCCCGCTGACCTCGACGATCGTGGCGACGACATTGGCCCGGGTCGACTCGCTGATCCCTCGGGCGTTCAGTAGCGCCAGCGCGACCAGGAAGACGATCGTCACGAGCACGAGGGGAAGAGAGACGAACTCGGACAGGTAGTCGCCGCCGAATCCGCGGGCCAGGGCGGCCACCGACACGACTCCGGCGGCGAGCATGCAGAAGCCGGCGAAGAACCCGACGAACGGCCCGTAGGCCAAGGTGGCGTAATGCGAGGCACCGCCCGCGCGCGGATATTTGGTGACCAGTTCCGCGTAGGAGGCCGCTGTCAGCAGGGCCAGAGTCAACGCCGCGAGCAGGGGCGCCCACACGGCGCCGCCCGATTTCGCGGCGACCTGACCCACCAGGACGTACACCCCCGCACCGAGGACGTCGCCGAGGATGAAGAAGTAGAGCAGCGGGGTGGTCAGGGACTTCTTGAGCGTGGCCGGCGCCTGCGATGCCGGGAGCGTTGCGGGGGGAGTTTTCACGTCGTCCCGTATACCCGGCCCAGCGCTGTCGAGACAGCGGACACCCCGGATGCCCGCGGGAGTGGGTGAGTCCGTACGGGCAGGATTCTGCGCGACAGCACGCGGAGCCCGGACCACAGCAGAGGGCGGTTCTGCGCCGGGCGGGTGCGGACGCCGGCCGCACCCGCGCTTCTGGACCCTGCCCTCCCCAGTGCCTGCCGCGTGCGCGATGCCGATCGAGGACAGCTGGGGTTCGGATGCACGCGGCGGTCGTCCTGCTCGTGGGGTTATGTCCCATCGACGGCAGCGAAAGGCGTGCGCGGCTTACGCCACCGCGGGCCGCGCCTCCCGTCGGCGCCGCCGCCGCGGGGCCCGGCGGGCTGGGGGCGCCAGGTCGCCACCAGGGCGGCGGCCAGGAGCAGCTCGGCGATGTCGCCTCCGTAGTACATGATCTGAGCGCCGCCCTGGACCTGGTCGACGGGGGCGTGGATGTCGATGCCGAAGCCGCCGTACATGAGCTGCGAGATCACCGCGTGCGCGACCACGGCCACGCCCAGCACCACCAGCCGCACCGGCACACCCGGCCGGGCCGGGGCCGGGTCGGGTCCGGCGATGACGTAGGCGAACACACACCCGGCGAGCAGGAAGTGGGCGTGCAGCAGCCAGTGCAGCCAGGTGTTCGCCGACATCGTGTTGTAGAGCGGCGTGAAGTACAGCAGCCCCAGCGTGCCGACACCGAGCACAAGAGCGCTGACCGGATGGGCCGGCACGTGCATCGGCCGGCTCCGGACCAGGCCGATCAGGCGCCGCCCCGTCTCAGGGCGCAGGTTCCGCAGCAGCAGCGTGACCGGTGCTCCCAGCACCAGCCCCAGCGGTGCGTACATGCCGATCAGCAGGTGCTGGAGCATGTGGCCGCGGAAGTCGCCGTGCGCCCACGGCGCGACAGGGGGCAGCAGCCCGGCCGCCAGCAGCGCACACCCGGCCAGGAACCATCCGGTGCGCCACCGGCTCCACCCGGCCTGGGGGTTGCGCCGGCGCGCGCGCCACGCCAGCAGCACGTAGGCGCCCGCCAACAGCCCGACGAACACCGCCGGCGGCAGAACGTCCAGTGGCAGACCGCCGGTCTCCTGGTGGTGATGTGCGGGGTTGTCCGTCATGCCTGCCGCGCCACCCGTACCGGCCCGCCGCTCTCCGGGTCGAAGGGCCTCGCCCGGTGCTGCACCAGCCAGCCCACCGCGGCCAGGATGGCGCCCAGCAGCAGGAAGCCCAGGTCCCACCAGATCTGCTGGTCACCGGCGTAGACGTGGTGGATCCCCAGGATGTGATGGTCGAGGACGCCCTCGACGAGGTTGAACAGACCCCAGCCGACCAAAATCCAGCCCCACAACGCCGGGGACGTCCACACGCGGCGCCGCCGGTGCGTCACCCGCGCGTACAGGATCGCCAAACCGGCGAGTACCGCCACCCAGCAGATCGCGTGGAAGATCCCGTCCCACACCGTGTTCATCTCCAGACCGGACACGGTGTTCGCCGGGTAGTACTTCACTCCGATCCGGTCGTCGTTGGTGCTGGTCAGCATGTGATGCCACTGCAGCAGCTGATGCAACAGGATCCCGTCCACGAAGCCACCCAGACCCACACCGAGGATGATCCCCGGCAACCGCAGACTCCGAGGCCGTTCACCCGCCGTCGCGCCCTGATGCCTGTCATTCGCACTGCTCGACATTGCCCTGCCCTCCACTGGACCGGCGACCGGATGCCCGGGCGAGTACCCAGGTGTCAGCCCTTCCAGCACAGCAGCACCGGCTCACCTGCGCGGCCTGCGGGGGTGCAAACGGCGCCATGGGCGTCCGCCTGCTGGACCACGCTGCCCGCCCTCACTGACGCGGGAGGCGCAAGCATTTCGTCCCTGCTCGAAGGAGCCCGGCGCACGCTTGTCAGCGGTAGGTGCCCCCGCTACGTTTCCGGCAGCTCACCGGGCCTCGACCCGGCTCCGTCCGGGCCGCCTACCCTACCTAGGAGCATTCGTGAGGTTCCTCAGACGCCTTCCAGTCCTGTTCGTCGCCGCCTTGACGGCCCTCGCCGGCTTGTCGGTCGCCCCGGCCCAGGCAGGGGAGGCCGGTACGACGGCCGCACCCGCGTTCAAGGCGCCCTACCCCTGCGGCCAGCGCTGGACGTACAGCCACCACTCGGCCGAAGTGCGCCGGGCACTGGACTTCGTGCGCTCCGACGGCGGTGCGACGGCAGGCACCCCGGTGCTCGCCTCTGCGGCCGGCACGGCGACCCGTTACTCGCAGCCGAGCGGTGCCGGAAACTACGTGGCCATCGACCACGGCGGCGGCTGGAAGACGTACTACTTCCACCTCTCCGCCTACTCCGTCCCCAGCGGCGCGTTCGTCGCGCAGGGGCAGCAGATCGGTGTCACCGGCAGCACGGGCAACTCCTCCGGGGCACACATCCACTACGAGCAACTGCTCAACGGGGTGGGCCAGAACATCGTCATCAACGGCGCGGCCCTCTCCTACCCCGGCAGCTACAACCAGGCGTATCTGACGAGCGACAACGGCTGCGGCGGTGCCGGCCTCCCCTTCAACACGTGGGGCAGCGGGGTGAACGTCCGGTCGGACGCCCGCGTCAGCGCGCCCGTCGTCACCACCCTCGCCGGTCCGACGGCTGTGCGCGTGCTGTGCCAGAAGCAGGGCGACACCGTCAACGCCGAGGGATACAGCAACAACTGGTGGAGCAAGCTGCGTGACCAGAACGGCTTCATCAGCAACATCTACATCGATCATCCGGACGCGAAGCTGCCAGGCGTCCCGCTCTGCTGAGCCACCGCGGTTGCTCGTAGGGGGTCCGGCCGGCGCACGGTTCCGGCCGGGCTCCCGTACGTGGCGGCCGAGCCGGCGCCCGGCTGCACCGACTGTCTGGCATGCATGCGTCATTTCAGTGATGCGCGTAGAGTTCCCTGGACGGCGCCACCGGCGTCCGTGACCACCGGGGGTGCGCGTGCTACGGGTGGACTTCACGAGCCAGGAACTGGCCCGTTTACGCGTCGCGTCCGGCGTGGACCCGCTCTGGGAGACCGCGCTGAGTCTGCACCTCCTGCAGAACCGTCAAGCGCCGCTCACCTTCGGGGCATGGCGCCGGGAGGTGGTCTCGGCCCTGCGGCGGTCCGGCCTCGTCCCGGTGACACGCGCGCTGACGCGACTGTGCCCGGACGGCTCCTACTTCCCGGACTTCCTCACGCCCGGCCGCGGGGACACGGACCTGGAGACCGGGCTCGACCGGCTGCTCTCCACACCTCGACGCCGCCTCCGCGCCGAGATCCTACGGCTCCACGCGCACAGGACAGGCCCTGTCCCGCCCGGCCTGCGCACCCTGGCCGACGGATGCCCCGAAGCGCTGCACCGCCTGGGAACGGCCCTGCGCGCCTACCATCAGGTCGCCGTCGAGCCCTACCTCACCGCGATGCGCGCGCAGGCGGCAGCCGACCGGACCGTACGCGCCCAAGCCGTCCTGAGTCACGGCGCCGAGGGCCTGCTCACCGGGTACGACCAACTTCCCGGGTGGCGCTACCGAGAGGGGAGGCTGCGCGCCCCGTATCCGGTCGAGCGTGAACTGAGCCTGCGGGGCAGGACGCTCACCCTTGTGCCGGCCTTCTTCTGCGTACGCGCCCCGCTCGCCCTCGTCGACGAGGAACTGCCGCCGGTCCTGGTCCACCCCCTCTCGCCCGTACCCGGCTGGCTCGAACGCAGCCGCTCCCGCGGGGACGCCCCGGTGGCACAGCTCATCGGCGCCTCCCGCGCCGAACTCCTCCGGCTGCTGGACCGGCCGATGACCACGATGGACATCGCCGCGGCGCTGTGCCTCGCGCCGTCGACGGCCAGTCGGCACGCCACCGTGCTTCGTGAGGCGGGGCTGCTGCTCTCCCAGCGCCAGGGCGTGCGGGTGCTCCACCATCGGACGGGACTCGGCCGGGCGGTACTGGAAGGCGTCCTGAAGTGAGCGATGTGCGGGCGGGGGGGAGCCGGTGCGGGGGAGGGGAGTCGCGCGTGCGCGGCCACGGCCGCCCGAGCTGAGGGCCTGCCTGGTCCGTCTCCGGATCTCAGGCAGGCCCTCCTTTGCCGATGCGGGCGGATCAGGGGTGCGCACCCGTCATCTCGGCATCCGTCAGTAGGTGTGTCCCATGTGGGCCAGAGCCTGCTTCAGCAGCACACCGTGGCCACCCGGCATTTCGCTCTGCACAGCCGGTGAGGCCGCCTCCTGCGGGCTGAACCACACCAGGTCCAGTGCGTCCTGCCGCGGGCGGCAGTCTCCGGTCACCGGCACGACGTAAGCGAGGGACACCGCGTGCTGGCGCGGATCGTGGAACGGGGTGACACCCTGGGTGGGGAAGTATTCGGCAACGGTGAAGGGCTGAAGCGAGGCAGGTACACGCGGCAGGGCCACCGAACCGAGATCCTTCTCCAGATGGCGCAGCAGGGCGTCACGGACTCGCTCGTGATGCAGGACTCGGCCGGAGACGAGGGCGCGGCTCATGGTTCCGTCGGTGCCGATCCGGAGGAGCAGCCCGATGCTGGTGACATCGCCGCTCTCGTCCACGCGCACAGGAACCGCCTCGACGTAGAGGACGGGCATCCGGGCCCTGGCCATGTCCAGTTCGTCCGTCGTGAGCCAGCCGGGAGTGGTTTCCGTCATGTCAGACATCGCTTGATCATACTTACCCGCCTGCGATTCCGGTCGCATGTCTGCCACAGTTCACTCGCCTCCTCCCGAGACTTCGTCGGCACAGCCGCGACCCTCATCCACCGCCGGCTCACCAGCCGAACCGAGATAACCGGCCCGGCTCCCTGGGCGTCGTCAGGTCCGGCGACGGCTGGGCCGAGCCCCGCTGGAAGGTGGGCAGTTGCCACCTGCCACGCGTTCCAGAGCGGCCGCCACGGTACCCGCAGCCGCCAGATCGGGATACAGGTCAGGGTTCACCTCAGCATTGTGGCGTCCCCGGACAAGCAACACCATCGGTTTCCTCAGGGCTTGGATCTTCGGGCGGGTCAGGACACAGGGCAGTCGCAGTCGGGATGCGCGACGGCCCGCAGGTGCAGTTGGACGCCGTCGACTTCCTCGGCACGCACACGCAACTGGCAGGGAATCACGTAATTCCCGCTGTCCGCGCGGGCGCGCTGCGCCGCCTCGGGCGTGCCCGCGAGGCGATGGAGGCGTACCGGGTGGCGGAGGCGATGGCCCCGAATGGAGCGATCGCGCGGGAGTGTCGGCAGCGGGCCGCCGAGTTGGAGCCGGGGGTCGATCCGGGCGACTGCAAGCGGTCAACGTGTGCCGGCCGGATACGACGAGTGCCGTGGGCGTGCCGACGGGCGCCGGGGCGGGCCCCGGCGCCCGGCCGGGGGTCTCAGGTGTGGGCTGCCGAGGCGGCGACGGCAGTTCCTGAACTCGACGGCGTAGTTCCGCAGGTGGTGGTCGAGGATCTCGTCCGGGCAGGATGGGGAACGCGCCACCGGGCCGAGGCGCACCGTGAAGCGGCAGCGGTCTGCCTGGGGTTCGCAGTGGCTCCGGCATCGTCAGCCGATGTTGCGGCTCCGATATCGTCAGCCGATATCGGAGTCCGTGAGAGACGCGGCTCAGTTGCCGAGGGTTGAGGCCATGAGCAAGCCATCGACGGCCGCAGGGCCGGACGAGTTGCAGCGGCGGCTGGGGGTGTCCGACGCCGTGGTGATCGGCCTGGGGGCGATGATCGGGGCGGGGATCTTCGCCTCACTCGCACCGGCAGCGCGCGCGGCCGGTTCCGCGCTGCTGATCAGCCTGGCCCTGGCGGCCGTGGTCGCGTTCTGCAATGCCACCTCCTCAGCACGGCTTGCCGCGCGGTACCCCGCCTCGGGCGGCACCTACGTCTACGGCCGCGAGCGGCTCGGCGACTTCTGGGGCTACCTCGCCGGGTGGGGCTTCGTGGTGGGCAAGACCGCTTCCTGCGCGGCCATGGCTCTCACGGTGGGCTCGTACGTGTGGCCGGGCCAGGCGCACGCGGTCGCGGTGGCGGCCGTGGTGGGACTGACCGCGGTGAACTACGCCGGGGTGCAGAAGTCCGCGTGGCTGACCCGGGTGATCGTCGCCGTGGTCCTGGCTGTGCTTGCCGCCGTGGTGGCCGCCTCGCTCACGTCGTCCGCGTCGAGCACCGCCCGGCTCGGCATCGGGGACGACGCGACCTTCGGCGGGGTGCTCCAGGCAGCGGGCCTGCTGTTCTTCGCCTTCGCCGGGTACGCGCGCATCGCCACCCTCGGCGAGGAGGTCCGCGACCCGCAGCGCACCATCCCCCGGGGAATCTCGATCGCGCTCGGCATCACGCTGGTCGTCTACGCAGCCGTCGCCGTCTCCGTGCTGAGTGTCCTCGGCCCGCAAGGTCTGGCGCAAGCAGCCGCACCCCTGTCGGACGCGGCCCGGGCGGCAGGCAGCGACTGGCTGGTGCCGGTTGTGCGTGCGGGTGGGGCGGTGGCGGCGCTCGGATCCCTCCTGGCCCTGATCCTCGGTGTCTCGCGCACCACCCTGGCCATGGCCCGCGATCGGCACCTGCCCCACGCCCTGGCCGCGGTCCACCCGAAGTACAAGGTGCCGCACCGCGCCGAACTCGTGGTGGGCACGGTCGTGGCCGTGGTCGCCGCGACCGGGGACGTGCGCGGGGCGATCGGGTTCTCCTCCTTCGGCGTCCTGGCGTACTACGCCATCGCCAACGCCTCCGCCTGGACCCTCACCCCGGACAAGAGCCGCAAGGCCAGGGTGATTCCCGGCCTCGGGCTGGCCGGCTGCCTCATCCTGGCCTTCGCCCTCCCGGTGTCCTCGGTGGTGTGGGGTGCCGCGGTCCTGGCCCTCGGCGCCGCCGCCTACGGCGTCCGGCGCGCAGTGGCCGCACGCAGGCGGTGACCCGCGGTCAGACAGTCATCCCGACCGACCGGCCGGCGCGGCGCAAGACGTACAGCGCCCGGCCACCGAGAACCACGCCGCCCAGCCCCAGCGGGACAGCGACCACGGCGCCGACAAGGCCGTTACCGGTGCCAGGACCCCCGCTGGAGGTGGCCAGGTGCAGCACCGCGAGGACCGTGCCCGCCGTCCCCAGTACGACGGCCGACATCCCGGCGGTGCGCGCCCTGCCGGTCCGGCCGCTGGAACGTGCAAGGGCCGGCCAGCCGATCAACAGGCCGAGCAGGCCTACCCCGAGGGCCAGGTTGGCTCCCGTTCGCCCGTCGCCGATGATCCCACCCTCTGCGGCCGCCGCCACCAGTACTGCTGGAGCATTCATCACCGCTCACCTCTCTCCGTCGTCGAACGCTGTGCTGCGCCTTGAGGATGCGCCCCATGTCACCTGCCGGTCGTCCAGCAGGCGCAGGCACTTCTCCCTCCCGCATCCGCGGCATCCGGGTACCGCCGATGCCGCAGGCGACGCACATGTACCGCGCCTGCTGTAGCCGGCCGCTCGTCCGTCAGCCGGGCTCGCCCACCACCGAATCCGGCTACGGTGCACCCATGAGAATGGGGCGGTTCGCTGTTCCGGCCGAGGTCACCGACTGGTCGATCGCTGTGGGGGTGGCGGCGCTGCTGCTGAGTACCGGTCTGTCCGGGCCCCACCCGTCCGGGGGCCGCGAGGTGCTCGGCACGGCGCTGCTGGCGGCCGGAGCACTGGCGCTGGCCGCGCGCCGCCAGGCACCGCTCGTGGTGCTGGCCGTCGCAGGGCTGTGCGCGGTCGGATACCAGGCGGCAGGGTTCGAAGTACTCGCCGTCTCCTACCTGGTCGCCGTGTACAGCGCCGTACGTGCCGGGTACCGCACCGTCGCCCTGGCCGTGTCCGTGGGCCTGCTCGCCGCGCTGCTGATCACCTCCTCGGTCTTCCCGGGCGGCCCTGCGCGTGAGGTCGTGACGCAGGCCCGGACCACCCTGGAGATCGCCTGGCTGATCGCCGCCTTTGCCACGGGAGAGGCCGTGCGCCAGGCCGAACGGCGGGCGGACGAAGCCGAGCGCACCCGCGAGGAGACCGCCATGCGCCGGGCCGACGAAGAGCGGCTGCGCATCGCCCGGGAGCTGCACGACTCGCTCACCCACCAGATCTCGGTCATCAAGGTGCAGTCCGAGGTCGCCGTCCACGTAGCCCGGCGGCGGGGTGAGCAGGTGCCGGTGACCCTGCTGGCGATCCGGGAAGCCGGCCGGGAGGCGAGCAGGGAACTGCGCGCGACCCTGGAGGCGCTGCGCGACGACGACATCGCCCCGCCGCACGGACTCGACGACATTCCCCACCTGGTGAAGCAGTTCCGGATGACCGGTCTGGAGACGGCGTTGACGATCGACGGGCACCCGCACGCCGTGCCGGCCGCAGTAGGACGTACCGCCTACCGGATCGTTCAGGAGTCGCTCACCAACATCTCCCGGCACGCCGCCGCCACCATCGCCTCGGTGTCGATCGACCATCAGCCGGGCACCCTCGCGATTCGCATAGACGACGACGGAAAGGCCGTGCCCGACACCCCACCGACGCCCGGCCTCGGGCTGCTCGGCATGCACGAACGCGTCACCGCCCTGGGCGGCCGCCTGCGCACAGAGCCTCGCAGCGCGGGCGGCTTCACCGTCCGGGCCGAACTTCCCTTGGGCGGAGCGTCGTGATCCGGGTCGTGCTGGTCGACGACCAGCCGCTTCTGCGCAGCGGCTTCCGCGCGCTGCTCGACCTCGAGGACGACATCGAGGTGGTGGGCGAGGCGGCCGACGGCCAGTCCGGCCTGACGCTCGTCAGGACAGAGCTGCCCGACGTCGCGCTCATCGACATCCAGATGCCTGTCATGGACGGCATCGCGACGACCCGGCGCATCGCCGCCGACCCGGCCCTGGCCGGCGTGCACGTCGTCATGCTGACCAACTACGGCATGGACGAGTACGTCTTCGACGCGCTGCGCGCCGGTGCCGCCGGGTTCCTCGTCAAGGACATCGTTCCGGAGGACTTCCTGCACGCCGTGCGTGTCGCCGCCCGCGGTGACGCCCTGCTCGCACCGTCGATCACCCGCAAGCTCATCGACCGGTACGTCACCCAGCCGCCACCCACCCGCACCGGCGGCGGCCTGGAGGAACTCACCAGCCGCGAACGCGAGGCGGTCGCCCTCGCCGCGCAGGGCCTGTCCAACGACGAGATCGCCGGCCGCATGGTCATCAGCCCGTCGACCGCCAAGACCCACATCAACCGGGCCATGGCCAAGCTCAGCGTCCGCGACCGCGCCCAGCTCGTGGTCCGCGCCTACGAATCCGGCCTGGTGACCCCGCGCACCTTCTGACCCCCCGCACCGCCGACCGGTGCTAGGGCGCTCGTCGCCCGGAACCTCGCAGCCGGGCTCCTTGCGTGTCCGAAGGTCCCCGGCCAAGCCCTCTTCCCGGCTTCGGTCGTCCGGTGGACGCGCCGGGCGTCGCCGTCGACCACGCGCCGCCCGGAGACCAGCAGCCCAGCAGCCCGCGTGCACCTGTGCGGCAGGTCCGAATCGGACACGGCACAGCAGCGCGACATCGAGCTGCCGACCGGGCCCCGCCCCCGCACTGCGGCGAACACGGATGTCGGGCGACCGTCGGACGGCAGTGCGGAGACGTCGAGTACGGGGTACGGCACGGTTCCGGCTGCTGGTCCCGGGCCGGCTTCGGCCTACATCCACTCGGGGGAGTGCTCGGCGGTCTCGATCTCGGTCCTGGTCTCGCGTTCGCCGACACCGACCAGACCCGTTTCGTAGGCGACGATGACGGCCTGGACCCGGTCGCGGAGTCCGAGCTTGCCGAGGATGCGGGCCACGTGCGTCTTGACGGTCGCCTCGGCGAGATGGAGGCGTGCGGCGAGTTCGGCGTTGCTCAGTCCTCGGGCCAGCAGGCCGAGGACCTCCAGTTCACGCGGGGTGAGCGAGGTGAGGTCGCGGTGGAGGGCGGCGGTGTCGCTGCCTCGCCGGGTGAACCGCTGCACAAGACGGCGGGTGATGGCGGGAGCGAGGAGAGTGTCGCCGGTACGGACGGTACGGACGGCCGCGGTCAACTGCTCGGGGGTGACGTCCTTGAGGAGGAAGCCGCTGGCTCCGGCGGACAGCGCCGCGTAGACGTAACGGTCGAGGTCGAAGGTCGTGAGGATGATCACGCGCGGTTCGCCGGCCGTCCCGGTGAGGATGCGGCGGGTGGCCTCCAGACCGTCCATCACGGGCATCCGGACATCCATCAGAACCACGTCGGGGCGGGTGCGGTTGACCGCTTCGACCGCTGCGAGGCCGTTGGTCGCCTCGGCGACGACATCGATGCCGTCGGCACCGAGGATCATCCGGAATCCGGTGCGGACCAGGGTCTGGTCGTCGGCGAGAAGCACACGCAGCGGCTCGGTCACGGTGTCTCCAAGGGGATCAGGGCTTCCACACGGTAGCCGCCGGTGAGTCGCCGGCCGGTGTTCAAGGTTCCGTCGTAGACGGCGAGACGCTCGCGCAGACCGATCAGGCCCCGGCCGCTTCCGGTACAAACGCCCGGGTGTCCGCCGGTGTCGGTGACTTCCACCCGGAGTCGCTGCGGACCGTACTCGACCGTGACGGCGGCGGTGGCGCCCACGGCGTGCTTCACGGCGTTGGTCAAGCCCTCCTGGACCACGCGGTAGGCGGCGAGTTCGAGGCCGGGGGGAAGGGGGCGGGGCGGTCCTGTCACGGTCAGGCTCACGCGCAGCCCGGTGTCCCGTACACGGCCGATGAGCGTCTCCAGCTGGTCGAGGCCGGGCTGCGGGGCCAGCTCTGCCCCCGCGTCCGCGTCCGTGCCGTCCGCCCGGTCGTCCATGGTGAGCAGGCCCATGACGTGGCGCAGTTCGGTCATGGCAGCCCGGCCCCCCGCCTCCACGGCAAGCAGTGCCTCGCCGGCCTGCTCCGGGGAGGCTTTCATGATCTTGCGGGCAGCGCCCGCCTGGATGACCATCACGCTGACGTTGTGCGTGACGACGTCGTGCAGTTCGCGGGCGATCCTGGCCCGCTCGTGCTCGACGGCCCGGCGCAGGACCTCCGCCTGCTCGCGCTCCAGGGCGGAGAGCCGGGTGCGGCCTTCGTCGGTACGGAGTTTCCAGGTACGCAGACCGACGGCGGCCCCGGCCATCGGCACCAGGATCAGCAGGGCGATGTATTCGTTGGGGACGATCGGTGTCGCCGAGTTCCCCGAGGTACCGACCAGGACGACCGACACCGGCAGCGCAGCCAGGGTGGCCGTCCGGTACGGGCTGTGCACGGCGGCGCTGTACACGGCGATGACGAACGCGTAGAAGGTCAGCCGCATCACGCTGTGTGGTGTCGCCAGTGTCGCGGCCGTCACGACGCACAACACGCCGAGCGGGTAGCGGCGGCGCAGCGCCAGAGCACCGGAGGCGACCGCTGCGAGGGTCACCATGAAGGCCATGCCACCAGGGCCGTACGGGCGCGGAACGGCCACCTCCACACCGGGTGCGACCTCCCGCAGCACGACGACGCCGGTGTTGTCGATGCCGTAGTAGACGGTGGCAATTCCGAGTACCAGCGCCACCAGCACGTCGAACTGCCAGGCGCGCCGAGTGGGCCGCAGCGGTGGGCCGCTCGGAGTCCTGGCATCACGGACCGCGTCGCGGGCGGCTCTCCGCAGCCGCACCAGCGTCGTACGTACGTTCATCACCGGCTCATTGTCGCTGCCGCCCGGGCCGGTGGAGTCCTACTCGAAGGCCGTTCCCACCGGACCGGATACATCGCACGCCTACATCGCAGGGATGACATGTGCGGTGCTCGTCCCAGCGAGGTACCGCAATGGGTCCGGGCGGGCGACGCGCGTGGACCGGGGCCGCTCCTAGCGTTCACACAGCGCGCACAGCCCACCGACCCTACGCAAGGAGCCCTTTCATGACCGTGCCGGTGATCGAACTTCGCGGGGTGAGCCGCCGATACGACGACGGCCCGCCCGCCCTGCACGAGGCGTCGCTGACCGTGCGGCGAGGCGAGGCCGTAGCGATCCTCGGTCCCTCCGGCAGCGGCAAGTCCACGCTGCTCAATCTGATCGCGGGCCTGGACCGGCCGGACACGGGGACCGTCACCGTGGACGGGGTGCGCGTGGACGAGCTGAGCGAGTCCGGCGCCGCCCTCTACCGGCGTTCGAAGATCGGCATGGTCTTCCAGTTCTTCAACCTGCTCGACGATCTGACCGTCACCGACAATGTCGTTCTGCCGGCGCGCCTCGCGGGCATGGCACGCCCCGAGGCGAGCCGGCGGGCGGCGGAACTCCTGGAGAACCTCGGTGTCGACCGGCACGCCCGCGCCTATCCGGGGCGGCTGTCCGGCGGCGAGCGGCAGCGCGTCGCTGTCGCCCGGGCGCTGATGAACCGGCCGCCCCTGCTGCTGGCCGACGAGCCGACCGGCGCCCTGGACACGGCGGCCGGACAGGACGTCAGCAGGCTGCTCTCGGAGCTCAACGCCGACGGCCAGACCCTCGTCGTGGTCACCCACGACCTGTCCCTCGCCCAGTCCTGCACGCGGCGGACGGTCAGGATCGCCGACGGCCGGATCACCGGGGACGTGCCCTCCCAGGCAGTCTCCCCGGAGGCCGTCCGTTGAGCGCGCTCTCCGAAATCGTGCGCTCTGGGGTGGGACGGCGCCGGGTGCAGACGCTGGTGGTCGGGCTCGCCGCGATGATGGCGGTGGCCGCTTCCGTCCTGGGCGGATCGCTGATGGTGGTCTCCGGCGCACCCTTCGACGACGCCTTCGCCCAGCAGCGTGGCGCACATCTGTCGGTCGACTTCGACGCGGGCAAGGTGAGTGCCGGACAGCTGTCGTCGTCCAAGGACACCGCGGGGGTGAGCGGCGCGGCCGGACCGTTCCGCACGGCGACCGTCACCCCGCGGGCGAGCGAGGCTGGCCCGGGCTGGCCGATGACCGTGGTCGGCCGGCCCGAGCCCGGACGGGAGGTCGACGAGATGGCACTGATCGACGGACGTTGGCCCACCCGTCCCGGCGAGATCGTGCTGTCCGCCGGCTCCTCGCTCATCCCGGCCCTGGGCAGGAAGGTCACCTTCACTCATCTGCCCGAGGAACCGACCCTGACGGTGGTCGGTGTCGCCCGCTCGGTCACGCGGACCGCCGATGCCTGGGTGGTTCCGGCCCAGATGCCGGCGCTCACCGCGCCCGGAAGCGGCGGGTACCAGATGCTCTACCGCTTCACGAAAGCGGGCACCGCCGCGCAGATCACCGCGGGCGGCAAAGCCGTGACGCGGTCCCTGGCGCCGGGGGCGGCCGTCGGCAAACAGTCCTGGCTGACCGTCAAGAAGGACGCCGAGCGCGACACCGCCCTCTACGTGCCGTTCCTCATCGCGTTCGGCGCCCTGGGCCTTGTCATGTCGGCCCTCATCGTCGGCAACGTCGTCGCCTCAGCCGTGGGCACGGGAATGCGCCGCATCGGGATCCTCAAGGCCGTCGGCTTCACCCCGGCTCAGGTCGTACGCGCCTACATCGGCCAGGCGCTGATCCCGGCCGGCGTCGGTACAGCTCTCGGCGTACTCGCCGGCCACCTGCTCGCCGTCCCGGTGATGGCCGAGACAGCGGAGGTCTACGGCTCCTCGTCCCTGGCCATCGCTCCCTGGGTCGACCTGGCGGTGATCGCCGGGGTGCTCGGCCTGGTGACGGCCACCGCGTGGGCGAGTGCCTGGCGGGCCGGGCGGCTGCGTACGGTCGATGCGCTCGCCGTCGGTCGTAACGCCTCGGCGGGGCGCGGCCGGTGGGCGGCCCGCCTGGCCGGACGCCTGCCGTTGTCGCGGCCGGTGGCCCTCGGGCTGGCCTGGCCCTTCGCGCGGCCCGCCCGCGCGCTCGCCATGGGCGCGGCAATCCTGTTCGGCGCCGTCGCGGTCACGTTCACCGTGGGGATGGGCGCCACGCTCGGCAAGGTGATGGACGCCAAGGCCCACGACGTCGCCGATGTCACCGTGCCCGCGCCCATGCCGGACTTCGGACCCCAGCCCCCCGGCGGCAGGAAGCAGCCCGAAGCCGACCCCGCCGCGGTCGCGAAGACCGTCGAGTCCGCCGCCGGAACCGGCATGTACTACCGCGCCTCGACGGTCCGCTCGACCGTGTCCGGCCTGGCCGGCACCGTCGATGTGGTCGGCTTCACCGGCGACGCCTCGTGGGGCGGCTACACGATGGTCGCGGGCCGCTGGTTCGACAGGCCCGGTGAGGCCGTGGTCCCCACCCCCTTCCTGACCGCCACCGGCACCCACATCGGCGACAGCATCACCCTGAGCGGCCTGGCCGAGCCGGTCACGGTCCGGCTCGTCGGCGAAGTCCTCGACCCCCGTAATTCCGGCATGCAGGTCTTCACCGACGCATCGACCCTCACCGCCGCACATCCAGACCTGACAGATACGAGCCATCACATCGCGGTCACGTCAGGCACCGACGTCTCCGCCTACATCACCGCGCTGAACAAGGACCTGGCGCCGCTGGGTGCCACCGCTCAGGCCGGCGGACTCGACGCCGGCGGCGACATGGTCGTCACGCTCAACGCGCTGTCCGCGATGCTCACGCTGATGCTCGTCGCCGTCGCGGCGCTCGGTGTGCTCAACGGCGTGCTGCTCGACACCCGCGAGCGGGTGCGGGAGATCGGTGTCCACAAGGCGCTCGGCATGACCCCACGACAGACCGTCGCGATGGTCCTCACCTCGGTCGTGGTGACCGGCCTGGTCGCGGGCGCCCTGGGTGTGCCGCTGGGCGTGGCCCTTCACGGCTGGGTCCTGCCCGCGATGGGTGACAGCGTGGGACTGCGGCTGCCCGATGCCGTCATCGCCGTGCACGACGGCACCGTACTGCTCCCGCTCGCACTCGGCGGCCTGCTCATCGCCGCTCTGGGCGCACTTCCGCCCGCCGGCTGGGCCGCCGGCACCCGAACCGCCACGGCCCTGCGCACCGAATAGGAGGCTGGATTCAGAGCTCCGGCCTCCTGTTCCCACTGCGAGCAGCGGTGGGGCAGGAGGGCTGGTCACTGCAACCGGGCCGGTGCTGGGAGACCCCTGCCATCCGGACCCGCGTCCTGGAGCGCGTGGCCGCCTTCGCCTACCCGTCCACGCTGGATGGCATCGCGGAACTCCACCGCTTCCTTTCGGCGGCTCGTGAGGCGGAGCCGGTCTCCGTGATGCACCACTGCGGTGGCTGTGCCGGTGCGGGGGATGGGCGTCGGTGCGGCGGTTGAGGGAGCGCCGTTCCCACTGCTGCCCGGCGTGGTGCGGTCCCCGGGTGCACTGGTGCCGGGGCTCTCGCCCGAACGCTTCAGCGCCGGCGGCGGTTGAGCACCCCGATGAGAACGGCGAGGTCGGCGGCACCGGCCGGGTCATCCGCGTAGCGGGTGGTCTGGAGAGGGCCGACCTCGGGAAGGACGATGTCCTCCCGGGCCAGAACATGGACCAAGGTCAGCAGCGCGGCGCGGGCATTTCCGTCGGTGAAGGGGTGGAAGAACGCCACATCGAGGTAGGCCCGGGCCGCGCGGGCCGCCAACGGGACGTGCTGGTCCGCCGTCTCGCGCAGACAGGAATCGAAGTCGGCCTGCGTGTCAGGTGTCAGGACGTATCGCTCACGGCCGGCCTTCGCGTGGGCGTCGCCCCCGCGAAACGGTGCCCGCGTCGCAGCGAGGACCTCTCGCTGCCAACCGGCCAGCAGGGCGAAGTCCAGCGGAGTGCGGCGCGCGGCATCGCCTCGGGCCAGGGCATGTGCGGCGAGCAGACGTTCGGCGCGCATCGGGTCGCGCAGGCGCACCGGTCCCTCACACCACGACCGGAACCCGTCGCGACCGTGCGAGGTCTGCCGCAGGGCCGGTGCCCGTTGCCAGTCGACCTCACGGCGCACGCGCTGCCAGACCGAAAGGCTGTCAGCAGCGGTCATGAAGATCCTCCAGCTCGGCCCTCTCACGGTGGTCCTGGTACGGAGCGTGGCCGGTGAGGCCGGTGGCCAGATCCTCGCCGACGGTCTCGATCAGCGTCCGTTCCGGGGCGACCCAGCTCTCGAACCGGCCGCCGATCGCGGTGTTCACCGCTCGGGCGGCTTCGGCACGGTCCATTCCCGTGGAGGTGAGGAACCAGCCCAGGACGATCGATGCCTGGCTGTGCCAGCCGCCCTCCGCACCCGAGTCCAGCGTATGGGTCACGAGCCGGACGCAGGCCCGTTCCAGGTGCCAGCTGCGGTCTTCGGGGGAGGCGTCCGGCGGCGGCGCCAGTTCGGCGAAGCGCTGGGCCGTGCGCTCCAGCCATTGCCGCCACTCCAGCAGTGCGGCTACGACGCGTGCCGCGGTCTCGTCGGGCGTCGTCACCGAGTCGGCCCCGCTCACCCAGTTCCCCACGGGCCCGCCGTCGCGGTAGCACCAGCTCCACCCCCAGGCCCAACTGCCGTAGCGCTCCCGGACCATCGCGTCCACCTGACTCTCACACCAGCGTTCGCCCTGCCACCAGCCGGCCATTCCGGAGAGGACGGGCGGCACCCACTCGCGGACCAGTGAGCGGAGGTGGGCTTCCTCGTCCTCGTCCCAGGTGAACGGGTGGAGAGCCGGATCGAATTCGTCCCAGTTCCGAATGTCCTCGTAGGTGAGGGGAGGCACACGGTCGTCGGGGAAGGGCAAGGTGTCACGGTTGTACGTCAGCGCCGGCCACTCTTCCTGTCCGAGGTGATCGACCCACCAGTCTCGGCTCGAAACACTGGGAGCGCGAACGATTTTTGCCGGAGTGGGCACCGAGCAACCCCAACCGTGTGTACAGGGCCCACTCCGGCACCACCAGGTCCGGTTCGCGTTCCAGCCGGGCGAGCGACTCCTCGGTCGCCGCCGAGACGCTCTTCGGGTCGTCCAGCGGCCTGCTCCGCATGCCGGCCAGCGTCAGAGGCATCAGGCACACTGCGCTGTATGAACCTGGTGACCGCGCACGACTATGCCTGGATCCGCACCTCGCCGCTCTTCCGCCACGCAATGGAGAGCGGATACACCCTGACCCTGATACAGGGGCGGAGCCCGCACGAGGTGCTGCGCGCGATGGGGGCGGAACCGCGCGGCAGCGGGGACGGAACGGCCGGCCTGATCGAGGCGGACGACGCCCACCGGGGCGAGGCGGGCCACGACTACTGGGACGAGTCCTACATCGCGGGCGCCTTCAGCACTCCGGGTGAGGACGGCGACTGGACACTCGTCCTCGGCTTCGACGGCGGCCTGGGGATCGAGGGCGCGTGTGTGGAGACGCTGTCCAAGGGCGGCCGGGCAGTGGCGCACTCGAGCAACGGCGGCAAGCCCATCCACCTCTTCCACTGGTTCGAGGACGGTGAGCTCCGTACGATGTTCGAAGGCCCATCGGCGCGCCACGGCAACAGCCCCGATGAACTGGTTCCCCTGTTGCGGGAAGTCGGCTTCCCTCTGACACCCGAGGGGGAGCACGACGAGAGCGCCCCGGTCGTCGACGGGAAGGCGGCGGTCCTTGCTCTGGCCGAGAGACTCACCGGCATACGCGTCACCGAGTCCCTCCTCCAGGAAGCGACGTACGAACTGGGACTCGTCCCCGAACGGCCTGCCGAGGAATGGACCAGCCTGGTCATCGACATCACCGACGCCCACGGGAAGCGTCTGTACGAGGAATGGACCTACGAGGAGATCGCGGCGGCTTCGGACCGCGCACGGGCGGAGGCGAACGCGCCGGTCGTGATCACCTACAACGAGCCTTTGAGCACGGACCGTTCGGCACGCGAGACAGGGGAGTAGCGAACGGGCGCGTGGCCCCTGGGCCCTCGCCGCCCTCCGCGAGACAGCCGGCCCGCGCCACACCAGCAAGGGCCGCGCCGGACGACGACCGGCTCGCCACAGCCCTGGACGCTACATCGGTTCGCGCCGGCCAGGGGCCCGAACGTGCGCGGCCCGTGGCGCCGATCAAGAGCGGCGAAGACGGCTTCGCCGGTGCGTGGAGGACTGCTCCTAATCCGCAGGGGAGGCGAGGGTGGCAGCGGCCGCCCGGAGCGCCTTGTGGTGGCACGCCTCGTAGAACGCCCGTGCTCCGGTGGTCAGTTCCGTGGTGTCGGGGAAGGCCGCCTCGAACGACAGGCCCCCCGCGCGCACGGCGTCCGCGTGCCGACCGGTGAGGCCCGACAGGTGACGGAGATTGCGATCGAGCAGGGCCGGGTCCGTGGTGCCGCCGTGACTGGGGAGCACATGGTCCGGTTCGAGGGAGCGCAGAAGGTCCAGCGAGGCGGTGAGCTGCTCCAGCGAGGCGGCGTCGCCCTCCCAGAGCTCGGGAAGCGGGTCCTCCGCGGTGTCCCCGGCCAGGCATACGCGCAGTTCCGGAATCCAGACGGCGATGTGGTCCGGGGTGTGGCCCGGAGTGTGCAGCAGCTCCAGCGTCAGGTCCCCGCCGTCCAGCGACAGCGAAGTGTCGAAGGTGACGGACGGGGTGACGAGGCGCACCCGTGCGAAGCGGTCGTCCGACGCGCGCTTGGCGCGCAAGGTGTCCTGCGCCCTGGCCGAACGGACGCGGCTCGTGGCCGACCGGTGACCGATGACCGGTGCGCGCCCCTCGACAGCGGCGTTGCCCCACACGTGGTCCCAGTCGGCGTGCGTATTGATGACGAGGAGCGGGCGTCCGGCGGTCTCGTCCGCGATCAGATCCAGCGCCTGCTCGCACAGCTCCGGTGTGCTGAGCGTGTCGACCAGAGCCACGAACCGTTCCGTGCGTACGACGAAGCCGTCGACCTCGTCCGGTACGCGCAGCGCGAAGATGCGGGGATCGAGGCCGGGAAGGACCTGTTTGTGGACCCCCGGGCGGCCCGGTGAGGTCATCCCGGGGCACCGATGCGGTGGGCGCGCACCGTGTCCAGATGGCCCTTGAGGTAGCGCATGAAGGGCGTGCCGCCCGTGCCGACCTCGTTGGAGTTGGCCGAGGACCGCTGCGCCTGCCGCTGCACGTACGTCGCCGCGTACCGCAGGTGCAGTTCACGGAAGTCCGCCATGGCCGTGACGCACGCGTCGTAGGCGGCGACCGCCCCGGCCGGACGGTGGTGCAGCAGGAAGCCCCGCAGGTCGACCCGGGGGCCCACCTTCTCGATGAACGCCCGGTGCCCCGGCGGGATGTACGTGCGCAACGCGTGCATGTACGCGGCGAGCGGGTCGTCCTCGCCGGAGAGGCCGAGGACCTCGTCCAGGAAGGGGATGATGGCGCTCTGCGCGCCGGTCTCACCGCCGAACTGCTGCGGTCTGCCGCCGTAGGCGGCCACCCCCTCGTAGACGACTCCCTCCGGCAGCGCCGGATTGTTCTTCCAGCCGAAGAGGTAACTCCGTACACGGTGGTAGTAGATGTGCGGGTCACACCGCTCCGGCATCCGCGCGAGCGTGCCGCTCATCACGGAGAGCCCCGCGGCCATCTCGCCCAGCGCATGGACGAGGGCGTCGGAGTCACCGTCGAGGACGGCGTCCTGCGCGGCGATCGCGGCGCACAGCACGGGCGCGGCGGCCGCCTCGATCGCCACATGGACGAGGACGAACCAGTCGTCGTCCATCCCCCCGAGGAAGCCCTGGAGCCTGTGGATGTTGCCGAGTTCGATCGCGGGGTCGTCGGAGAGACGGCCCCAGTTGTGCAACTGCTGGGTGGCGTAGGACAGAACCGGCGGCCGGCCGAGCAGGCCGGCCGCCTTGTGCCAGGGCACCGCGATGTTCGCCGGACAGACATTGGCCGGTACATCGCCGCCGAAGATGTATGCGTGTCCGAAATAGGACAGCAGGAGCATCGCCCTTTCGCGTTCTGCCTGTTCGGTCAGCGCACCGGGATCGAGCGGAGCGACGCTGCTCAGCAGTTCCCGGGCACGGCCCGCAGCGAGGTGCTTGGGCAGCACCGCGCCGATCTCGTCCCATTCGGCGAAGCGGCCGGGCAACTGTGTCAACGGTGCGACGTCGGGCAGAAAGCCGTTGCTCTCGCTCACCCCGTACTCCGCCGGCGACACACTGCTCGTCATCCCGTGAACCCCACCTTCCAGGACCGGCGCCTCCACGGCTCGGTACGCCGTCGCTTCGAAGCGCCGACCGTTGAAGCTACTCTCGGCGCGGACCTCGTCCAATGGCCAATAGGAGGAGAACCGAAGATGCCACCTGAGGAAGAGCCGGAGCACAGGGCCAGGGCCAAACCCCATCTGGCCCTGCCGGTCGCGCTCGATCGCGAGGACGGCCGGCCCCTGGTGGTGCAACTCGTCGAGACACTGCGTGAAGCCGTGCTTTCGGGGCTGTTGCCGCCCGGTGAACGGCTCCCTTCGACCCGTACGCTCGCGCAGGACCTCGCCGTCTCCCGCACGGTCACCGCCGAGGCGTACGTCCGACTGGAGGCCGAGGGCTTCCTGGAGAGCCGCTCCGGCTCCGGCACCTACGTCGCGCGGCTCAACGAGGCTGCCAGGCAGATGGTCGCGGCCCCCGCCCTCCCCGCCGTGTCCGACCGTACGGCGTCGTCGGCGCGCCCCGCGCTCAGTCTGCGTACCGGCGGGACCGGACCGGTGCAGGAGGGCACCGACGGATGGGCCCAGGCCTGGCGGGCGACGGCCCGCACGGCAGCCCCGACCCGCTACCAGGAATCGGCGGGGCTGCCCGGGCTGCGTGCCGAGATCGCTGCCTACCTGGCCCGGGCCCGCGGCCTGGTCTGCGCCCCGGACGACATCGTGGTGACCAGCGGCACGACGCAGTCCATGGACCTGGTGCTCCGCACCCTTCTGCGCCCGGGGGACACCGTCGCGTGCGAGAACCCGGGCCATCCGGTGGTCCGTTCCCTGATCCGGGCGCACGGTCTGGACGCGGTGCCGGTGCCGGTCGACGACGACGGTGCACGGGTCGACGTGCTGGCGGGCATCGACCCGGCACCACGGCTGATGCACGTGACACCCTCCCACCAGTTTCCGCTGGGCTCGCGGATGAGCGTCGGCAGGCGGCTCGACCTCGTCATGTGGGCGCGGGAGCACCGCTCCTGGATCCTGGAGGACGACTACGACAGCGAGTACCGCTACAACGGCCCGCCGCTTCCTGCGCTGGCCGGCCTCGACCGGGACCGGGTCGTCTACCTCGGCACCCTGTCGAAGGTGCTCACCCCGGCGCTGCGCTGCGGATACCTGGTGGCCCCGGGCGAACTGCCGTATCGCATAGCGGAGTTGAAGGACATCGTGGACGGTCCGGTCAGCTGGCCCGTGCAGCACACCGTGCTGCGGATGCTCGCCTCCGGCGCGCTGGAACGGCGTATCCGCCGGACCCGGCTGCACTACGCACGCGCCAGGAGCCTGCTCCGGGAGGCGCTGGAGCCCGTCTCCGACGTGGTGACGCTGACCGGCCTGGAGGCCGGACTCCACGCCGTGCTGCTGCTGGAAGGCGGCATCAGCGGGGTACGCGTGGCACGTCGGGCCGCCGAACTCGGTGTGGAAGTCGCGCCGTTGTCCGCTTTCCAGCAGGGCCCGTGCCTCACCGAAGGGCTCGTGGTCGGGTATGCCGGCCTCTCCCCGGCGGACCTCACCGAAGCGGCCTCGCGCCTGACCCGGGCGATCGCCGAACACCGCCCGTAGCCCTGTGGTGTCCGTGTGCGGACTTGTCCGCAGACGGACACGGAGAGTGTTGGACTGGACCGATCGGGGTCCTCCAGACTTCCGGTCAGGGGAGCCCTCTCGTATACGAGGCGGGTCCCGTGCCGGGCACCGTCCGCACGGGAGCGGGAGGCGCCCCTGCCCATCGCGGAACGACAGGGGCGCGCCGCCGACGCTCTTTCGCCCCTGTGGCACGGCTCTCACGGGCCGTACGGAGCAGTCCGCGCCAGCGCTTCAGACCTCTTCACGACAAGGATCGTCACCGTGCCGAAATTGACCGTGCCCACGGCTCCCGAGCTGACTCCGCGCGCCGCCGACAACGTGCCGTGCCTGGAGCTCACGGACACCGAGCGGACGCACGTGCAGGACATCGCGGACCACGTGCTGGACACCGAGACCGACCTGCCGCTGGAGCAGCGGCTCGGCCAGCTCTCCCTCCTCTCGCACGAGCTTCCGGCGCGGCTGCGGGCCACCGTCAGCCAGTTCCGCCTCACCGGCCGCCCGTTCGGCGGATTCGTGATCTCGAACCTGCCGATCGACGAGGCCGAGGCCGGCCCCACCCCGCTCAGCTACACGGACGTGCCGGACAGCCGGGAGGCCAGACGGGCCGCCGCGTCGCTGCTGCTCCTCGGTTCCCTCCTGGGGGACCCGGTCTCCTACCTCACCCAGCAGCGTGGCCGTATGGTCCTCGACCTCTTCCCGATCGCCGGGCACGAGAACGAGCAGCTGGGCTCCAGCTCCACGGTCAACCTGGAGTGGCACAACGAGGACGCGTTCCACCCGCTGCGCGCGGACTGGATCATGCTGATCGGGCTGCGGAACCACGACAAGGTCCCGACGACGTTCGCGCCGGTCCAGGACGTCGAACTGGACGACGCCTCCCGCGAGGTGCTCTTCCAGGAGCGGTTCGTGATCCTGCCGGACGAGTCGCACACCGCGGGCTTCAACGCCGGCACCACCGGTGTCGAGGAGGGCGACTGGGTAACGGAGGCATTCCGCAAGATCGCCGAGATGAACGAGGAGCCCCGCCGCACCTCGGTGCTCTCCGGCAACCCGGACTCACCCTTCATCTGCATCGATCCCGCGTTCATGCCGCGCGACCTCGACCCGGAGGCGGCCGCCGCCCTGGAGACGCTCATCAAGGGCATCGACGCGAAGCTGCGCGACGTGGCGCTCGCCCCGGGCGAGATGCTGATCGTCGACAACAAGCGGGCCGTCCACGGCCGTCGCCCGTTCGCCGCCCGCTACGACGGGACGGACCGCTGGCTGCGCCGCATCAACGTGATGGCGGATCTGCGCAAGGCGGAGGGGCGCCGCTACTCGGACCACGGCCGCGCCCTGGTCTGACCGTGCTACCCGGCCGGCCCGGAAGCCTCCGGCCGGCCGGAAGCCTCCGGCCGGCCACCCGCTCCGCCCCGCCACCACCCGACCACGGCACAACACGAGAAGGAAAGTCACATGCCAGACTCCCTCCGCAGCACCGCTGAACGGCGCACCAGGGTCCTCATCGTCGAGCCGGTCTCCTCGGGCACCAGAACGGTCGAGGACGCGTACCTGCTCGGGTTCGAAGTGGTCGTCGCCAGCGCGGGGGTGGACGACCGCAGTCTGCCGCCCTGCGTCGCGGGGTTCGTGGGCACCCTGCTCACGGTCGACACCAACGACGAGCAGGCGCTGGCGGACGCGGTCGTGGCGTACCACGCGGAGCACCCGGTGGACGCGATCGTGCCGGGCGCGGAGTTCTACATACCGGCGGTGACCCGTCTCGTGCACCGCCTGGGGCTGCCCGGTCTGCCGCTCGAAGCCATCGACCCGGTCCGCAACAAGGCGTTGATGCGCGAGCGCACCGCCGCAGCCGGACTGCGGGTGCCCCGGCACGTCCGGGCAGGGACACCCGAGGAGATCGAGCGTGCCGCCGAGACCATCGGCTTCCCGTGCGTGATCAAGCCCGTCGAGTCCTCGGGCAGCATCCACGTCCGCCGGGCCGACACGACCGGCGAACTGCGTGCCGCCTTCGAGGAGCTGGCCGCCGACCGCCGGCTGGATCTGGGCTTCGCCATGGACACCCGGGTGGTCGTCGAGGAGTACGTGACCGGGCCCGAGTTCAGTGCCGACGGCTACGTCCACGACGGCGAGGTCGTGGTGCTCTCGCTGACCCGCAAACTCCTCGGCCCCGAGCCGTACTTCGTGGAGCTGGGGCACATCGTCCCCTCCGACGTCCCCGCGGACGTCCTGGAGCGCGTGACGGAGTACGTGCGTGGCGTCACCGAGGCCGTGTCCATCACGTCCGGGCCGTTCCACTGCGAGCTGCGGCTGCCCGAGGACGAGCCCGTACTGATCGAGATAGCGGCCCGGCTGCCGGGCGACCGGATCACCGAGCTGGTCCAGCTCGCCACCGGGACCTCGATGTCCCGTGTGATGCTCGCCGCCTACCTGGGCAGGACGCCGCAGGAGCTCCGGGCGGACGGCGAGCGGCAGATGAAGTGCGCGGGAATCCGCTACTTCACGGCCGAGGGACTGACGAGCTACTCCGAATTGAAGGGCTGGGACGAGGTCGCCGCCCGCCCCGAGGTGACGGAGACCGGGCTGGCGATCGCCGCGGGGGAGGAGATCCCGCCCCTGCACGACTTCCGCGGCCGCATCGGGTACGCGCTGTTCTCGGCCGACTCACCCGAGCAGGCCCGGGAGATCTGGCAGAGCCTCGGAGAGACGGTGGTCCCCGTCCCGTAGGCAGGTGACCGCCGGCGGACACCCCGCTCCGCGCCCCCGCACGATGCCCCCACCGGACCGGTGCGGGCATCGTGCCCGTCCGGGAGGGACACATGTCCGTCCCTCCCCCTCTCCGAGATCCACATCCTCACGGAGCCCTGATGACCACACTCCCCTCACGCCTCGTCACCCCCGTGCACCGCTACTACGCCCTGCGCGCGGTCGGCTGGATGACCGACCAGCTGATCCAGTTCCTGCTCCCGGTCCTCGCCTACCAGGCCACCGGTGAACTGTCCTGGTCCGGGATCGTCCTCGCCGCCCAGTGGGTGCCCCGGCTGCTGTCGCTGCCGGCGGCGGGGCTGCTGGCCGACCGCTTCCCCGAGCAGCGCATCTACTGGGTCAACGACCTCGTCAGGGTGGCGCTCGGCGCGGTCGCGACCGTGCTCGCCGTGGTCCTGGAGAGCCAGGCCTTCGCCGTCGTCATCGTCTTCGCCCTGCTGGCCGGGATCTGCTGCGAGCAGGTCCTCGTGGCGGGCGAGAAGCTGGCGGGCACACTCGTGGCGCCCAAGGACATGCACCGCGCGCAGAGCGTGCTCAGCGGGATCGAGCAGGGGACGCTGCTGCTCGCTCCCGTCGTCGGCGGGGCCCTGCTGCTCACCGGCCCGCTGCCCATCGTGGCGGTGGTCGCGGGCCTGTTCGGCGTGAGCCTGCTGCTGAGCCTCAGCCTGCCGCGCGGCTCGCACACCGGCGCCCCCCGGCCGGCCCCGTCCGAGGGCTCCGCGGGACGCCGGCTGCTGCGCGACTCGGTGACCGGGGTCCGCAACGTGGTGCGTATTCCGGTGCTCCGGACCATCGTCCTGGCCACCATGTGCATCAACATCATGCTGGGCCTGATCCAGGGTGCGGCTCCCGCCCTCGCCGACCGCTACGGCCGCAGCGAAGGCGCGCTGGGCCTGGTGTACTCGGTCGCGGGCCTGGTCGCGATGGTGACGCTGACCGCGGCGCCCCGGCTGATCCGCCGCTTCGGCTTCCTGGGGGTGGCCGCCGCGAGCGCTGTGGTCCAGGGTGTCGTCTTCATCGCGCTGGGTCCCACCACCGGGTTCTTCTTCTTCGCCGCGCTGGTCGCGGTGTTCATGGCGGGCGACAGCGTGTTCAGCGTCGTCATCCGCACGCTGCGGCTGCGGGTCGTGGCCAGCGAGGAGTTCGGGCGTACGGTCGCGGCCGTCTCCCTGCTGAACTTCCTGTCGCTGCCCCTGGCCGGCGGGCTGCTGGCGGTGGCGGGCCACGCAGTGCCGCTCGTGGTGCTCATCCCCGTGGCGGGAGCGGCGGCGCTGGCAGGGCTCACGGTGCTGATGACGCGGCTCAAGCGGTACATGGCCGCCGAGCCGGCTCTGTTCGCGACGGAGCAGCCCGCCGTGGAGGCGGACACTCCGGCCCCTGCCGTGCCGTCCACGATGTGAGCCGAGTGCGTTTTTTGTTGCGGAATTATGTACGGATCGCTGAATATGAATCCGGCGTGACGACCAGCGTTGCGAGTTGACTACTCTCCGTCACGTCGCTTCGGCGTGCAAGCGCCGGGCGCAAGTGCCGACCATGAAGTGGGGGAATGAGATCAAGTGGGTACTTCTCAGAAGGAAATGTGTACGGGGCGTGACAGTGCTGTGCGGGTTCCGTCAGTGACGGGCTGGCCCGAGGGACCCGTCGTCCTGGGTGATCTGATCTGGGGCTGAGCCGATCGCTCTGACGGCCCGCATACCTATGCGGGCCGTCAGGCATGGAGCGGTCTGGTCAGAGTTCGCCGACCTCGCGGGCGTTGCCGGCCGCGGCGAGCTCTCGCACATGGCGGGTCAGACCGCCGAGCGTGGGGTTCTCGACCACCGCGAGCACGGAGAGGGGAACGCCCAGCTCTTCCGAGAGGGTGGTGACCATCCGCATGGCCAGCAGCGACGAGGCGCCCAGGGCGAAGAAGTTGTCCTCCTCCCCGATCCGCAGGCCGGGCTCCGCGAAGAGATCACGCCACACCGTCGAGATCCGTTCGCGGACCTCCTCGTGAGGCGTCCCGGCGGAGAGGGGCGGAAGGGGATGTACTGCGGTCATCGAAGAGCCTTTCTGTTCACGTCTGTCGTCCTGTGCCACGTCACGTCTGTCGCTGCGGACGTCACGTCACGTCTGTCGCCGAGCCGTGCGAGGGAGGGCGGTGCCGCCCGGGGTGTGCCGAACCGCCGGGCTCACCCGAGCCGTTCGGCGTTGTGCGCGTACAACTGGTCCGCGACGCGCGCCGAGGAGTCGGAGGGGCGGCCGCGGAAGGAGGCGATCTGCGCGACGACGTCCTCCTCCTTCTTGTTCTGGCCGAACTTGAAGATGCCGTCGATCCGGTCGATGGGCAGTTCGAAGGCGACGATCCGCGTGCGGAACTGCTCGACCAGTTCCCGCGGCACCCGGTCCAGGGTCCAGGGCTTCTTGGGCAGCCGACGGGCCTCCTCCGCCGCGATCAGGTCGTCGAGCTGCCGCAGTTCCTCCTCCGCGTCCATCAGGCGAGGCCGCCCGTAGACGTGCACCGCCGCGTAGTTCCACGTGGGGAAGTGCGTCTCGGTCGCGTAGTCGTCCGGGCAGATGTACGCGTGCGGGCCCAGGAAGGCAGCCATCACCTCGGCACCTTCCGCGAGGACCGCCACCACCGGATTGGCCTTGGCCAGATGGGCACGGAGCCGGCCGTGGGGGCCGTGTCCGGGGCCCTTGTCGAGGACGAAGGGGATGTGGGTGCCGTGCGGCCGGCCGTCCACCGTCGCGGTGAGCATGCCGAAGGAGTGGGCCTCGATCAGCGCGTGCTGCTGGGCGAGTTCCTCGGAACGGTACAGCGGGGGTGCGTACATGAGTGATCCTCGGACGATGGGACCGGCTCAGCGGGGGCAGAGCCAGCGGGCCAGGGTGCCGGCGCCGTACCCGGTGGCACCCGCGTTGTAGTAGCCGTCGATCCTGGGGGACCACGCCGGTTCCGTGATCTCCAGATGGGCCCAGCCGCCCGCCGGGGCGAACCGGCGCAGGAAAGCTGCGGCCGTGGCGGCGTCGCCGCTCTCCGGCCCGGCGGCCCTCATGTTGGCGAAGGGCGCCCAGAGTTCGTCGTCGTACTCGTCGACGAGCGGGAGCCGCCAGAGCAGTTCCCCGGCGTCGCGACCGGCCGAGACGAGGTCCGCCGCGAGCGCCTCGTCCGTGCTCCACAGGCCGGCCGCCTTCGGGCCGAGCGCCGCAGCGACGGGCAGGCCGAGCGCGGACACGCTGACGGTACGGGCCGCCCCCAGCCGCGCCGCCAGGTGCAGGGAGTCCGCCAGCATGAGACGGCCGTGCGCGTCCTCGTGGTTGACCTCGACCGTGGCGCCGGAGGCCGTCGTCACCAGGTCTCCCACCCGCAGCGCGCCCGGCCCCGCGGCCTTCGCCACGGCCGGGATCAGCAGATGGACCTCCGTCCGGCCGCCGAGCGCGGACAGCGCCGCCGCGGCACCGAGCACCGCGCCCGCCCCCGCCATGTACTTCTTCGCCCCCTGGACCGCACCGCCGGACCGGAGCACCCCCCGGTCGTCATGGGTGAGGCCCAGGCCGATCAGGGCGACGGGCGGACCGGCCGGGTCCGCGGGCCGGTAGCTGAGCCGGATGAGACGCGCCGGGTCCGCGCCACCCGCCGCCGCGGCGGCGAAGCCGGTCAGCCCCTGCTCGGCACACTGCTTCTCGTCCCACACCTCGACGTCGAAGCGGCCGTCGGCGGCGGCGAGCGCCCCCGCCTCACGGGCCAGCCGTTCCGGAGTGATCAGATTGGCCGGGGCGGCCACCAGCTCCCGGGCCAGGACGACGGCGTCCGTGAACACCCCCGCGCGGCGCAGGAGCCGCTCCGGGGCCGCGTAGCCGAGCAGTTCGACGCTCTCGGGCTCCCTCGGCAGGTCGGAACCGTAGTCCGCCCGGAACCGGTCGGTCAGCACGTTCCACCGGCCGCAGTGGACGGCCAGGCTCAGGCCTTCCACGACGTGCTCGACGACCTCCTCCCCTCCGGCCTGCCAGGACGGGAGCGCCAGGGCCACGCGCCGGTTGGGGCCCGTGGTCAGGGTCCGGGCCAGGGCGGCGCCCGCACGCCGGGCGGTGTGGGGCGTCACCTCGTCGGGGCGGCCGAGACCGACCAGCACCAGACGCTCGCACCGGCCCGGTACCCCCGGCCCCATGACCAGTTCGTCGAGGGACGCGCCGAAGGGGTCGTGCGCGAGCAGACGGGCGACGGCGCCGCCGAGCGCGGCGTCGACACCGCTCAGCCACGGCTGGGCCGAAGGCGCCCCGCCTTCGTCGTACACACCCAGGGCGAGCACCTCGCCGGTCCATTCGGCCGGAGCGGCATCGCTGATCGTCAGTTTCATGGTTCCTCCCGAAGACGGCGTTCAGGCACGGGTGATGCGGAGGCCGGCCAGGTACAGCACGTCGAGTTCGGTTTTCAGGAAGAGGTCCAACGCCTCCTCGGGCCGCTCGACGATCGGCTCCCCGGGGCCGTTGAGGGAGGTGTTCATCACCACGGGCACGCCTGTCCGGCGGTGGAAGGCGGAGATCGCCGCGTGGTAGCCGCCGGCCGAGGCGTCCACGGTCTGGATCCGCGCGGTGCCGTCCACATGGGTCACGGCGGGAATCCCCGTCTGCCGGACCGTCGCGTTGAACAACATGTACGGCGAGGGCAGCGGTACGTCCCCGAACCAGTCCGCCGCGTGCTCGGCGAGCACGGCAGGTGCGAACGGGCGCCAGTTCTCGCGGCTCTTGACACGGTTCACCCGCGGCCAGTTCTCCGCGTCACGGGGATCGGCCAGGATCGATCGGTGGCCGAGCGCCCGCGGACCCGCCTCGCTGCCACCCTCGAACCAGGCCACGACGCGGTTGGCGACGAGGTCGTCCGCCACACGTTCCGCCAACTCGTCGGCGGTGCCGAGGCTCTCGACCGTGATCCGGTCGCCCGCCGCGGCGACCGCTGCCGCGATGTCGCCCGCCGAGGGCGCCGTGCCGAGGTACGGCGAGGGGAAGCGGCCCTCGTCGGCCGCGTCGGGGACCGGGTGGTCGAGGATCGAGTGGTACACGGCGAGCGCCGCGCCGATCGCGATGCCGCCGTCGTCACAGGCCGGCTCGACGAAGACGCGCCGGAACGGTCCGTCCTTCGCGATCTGGCTGTTCGAGGGGCAGTTGAGCGCCGTGCCGCCGGACATGCAGAGCGCGGGCACCGTCAGGCCGGCCGCGCCCAGTGAGGCGTGCAGCGTACGCACCGCCTCCATCCGCACCTCCTCGAAGAGCTTCTGGGTGCTGGCCGCGATGTCGGCGTTCACCGGGGCGGTGGCCTGCTCCGGGTCGCCGTACGGAGCGAGGTCGTACCCCATGCGCTCCGCCTCCCGGCGGCAGTGCCGCAGCCAGGCGGTGGTGACGTCCATCGGGAATCGCTCCCGCAGGTCGGCGTGGTTGCCCAGGAAGCGGGAGGAGTAGAAGCGGGGGCGGCCGTAGGCGGCCAGACCCATCAGCTTTCCGGCCGGGCCGACCAGTCCCAGCCCCAGTGCCGCGCCGACCCTGTCGTACAGGCCGCCCAGGCCGAGGTGGTGCGGGGCGAGCGGATACAGCGCCTGCTCCCGGCCCAGATAGAACATGCCGCTGTGGTAGCTCTCGCCCTCCGCGTAGCCGTCGTGGGTGAACACCGCGGCCTCCCTGAAGCCGGAGGCGTAGTACACGCTTCCCGCGTGGGCGAGGTGGTGGTGGACCGCGTACCCGGGGACCGTGATCCCGTCGATGGACACCCGTACCGGCAGGTGGAAGCCGTACCGGTGACGTTCCTCGGGCGCCAGGGACGTGGCCGCGAGCTCGGTGAGACCACGGGTACCCGACCACTCCGGCACGGTGACGTAGTCGTCCACCCAGGGCGTGACCGGCACGTCCGCCCGGTCGTGCGAGGCGTGCTCGGGGTACAGGCGCGCGTAGGAGCGGCCCAGCCACGTCGCCGACAGACCGGGGTCGTAGAGGAAGTCGAGCAGGGTTCCCCCGCCCCGCCGTCCGGCCGCGCCGGGCTCCTCCTCCAGCAGCGTGCACGGCCGGCCGAACGTGTCGCTCTGCTCGTAGGTGACGGACAGCGCCGTCGGGTCGTCGACGATCAGCTCCACCCCCTGGGTTGAGCAGACCGCGACCGCGTCGAGGTCATCGGCGCGGACCCCGGCGTCGTGGAGCGCGCGGCGCACGGTGGCCACGTCGAGGGTGGCCGCGTGCTTGACCCGCGTGTGCCGCTCACGCAGCACGTAGGAGACGACGGCCCCGTCACGAAGGACGGAGACGGCCGCGTCGTGGCCGAAGTGAAGACCTAGGACGATCATCGAATCTCCAAGTGCTGCGCCCCGAAGGGCGCGTCGGTCGGTCTGCGAGGTGGGGTTGCCCGGGGAAGCGGTCACATCAAGATCAGTCCGCCGCCGCCGAGCCAGGTGTCGAGGGGCTCCCGCGCCGAGATCTCGGACGGCGGGTGGAAGGCGAGGCCCCGGCTCGCGGCCAGGGTGTCGACACCCTCCGCACTCGTCACGAACGGCATACCGCCCGCGAGTTCCAGGGCCCGGTCGGTGGCTTCCGCGATGACCCGCTGGGCGGTGTAGCGGACGAGCAGGGCCCGGCCGAGCAGATCGTCGTCACACCGCTGCTCGTCCACGTCCCGGGCCACCGCCTCCAGGGCGGCGCACACCGTCTCCAGCGGGGCCAGAGCGGCCAGCCGGTCGCCGGGGGTGCCGCGCTTCGCGGTGTACAGCCGCTCCACCTGGCCGGTGGCGATGCCCAGGTAGGACGCGGTGACGAGCAGCTGGAACCAGAGCAGATTGGAGGTGAAGCGGCCGGGCGAGAGTGCCGGGTCGCCGACCGGGATGATCATCGAGTCCGGTACGTACACCCCGTCGAGAACCACCGCGTCGGTCTGGGTGGCGCGCAGCACACGGTTGCGCCAGAACGGCTCACGCGTGATCCCGGGCCCGTCCGCCGGGATCACCACCACCAGCAGCCGGCCCTCCTGGCCGGTACCGGCCGGTGCGGTCGCCGTCATGGAGAGCAGCCCCATGGAGCGGGTCAGGGAGCACGGGCGTTTCGTGCCCGACACCGTCAGCCCCCCGTCGGCGGCGGTGACCCGGATGCCGGGCGTGAACAGGCTCCGGCCCACCTGTCCCTCGGCGCCGCAGGACGCGACGAGATGGCGCTTCCGCGCGATCTCCCGGAGCACCCCGTCGGCGTCGGCGCCGAGCGAACGGGCGAGCCAGGCGACCTTGTAGTGGTGCATGGTCGTCGCGACGGCCAGCGCCGGCGCCCGGGCGCCGATCGCCCGCTGGAGCCGTACGCCGTCGCGGCAGCCGAGCCCGGCGCCCCCCAGGTCCCGGGGGACGAACAGGTTGCCGCCGCCGGCCCGGCGGAACTCCTCGATCACGTCGCTGTCCGGGTCCTCGGCACCGGGGACCCCCAGCGCGGCGAGCCACTCGTCGAAGCCGGGCAGGTGGGCGTCGAGCAGCGTGCGCTCCACGGAAAGCGGCCTCATCCCCGTGCTCCTCTCGGGCGGTCGGCGGCAGGGGTCCTGGAGCACAGCGCGCCCATCCGCCGGGCCAGCCGGGCGGCGGCCGTTCCCCGTACCACCGAGAAGTGGTCCTCGTCGACGGTGTGCACGGGGCCGGGGTCCGCCACGACCTCGTCGAGCGGCAGCAGCCCCGGGAAGGTGTGGCGGGCGGTCCGACCGGCACGGATCAACAGCCACGGCTCCGCCGGTGCCCCGGTGGGCGCGCCGGGGTTCCAGGGGACAGGCGTATGGCGCTCGAGCATCTCCGAGTTGTTGCGGTACACGGCGAACAGCCGGGACAGCTCGGCCGGTTCGAGGGCACGCTCGATCAGACCGAGGGCGAACAGGGTGTCGTGGGCGGCGAGCAGCCGCTCCTCGTCGGACATGTCCGCACCCGTGTGAGGGAGGTGTGCGGCGAGGTCGCTCCGGCCGAGCAGATCGCCGAAGAACCCGGCCAGCCGCACCTCGACCGGGGGCGCGCAGCCGTCCGGGCGTCCGACGAAGGAGTCGATCGTGGTCAGGGAGGCCACCGACCGCCCCTCCTGCTCCAGGAGCACCGCCGTGTGCAGGGCCACGGTGCCTCCGAGGGACCAGCCCACCAGGTGCAGCGAACCGTCGGGAAGCCGCTCGACGAGCGTCTGCGCGTAATGCTTCGCCATGGCGTCTAGGCTGCCGGCAGGCTCCTCGGCGCCGTGGAGCCCGGCGGCCCGCAGCCCGTGCAGCGAGATCCGTGGGGCGAGGTCCGGGTCGGCCGTCATGGCGGACACGGCCTCCTCGTAGCACAGGACGTCTCCACCGACCGGGTGGAAGAACACCACGTGCTGCTCACCGCTGCCGCCGAAGCCGACCAGCGGTCCCGTGTCGTCGGCCCGCGTTCCGGCGTCGGCGGCGGTGAGCAGCGCCGCCTGGGCGCGTACGGTCCGGTTCTGGAAGAGCGATGCCAGCGGAAGCCGCCGGCCGAAGACCGCCTCGATTGCGCGGAACAGCCGTACGGCGGTCAGCGAGCTGCCGCCCAGCGCGAAGAAGTCGTCGGTGACGCTGTTCGCCGCCGGACCCAGAAGCTCCTGCCACAGGCCGAGCAGGCGGGCCTCGACCGGTGACCCGGGGCTCTGTCCGCGCCCGCCAGCCGCGTCCGGTGCCCCGGGTTCCCCGGTACCGCGCAGCGTGTCGAGCAGACCGAGCAGTGCTTTGCGGTCCACCTTGCCGTTGCCGCTCAGCGGAAGTTCGGGCACCTCGATGACCGCGGCCGGCACCATGTACGGGGGCAGCGTGCCGCCGAGTTCCTGCCGGAGCGCCGGCCCGTCGGGAGCGTTCCGGGCCGCGTCAACCGAGGCGTCGGGTACGTCCCGGGTGATGAACGCCGCGAGATACGGCTGGCTGTGCGCGGTGTCGACCAGCGCGACGGCGGACCGGACCCCGGCGCAGCCGGTCAGCTTGGCCTCGATCTCGCCCAGTTCGACCCGGTAGCCGTTGATCTTGACCTGGTGGTCGGCCCGTCCGAGGAACTCCAGGATCCCGCCCGGCCGGTAACGGGCGCGGTCGCCGGTCCGGTACAGCCGCTCACCGGTCGTGGGGTGCCGTAGGAACGACGCGGCCGTACGCCCGGGCTCGTCGAGGTAGCCGGTGGCCACGCCGGCGCCGCCGATGTAGAGGTCACCGGGCACCCAGGCAGGGACGTCGGCCATGTTCCGGTCCAGGACGTGCATCGTCTGGTTGGCCAGCGGAGTCCCGTACGGCACGCTCTGCCAGCCGGAGGGGACACCGGTCACGGGGTACCAGTTCGACCAGATCGAGGCCTCGGTGGCGCCCCCCATCGCGATGACCTCGGCACCGGGGCAGTACTCGGCCAGCCGGTCCAGCAGCGGCAGCGGCACCCAGTCACCGCTGAGCATGATCAGACGCAGCGGGGCGAGGAGTTCGCGGGCCCGCTCCCCGAGGTACTCCAGGGTCAGGGCGAGCAGCGCGGGGACCGAGTTCCACACGGTCACGCCGTGGCGCCGCACGCTCTCGCCCCAGGACTGCGGGTCCGGCACGGCGCTCTCCGGGGGGCACACCACGGTGCCGCCGCAGCCGAGAACGGCGAACTGGTCGAAGACCGACAGGTCGAAGGCGAGCGAGGAGACCGCGAGCACCTTGTCGGCGGACGTCAGGGCGAACCGCTCCGTGAGGTCGAGCAGGGTGTTGACGGCCGCCCGGTGGGATATGACCACCCCCTTGGGGGTGCCGGTCGACCCGGAGGTGTAGATGACGTAGGCGCGCCGGTCGAGACCGCCGCCGGCCGGCTCCACCGAGGCGCCCGGGGATCCGGACATGGGCCCGCCGGGGGAGTCGAGGACGACCGCGCCGGGGGAGGGGGCCAGGACGACCGTGGGCACGCCGTCGGGGAGCTCGCCGGGCGTTCCGAGCTCCGCCCCGGTCACCAGTGCCCGGGCGCCGCTGTGCCGCAGCACCGTACGGACCCGTGCCTCGGGCCAGCTCGGATCGATGGGTACGTACGCTCCGCCGGCGCGCAGCACCGCGAGGACGGCCACCGACTGCGACCGGCCCCGGGGCACCCGCACACCGACCAGCTCGGGCCGGTCCGGGGTCAGGCCGATGCCCAGCTCCCGCAGGCGGCCGGCGAGCGCGGCCGAGGCCGCGTCGAGCTCGGCCCGGCTCAGCGTGCCCTCGGCGTCGTGCACGGCGGGCGAGTCCGGCGCGGTGCGGCACGATCGCAGGGCGAAGGAGTGGAGCTCGCCGGTGGGCAGGGGGGTCGCGGTGGCGTTGGCCCGGCGGCGGTCGGCCAGCTGGGCGTCCGGCAGCGGGGCCGGGGCGCTCCCGCTCCACTCCTCGACGGCGCCGGCCAGCGATCGCAGCCGCTCGCCGTGGTAGGCCGCCAACTCCTCGATCAGGCCGGGCGGATAGGCGCTCTCGGCGTAGTCCAGGTTGCAGACCAGCTCTCCGCCCTCCTCGTACACCTGGTGGTCGAGGAGGATCTGCGGCGTGCTGATGGAGCTGTGCACCAACTCGGCCCCGGGCAGCGGCAGCAGGAAGCCGCCGGGGGCGCCGTCGACCAGATCGAGCCCGCTGGTGAAGACCACGGGAGCCGGGCTGTCTGTTCCCGGCCGGCGGCTCTGCAGGGAGCGGCTCACCTCCACGCCGGAGACCTCCAGCGCGGACAGGTCTGCGTAGAGGCCGCTCTGCAGCCGGCGGCACCGGTCGGCGAAGGAGAGCCCCGGCTCGTCGGGGCCGTAGCCGATGAGCACGGTGGTGCTGGCATTGCCCCAGACACGCGGGAGCTCCGGGTGGCTGCCGGGGCGGTGCGATGCCAGGACGGTGACGGCGCCGGCGGCCCCGTCGGACCACCGGTGCAAGGCCTCGACGAACAGGGTGAACAAGGCGCTTCCCGCCGGGAGTCCGGAGGCGGCGGCGTGCGCCCGGAAGCGAGCCCAGGCCAAGGCGTCGAGGCGGGTCGACAGGCGGCGCAGCGGGGCACCCGGGCGGGGCTCTTCGGGGGCGTCGGCCTCGGCAGCGGGTGCGGCCGACGGCCGGGCCGGAAGGGCGGGGGGCGCCGGGAGCAGGCCGGCCCTGCGCTCCCAGTAGCGCAGGGCGGAGTGGTGCGCACCGGTCGCGCGACGCTCCTCCAGGCCCCGTACGTAGTCACGGAAGGACAGGCTCAGCGTGTCCGGGAGGTAGGTGGGTTCGACGCAACATCGGGCCAGCTCGGTGAAGAACAACTGGGTGGTGACGCCGTCGAACGCGATCAGCCGCAGGGCGATCTGGAGCCGGGCGGTGCCGTCGGGCAGCAGGATGTGGCGAAGGAGGAAGGGGAGGCCCTCGGCGTACGGCGGCAGGTCGTCCGTGAGACGTTCGCGCAGTGCCAGGAGTTCGGCCTGTGCCTGCTCGTCAGGCAGGGCGACCAGGTCGTGCCGGTCGACCAGGGAAGGCTCCTCGCCGTTCTCCGGGACCGGCAGGATCCGCTGGGTGCCGTCGCCGGACACCGCGAGCCGCAGCGCCCCGTGAGCCCGGCGCAGCAGGGTCAGTGCCGTCTGCAGGACGTCCGCGTCCGGGAGTGATCCGGCGGCGAAGGCGTACTCGTGCACGAACACGGCGGGTGCGGGGTGGTCGTAGAAGTCCTGCTCACCTACGAGATAGGCCTGTTGCAGATCGGTCAGGGAGAAGGCGGCGCCGGCGGAGGCGGGGTCGCACGTGAAGTGCCAGGCGTCCTCGGCGGGAGAGCCCGAGGCGTCCCGGCTGTCCGGATCGGCTTCCGCCTCGCGCAGCAGCTCGATCAGATCGTCGCGGCAGGCGCGCACCGATCTGCGCAGTTCCTCGGTGAGCGCGCCGGGAGGAGCGGAGTAGCGGAGCGCCCCGTCCTCCAGGTGCAGGACGAGTCCGGCGGCGTACAGCTTGTCGCGGACAGCCGCTGCTGCGGAGAGAGGTGAGCCCGGCATATTTCGTCTCCATAAACCGTCGAGGGAACGATTGAATACTGCTGCGCCGAAGGGGTCCTGTACAGGTTCGGAGGGTGTCCGTATGCGGCCACGTCCTCTGCCGGAATGTCTGTCCTTTTCGACCCGGCCACCATGTTCGACGGCCGTGCTAGCATCCCGCCATGTCGAACATCGAATTCAATGGAATGTGGGTCCGGCATCCGGAACCCGACGACCAGGCCCGCGTGTTGCGGGTGCTCGACCGGTGGTGGGGGGAGTTCGAAGGAAGTACGGGAAGTGTTCAGCGGGCGCTTCTCCTGCCTCGCCTTTACTTTCAGCATTTCACCACGGGGAGTTTCCTCGTGGAGCGGGACGGAGAATTGGTCGGATTCCTCATCGGCTTCCTGTCTCAGACGCGAATGGACGAGAGTTACATTCATTTCGTCGGGGTCGCTCCCGAGGAGCAGCGCAGTGGGCTCGGCGCATTCCTCTACCAGCAGTTCTTCGCCTACAGCAGGGACCACGGGCGCAGCGTGGTGCGCGCGATCACCTCCGCCGCCAACGCGGGGTCGTACGCCTTCCACACGCGCATGGGATTCACCGCCGAGGCAGGCCCCGCCGAACTCGACGGGCGGCCCGTCCAGCCTGACTACGACGGGCCGGGCCTCGACCGGGTCTCCTTCGTCCGCACCCTCTGAGGTCAGCCGCGCGGATCGGTGTGGACCATGCCGAGGATCGCGGTGTCGTGGCGGACGCCTTTCACGTCCTCGTAGGCGCGCAGCACTCCTTCCGGGACGAAGCCGGCCGCTTCCATGGCCCGGCGGCCCCTGGTGTTGCCGCTGAGGCAGAGGGCCGCGATCCGCAACAGACCCATCTCGCGGAAGCCCCACCCGGTCAGGAGCACCATCGCCCGGCGGCCGACGCCCCGGCCGCGCGCGTCGGCCGCCAGCCAGATGCCGAGCTCGGCCCGCCGCTGCGGCAGGTCGATGTCGTGCAGCCCGACCCAGCCGAGCACCCGTGTGCCGTTCGCCCGGTCGGTGACGATCAGGTTCACGGTGCCGGCCGCGTCCTGGGCCGCCATCCAGCCGCGGGCGTGCTCGGCCGTGAAGGGGGAGGGGAACGGCGTCCAGCGCGCCACCTCCGGATCGTCGCCGGCCTGGGCCACAGCCGGCGCGTCCGCGGGCCGCAACGGCCGCAACCACACCACACCGTCGGTCAGTTCGGAGGGCGGGGAGGGGACGCGGGCCGATGCCGCGGCACGGTCGGGAGCCATCTGGAGTTCCTGCCTTCGACGGGGCGAGCCACTGCCTGAGAGATCGCAGCGCCCATCCAACGGAGCGGCCGGGCCGGTGTCCATGCCCGGCCGCTGGCCGGGACAGGCCAGTGCCGCGATCGGACAACCCGCCAGAGACCGGGTGCCGCGGTCGGACCACCCGTCAGGGACCGGGTGCCGCGATCGGACGACCCGCCGAGGAGCGAGTTCCGCGACCGGACCATCCGCAGGGGACCCGGTGCCGTGATCGACGCCCCGCCGGGAACCCGGTGCCGTCCCGTCTCACCGGTCCGCGGCGCCGCCCGGGGAGGTCTCGACGAGAGCCAGCGTGGCGGCCCTGACCCCTGCCTCGAACCGGCTCCGGGCGCCGATCTTCTCCAGGATCACGGTGGTCATCCGGCGCAGGGTACGGGTGGAGATCCCCAGAGCGCGGGCCACCGAGGCGTCGGTGTAACCGGCGGCCAGCATGCGCAGCACCGCCCTCTCCCGATCCGACAGATCCACCTCCTGGACGGCGCTCTCCCCCTTCGGGATGCCCCTCCCGTGCAGCCAGCAGTGTTCGAAGACCTGGCGCAGCAGCCAGCAGATCTCCTCCCCCCGTATCTCCAGCGCCGACACCTGCGAGCCTGCCGAAGGGGCGGAGACGTAGGCGAGCACCCCGTCCACGAGGATCAGCCGGAACGGCAGCGCCGGGGTCAGCCGGACCTGGCACCCGGAATCCTCCAAGGCCTCCAGGTGCGCCCTGGCACGCGGCACCTTGTTCATGGCCTCCAGGTGCAAGGAGCGCATGGTGACGCCCCGTTCGAGCGCCGCGCGGTTGCGGTCCATGCTGCCCTCCAGCACGGTCCGCGGCAGCGGCGTGCCGGGATGCATGCTCAGGATCTCCTGCTGCGCGGTCACCGAGACCCCGTTCAGCGCGGTGGCTATGCGCTCCTGGCCGGTCAGTAGCCCGACCCGGGTGTCGGTGTCGGCCTGGGCCTGGAGCCGCATCATCTTCGAGCCGAGCGCGGCGAGCGTGGAGCGCCTCTCGTGCACGGAGGCCATCCATTCCCTGGCGCCCGCCTCCTCCATCGCGAGCAGCCTTGCGACCGCGATCGCCGGCTCGACCGCCGTGGGGCGCGCCGACTTGCCGCGCGTCATGTGCAGCAGCCCTGCCTCCAGCAGCGAGTGCTGAGCCAGTTCGAGATCGATCTGGGAGAACCCGAGACTGCGCCGGGCGCCCTCCGGTGTCCAGTCGGGATCATCGAGCATGAAGCGGAACAGCTCCTGCGCCTTCCCCTGTGCGTCCATATGTCTGCGTCCCCCAACAATCCGTTTCGCGCTGCCCCTTGCATGGTAATGAGCAGCACGTCCTTGCTGGTACCGGTCCAATATCCGGGCTCGGCGCACCCCATTGGGTGGTTCTGCCAGAACGTTTCACCACATCCCGCGCGGCCCCGGGCGGGGTGTCCGGTTGGGGCCAAGTCACGGGGTGGCCAGCGCGAGCCCCTGTGACCCGGTCCCCGGCCGTGACAGTTTGAGCCGGGCCGGTGCGGTGGAGGCGGGCAGCACGGGCCCGCCACACGGCCCACGGCATTCCTCCGGGCAGCAGCGGTACACCGCCCGGCTCCACCGTCCTCACCCGTCGGACCCCGGCCACCCCCGGATCCGCCCCACGGTTCGCAGCGCTGCGGGCCCACCCCCTTTCAGAGCCCGCCGCGGTGCTGGGTTCCCCCGGCCACCCCGCCGGTGATCCGGGCGTCAGAAGAGGAGTAACCAGTGCCAGAAGTCCAGAGCTTCGCCATGCCGATGACCGAGTCGGCGGACCTCGTGGTGGACGGCGGCAGGACCACGCGATCCGGTACGGCACACGAGGTCGTCGTGCCGGGCGACAAGTCGGTGAGCCACCGGGCGCTGCTCGCGGCCCTGCTGCCCGGAGCGCCCGCGACTCTCACGGTGCGGGGAGCCAACCCGGGTGGTGCGGTGCGCGCCCTTCTTCCCGCGATGCGCGCCCTCGGCCTCGGCGTCCGTACCGAGGGCGACGCGCTCGTGGTCCGACGGCCCGTGACGCCCCGGCCGCAGCACGTACGGCCGCATCCGGACGTGGACGTCTGGCCCGAGGACGTTCCCTACCTGCACACGGAGGGGTCGAGCGCCGCGGCGCGCCTGCTGATCGGTGTGCTCGCGGGAACGGGCACGCACGCCGTCGTCGACGGTGACGAGGTGCTGCGGCACCGGCCCATGGACTGGCTGGTGGACCCACTGACCGAACTCGGCGCGGACATCACCTATCTCGGCGAGCCCGGCCGGCTGCCGGTACGGATCGCCGGCCCCGTCGACCGCCCCGGCGCGGTCGACCTGCGCGTCGGGAGCGCGCAGGCACGCTCGGCCGTGGTGCTCGCCGCGGTGGCGGCCGGGCTGCCGGTCACGGTGCGGCACCCGGTCAGATCCCGGGACCACACCGAGCGGATGCTCGCCGCGTTCGGCAAGCTGCTGACCGGGACGGAGCGCGAAGTCGTCTGCGGCGACGGTGGATACACCGTGCCCGAGGTCATAGACATCCCGGCCGACCCGTCGCTCGCGGCCTATCCCGTCGCCGCCCATCTGCTCTGGGGCGACGGCGGCGTGCTCCGGGTACCGCGCGTCTGCCTCAATCCGACCCGGCTGGGCTTCTTCGACGTGCTGCGCGCCGCCGGGGCGGACATCTCCTACGAGGACCGGCGCACGACCGCCGGCGGAGAGCCGGTCGGAACCGTCGTCGCACGCGGTGGTCTGGACGGAGTGAACTCCGTGCGGGTCGACAGCCCTGCCGTCCTGCACGCGCTGATCGACGAGGTCCCCCTGCTCGCCGTGGTCGCCGCCACCCTTCCCGGCGATTCGTGGATCGGCTGCGCCGAGGAACTGCGGTTCAAGGAGACAGACCGGCTGGCCACCACGGCCCGCATGACCGAGGCCTTCGGAGCCACCGTCGACGTGGCAGACGACGGCCTCCTTGTCCGGGGCGGCTCGACACTCGGCGCCGGCCTCGTGCCCGGTTTCGAGGACCACCGGATCGCCATGGCTGCCGCGACCCTCGCGATGGTCCTCCCCGGCCGCACCACCGTCGCCGGTGGCGCCTGCCACCGCACGTCGTTTCCCGACTTCGCCGATGTGCAGCGTGCCGTCGGCGCCAGGATCTGCGAGGACAGCAACCGATGACGGAAGTGAAGGCCCCGGTTTCCGAAGCACAATCCACCGGCACCGTGCTCGGACCCGAGTTCGCCACGGGCAGCGGCCCCTGGCTGTACACCGAGGACGGCACCGCCTGGTTCGACGGCACGTCGGGCAGTGGTGCGGCGACCCTCGGCCACCAGCACCCCGCCGTCACCGCGGCTGCCGCCCAGCAGCTCGGACGGCTCACCCACACCGGCTGCAAACTGGGCTCCGACGCGCGCACCCGGATGGTCTCCGCCATCGGCCGGATCAGCCCCTACGAGGATCCGGCCGTCCTGCCCACCACGACGGGCGCCGAAGCGGTCGAGTCCGCGCTGAAGATCGCCCGGGCCTTCACCGGACACCGTGCGGTGGTCGCCTTCCGGCACGGCTACCACGGCAAGACCGCAGGGGCGCTCGCCCTGACCTGGCGGGACGCATTCAAGGCCTACAGCGGTCGGACGGCTGGCCCCGTGGTACGCGCCGAGCTGCCCGACCCGCGACGGCCGCACCCGGACGACGCCCGGGACTTCACGGCCGCCCTGTCCGCCGCGCTCGACGAGGCCGACCTGCTGGGCGGGACGGCCGCGGTCGTCCTGGAGCCGGTCCAGGTCACCGAGGGAGTCCTGACGGTGGCGCCGGCCCTGCTCGACGAGATCGCCCGGCAGGCGCACAGCCGGGGAGCGCTGCTCGTCCTGGACGAGATCTACACGGGCCTCGGCCGCGCCGGCCGGATGTTCGCCGCCGAGACGATGACCGAACGGCCCGACCTGACACTGCTCGGCAAGACGCTGGGCAACGGCTTCCCGGTGGCGGCGGTCGTGGGCGAGCGGCACGTCGTCGACGCCCTGCCCGCCGGAGTGCAGACCTCCACCTTCTCGGGTCACCCCGTCTCCTGCGCCGCGGCGGCCGCCGTGCTCGACACCGTGGTCGAGACAGACCTGCCGGCCCGGGCCCGTGCTCTCGGCGACCGGCTCCTCGCCGACCTGGAAGCCCTGGCCGAACGCCACCCATGGATCGGTTCGGTCCGCACCGCGGGCGCGCTCGCCGCGTTCGACTGCGTACGGGGCGGACTGCCGGATCCCGCGCGTGCCCGCACGGTGCTGCGGGCCGCCCTGGAGCGGCGGCTGCTGCTGTTCGGGGGCGGACCGGAAGGCGCCAGCGTCAAGATCGTCCCGCCCGTGCTGCTCGACGACGAAGCGTACCGATATCTGATGAACGGTCTGTCGGCCGCGATCGCCGAGGCCGAATCCTGTAGTGAGGAATCCCTGTGACGTTCCAGCAACTGCAGAAGGACGTACTCGACCTCGACCTCTGTACCGTGTGCGGGGCCTGCCAACTCGCCTGCCCGGAAGCGGTCATCGGTTTCGACGGGCTCGCCCCGGTGCTCACCGCCGCGTCCTGGACGGACACGGACTGCGGTGACTGCGTCGACTGCCTCGACGTCTGCCCCGGCGCCGACCCTGCCACCCCCGACTCCGAGGAGAGGCTGTTCGGCCGGAGGCGTACCCCCGAAGAGCGCTGGACCGGTGTCTTCTCCGAGGTGGTCGCCGGGTACTCGCTCGACCCCGCGGTCTTCGAGGCGTCCGCCAGCGGCGGAACCCTCACCGCGCTCCTGCAGACCGCGATGGCCGCGCTCGACGTGGACGTCGTGCTCTCCATGGGCCGGGATCCGGACGAGCCGTGGCGGGCTGCCCCCGCACTGGTGCGGGATCCGGGTCAGCTGACCGAGACCGCCCAGTCCACCTACCAACTGGCGCCCTACCTGGGTGCGTTGCGTCAGGTGATGGAGCAGGAGCCGGACGCCCGGGTCGCCATGACCGGGGTGGCCTGCCATATCCAGGCGCTGCGCAAGCTCCAGGCGATGGACACGGCGGCGGGCCGCTGGGCCCGCGACCACGTGGTGCTGGCGATCGAGCCGGCCTGTTCCTCCAGCACCCGGCCCGAGGGCACCGCCGCCGTGATCCGTGACCGGGCCGAAGTGCCACTGGAGTCCGTGGTCCGGCTGCGTTACCGGGAAGGCGAGTACCCGGGCGACATCAGGATCCGTACGGACGACGGGGCGGAGCACCAGGTCGCTTTCTGGCAGGCGGTCAGGGACTTCGCCGGGAACAAGACCTACCGCTGTCTCTCCTGTGGTGACTGGATGTCGGGACTGGCCGACGTGAGTGTCAGCGACGGCGACCCCAACATCTTCGCCGCGAGCGTGGGCGGCGGCGAACAGGTCAAACACGGACGGGTGTTCATCCGTACGGCGGCCGGTGCCGAAGCGGTCTCCGAGGGCAGGGCCCGTGGACTGCTCACCCACAGCCCCGTGGACCTCACGGGCCTGAACCTCGGCCTGGAGCGCAAGCGCAACCGGCGTGCCTCGTACGAGAGATCGGGCAAGCCCACCCCGATGGGCCCGATCCCCGGCTTCCGGGAGGACCTGGAGATCATCCCCGACGAGCGCTGGATCGCCGCCCCAACGGCCACGGAGGAGCAGCGATGACGGCCCCGCCCGCCGCCCGTGTGCTGCGCACCCGGCGCCTGGTTGCCGGGGGCGCCTCGCTGCCCGTGCTGGAGGAGGCCGACTGCCCCGCGCCCGGCCACGGTGAGCTGCGCGTACGTGCCGCCTACAGTCTGGTCAGTCCGGGCACCGAACTGCATTACCTGGACCGCTCCGCGCGCACCGGCGAACGGTTCCCGCTCGGTTACTGCTCCGCCGGTGTCGTCGAGGCCGTCGGCCCCGACGCGCCGGGCTTCGCCCCCGGTGACCGGGTCATCGCGATGGGCTGGGGCGAAGCCGTGCACGCCGGGGTGATCACCGCCGGGTACCGGCTCTGCCGGAGGGTCCCTGACGAGCTCGGGCTCGCGGACGCCGTCGTGGCCAATCTGGCCGCCACCGCCGTCCACGCCGTCGACCGTGCCGGGCTCGCTCCCGGCGACGAGGTCGCCGTGGTCGGGGCGGGCATCGTCGGCCAGCTCGTCGCCCAGACCGCCGCCGCCCGCGGCAACCGGGTCACCCTTCTCGACGTACGCCAGGACCGGCTGAGAGAGGCCGCGGCGCTCGGCCTGGACGTCGCCGAGGCGGCCCCGTTCCTGGCCGGCACCCGCGCCTGGGCCGAGGGCGGCCGCTGTGTGCTGCTGTGCGGCACCGGGGACGCCGACGAGACCGTCGCCGCGGCGGCCCGCTGGGCGGGCCGGGCCTCCGGACGGCCTCGGCTGGTCGGGGTCGGGCGGTTCGCCGCCCGGGTCGAGTTCAGCGTCGAGCTGGGCAACCTGGACATCCGGTACGCGGCCCGCTGCGGCGCCGGTTACCGCGACACCGCGTACGCGCGGGGCCGCGCCGACGTCACGGCGCCGGACGGCGAGGGCACCGTCACCGAGAACCTCCAGCGCGCCCTCGACCTGATCGTGTCGGGTGGCATCCGGCCGGCCGCCATGCGCCTGCCGCGCTTCCCGCTGGACCGGGCCGGCGAGGCCTACGCCGAACTGCGCGCGAGACCCGCCCACCCCGCGGTGCTCTTCTCCCACCGCACCGGCGACCGACCCGAGGAGCACCGCGCACCGTGACCACCGACATCCCGTCCGGCGCCCCGGACACCGGCCACCGGCCGTTCCCCGCCGCCGAGCGGGCCGGGACCTTGGCCCACCGCTTCCTGGAGATCGCCGACGCGCACCCCGACCGGGACGCGGTCGTGACCCCCGCGACCCGGTGGACGTACCAGGAGACCGACCGGCTGTCCGCCCGGGTGGCCGCCGGGCTGGCCGCGGCGGGCCTGTGCCCGGGCGAGCGGGTCGCCCTGCTGTTCTCGCACGGCGCCGAGATGATCGCCACGCTCCTCGGAGTGCTGCGGGCCGGCCTGTCGTACGTACCGCTGGACGCCGCCTACCCCGAACCGCGGCTCGCCTTCATGGCCGAGGACTCCGGGGCCCGTGCCCTCGTCACCGTACGGGAGAGCCTGCCGTCGGCCGCCGCGCTCGCCCAGGGCCGGCCCGTGCTCGCCTACGAGGACCTGGTGCGCCACGACGCGGGTGACCCCGTGGTGCGCGCGACGCCGGACGGCGAGGCCTACGTCCTCTACACCTCGGGCTCCACCGGCCGCCCCAAGCCCGTGGCCCAGGTGCACCGCAACGTGCTGCACCACACCAGGGTGTGGACCGACGGCTTGCGGATCGGGCCCGACGACCGGCTGACCCTCCAGTCCGCGTACAGCTGGGACTCCGCTGTCCAGGACACCTTCGCCGCCCTGCTCAACGGTGCCGCCCTGTATCCCGTGGACCTCAAGTCGCTGGGCGTGAGCGGTCTGCTGGAGTGGATGGCGCTGGAGAGCCTCACCGTCTATCACTCGACGCTGCCTGTCTTCCGGGCGCTCGTCCGGGCCATGGAATCGCGCGGCACGGCTCTCCCGGCGATGCGTGTCCTCGCTCTCGGCGGCGACACCCTGCACCTCAGCGACCTCGACGCCTACCGGCTCAATTTCGGGCCGCACTGCCGGATCGCGGGTGCTTACGGCTCCACGGAGTGTTCGTGTGCCCTCCTGCGGGTCGAAGGCCCCGGCTACCGCCCGCCCACCGGTGTCTTCCCGCTCGGTGGTCCGGTGGTGGGGACCACCGTCCTCCTTCAGGACGCCGAGGGGAGGACGGTCCAGGGGCCCGGCGAGGGCGAGATCGTCGTCGTCAGTCCCTATCTGGCGCCCGGGGCCGTCGCCGCGGACCTGTCGTACCGCACCGGTGACCTCGCGCGGCGACTCGACGACGGCACCCTGCTGCTCATCGGGCGGGTGGACTTCCAGGTCAAGATTTCCGGGATCCGGGTCGAGACCGGTGAGGTGGAAAGCGCGCTCAAAGGGCTGCCGCAGGTCCGTGAGGCTGTCGTCATGCCGTTCACCGACCGGCTCGGTGAACGGCAACTGGCCGCCCACCTGGTGGCCGAGCCCGGTCACCGGCCCGCAGCCGCCGCGTTACGGGCCGCGCTCCGCTCCGTCCTTCCCGACCACGCGGTACCCACGGCCTATGTCCTGCTCGACGAGCTGCCGCTGACCGCGAACCACAAGATCGACCGGATGGCGCTCCCCGACCCGTCGTCCGTGGCGCCGACGGCCCGGGACACGGGCCCGCGCCCTGCGGGCTCCATCGAGGCCGCCATCGCCGCGGCCTGGCACGAGGTGCTCGACATCACCGGCGCCGGCCCCGACGACAACTTCTTCGACCTCGGGGGCACGTCACTACGTATGGCGGCCGTGCATGAACGGCTGACCCGCGCGACCGCCCCCGCCCTGCGGATGACCGACCTCTACCGGGCGCCGACCATCCGGAGCCTGGCCCGGCTGATCCGAAAGGCCGCCGGCTCCTCGCTGCCGGGCGGCGAAGGGCCGGGCACCGAGGACGCCGCCGGCGGTGGCACGGCACGCGGCGCCCGCCGCCGCACGGCCCGCCGCCCGCGCCGCCCTGTGTCCGGCGCCCACCACTCCCCGACACTCCCGCCTCCCGGCGGGGACCGAACCATGGCCCCTGGAGGGACCCGTGACTGATCGCGCGTACGACGACGCAGCCCTGGACGGCCGGATCGCCGTCGTGGGCCTGGACTGCCGACTGCCGGGGGCCCGTGACCACGCGGAGTTCTGGCGCAACCTGCTGGCCGGCACCGAGCAGATCGCCGACGTCGGTGAAGAGATGCTGAGCGACGCCGGGGTCCCTGCGGAGACGGTCGCCGACCCCCGCTACGTACGCCGCGCCTCGACGGTCGCGGACGCCGACCTGTTCGACGCGTCCTTCTTCTACCTCAGCGCCCGTGAGGCCGAGCGGATGGACCCGCAGCTGCGGATGTTCCTCCAGTGCTCCTGGGCCGCCCTGGAACACAGCGGCCACGACTCGGAGCAGTACCCCGGCCGCATCGGTGTGTTCGCGGGCGCGCTCAGCAGCACCTACCTCCTGAACAACGTGCTCACGGGGGAGAAGGGCTTCAAGGGGTCGATCCGGCGGATGCGCCAGGACCTGCCCACGATGATGGGGAACGACCCCAACTACCTGGCCACCAGGGTTTCGTACCACCTGAATCTCACGGGTCCGAGCATCTCGGTGCAGACGGCGTGCTCGACGTCGCTGGTCGCTGTGCACACCGCGGTGCAGAGCCTGTTGTCGCAGGAGTGTGATGTCGCCCTGGCGGGAGGTGTCGCGCTGCGCTTCCCTCAGGAGGCGGGATATGTGTACGAGTCCGACGGCATCGCCTCGGCATCCGGCACGGTCCGGCCGTTCGATGCCGGCGCCGACGGGACCGTCTTCGGCAACGGGGCCGGCGTGGTGGTCCTCAAGCGGCTGGCCGACGCGCTCGCGGACGGTGACACCGTGTGGGCGGTGGTCCGGGGCTCTGCTGTGGGTAACGACGGTGCCGACCGGGCGGGTTTCTCGGCGCCCGGAGTCTCCGGGCAGGCCGCCGTGCTCGCCGAGGCGCTGGCCGTGGCCGATGTGGAACCGGCCGACGTCAGCTACCTGGAAGCGCATGGCACGGGTACCAAGATGGGTGACCCGATCGAGTTGGCCGCCGTCGCGCAGGCCTACGCCGCCGACGGCGCGCAGCCGCTCACGATCGGCTCGGTCAAGGCGAACCTGGGCCATCTGAGTGTGGCCGCGGGCGTCACCGCATTCATCAAGTGTGTCCTGATGCTGCATCACCGCACGCTCGTGCCGACCCCGCACTTCACCCGGTGGAACCCGGAGTGCGCCGTGGAGGGCACCCGTTTCCGCGTGGGCAGCGCCGTCGAGCCCTGGGAGGCCGGTGAGGGCCCCCTGCGCTGCGCCGTCACCTCCACGGGCATGGGCGGGACCACCGCCCACGTCATCCTGGAGGAAGCCCCGGACAGCGGCGACCGGCCCCGCGCCCAGGCGTCGCCCGTGGTGGTGCTGCCGCTCTCGGCGAAGTCACCGGCCGCGCTGCAGGCGGCGCGCACCGCGCTCGCCGACCACCTGGAGGCCACCGCCCCCACCGAGACCGGTGTGCGCGGCGACACCGGTCTCGACGACACCGCCTACACCCTGGCCACCGCGCGCCGCACCTTCAACTACCGGGCCGTGATCACCGCCCCGGACCGCGAGACCGCCGTACGGGCGCTGCGCAGCGCGGAGCCGCGCCATACCCACCAGGACTCCGGGCAGCCGGCCGACCGGCCCGTCGTCCTGCTGCTGCCAGGCCAGGGCACCCAGCACCCCGCCATGGGCCAGGGCTGGTACGAGCACCTGCCGGTGTTCCGCGACACCCTGGACGAGTGCGCCGAGCTGCTCCTGCCCCACCTGGGGTTCGACCTGCGTGACGCGCTCTATCCCTCGCTGCGCGGCGCCGGCGCCGTGTCCTCCGAACTGAGCCTGGACCGCACCCGCCTGACCCAGCCCGCGCTGTTCGCCGTCGAGTACGCCCTTGCCCGCCAGTGGCAGGCATGGGGCGTCCGCCCCGCCGCGCTCCTGGGACACAGCGTCGGCGAGTACGTCGCCGCCACCCTGGCCGGGGTCTTCCGGCTGCCGGACGCCCTGCGGGTGATCGCCGAACGCGGCCGCCTGGTGGACGGGCTTCCGGGCGGCGCGATGGCCGCGGTGATGCTGCCGCCCGCCGAGCTGGCCGGGTACCTCGGCGACGACGTCGCGCTGGCCGCGGTCAACGAGCCCGCCGTGTGCACCGTCGCGGGGAGCCGGGAAGCGGTACGCGAGCTGACCGCCCGCCTCACCGCCGACGGGGTGGCCCACCGCAAGGTCACCACCTCCCACGCCTTCCACTCGCCGATGATGGACCCCGCCGTCGGCCCGCTCACCGATCTGCTGCGCACCATCGAGCTCAGCCGCCCGCAGACACCGTTCCTGTCCAACCGGACCGGAACCTGGATCACGGACGAGGAGGCCACCGACCCCGCGTACTGGGGTGGCCACCTGCGTGACACCGTCCGCTTCGCCGACTGTCTCGCCACCCTTCTCGCCGACGGCGACCACGTCTTCGTCGAAGTGGGCCCCGGCCAGACCCTGGCCACCTTCACGCGCCGTCACCCGGACCGGGAGACCGGAGTGCCGGTCATCACCTCCGCCGCACGCGGCCGTGACGCCGGCGCCGACCTGACCGCGGTGCACGCCGCGCTCGGCCGGCTCTGGGCGGCCGGCCTGAGGGTGGACTGGGCGGGCGTGCACTCCGGCCGCGGCCGTGGCCGGGTGCCGCTGCCCACCTACCCCTTCGAGGGCACCCGCTACTGGATCGAGCCCGGCCCGGACACCCTGACCGCGGGCACCGGCCGGAGCGCCGCGGCCCCTGGCGGAAAGCTGCCGCTGGACAACTGGCTCTCGGCACCGGTGTGGCGTCAGGCCGTCGGCACCCCGGACACCGAGGCCGGGCCGCTGACCGGCCCGGTACTCCTCTTCGCCGACCCGGACGGCAACGCGACACGCCTGGCCGCGCACGCCTTCACCGGCGAGGTGATCACGGTCCGCGCGGGCGACGCCTACCAGCGCCACGACGACACCTGGACGGTGCGCCCCGCCTCCGAGGACGACCACAGCCGCATGGTCGCCGACCTGCTCGCCGAGGACCGGCTGCCCGGCCACATCGTCCACGCCTGGTCGACCGGGGCCCTCCCGCCCCGGCGCGGCCTCGAACGCTTCGAGCAGGCCCAGCAGGCCGGGCTCTACAGCCTCATCGCCCTGGTGAAGGCGCTCAGCGAGCACGGCGTGACCCGCCCCGTGCAACTCGACCTGGTGAGCGCCGGAGCGTACGCTGTGAGCCCCGCCGAACCCGAACCGGCATCCGAACTGGTCACGCTCGCCGTGGCCGCCCGGGTCATCGGCCAGGAACACGGAAACATCGGCTCCCGCCACTTCGACCTGCCCGCACAGCCCGACGAGCGGTCGCTGCGTACCCTCGCCGTCGAACTCGGCTCCTTCCGGCGCCCGGAGGTGGCCCTCACCCTGCGCGGCGCCACCCGGTGGGTCGCCGAGATGGCCCCGGTCCGCGCCGACTGGAGCGCACCGGCCCAGTCGCGGCTCAAGGACGGCGGCGTCTACCTGATCACCGGCGGCCTCGGTGAGATCGGCTCCACGATCGCGGGGTGGCTGCACCGCGAGTGCGGGGCCCGCCTCGCCCTGCTGACACGCGAGGCACTGCCCGCGCGCAGTACGTGGGATGCCTGGATCGAGGAGCACCCCGACGACGACGAGACGACGCTGCGGATCGGCCGGCTGCGCGCCCTGGAGGCCGCGGGGGCCACGCCGTTCCTGGTGAACGCCGACGTCGCCGACGAGGACGGGCTGCGTACCGCCGTCGAGAAGGTCAAAGCCCAGTTCGGCGGCCTCGACGGGGTCGTGCACGCGGCGGGCCTGCCCAGCGAGCAGTGGGACCGCGCCATCACCGCGGCCAGCGTCGAGCAGTGCCAGTGGCACTTCGTGTCCAAGGCGCACGGCCAGATCGCCCTGGAGAAGGTCCTCGCCGACCACCCCGTCGACTTCTGCCTCATGCTGTCCTCCCTCGCCGGTGTGCTCGGCGGCCTGCGCCTGCTCGGCTACGGCGCGGCCAACCACTTCATGGACGCGGCGGCCGAACGCGCCAACCGGGGCCTGGACCGAACCGTGTGGATCAGCGCCGCCTGGGACGTGTGGCAGCACCACCAGGACGAGAAGCGGGCCCTGTCGGCCATCGGCCGCAGCATGGACGACAAGGCCATCCAGCCCGAGGAGGGACTGGAGACCATCCGCCGGCTCCTGACCCTGCGCGACATCTCCCATGTGGCCGTCTCCACCTGGGACATCGACTTCCGGCTGGACCAGTGGGTGCGCGACGAGCGCATCGCGAAGCCGGTGGCGGGAGCCCAGGTCACCGCACCTGGCGCGGACGGCGACGCCGGCGACCTCACCGACCAGGTGGCCCGGCTGGTACGCGACGCCCTGGGCAACCAGGACATGCCCCTCGACGGCGACATCTTCGAGTACGGCGGCGACTCGCTGCTGATCGTCCGGCTCCTGTCGGACGTGCGCGAGCAGTTCTCCGCCGAGGTGTCCCTGGCCGACGTACTCGGCGACCCGACCCCGCAAGCACTGGCCCGCATGGTCGGCGACCGGCTCCTGGCCGCCGCCGAGACCGACGACGAAGTCGCCCTGCTGGCCCGGGAACTGGACGGACTCGACCCGGCCGAACTCGAACGGCTGCTCGCACAGGCGCAGACCGACCCGGCCCCGGATCCGACGGCCGTGACCTCTCAGGAACAGGAGCGCTGACGGTGGACTTCAGCCTGATCTTCTTCTCCGGCGACGAGAAGAACAAATACCGCTTCGTCCTGGACGCGGCCAAGTACGCCGACGAGAACGGCTTCACCGCGATCTGGACCCCCGAACGCCACTTCCACCGCTTCGGCGGCCTGTACCCGAACCCCTCGGTGCTCGGAGCCGGCCTGGCCATGGCCACCCAGCGGCTCCAGATCCGGGCCGGCAGCGTCATCCTCCCGCTGCACAGCCCGATCCGCGTCGCCGAGGAATGGTCCGTTGTCGACAACCTCTCGCGCGGACGCGCCGGCATAGCCCTGGCCACCGGCTTCAGCCCGGTCGACTTCGCCATCAACCCGACCGGGTGGGAGGACCGGCGCAGCCGCACCTTCGACGCGGTCACCACCCTGCGCGAACTGTGGGAGGGTGCCCCGGTCTACGTACAGGACGGCCTGGGCAACCACGTCGAGGTCGAGCTGCACCCCCAGCCCGTCCAGCCCGAGCTGCCGATCTGGCTCACCTGCACCAAGAGCCCGGAAACCTTCGAGGCCGCTGGCCGGCTCGGCTGCAACGTCCTGACCGCGCTCATCGACATGACCAACGAGGAACTGGAGGAGAAACTCGCCCTGTACTTCAAGACCCTCCAGGAGCACGGACACGACCCGCAGGGCGTCACCGTCACCCTGATGCTCCACACGTTCATCGGGGAAGACCTCGACGAGGTCCGCGAGACGGTCCGGGAGCCCTTCAGCGACTACCTGCGCTCCTTCTTCACCGTCATCGACTCGCAGAAGAAGAACCTCGCACCCGGCGCCGGCGTGCGCGACATGACGCAGAGCGACCAGGACCAGCTGATCGAGTTCGCCTTCGACAAGTACTTCGAGAAGGGGGCACTGCTCGGCACCCCGGACTCCTGCGGGGCCGTCGTCGACCGGTTCAAGGCGATGGGCGTCACCGAGATCGCCTGCCTCATCGACTTCGGCGTCGACGAGGACCTCGTCGTGCAGAGCCTCAGCCACCTCGACGAGCTGCGCAGGCGGTACGCATGAGCGACAGGCTCACCACCCCGACGAGTTGCGCAGGCGGTGCCCATGAGTGACACGCTCGCCACCCGCCTCGCGGCACTCAGCCCGGAACAACGCGCCCGGCTCCGCGCCGCGCTGCCCCAACAGCAGCCCGACACCGGAGAACTGACACCGGGCCAGCTGCGCCTGTGGCGCGTCCATCACCAGGTCGACGGCCGCCCCGTCGACGTGGTGTGCCAGGCCGTACGGCTCACCGGAGCACCGGTCGACCTCGACCTGCTCGCGGAGCGGGTGCACGGCTTCGTGACCGCCCACCAGGCGCTGCGCACCACCTTCGAGACCTCCGGCGACGGCACGGTGCGCCGCGTCGTCCACCAGGAACTGGCTCCTCGCCTCTCCCGGATCCACTGTGCCGACGAGGCCGAGGCTCACGCCGAGGCCCTGCGAATGGCGGCGGAGCCGTTCGACCTGTCCACCGGGCCGCTGCTGAGGGTGACCCTGGCCCAAGGACCGACACCCGACCTGGCGTGGGTCCTGGTCGCCGTCCACAACCTCGTCTTCGACGCCTGGTCGTTCGAGCTGCTGCTCGACGAACTGGCCCGGGAGGGCGGCACCGCAGCCCCCTCCCGCCCGTTCAGTGCCTTCGCCCTCGACCAGGCGAACTGGCTGCGGGGCCCTCACGGCCGGGCCGGCGCGGCCTACTGGGCGGCCGAGACCGCCGACGCCCCCCGGCCGCTGCCGACGGACCGCCCCCGCAGCGACGCGACCCGGCGGAGCGGCGAGCGCGTCGCGTTCACCCTGCCTGCATCCGTCGCCGACGCCGTCGCGGCGTCCGCGAAGAGGGAGGCCACCACCGCGTATGCGGGCTGGCTGGCCATCGCCTGGGCCACGTTCGCGGAGTTCTCCGGCACCGAGGACACCTTGCTCGGCACCTTCACCACCGGCCGCAACCGCCCGGGCACCGACACCGTCGTGGGCTACCTCCTCAACGTCCTGCCCGTACGGCTGCGGGACAGCGGCACCGGGTCCCACCAGGACCGGGTCCGCGCCGTGCGCACCGCCACCCGCGCCGGACTCGAACACGCCTCCTACCCCGGCGAGCTGATCGAAGCCGGCCGGCGCGTCGCCGGCACCCACCCGCTCTTCGACGCCGTCTTCGTCTTCGACAACCTCGCAGCGGACGAGCGGCGCATCCAGGGCGCCCAGGTCACCACCCTCGACCTGGACAAGGGCACCGCGCGGTTCGACCTCACCCTCGCCGTCTATCCGGGCCCGGCCGGGGTCACCGGATGGCTGGAGTTCGACACCGGCCTCTACGACGAGGCCACCGTGCGCCGCCTCGCCGAGCGGTTCACCACCCTCGCGCACACCGCGGCACAGGAGGCACACCAGTGATCACCCCACGGCTGTGCGCCCCCGCCTACGAGCTCGGCGAGTGCGCCGAACCGGTGACAGGGCTGCCCGAACTGCTCGCCGACCCCGCGGCCGCCGCCGAACTCACCGCACCGGCAGCCGGCTTCCACACCTACCGCTGGTCGGACGCCGACGTCACGGAGCTCATGGCCCTTGCCGTGGGCCGCACACTCGCCGAGGCCCACGTGCCGGGACCCGACATCGACATGGTGATCCTGGCCACCGACTCGCTGCCACGGGACCGCACCGCCCACCGCGACGTCGCCGAACTTCTCGACGAAACAGGCATGGACCGGGCGACCGTGCTCACCACGGGACTCATGGACTGCGCCACGGCCATGGTCGCGGTGGGCACGGCGGCCTCCTACGTACGCGACGGCACGGCCCGCAACGTCCTGGTGGTCACCGGCGACCTCGCGGACCGGGCGACCGGCGGAGCACGGATCGTGGCCGGCGGCGCGGCGATCGCGAGCGACGCCGCCGCATCGGTCCTGGTCTCCGCCACCGCGCCCGGACTCCCCGTCCGCGCCATGGCCCACCACTCGGCACCCGAACTGAACCTGGGCGGCGGGCCCCAGCAACAGCTGCTGTCCCGGATCAACGCCCACCGCGCCCTGTTCGCCCGCCTCGCCGAACGGACCGGAACGGACCTGGGCACCGTACGTTCCGTGCTGCCCAGCAACTTCGCCCGCAACGTCCTGAAGCTGTACTTGGGCGAGGTGGGACTCGGCGACGTGCTCTCGCTCGGCAACATCGGCCGGATCGCCCACTGCCTGGGCAGCGATCCGCTGATCAACCTCGCCGACCGGCTGGCGCAGGAGAAGACCGACCGGCTGGCGCAGGAGAAGACCGACCGGCCGGCGCAGGAGAAGGACGCGCCGAAGGGGGCGACGGGCGACGACTCACTCGTCCTGTTCGGCGCGGGGGTCTCGCACCTCGCAGCCGTCCTGCTCGGCGCACAGCCGCTGCCAGGCCTGCCGAAGGAGGCCCCGTGAGCACCACGGGTGTCGAACCGGCCACGGTCAGCGCGGCCGAACTGCGCGCCGCGGCCCGCTGTCTGCCCGCCGGGGTGACGGTGGTGACCAGCGGACGGGGCCCTTCGGTGCACGGCATGACGGTGAGCTCCTTCACCACACTCTCACTCACCCCGCCTCTCGCGTCGTTCTCCGTCAAGGAAGGCGCCCGCATCCGCGACCTCATCCAGGAATCCGGCACGTTCGTCGTCAACGTACTGGCCGCCGAACAGGACTATGTCGCGCGTTGGTTCGCCGACCCCGACCGGCCCATGGGCACAGGCGGTTTCGCCGAGACCGCCGACCCGTCCGGGGCCCTGCCGGCCGGGGGGTTCGTCCTGGCCGGAGCCATCGGCTACTTCGCCTGCCGCCTCGTGCGTTTCGTCGAGGCGGGCGACCACGTCATCGCGATAGGCGCCGTGGAACGCTGCGCAACGCTCCGGGACGCACCGCCCCTCGTGTTCGAAGGCGGCGCCTTTCGCACCCTGAGGCCTATCGCACCCGACTGACCGCCACGGCCCCGGAGCCCTCCCGCCCCCTCGCCCGCACACTTCGCCCTTCCGCCCCTGTCAGCCGTACCCGCCGTAGCTGCCGGGCCCAACCGGTTCGCCACGGCCCGCCACGGCCCCCGTCCCCTAGGAAGACCATGACCCAGCACCTCGACGACGAACTCACGCGTGAGGACCGCCCGCCCCGGCCCACCACGCCCGACCACCGAGCACCCGCCGGGGCGCCCGTCCGCCTGTCCCGGCAGGACCGGCTGATCCTCTTCGTGCTGTGCGCCGCACAGTTCATGATCGCCCTCGACTTCTCCGTACTGAACGTGGCCCTGCCACAGCTCGGCACGGACCTCGGCCTCGGACAGGCGGAGCTGCAATGGGCGGTCACCGCCTTCGCCCTGCCCTCCGGCGGCTTCCTGCTGCTGTTCGGACGGATGGGGGACCTGTACGGTCGCCGGAAACTGTTCCTCTCCGGACTCGCCCTGTTCGGCGCGGCCTCGCTGCTCGCCACCTTCGCCTGGGACCCCGCCTCCTTCCTCACCGGACGCGCTCTCCAGGGCCTCGGCGCGGCGGCGATCGTCCCGACCGGCATGTCACTGCTGACCACGACCTTCCCCGAAGGCCCCCTGCGTGACAGGGCGCTGGGCATCAGCGGCACGCTGCTCTCGCTCGGCTTCACCACCGGCATGGTGCTCGGCGGCGTCCTGACCGACACCCTCGGCTGGCGCTCGACGATGGCACTGCTCGCCCTGTTCGCTCTGATCGTCCTGCCGCTCGCCCCCACTCTGCTCGGCGAGTCCCGACGGCCCGAGCGGCCCCGTCTGGACGTGCCGGGGGCCGTCACCGTCACCGGCGCTCTGCTCGCCCTGATCTACGCCCTGTCGACCGCCGCGGACCAGGGCTTCGGCGGAACCGACGTGATCGCGGCGCTCATCGCGGGCGTGGTGCTCCTGGTGGCGTTCGTCCTGGTGGAGTCCCGCACGGCCGAACCGCTGATCTCGCTGCCGATGCTCAGACGCCGCACGGTGGCCTGGGGCAACCTGGGCGGTCTGGTCACCTTCTCGATGATGAGCACCGTCGTCTTCGCGATGACCCTCTACCTCCAGGAGGTACTGGAGCTCTCGGCGTTCCAGACCGGTCTGGTCTTCGGCTTCCAGGGCACCGCGGCCGCGGTCTCCGGCGGCTTCGTCCCCAAAGTCCTCGGCCTCCTGGGAGCCCGCTGGACCCTGGTCGCCTCCCTCGTGGGGCAGGGCGTCTCCGTGGCGGGGCTGCTGGTCATCGGGACCGAGAGCTGGAGCGTGTGGCCGGCGGCCCTCTGCCTCGCACTGGCCTGCGTATGCAACCTCGGTGCCATCGTCGCCTACGGCCTGACGGTCACCTCCGGCGTGCCGGACGAAGAGCAGGGGCTCGCCACCGGCCTGGTGACCTCCACACAACAGGTCGGCATCACCGTAGGCATCCCACTGCTCGGCGTCGTCGCCACGACGACCTCGGACCGGCTGTCAGGCGTCCACACTGTCCTGGCGATCGACGCGGCCGTCGTCCTGGCCACCGCCGCCCTGGTCGCCTTCGGCCTGGGCCGCGCCCGTCCCGAGAAGCACTGACACGGGCCCTCCGACGCACCCGGGCGCAGCCGGCACCACACCGGCTCCGCCCGGGGCATCCGGCGGACACCGCGAGAGAACGACGGACGGACGTGACGCGGCAGAGCCCGCCAAAAGCCCCGACGGAACGGGGCGCACGCCCCGCCCCGGACCGCCCCGGTACGACGGCGGTCGCCGGCCCCACGGCTCGCAGGCGCCGTGCGCCACAAGCAGCGTTCGATGACGTTGCGGGCCTTGTGGAGTGCTAGCGGTCGCGCCCCGCCCATTCCTCGGCGGGGCGTTCTCGCTGATTCTGTACTCAGCTCGATGGAATCGTCACGACCGTCACTCGTCCATCCATCAGGCATTCGATGAGCACCGCACCGCCGAGCGGGTGGATCCAGAAGTGCGGCCCGGCATCCAGGATGTCCCGCGCATGTCGCACCGCAACATCCGCAGGCATGGTCACGGCCGGCATCAGACAGTTGCCCCAGATGACGGCGATCCGCTCGCCCCGCTGTACATACGGGGAGAGCAGCACGGCCGCCATCCTGGTCCAGTGCTCCTCGTCGTCCCACCAGAGGCGGTCTTCGAACGGAGTGGTCTCGAAGTCGATCACGTCGCCGACAGCAGCCGGAAATCTGCTCAGCGTCGCTGCGGCCAGTGCGCGGTTCTCGGCGAGATCCAGCTTCATCACCTGTCGGCCGTCATCGTCGCGAGGGTCATTCACGAAGTCCGGAAGGTATTCCGGATGACTCCCATAAGAACCGTCGGTCATACGTTCCGTCCTCAACGACGTCGAACTACTGCCGCCGGCGAACCTTATCGCCCATGTGCGAACCGTTGCTCTCCTACCCGTCAGCACATCGACGCCGGGACCGCTGATTTTGCCGTGCCGCTCCAGTCGTTCATCGAGCGGGAACGGCGGGGACCACAAGTGCCGCCAGCACCGGGGGATGAGGGCAGCGGCCGGGCGCGCTTGGGCGTCGGAGCGCTTGCCGGTGTTCTACGTCAACGACTCCCGGCGTCACGGCAGGGCCATGAGCCCTGGGAGGACCAGCTCTGCGTCGCCGGGACACTGCTGGGGTGGTCGCCCCGTGCGTGAGGACGACCGCCGCGCCATGGCCATCTACCGACGTCGGTGGTGTGGTTGATCAGCCGGGCACGGCCCGTGTCGGGGCCGGCCCGGCAAAAACCGCTGGTCGGGCCGTGGTGGCCGGCGCTCTGCTGGTCTCCACCCGCGCGCAGCCTCGGCGGGCGCCGGATTCAGTGCGGCGAGGCTGCCTGATCGCGAGGGTCGCCGCCCTCACGGCGGCGACCCGGGCCCATCGACGACATCTTCCTGGAGAGGCGGGAGAAGCCGCACTGCCGGCCCTCATCGCTTCGGCCCTTTTGTCGGCGGCAGGTCCTCTCAGGTGCGGTTCCAGCGTTGGTTGCTGCCGTTCGAGCAGGAGTACAGCTGGATCAGGGTTCCGTTGGCGGTGCCGTTGCCTACGGCGTCGAGGCAGAGGCCGGACTGGACGCCGACGATGGATCCGTCGGAGTTGAGGCGCCATTTCTGGTTGTCGCCGCCCCAGCAGCTGTAGATCTGGACTTTGGCTCCGTTGCCGGTCCCGGAGGCGTCCAGGCACTTGTTGCCGTAGACCCGAAGCTCGCCACCGGCGGGGGAAGTCCACTGTTGGTTGGTGTTGCCGTTGCAGTCCCACAGCTGCAGCTGCGTGCCGTCGGTGGCGCTGGCGTTCGGCACGTCCAGGCACCGGCCTGAACCGACGCCCTTGATCTCTCCGGAACCGGTGGGGGGTGTGGACGAGCCGCCGTTGAGTGCGTTGAGGACGGAGGTGTAGGCGGACTTCTTGCTGCCGTCGTTGTTGAACAGCAGCGGCGACTGATCCGATCGCCAGGAGTCGCTGTCGCGCACGCCCCAGACGGTGATGCCGAGGCAGCGCGGGACGGCCAGACAGTCGTTGGTCACGCTGGCGTAGGTCGAGGCCGGGGCGCCCTGGATGTCGAGTTCGGTGATGGCCACGTCGACGCCGAGGGCAGCGAAGTTCTGAAGAGTGGTGCGGAAGTTGCTGTTGTAGGGACTGCCACTGTTGAAGTGTGACTGGAAGCCGACGCAGTCGATCGGCACGCCGCGCTGCTTGAAGTCCCGGACCATGGCGTACATGGCCTGGGTCTTGGCCCAGGTCCAGTCCTCGACGTTGTAGTCGTTGTAGCAGAGCTTGGCCGCCGGATCGGCGGCGCGCGCGGTGCGGAAGGCGACCTCGATCCAGTCGTTGCCGGAGCGCTGCAGGTTGGAGTCCCGCCGGGCTCCCGAGCTGCCGTCTGCGAAGGCCTCGTTCACCACGTCCCACTGGGCTATCTTGCCCTTGTAGTGGGCCATCACGCCGTTGATGTGGTCATTCATCGCCTGGCGCAGTGCGCTGCCGCTGAGGCTCTGCATCCAGCCGGGCTGCTGGGAATGCCAGGCCAGGGTGTGGCCGCGCACCTGCTTGCCGTTCTGCACCGCCCAGTTGTAGACGCGGTCGGCGGAGGTGAAGTTGAACTGGCCCCGCTGCGGTTCGGTGGCGTCGATCTTCATCTCGTTCTCGGCCGTCACCGAGTTGAACTCACGGCCGGCGATCGTCGTGTACGCCGAGTCGCCAAGCTTGCCCGAGGCGATGGCGGTGCCGAAGTACCGGCCGCTCTGCGCCGCCGCGGCGCCGAGCGTGCTCTCTGCGGCGTGTGAGGTCGGCGGGGCCACCAGTGTGGTGACCGCAGCGAGGACGCCGACGACCAGCGCCAACAGCAGGCTACGGATCTTCAGGCGGACAAAGGGTCTGGGTAGGACGTACGAGCCCATGACTGTGCCTCCAAGGTAGAAATCACGGAAGGGCTGAAGCGCGGGGGTTGCGTCGTCCGCGCCAAGTCGACGGACAGACGGACGGACGGACGGGCGTGCCGGAGCCCGGGCAGCACGGAATGGAATCACCTGACACTGCGGTCAAGGGGACCGGACGATTTTCGACGCAGACACGGAAGTACTGCGTCGCGGCTCAGTCGGGGGACCACCAAGCGGCGTCGCGTACCTCTCCACCGGGGTGAAGAGCCAGGATGCGCTGGTGCGAACCTCACCGGATGAAACGGATGGCGCTGGTGCTTTGATGCGCGGATCTGCTGTGCGGCACGGATTCCCCAAGGCCGGTGCGATCGGAGCGATGAACTGTGGCCGGTTTCCCAGACAGGAATGATTGAGGTGTTGATGATGCGTCGTCAATACTTGTGACAGGGAAAAGTTTCTGGTCTTGGTTCGAAAGTTTCGGAACCCCCGTCTGTCGAACAGTGAGCCCTTGACGCGGCCGTCGGCGCTTTGTCGTGGGGCCGGAGCGTGCGGGCGGACGCTCATCTGGTGCGACTCGGTCATTTGGTGTGCCGTTTCCCGTATGGGCTCCCGCGGATGTTTCGACGTGTACAGCGGCACATGCGAGAAGTATTGACGTCGTTCAGCGGCTCCCTATCATGGGGATCGCTCGACACTTCGACCCTTGTTCGGTATAGCGAACACGTCGAGTCGCAAGCAGGGCAACCTGGGGTCGCATGGCTCGAACGCGGTGCCGTAAGGAGTCGTGCCGATATATGTCATGATCTCGTCAAATACTCGGCGTCGTCCTCTTCGGCCGTGCCACACGGGCGCTCGGACGCCCGTGCCGTCCGAAGGCGCCGGGCGTCACCGGTCCCTCTCGAGGTCGTCAAGGGCCGGGAAACCACAAGGGGTATGCAGTGGTGCTCGTAGACCACTGCACACCGCGCCGAACCGAAAGTCCGGACGACCTCCGACGAGGCCGGCCGGAACCGTACTCAACGTTGAGGAAGCCCCCATGCACAGAGGACGTTTCAGTCGCAGGCATCCGTCTGCGGTGCTCGCCGCCGTGGTCGCGGCCCTGGGCGCGCTGGCGGCGATGCTCGTCGCCACCCCGGCTCAGGCCGCTGCAAGTGGCGCCTTGCGTAACGCCGGTTCCGGCCGGTGTCTCGATGTGCCGGGCGCCGTCCAGACCGACGGCACGTACCTGCAGATCTACGACTGCTGGAACGGCACCAACCAGCAGTGGACCTCGACGGATGCCGGTCAGCTGACCGTGTACGGCACCAAGTGCCTGGATGTTCCGGGGCATGCCACCACGGCCGGTACCCGGGTGCAGATCTGGGGCTGTTCCGGCGGTGCGAACCAGCAGTGGCGGGTGAATTCCGACAGCACGGTCGTCGGTACGGAGTCCGGGCTGTGCCTGGAGGTCGCGGGCGCCGGTACGGCCAACGGCACGGCGGTCCAGCTGGGGACGTGCGACGGCGGCAGCAACCAGAAGTGGACCGGTCTGACCGGGACCCCGCCGACGGACGGCGGGTGTGCACTTCCGTCGACGTACCGCTGGTCGTCCACGGGTGTTCTGGCGAAGCCGGCGAACGGCTGGGCCGCGGTGAAGGACTTCACCACGGTGACGCACAACGGCAAGCACCTGGTCTACGCGTCGAACGTGTCGGGCTCGTCGTACGGCTCGATGATGTTCAGCCCCTTCACGAACTGGTCGGACATGGCGTCGGCCGGCCAGACAGGGATGAGCCAGGCCGCGGTGGCGCCCACGCTGTTCTACTTCGCGCCCAAGAAGATCTGGGTGCTGGCCTACCAGTGGGGTGCGTGGCCCTTCATCTACCGCACGTCGAGCGACCCCACCAACCCCAACGGCTGGTCCTCCCCGCAGCCGCTGTTCACCGGGAGCATCTCCGGCTCCGACACCGGCCCGATCGACCAGACCCTGATCGCCGACGACCAGAACATGTACCTCTTCTTCGCCGGTGACAACGGCAAGATCTACCGGGCGAGCATGCCGATCGGGAACTTCCCGGGCAGCTTCGGCTCGTCGTACACGACGATCATGAGCGACACGAAGGCCAACCTCTTCGAGGGCGTGCAGGTCTACAAGGTCCAGGGCCGGAGCCAGTACCTCATGATCGTCGAGGCGATGGGTGCCAACGGCCGCTACTTCCGCTCCTTCACGGCCTCCAGCCTGAACGGGTCGTGGACCCCGCAGGCCGCAAGCGAGAGCACCCCCTTCGCGGGCAAGGCCAACAGCGGTGCCACCTGGACCAACGACATCAGTCACGGTGATCTCGTCCGCGACAACCCCGACCAGACCATGACCGTCGACCCCTGCAACCTGCGCCTCCTCTACCAGGGCAAGGACCCGGCAGCGGGCGGCGACTACAATCAACTGCCGTGGCGGCCGGGCGTCCTCACCCTGCAGCGCTGACCTTGCCGATTCACGGCGAGCTCGGTTCCACCTGCTGACCGACACCACCGTCTCGAGGAACCCCAGCCGTGCGGCGGCCGGGGTTCCTCTCGGCCCTTGGCGCGGGCTCGCGGGAGTGTCACTCGAAGTGGTTCGTCACCGGGCAGCCGTTGTACTCGATCCTGGGACGCGGCATCGCGGAGAGCGTGCCGCGACGTCGACCCTGCGGGTCAGTACAGCTAGCCGTAGCCAGGTGCCACGTCTCGCACGACTCGTGCGTGCGGCGTCATCACCTGCCCGTGATGACGTCCGGTGCGTTCGAGGGTCGTACCTGCCGGGGTGCCGTTTCGCCGAAGGTGGCGGCGGTTCATCCGGGACGTGGCCACGACCACGGGCCGACAGACACTGAGGGAGATGGCGACCGCGTGCGAAGAAAGACGCTCAAGTGGTGAACGGGAGCAGCCATTCCCCCGTTGCGCTCATTGGACGTTCCTGCGTCCTTACGATGCCGCCGTGCGCTGTGGCCCTCGGCGGCACTGGAACAACTCACCAGTGAAGCGCTTCCTCACATGCCTCGCGGTAGTCGTGGCGGCCGGATCCATAGCCGTTGTACTGCCGGCTTCGTCGGCGTCCGCCATCAACCGCGTCGGTTGCAATGAATCGGGTTACCTGACGCTTCACAACTCAGGCGGCTCCCTCTGCTTCGCCAACGCCGGCGTGGAAAGCGTGGCGATCTACGGCGTGGACCAGTTCTGGACCGGCAACAACAAGGTCACGTTCGAGTACGTGCCGAGGCTCGGCGCGCCGACGACCAGCGAGACCGTTGAGAAGTGGAGCTACGGCAAGGTCACCGGCGAGCCCATCCACAAGATCACGAAAATCAGGATCTGGTAGCGCCCGTCGCCGCGAATGAGGTGACGGCAGCTCCCGCGGGAGCGATGGGCGTCATCCGGTTCGGGCTGCAATGACTCTCCGCTGTGACGTCCGTCAGGACTTCAGCGGGCGTCCCCTCGCTCGACACGAGCGCAGGCTTGGGCGAATGCCCGGTTGGGCGTCCACTCGGTCGGTGACATCGAGGCGGGCGGCCGCAGTGATGCCCCAGGCGCCGATGCAGTGGCGGCCGGCGACGGGCCTGACGCCCTGGCATCCGAAGCTTCGGATGACGCGGTGGGTGGTCAGATTGTGCACGCGGCCCGGCAAGATCGGCGTAGTTTCGACGCGTCCGCCGACCAGGCGGCCGCACACGCCGACGGTGCCGTACAGGAGCACGTAGTCCGAGTCGTACTCGCACAGGTCTTGAACACCTAGCAGGCCCGGCGCCCCTGCCGGCGAGGATCTGCACGCCTTGTAAAACCCAGTGTCCAGGCGCATCAAGAGCGCCCATGCACAGCAGTCTGCGGCACGTGGCATGGTCCACGTGCCGCAGCTCCGCCGCGCCCGGCCGGGCCACGAACCTTGCAGCCGGATCGCTGCTCCCCGCCGGATGGACTCCCGACTCGCGGTAGGCAGGCAGGCGAAGCCTCTGATTGAGGTTTCGGTAGCGGCATTCGGCTGAGCCGTCGACCGAACACTGTTCCGAAGTTTTTTCTGCGCTGTGCTGTCCTTCGACTGGGCCGTCCCACGGTGGCGCGTCGGGAATCCGCTGAGTGTCAGCGGGGGAACTGGGCGTGGATGGTTTTCCCGCCTCTGATGCTGGGGGTGATGGCGAGGTGGTGGGTGAGGCGGCGGATCATGTGCCAGCCGAAGCCGCCAGTGCCACCGCCCAGGTCCGGGGCGCGCTCCCGTGGGTGTGCGGGGTTGAGGTCGCTGACCGCGGCGGTGACCGTGCACGGGCCGACAGAGAGTTCCAGGGTGTAGCGGCCGCCGCCGTGGCGCAGGGCGTTGGTGACGAGTTCGGATACCACCAGGACGAGTGCTTCCACCGTGTCCGGGCCGGGCGCGGGGGTGAGGCGGTCCGTAAAGGCGCGGGTGGCCCGGCGGGCCCGGCTGATGCCCGCTGGACTGTCGCCCTGGACCACGGTCGGTACGGAAGGTGCCGAGATGATGCTGATCGCCGTGCTGTTCATGCGCGTACACCCCACGTGTGATCGGTTGTACCGCTTGTGCCGTGCTGTCCCTCCTGCCCGATACGGCGGTCTCCACGCCTCGCGAGCGGGTGTCCGGAGCAGTCTTTGAGCGATGCGGACGGTAGTTCTTCACTGTCAGTCCTCACAGAAAATCTGCCATGGCGGGAGTAGACATACGGCTGTTGCTGGGGTTAATGTTTTGTCCGTAGCCAAGAGATCGAGCAGGCCCGGCAGAGATGAACTGCCGGGAAGCAGTACGCGTAAGTGCAGGTCGGTGCGGTGGTGGAGTTTCGAAGCCAGGGTGTTGCAGGACGGCAACGGGACTGACGACCGGACCGGGTGGCCCGCAGTGATAAGGGGCCGCCGTGAGCAGTACCGCAGTTGGCAGTACCCCGCAGTGAAGTGGTGAGCAGCACCTCGGTGAAGGCGTCGGCTGCGGGCGCGCGCACCGGGAGGTTCGGCAGTGGGGTTCCAAGCCCGAGCACACGCAGGATGGGCGACGGGGCTGGCTGCCGGAAGTGGCGCTAGGTCAGGCCATAGCAGTACAAGCGGTTCGCAGTAGAGCAGTACCCGCAGTTCGCATTCTCAGCAGTACGCAGTGCCCCGCTTGGTAAGCAGTTGATCACCAGAGGGAAGGAACGGAGGAGCCAAGCATCATCAGGATCGCCCGGACGCCACGACGGTCCGGGTGCCGCAGGACATCGAAGTGAGGTGGTCTCCGGTCACGCATCCGCGATCCCCGCACGCCCGACGAAGCTCAGGTCGGGTCGGCGGAAACAGAAGGCCGACGCAGTACCAGGGTCGGCAGATGGTGTAGTAGTTCCTTCGGGGCCCGGGAGCACAAGCTCCCGGGCCCCTCCACGCGTTCACAGAGACGTGCGACGACGGCAGACGACTCCTGCGGCCGTCTTGACGACGACCCTGCGCACACCATGGGGTGGGCCGCTGAACTGCTCGTCACGATCCAGGACTTCCTACGCGCGATCGGCGAGCACCACCTGATCACTCCGCTCCGCCGGCCGGCCGATCTGCGGCCTGGGCTTCGACTACCACTTCCACTCCGCGGTCGACGATCACTCCCGCGCTTCTACGCCTGGGCCGCGGCCTGCCTGCCGGCCGTGTGGGATCAGGCCGGCGTCGACGTCGCCTGCGTGTCCGTGCCGGCTTCCTCGGTCCGGGTGTCCGGCTGGGCCCGGCGGCGGGACGATCTCAGGGCCAGGGCAATGAGCAGCAGGGCCACGACGAGCAGGCCCAGCGGTCCGCCGACGCCCACCAGCCACAGCAAACGTCCGGTCGTGGTCGCATCGTCGGCCTGCTGTCGCACCGACGCGTCGGCGCCCCGGACGTTCACATCGGTCACGGGGAAGAGTGCGACCGGCCCGTCGGCGCCCTCGGTCCGGGCGAGGACCGTCTGGTGCAGCGTGCCGTTCAGGGAGAGACCGGTGGCGGCGTCGACCCAGCCGCGTCGCTCGGTGGTGGAGGTGTAGGACAGCGGCACCGCCTCGGGCAGACCGGCCAACGCCTTCTGGTCCGGGCGCTGTTCCGCGGGCAGCGCAGAGATCAGACCCAGCACGGCCGCCCGGGGCAGGGCGCGGGGCAGCGATGCGGCGGTGGAGGGATCGGCGAGGGGCCCGCTGGAGTCGATGTCGTAGACGTACGCTTCGCGCCCGCGGACGGACTCCGTGCCCTCGTACCGTGCGGTGGACACGGTCCGGGTTCCGGTGTCCCAGAAACGGTAGTCCCGCTCGTCGGGTTCCAGCGGCCAGGATATGACCAGCCCTTCGTGCTTCTCGGCCCCGGAACCCTCGGGAGCGGGGCGCTCGGTGAGGTCGCGCCGGTCCACAGCCCAGGTGTGCTGGGAGGCGCTCATCTCTGTGCCGTCACGTCCGCGCAGCGCCACGTCGTCGAGAACGACGGCCGTCCGGCCGTCGACGTCCCGTACCTCTATGCGCCGGTCCAGCGTGACCGGCACGTCTCTCAGGAACGCCTTGTCCATGTCGCCGGCCCTCAGAGCGGCGGCGTTGAGCAGTGTGGCGGTTCCCTCGTACTGGAAGGTGCTCTTGGTGTCGGCCGGCACCTGGTGCAGAGCGGGATAGACGGTGAACCGCGTGACGGCCGAGGCCGCCACCAGAACCGCCGCGGTTCCGGTCAGCACCCAACTGGTCCTGCGCATGATGTCTCCTCGAAGCAGTCTCTACAGGCTCTTACGGGCAAGAAAAGACAGTGCCGGGCTACGGCGTGCGGTGACGGAGGGTCACTTGGCGCGCCAGGCATCCGGCGGGAGTCCACGTATCCGGACCTCGCGGTGCGCGTCCGGGCGGATCGTTCCTTCGCGGTGAGCCCGGTGGGCAGTTCACGCGTACGTGGACTCGACGGTGGTGAGGTGCGGTTCAGCCGCGACGCGCCTGCGCAACGTCAGCCCCTGCGTCAGTCCGCCCCGTCCCCGCCGTCCACGGATCGGGGCCGGTCTGCACGGGCGCCTCCCTGTTGCCTCTGGCGTGCACGTTCCATTTGACGCCCCCCGAAGATACAAAGATCCTACTAATGTTTCACTGTATCAAAGAGGGTCGGTGAGGCCATAGGTCCGCGCGGAGTCAGAACTCGGGGGCGTCGGGGCCACGAGGAGCGCTGGGGGCCCGAGCCTGGCCTCGTCGCCCCGTTCGCAACCCCGGTGACGTGGAGTCCCAGCGGTTCGATGGCCGATGCGGTGCCGAGGTGCACCCCGGGGATGGATGCGGGGCGAGGGGGTCGACGGTTGGCAAGCCCCGTCGTCGACCGTGGCCGCGTCATCGAGGCGCTGCGGAGGCGAACCCGTGCTTTCGGGCACGCCGGTGGTCGGGGTGGCCGTACGCACCCCGACCCTTCACCATGGGCCTGATGGGCGTTCCCGCCGCTCTCCATGGCCTATTGCCGACGACCCGGCGAAGTTGCGCGGCGCGAACGCCTTGGACTTCTCCCGAGCAGCAGTCGACGGTTCCCACATACGCGCGCTAAAAGGGATCCAAGACGGGGCGCAGGCCTGTAGACCGGGGCGGGGCGGGCAGCAAGCATCACCTGATCACCAACGCCACCGGCATCCAACTCGCCGTCACCCTGACCGGCGGCAACCGCAACGATGTCACCGCCGTGAGGCCGCCGACCATGGCAGCCTCACGCGTGGCCACGCTCCTCGCCTGAGTCCGGATGGCTGACCAAGTTCCGCACCACAGCAGAGGTTCGCGTATGCGCAGCTCAGCCTCACTGCTGCCCCCACGTCAGTTCGGTACAAGCACGATCCAGACCTGGCCGGTCGCGAACGTCATCGGCTCGCCGTCCCTGGTGGTGAAGCCGGTCGGTGATTCGGCGGTGCTCCGCTCCCAAGCCACGTCGTACGACATCCCGTCACGCAGGACTTCAGCCGAGCCTGACCCCACGGTCGCACTGAACGGCGAGGTGTTTCCCCCTCGGTCCCGGAAGCGGGACGGCTGCACGTCCACATTTTGCAGGACTACCGTGGCTGCCCCGATCCGGTCCCCGGATGCCGTACGGGCCGGGGCTTTGTCCATGCTCACCAGCCACTCGTCCCGGTCCGTGGCCCAGGTGAAGGTGAACAGAGCCGACGGGTAGGACACGGTGCGCTCGTCGACAGGGGCGCCGCCCGGGGGCGGCGCAGCGAAGCGGAGCCCGATGTCCTCGGCCGCGTTCACCCCCGTGGAGGCGCCCGGGATCTTTCCCGGGCGCACATAGAGATTGTGCGGTGCATCGCGGTCCCCGCTGCGGAAATATGCATCCGGTGCCTTCGACGGCGGCAGCGCGTCGAGGGGCGCCGCTTCGATCGACGGCCGCAGGGCGGACTGGGCGCCCGAGTAGGCGAGCGTGGGGTCATCGAACTGCCGGAGCAACTCCAGATCCGTTTCGCGAGCGCTGCGTACGGGGCCGATGACGGCCGGCAGGGCGGAGGAGTAGGCGGCGAGCAGGCGGCTGAGTCCTGCCTCCACCTGCTCCACGTAAACGATGTCGGCCTTCTCGAGTCCGGTCGGCGGCCGGGCTGCGGCTACGTTGTCGATCTTCACGGCGAGAACCTTGGCGCGTGGTGCGGATGTTGTCTTACCTCCGCCCGAGCTGCTGCAGGCCGCAGTGACGACGAGCGTGAGCGCGGCGAGTGCGGCGGCGGCCGATCTCTTGGTTCTGGAGGTAGGCATGGCTGCCGCCCCTTTCCAGCCGTCTTTGAGGCAGCGGCTCATGTCTGCTGCTGCGAGAACTGTCCCGGCAATCATCACGCAGAAGACCATCCGGAGCGCTCAAGGGCGTGTCGGAACATTCCGGGCCGCCAGACTCGGCCACGGGCCCCTCCGCGACGGCCTGGAACATCGAGTACAGGTGCGTGCGATCGATGACGACGAGGGTAGAGGCTGCTGCTTTCGGTTGGCTGTTCCCGCCGGCCTTCGCGGCCCTTCGATGCCGGCGGCCGCAGTGATCGCGTACAGCAGCGTCAGGATCCCGGCCACGAGCATGATGTCGGACTCGGCACTCATCTCACCGCCCCCGACGGTGCCGCCTTGCGGGAGGACGGGGCGAGCCGCTCGGGCACTCTCCCGATGGGTGTGCTCACCCCGCTCACCAGCCCAGTTGGGAGTAGGTGCAGCCTGCGGAGATCGCGGCGATGGCTGTTCGGGTGTAGGGGACGATCCGGTCGGGCAGCTCATGCCGCGGCCACCACTGCCAGGTCAGGCACTTGTCGGGCTCAAGGACCTCCGGTACCCCCTCCCACCGGTGGGCCTTGAAGACAAGCTGCATCAACGGCAGCGCGCCTGGGGTGTCGACGACGTGGACGACGTGCGCGAGCTCCACGTCCACGGGGTCGAGGACGAGACCGGCCTCCTCTCTCGCCTCGCGGACGAGGCAGGCGAGGGCGGACTCTTGCTCGCACCGACCGGCGAGGTAGTGCCAGGTGTCGCCCGCGTACTTCGAGTCGGGGTGACGCAGCCCGAGAAGCACTCGGCCGTTGGCATCTTCGAGGTGGAGGTGGACTCCGATGCCGTTCAGCACCGTCCGGCTGTCCCCGTCCCATACGGCGGGAGCCGCGGCCTGCTTCTTGTCCGGAGGGTTCTCGGCCGCGTGCCGGCGAATGAGGTCCCGCGTCGCAGGACTCAGGCGAAGCCGGTCCAGCACGTCGGGGGTGAACCACCGCAGCCACACCCCCTCATGCAGCCCCAGCCCGTCGGGGTTGCCGCGCCAGCAGCCGGTGAACACCTGGATCGGAACGTGGAGCCCCTCGACGCTGGTGGCCTCCTCGACGGCGTAGGGCTCCAGGCCCTCCAGGAGGAGGCCGGGGACCTCCTCGGACAGCTCCCGCAGCAGCGTGCACTCAAGGCTCCGGTCATCGTGCGTGCGGCCGCCGCCGAGCAGGGCGAACGCCCCCGACTGCCAGATGATGCCGGGTTTGTGATCACGCAGATGGAGCAGGTACCGCCCTTCTCCGTCGTGGATCAGCGCGGACGCGTTCACCGGCTCCGGCCGCCCGTCCAGCTGGGCCTGGAGAAGTTTCTCGCGCAGCGTCGGCGAGGTGACCTCCGACAGAGCCAGCCAGCGAGCGCCGGACACCTCCTCTTTCTGCAAGGTGATCGCAGGCGGCTCTTCGTCGGCGAGGTAGAAGACGTAGCGGAAGTCGTAACGCTGGCGGGCGGGTTCGCCCTTTGAGGGGTTGTCGTCGATGTTGTGGACGTCGATGTCGACCGGTGAGCCGAGCAGTTGCCGGGTCAGACACAGGGACCCGGGCGGGATCCCGGCCTCCTCCGCCACCTCGCGCAGTGCCGCGGCTAGCAGCGTGCGGTCATCGCGTTCGATGTGGCCGCCAGGGGCGAGCATGGGGCCGCCGGTTGCCTGGTGCCTGATGTGCAGGATCCGGCACCGGCGGTCGATGACGAGGGCGCTGCACGTGACGTTGCCGGGCAGCGCCGTCCGGGCGGCCACGTCGGCGGGCTGATTCAGCGCGGCAAGCAGCCCGGCCAGGGCGGCCCGCTCTTCAGGGTGCCGGGCGAGGTATGTCTCGACGGTCTTACGGATTGTGGTGGAGCTGGGTGGCATGAGCGTTCTCTCGCCTTCGTCGTAGGGGTGGATACGGTGGGGCGGGGTTTTGGAGGGCGCGTTGGTGGGGGAGCACGCCGGCTCAGGGTCGAACGGCTGGACACTGCGGGGGCCCGGAAGGGTGTCGGGCGCGAGCGCGTACTGGGCGGGCCGGGCGATGTACATGCCCTGCTACAGGCCGCTCTCGTGGGCCATCAGCTCGTCGAGGGCGCCGTCCTCGACGGCGCGTCCTTGGTCGAGGACGTAGATGTGGTCGGCGTGCATGGTGGGGCGAGCCGCGGAAGGCGCAGGAGAAGTCCCGCCGACGCCTTCATCAGGGTCGCCTTCCCTGACCCGTTCGCCCCAGCAGGGCCGTTTTGCCTGCCCCCAGGGGCATCCGCACGCTGACACCCTTCAGGCAAGCTTTCAGTTCCCGCTGCGCGGTCATAACCCCGGCGAGCGCCCGCCTGTCCGTTTCCCAGCCAGTGAGCAACACCACGCCCATCATGCGGGGCAGTGCCGCCGCCATGTGCCCGAACCCAGCCGGGTCAGCGGCCCTTCATGCCGTCCCGTCAGCACGATGTTGACCGCCACCGGCCTCCATCCGGCGGTCGCGGCGGTGGCGACCGCGGTGTTGTCGCGTGGTCGACGGCGGTGGCGGGCCGGCTGGAGCCGCGGTCCGTGCTCTCCTCGCTGGCTGGTTCGGTCTGCGTCAATGTGATTCCTCTCGGAGGCGTGGTGGTGGCGTCGGCGTGTTCAACGATGCCGACGGGATTTCGAACACGTGCGCTTTCGGACGGGTTGCGCACACCGGGGTTGAGCGCTTGTCCGAAGGTGCGCGGTGCACTGACCCTTGCCGCGCAAGAGCACGCGGACGAGGGCGGTTGGCCGAAACGCCGATGTCCGGTTGCTGGGGCCGTACGTGGTCGGCGGGCGCTCGTCGCCGATTTCCGGGTACCCCGCATCAGGCCGGCCCGGCCACGCGTTCGCCCCAATCGCGTGCGGGTCGACAAGGCGTACGCCTCCCGCAAGAACCGCACCCCCAACCGGCCGGATAAACGGATGGTCGGGGGCGAGCGTGACGCGGCAAGATGCTCCGTATGAAATTGCCCACCCCCGAGCTGCGCACCTCCCGCCTGCGACTGCGGCCGTTCACCGACGCCGACGCGGCGCCGCTTTACGCGCTGCACAGCAGCGCCCACGTCCTGCGCTACTGGGACTCCCCGCCGTGGACCGAACCGGCCCGCGCCCAGCGCTTCATGGCGACCTGCCGGACGATCGAGGAGGAAGGCACGGGAGCGCGGGTGGCCGTCGACCGCGTCTCCGACGGCGCGTTTATCGGCTGGTGCGGCCTGATCAACTGGAACCAGGACTTCCGCACCGCGTCCCTGGGCTACGTCTTCGACGCTGCCGCGTGGGGCCACGGCTACGCCACGGAGACCGCGCACGCCGTCCTGCGGTGGGCGTTCGACACCCTGGACCTGAACCGTGTCCAGGCCGAGACCGATACCCGCAATGTGGCGTCCGCCCGGGTCCTGGAGAAGCTCGGCTTCGTCCGCGAAGGCACCCTCCGAGAGGACTGCATCGTCAACGGCGACGTCTCCGACTCCTGGGTCTTCGGCCTCCTCCGCCGCGAGTGGCACCCGACGGTCGGCCCCTGAGGCCGAGAACTGCGCGCTTGCGGCCCGTAACCCCCACCAGGGTCACCCGGGCCGCTTCGGCGAGCACAACATCTTCGCTTGCCTCACCGATCCCGACGATCCGCACTGCTGGAGCATCCAGTAGCTCGTAGGAGCCGCCGGGAGCGGCAACATTCTCATCGGCGTGCGCGGGCGCTGACCGACGCCGACTTCCAGGGATTCTGGAAGTCCCTCTCCATCCGGACGTGCGAGGCCATCGGCCGGCTGGCCATGGCGGGCACGGACAGGATCCGTCGCAGCACTGCTGGAGACCTTCCCAGCGCGGACACCTTGCTCAAGCTGAGCGATTCAGCCCTCACCTACAGCACGGTCGCCGCACGAACCTCTGTCCCGTACGGCTCAAGGGAGGAGGCCCTCGTCGGCGCCCGATCGGTGGCTGAGTCCTTGCACGCGGCCGCCTGGAGCGCGAGGTCAAGAAGTGGCGGCAGTCGCGGATCCGCGCGAAGGCGAGGAAGTAGGCGGCGACCACGGGCGGGTCGTCTCCAGGAGTCCTGCTTGTTCAAACCGCGTGATTCCCGGCCTGCTTGAGCCTGGCGAAGCAGCGTTCGATTGCGTTGCGGGTCTTGTAATGCTCGCGGTCGAAGGCAGGCGGGCTGTCGCCGATGCTTCCGCACCGCGCTCGGTCGGCTTTCTGGTCGGCCCGCTCTGGGATTACCGCCCGGATCCCCCGCTGTCGTAGGTCCTGGCGGCTGAGGGGCCTCCGCTGCCGAGAGATCGGCGGAACGCGCAAGAAATGGCGACACGGGTTGTCTTGTTTACCGTGCAGGCTGGTGGCATGAACCAGGACAGCACCACCCAGCACATCGCCGGCGGGGCTCCGCTGACCGGCCGGATCGCACTGGTCGCCGGGGCCACCCGCGGCGCCGGACGCGCGCTCGCCGTCGAGCTCGGCCGGCTCGGCGCCACGGTCTACGTCACCGGCCGCACCACCCGTACGCGTGCCAGTGAGGTCGGCCGGACCACCGAGACCATCGAGGAGACCGGCGAACTGGTGTCCGCGGCCGGCGGCACGGGTATCGCGGTGCCCACCGACCACCTCGACGAGGACCAGGTACGCGCCCTCGTCGGACGCATCGAGCGCGACCAGGGACGGCTGGACGTTCTCGTCAACGATCTGTGGGGCGGCGAGCACCTCCTCGTCAAGTCCGTGTTCGGCAAGAAGAGCTGGGAGACGCCCCTCGCCGATGGTCTGCGCATCCTGGAACTCGGAGTCCGTTCCCACCTGATTACCGCGGCGCTGGCCCTCCCGCTCCTGGTGCGCTCCGACGCCCCGCTCCACGTCGAGGTCACCGATGGCACGGCGGCCTCCAATCGCCGCTATCGCGAGAACCTCTTCTACGACCTCGCCAAGAACGCACCGATCCGGATCGCTTTCGGGCTGGGGGAGGAGCTGGCGGAGTACGGAGGCATGGCTATCGCCGTCACACCGGGCTTCATGCGCTCGGAACAGATGCTCGCCCACTTCGGTGTGAGCGAGGAGAACTGGCGCGACGCCGTCGCCCAGGAACCGGCCTTCGCCATCGCCGAGTCACCGCACTACCTGGCCCGCGCGGTCGCCGCGCTAGCCGCAGACCCGGACCGGGCGGCCCGCTGGAACAAGAAGTCCGCCTCCAGCGCGGACCTGGCCAAGATCTACGGCGTACGCGACGTGGACGGCAGCCAACCCGACGCCTGGGCGTACTTCGAGGACACCCGGTACGGCGGGAAGGACGGCTCGGCGGACGACTACCGCTGAGGCGCCCCCACCGACACCGGAACCAGACGCCACGGCCGCCGAGCACGGAAGAAAGGAACGACAGTTGTCCGAGTCCCTGGAGGACGTCGCGGACGGGGGGCACGGGACCATCGACGTGGTGGGTGCCCGAACCAACAACCTGCGGAACGTATCCCTGAGCATCCCCAAGGGGCGGCTCGTCGTCTTCACAGGAGTGAGCGGAAGCGGGAAGACTTCGCTGGCCGTGGACACCCTGCACAGCGAGGCCCAGCTGCGATACCTGGAGGGTCTTTCGCCGTTCGTCAGGCAGTACGTCACACAGCGCAACCGGCCGAAAGTCGACCGCATTCAGGGTCTCGGCGCGACCCTCGCGGTCGACCAGCGCCGGGTGAACCGCAACCCCCGCTCAACGGTGGCGACGATCACCGGCATCGACGGATACCTGGGGCTGCTGTATTCACGACTGCCCACCCTCGCTCCCCGCCCTGCCACGGCGGACGCCTCCGGTCACCTGAGCAGTGCTCACTTCGACCGGAACTCGCCGGAAGGGGGCTGCTCCGACTGCCACGGCGCGGGCGGCTGCCGCCAGCCGCACGAGGACCTGATCATCACCCGCCCCGAACTCCCGCTCTTCGAGGGCGCCTCGCCCTGGTTCGCGAAGTGGCGCTCGGGCGAGCACGCCTTCATCCCGGCACTCGCCGAGAAGCGGGGCGTGGACCTCACGCTGCCGTGGCGGTCGCTGCCCGAGGAGTTCCGCCGATGCGTACTGCACGGCACGGGCGACGAGACGATCGAGGCGACCATCGACATGCCGAACAAGAACGAGACGGCATCGATGACCTACACGTCCACCCAGCCGCTCCGCGGCGCGCTCGCCGAAGTACGGCGAGTATTCGCCAACGCCCGGACACCGGGTGCCAAGGAGCGCTACCTGCCCTACCTGCGCGAACAGGCCTGCACCACCTGCGGCGGCAGCGGGTACGGCGAGAGGGCCCGCTCCGTGCGGCTCGGCAGGATGACGTACCCCGGTCTCCTGGAGGCAGACGTGCGGGAGGTGCGCGCCTGGGCCGGGCACCTGACGGACGGCCTGGACGCCGGGCTGCGCGACGTGGGCGAACCCCTGCTGCAAGACGTGAGCCGCAGGCTCGGAGTGCTCGACCGGCTGGGCCTCGGCCACCTCCAGCTCTCTCGCAGGGCGGCGACGCTCTCCGCGGGAGAGCTGCAGCGCACCCGGCTCGCCGCGCAGCTCAGCACCGAGCTGAGCGGCATCGTCTTCATTCTCGACGAACCCGGGACCGGTCTGCACCCGGCGGACAAGACACACCTGCTGGAGATCGCCCTCGAACTGCGCGAGGCCGGAAACACGGTGCTCATGGTCGAGCACGACCCCGAGCTGATCGCCCGCGCCGACTGGGTGGTCGACATGGGCCCCGGGGCGGGCCGCCTCGGCGGTGCAGTCCTGGTTTCGGGACCGCCCGCCCACGTGGCCGCCCATCCGAACTCCCTCACCGGACGGTCGCTGGCCGGCAGGACACCACGACTGCGACGGGACCGCCGCCCGGTAGGCGACGACACCCGCTGGGTGGAACTGCACGGCGTGCGCAAACACCACGTGACGGCAGACCGCGTCCGCTTCCCCGCCGGCCGGCTCACCTGCCTGACCGGAGTGAGCGGCAGCGGCAAGAGCAGCCTGCTCACCGTGCTCGGAACGGCAGCGCAGGCGGCCCTGGGCGGAGCGGCCACCGACGGCGTGGGGAAGGTGACCGGCCTCGAAGGGTTCGGCTGGGTGACAGTCATCGACCAGGAACCGCTCGGCCGGACACCACGGTCCAACCCGGCGACGTACAGCAAGGCGTTCGACATCATCCGCCGGCTGTACGCCCGGACCGACAAGGCCCGCGCACACGGGTACAGCGCTTCCTGGTTCAGCTTCAACGCCGGTGGCGGGGGCCGCTGCGAGACCTGCGCAGGCCACGGCCGCAGACTGGTCGACATGCACTTCCTGCCGGACGTGTGGGTGACCTGTGACGCGTGCGAGGGCCGGCGCTACGGCCCCGAAGCCCTGAGCGTCGAATATCAAGGGCTGACGATCGACCGGATCCTGGAGCTGACCGTCGCGGAGGCCGCCGAACACTTCTCCGAACCCCGGCAGCTCACCGAGACGCTGCTCGCCCTGGACCGGGTCGGACTCGGCTACCTCCGGCTGGGCCAGAGCGCCACCGAGCTGTCGGGCGGGGAAGCGCAGCGGCTCAGACTGGCATCCGCCGTACAGCGGGATGCGGCGAGCCGGGAGTCCGGCCTCGTCGTCCTCGACGAACCCGTCTCGGGGCTGCACCCGTCGGACGTCCAGCGCATGGTGGACACGCTCGACACGCTGCTCGACTCGGGCAGCACGGTGGTCGTGGCTGAACATGACATCACTCTCGCCGCGTCCGCAGACTGGCTGATCGATATGGGCCCGGGCGCTGGACCGGAGGGTGGCAGGGTGATCGCGCAGGGCCCCCCGCACACCGTCGCGGAGGCGGACACTCCGACTGCCGCCTTCCTCCGCCGGCATGCGTCTGGTCGGCCGTGACCGATTTGGCAGTACAGCGGCTTCCGTAGGCCGTCGCCCGGCTGAGAAGGCGCGTCATTTGGCCTTCGTGGATGGGCTGTCGGTCATGGTGGGGATCATTGAGCGACTGGTGCCGGATGATTGTCGGAGTTGTTACAGCGGGTAGTTCCGGAGGCGCCGTTGCTACCTCACGGTCGAAGGCGGCGCCGGCACGGTGACCGGGAGGTGCTTGCCGCGACTGTGTTCCTGTCGCCGGGGGTGCTCCGGCAGGCCGGTGCCGTGTACCAGTTCCGGCACATCCGGCTCCAGCAACACCTCGCTCGCGTCCACGGCCGCTCCGGCCGCGTCACCAGCCACGCGAAACCGGGCCTGAGGCGCCGCGCACCCCAGGAGAGGGCGTCGTCGGAAGGTCGTTGAGGGTCTGCTCGGCGGCGGCGGTCGGGGCGTGCGGGATCCGCTGCGGACGCGGTTTCGCCGGGTGTCGACGGTCTCAGACTTGGGGAAGGGTTATGCCGTATGCGTAGAGGCCGTCGGGCGCGCTGAGCACGGAACGAGAGCCGGCACCGGCCTCGCTGGGTGAGTGGTCTGTCCCCGGGCGCCGCCGGAACCTTCGCTGCCGACCTGCTGGAGGGGCCGGGGTGCTGCGGGGGGTCGAAGTCCCGAACCGCCGTCTTCGCCTTGCGCGGGAAGGTGAGCGCGCCACCGGTTGTGGCGTCGCCGCCCGGCTCGTTCAGGGCCGGGCAGCCGATGAGGGGGACGTCGCCGTGCTGAGCGGAGGGCTCAGCTTGCGCAGGTAGGCGCGGCCGAGGTCGCTCCGTCGAGCAGGCGCGCCTTCAGGGCGGTCGACGAGAGCATGGCGCCCTTCTGGAGGGCGCCGGCCGATTTCCCGGAACGAGCGGACGGTGCGGACGAGCGGACGGAGCGGTGTCCGGCTCGGCGCCGGCGGTATCGGTCGAGCAGGCGGGTATGGCAGGGAGGGGCGGTGGTGATGCCGAGGATGGTGGTGACGTGAACGCTTGCCTCGTATGGCCCCGAGGAGCACGGTCGACCGCTTGATCGTCTGCGGGCAGGGTAGCGAAATGGCATGGCCACTGACACCACATCCACTGCTGCGAGCGGGTACGTACAGCCCGAGGTCGACGTCCGGGCACTCACCGAAGTGCTCGACGGCGAGTATGCCGGGATCCGCGACCTCGTCCGGTCCAACCTGGTGAGGTATGCCTCTGTTCTCGAGGAGGCCGACGAGCTCGGCGTCGACGCGTTTCGCGAGCGGGTGCGCGAGCTGGTGGTAGGGATGGCCGCGACGGGCCAGACCGGCATGGGCTTCCCGAGCGAGTACGGCGGGGGTGGCGACATCGGAGCCTCGATCGCCGCGTTCGAGACGCTTGCCTTCGGCGACCTGTCGGTGCTGGTGAAGGTCGGTGTGCAGTTCGGGCTCTTCGGCGGCGCGATCCTGCATCTGGGAACAGAACGCCACCACGACGCCTATCTGCCGGACCTGATCACCGGGAAGCTCATGGGGTGCTTCGCGATGACAGAGACCGGGCACGGCTCCAATGTCCAGGGGCTCGGCACCGTCGCGAGGTACGACGCCGCCGGCCAGGAGTTCGTGATCACCACCGACGGCGACCATGCGCGCAAGGACTACATCGGCAACGCGGCCCGGCACGCCGAGCTGGCGGTCGTCTTCGCCCAGCTGGAGGTGGGCGGGAAGTCCGAGGGTGTGCATGCGTTCGTCGTGCCGGTCAGGGTCGGCGGCGAGGTGGCGCCCGGAGTCCGGATCGAGGACGACGGCCGAAAGATGGGCCTCAACGGCGTGGACAACGGCCGCATCTGGTTCGACGGCGTGCGGGTGCCGCGCGAGGCGCTGCTGAACCGGTTCGCCGACGTCACCGCCGAAGGCGTCTACGAGAGCTCGATCGATAACCCCGACCGCCGCTTCTTCACCATGCTCGGCACGCTGGTGCAGGGCCGGGTCAGCGTGGGCGGCGCCGGGGTCAACGCCGCGAAGGTCGCCCTCGCGATCGCGACGAAGTACGCCGTGCGGCGTCGGCAGTTCGAGGCAGCCTCGGACCCGGAGGAGCAACTGCTCCTCGACTACGGACTGCATCAGCGCCGTCTGCTGCCCCTCATCGCGCGTACGTACGCGCTGCACTTCGCGCAGGACGTCGTGCGTACGCAACTGCACGAAGTCTTCTCCGGCATCGCGGACGACCCGCAGGCGCGGCGCCGACTGGAGTCACGGGCCGCCGGCACCAAGGCGCTCGGTACCTGGCACGCCACCAAGGTCGTCCAGGAGTGCCGCGAGGCGTGCGGCGGCGCAGGCTATCTCGCCGTCAACCGGTTCGCCGCCCTGAAGGCCGACAGCGACATCTTCACCACCTTCGAGGGTGACAACCACGTCCTGCTGCAGCTTGTGGCGAAGGGCCTGCTCACCCATTACGCCAGCGAGTTCGAGGACCTGGACCAGCTCGGTACGGTCCGCTACGTCACCAACCTCGCCGTCGAGACGGTCATCGAGAAGACCTCGGTCCACAAGCTGCTCGAACGGGTACGTGACCTGCTGCCCGGCGGCGACGAGTGGGACCAGGAAGCCGGGCTGCTCGACTCGGAATACCATCTGGCCATGCTCCGCTACCGCGAGGAGCACATGCTCGCCGGCGTGGCTCGCCGGCTCAAGCGCGGGATCGACCAGAAGCGCGATCCCGGCGTCGTCTTCTCGCAGGTGCAGGACCACGTCATCGCGGTGGCCCACGCCCACGTCGAGCGGCTGGTACTGGAAGCGTTCGTCGACAAGGTCCGTGCGCTGCCCCAGAGCGGAAACAAGGTCGCGCTCGGCTTGCTGTGTGATCTGTTCGCCCTCTCGACGATCGAGGCGGACCGGGCCTGGTTCATGGAGCACGGCCGACTGACCGTCCAGCGTTCCAAGGCGATCAGCCGCGAGGTGAACGACCTCTGCCGCAAGGTCCGGCCCCTCGCCGTCGACCTCGTCGACGCCTGGGGGATCCCGACCGAAATGCTGCGCGCGCCGGATCTGGTGGGCTGATCCGCGGACTCCTTCTCGCCGCGGCCAGGACGACTCGGGACTGCCCGTCCAGGGCCCGGGGGAGAGGGCCGGGCCCCAGGCACCCGCACTCGTCGGCTCGGCCGGCGGATGTGCGACGTACTGAACAGATGACGAGAAGGGGGCCGGCCCGGACCTCTGCTCGTCGTCAAGGCGGGTGTGAGCACGTCAGGCGACGTTGCGGCTGCGGTGGTGTGCTTCGTCGGGTTCGCCGATGGGCTGGGTGACGCTTTCGTCCGCAGTCGGCAGCGTGTCGTCCATGGATCCGCCGGCTACAGCCGTTTCGAGGCATTCGTCGCACTGATGCTGACCGTCGTCCATTTCGTTCATACTTCCCTGGTGTCCCCCATGATTTCGACGGTCCGTCAGGGAGCTGACCTCGGGCAGGGGGCATGCGGGGCGCCTTGTGGCATCGGCCAGTCATGGCGTCACCTGTCCCTCATGGGCCCCATCTCTCGGCCTTGTCGCCGATCCGTCTGTCTCGGTTGTCGGAAGAGTCGGCGTTGGTGGCTGTGCTCGGGTGCGCGCGGCTGGTGACGCGGTTCTTACCGGCACCTGTGATCCCCGTGGGTTCAAGGAGACCGAAGGTCCTTCAGCTTGAACCTGAGGGTCCACCGGTCTGCTTCAGGTCGGTAGACCCGTGGGTTCGGCTGGAACACGAGGACGCCGCGCAAGCCGAAGAGTTTCGGTCGTGACCTCGGCGTCGACCCGCGCCTGTGTTCTTTTGCCGTGTTCGAGGCAAGCCAGCACTGACCCGCCCCATTCGAGGGCGAGGCGACCACCCGAACTCCCCGTTCGGGTCTGGAGCTGGGCGCCCTCGCGTCGGCGGGCGCTTCAGGTCATATCCGTTTCAGGAGTCCGGCTCATAGGCCACTGGCAACGCGCAGGACCGCACCGGTCGTGCAGGAGGCATCAGCGGACAGGAGCCACGAAACGGCGTCGGAGATCTCCGCAGGCTACCCGGCCCGGCCCGTGGGGAGGTCGGCGCAACCTTGGCAGGGCGCTCACGATCGGCATGGAAGTCCGTCCAGATCATGCCGGGAGCGACGCAGTCGACGCGTATGCCGTCCGGGGCGACTTCCTTGGACCGCCTCGGCCTCCTCGACGTCCTCCAGCGCGAGCAGGTGGCGCTGCGCATCCACGACGACGCGTTCTCCGCGCTGGCCCCCACCGCCCGCCACCCGCGCACCGGCGAGCTGCTGTCCACCGTGAAGTTCATGGTGCAGAGCCCGGCCGCCGCTGGCGAACTCCAGCGCGACCTTCAGCGGGAGCTGACCTACGACGGGATGCGGGCCGCCGAGGCCATGGGCAGCAAGGGCGGGCGCCGCCCCGCCGTGGCGGCCGCGAATACTGCCGCCGTGCGAACCGCCTACCTGGAGGGTCGCTCGATCGCTGCCCTCGCCCGCGATCACGGCGTCAGCCGCGGCGCGATCAGTATGGCCGTCGCCGACCTCCGATCGGAGTACCCCGCCGTCGCGGAGAGCCCACTCCGGCTGGTCCAGCGGCTGGTCCGCGTCGGGGAGCCCGGCCTGCCGCGGGAACTCGGTGACGTACTGGTCCTGGTAGGCGAGTCCGGCGAAGCAGCTCGACTGGTGACAGCCTTTCGGGACTGTGCGACGCTTATTGATCTTCGGCAGGGAGGCCGGCATGGATAACGATTCGCGCGAACGCGACGACGGGGATTCCCGCGGCACCGAAACGGAGCGGTCAGCGGACCCTGCGGGGGTCGCGGGGCATCAGGCCGCGGCAGAGGTTGCGCAGCCGCCGGCGAGCCCAGGAGGGAAGAGGAACCCCGATGACTGGATTGCGCTCTCCTTTGCCGCGACGGCGTACACGACCTTTTTCGTAAGCCTGCTGGGCGCCTTCGTTTGGTTGTGTTTCGCCTCAGGAGACTACGCGGGCAGCATCTCCGGACGCGTCGCCTTCGTGGCGGTCGTGATGGTCCCGGCGGTTCTCGCCTGCGGCGCGGTGGCATTTGCCGCCGGTTTCGTCGCACCCTTCCTCGTGGGGCTGGTACGGGGCGGGGCGAGGTTGTTTCGTTGGGCTGGGCGGAAAATCTTTGCCCGACCAGTCCGGCCGGCGGACCGGACGGATGGTGCTGGTCAGCCGGAATGAGGCTCGAGCGGGCGCGATGTTCCCGCCGAGCTGGGGAACAGCGGGTTGGCCTGGCGGCGGTACTGGACTGGCGCTGCCCGCGGACCTGTTCGCGTACGTGGCGGAAGCTGGCGTGGGCGGGCGTCGAAGAAGTACCCGGCGAACCTGGAGCGGAGAAAGCCGCCGCGCCGGCTGCCCTGCTGGCCACGCTGTGCCACGTCGGCAAACGGAGATCACCGACTCGCATGAACGGGTAGGAGCCCTCAGTGAGGGCGACCTGGAGCATTCTCTCGACCCGCCCCCGCAGCCAGGTCAACGCCTTCGGCGCGCCCAGCGCGCCGAGCTCGTCGACGTTCAGCTTCACCCGCCCATCGTCCTGCACCTCGATGGGCCGGAGCCGATGAAGCGCACGGTGCACATCTGGGGAGCGAACCCGAGCCGACTGTGGTCCCCGCGCCGCTTCACGATCAGCTTGCGGTCCTCGTCGTCCAAAAAGAAGAACCGCTCCAGCTCCGGCCGGGTCGGCTCCTCGCTGAACTTGCCGTACGGCGCCGCCTGCTCGTCGGTCAAGAACGCCGAGGGCGGTGTGGGGTCGGTGGCAGTTGTAGTGGATGTTCCAAACCGCCAGCGCCTGGGCGCGCTGTGCTTCGGAGGTCCAGGGACGCGCGTACAGGACTTGCATCGCTCGACGAGTCGCCTGCGGCCCTCAATGGAGAGCGGTGCGTTGGCATGGGTGCCGATCAGATGGCGGCGAGGTTGTTGAGCAGGTGGCCAAGCTCTGCCGGCGCCTGAATGTGGGCCAGATGGCCCTGGCCGGCGAGCTCGTGGACTCCGGCGTGAGCGACGTGCTGCCGCACATTGTCGAACGACGTTCCGTAGGAGGCTGTTCCGCGGTTGCACTGGCCGATGATCAGGTCCACTTGATCTGCCTGTCGCGCCATCACATCCGGAGGCGGCGCCGCGTTGAGCGCGACGAGTTCGGCGTACAGCGGTTCGCTCAAGCGACGCAAGAGCGCCCAACCGTGCTGATCGGCCTGAAGGTCCTCGACATGCGCAGCGGAGAAGCCGGAGATCTGCCGATTGACGATCTCGACGCAGCGATCCCAGTCCGCCGTCTCTGTTGCGCTCTTCAGGTCCGGCACTGCATGGCGTCCGAATGGCTGCATCACGGGCTCGTAGGCGATCACATGGGGAATCGGGCGCTCGTTGGCGGCTAGTAAGGTGATCAAGCCGCCGTAGCTCCAGCCGAAGAGCGCCCTCGTGCTGTCGAACACGTCAAGGACCACGCCGAGATCCTCGACCTCTGTCCGCAGCGAGTAGGAATTGGTCAAGGGCCCCGAGGGAGTGCGTCCCCGACGGTTTACGACTATCACTGAGGGCCAGGCCGCGATGGCGCCCACGACCCGGCGCCACGTGTGCGCATCGCTCATGACGCCCGGGACGATGACGAGGCCCGGAGCGTCCGGCTCCCCGTATACATCGACCGTGACCCAGCTGTCCCCGTCGACTGCAAGCTTCTTCTGAATCGTTCGCTCCATAAACGTATTATGGAGCGAACGATCTACAATGCAAGCGTGACCGAACGCACCCGTGGACGCCCCCGTGCCTTCGACCGCGACCGTGCGGTCCTCGAAGCCGCTCGCCTCTTCTGGCGACGCGGCTACTCCGGCACCTCGACCCGCACCCTGACCGCGGCCCTCGGCCTCTCCACGTCCAGCCTCTACGCCGCCTTCGGCAGCAAGGCCGGACTGTTCGAGGAAGCGGTGCGGGCATACGCCGAGCGTTACCGCGAGATCTACCAGCAGGCTGTCGTCGAGAAGGACATCCGGACCGTCATCGAACGCATCCTGACCGACTCGGTCCACGAGTTCACCCAGCCAAGCGGCACGCACCCGGGGTGTCTCATCAGCAGTGCCGTGATGGCCGACAGCACGAGCACGCTCGATACCAGCGCCTACGTCGCCGAACTGCATAGCTCGAACGAGCAGGCCCTCCTCGTGCGCATCGAGCGAGCGATCCAGGACGGGGAACTGATCGCGGGCACCGACGCAGCGGTCCTGACCGGGCTCATCCAATCCGTCTGGCACGGATTGTCAGTGCGGTCCAACGTCGACACGGCTCGCGAGGACCTGCTCGCGACGGCGCAACTTGCTCACCAACTGATCTGCCGACAACTCACGTCACCAACATCCTGACCCGCAACACTGCGTGTGGGCGAGGAGGTTCACCCCGCGTGCGACCGGCGCCGCCGCCCCCTGGCGTTCACGCTCACCGAGGGGCAGGCCGCCGACAGCCCGCAGTTCGTCCCCGTCCTGCGGAAGGTCCGGGTTCGAGGCCTGATCGGCCGACCGCGCACCCGACCCGACGCCGTGGCCGCGATCGCAACACCGTCGAACGGCTGATCAACACACTCAAGGCCTTGCCGCGTGCCTGGACACCCGCGCTGGTGACGAGGATGTCCAGGCGCCCGAAATCCTCGACGACCCGATTTTCGCGCCACGTTTGTAGGCCCTTCCGCTCCGATGGACAACCGCAACTCCGTACAGGCCCTAGGAGCGGCAGAACCTGCACGACGTTCTGCTGCTTTTGAGTGCGGTGACGCGCGGGTTCGCGCCGCGTGTTCCGGCCGCGTATCTGCCGTCCGGCGTGACCATTGGCTGTCTGCGGCGTTGTTGGTGGAAGACGGGTTTGATCACAGGGGGCGTTGATGAAGGTGGCAGGTATCCATCACGCCTACGGCAGCCGGGCAGTGTTGCGCGGGGTGGATGTCGAGCTGCCGCGGGGCGCGCTGGTCGGCATCGTCGGGGAGAACGGGGCGGGGAAGTCCACGCTGTTGAAGATTCTTGCCGGTGAGCTGCGGCCGGACCGTGGGGTGGTGCGTCACGCTGGAGGGTTCGGGTACTGCCCGCAGCAGGTGGTTCTCAACGACGCGTTCACCGTTAACCAGCATCTTGAGCTGTTCAAGGCCGCTTACTCACTGCCCGACCTGCGCCGGGCTGAGGAGATCATGGAGGCGCTGCGCTTTCGCGAGTTCGCGCAGGAGCGGGTCGGGGTGCTCAGTGGAGGGACCCGGCAGAAGCTCAACCTGGCTCTGGCGCTGATGCACGATCCGGATGTGCTGTTGCTGGACGAGCCCTACCAGGGCTTCGACTGGGAGACCTATCTGCGCTTTTGGGAATTGGCCGCTCGGTTGCGTGGTGCCGGTCAGTCCGTGCTGGTGGTCTCGCATCTCGCCTATGACGTCGATCGGTTGGACGTCCTGTGGCGTCTGGAGGAGGGCGTGCTGCGCGCCGGGGCGGTGGTGGCGTGAGCCCCTCCCCCTCCCTGGCGCGGTTCGTCCTTGCCACACGGTTCGCGGTGATTGAGCAGGTGCGCAACCAGTTCGCGATGGCGCTGGTGATTCTGTTCGTGCCCCTGTGGATCTCGCTGGGGCAGTTCATGATCGTGGATGTGCGGGTGTCGTTCCGGCTCTGGGCCACCGGGCAGAATCTCATCGCGGCCGGTAACGAGCTCACGCAGATCAGCGGCGCGTTGAACGCGGTGACGCTGATCGTCGGCTTCGCGATGTTCTCGGCCACCTTCAGCTCGGGCACCTTCGACCGGCGCCTGGCCATGGCCGGCTACCCCCGCCCCCAGCTCTTGCTGGCGAAGGTCGCCTCCCTGATTCTGGCCTCGGCCGTCGTCAGCGGCTACGCCACGGCCGTCATGTGCGTGTACTGGTCGCCCCGTCAGCCCGGCGTGCTGGCCGTTTCGCTGTTCAGCGCCGCGATGACCTACGGGGCCGTCGGTGTGGCCTTGGGCACGGTGGTGCGCCGGGAGCTGGAGGGCACCTTCCTCGTTGTGATGATCAGCGTCATCGATCTCGCCTTGCAGAACCCCATCGCCAGCAAAGGGGCGGACAGCGCCATGGTGCGCCTGCTGCCCTCCTACGGCGCCATGCAGTCCGCCTCGGCCGCCGGCTTCTCCAACTCCGTGGTCCTCAGCTGTCTCGGCGTGCAGTTGGCGTGGTTCACCGGTGCCGCTGCCATGAGTCTGCTCGCCTTTCGCTGGCGCACCCGGTCCGCGGTGACCGGCCAGCCCTCGCCCTCTACCCAAGGAGCACCGTGTTCGCTGCCGACTGCGCGCGGGCCGGAATCGACGATCCGGAACTGAAGGCCGCCTACGCGGTCTGCCGTGACTATGTGCGGTCGACCAGGGCTGATGACTTCCTGGCCTCGCTGTTGATGCCCTCGATGCTGCGCCCGGCGTGCTGGGCTGTGCTGGCCGCTATCAGCATCACCGATGACTTGGTGGACATCAACGAGGGCAACGGTTCCGAGCGCCTGCGCGCGTGGCAGGATGCACTGGCGATCGATCTGCTGCGCGGCACCAGCAAGGACCCGGCCCGCCTGGCGCTGGTGCACGCCGCCCGCCACTGGAACCTTGACATGCGCAAGCTGGACGCTACCTTCGCGGCCTACCACCTGGACGCCCTGCGGACTGCCTCGATTGCGGCGCCGTGGCAGGAGTGGCGGGCCAGGAGCCGGAACAGCTACCTGCCCTTCCTCGAACAGTGCCTGGCGATGATGCGGCACGCCGGCCTTGACATCCCTCTCCACGTCACCCGCCTGGATGCCTACCAGCGTCTGTCCGACGGCTTGTTCCTCACCGACTCCTTGACCGACCTCGCCGAGGACCTCGACCAGGGCGACGTCAGGTTTCCCGCAGAGGAACTGGGGCGCTTCGGCGTGACCGAGGAAGATCTCCTGGCGCGTCGCTGGACCCCGCAGGTGCAGGCGCTGATCAGCAGCCACCTCCGCCAGGCCCGAAGCTGGCTGGACCAACCCCAGATCTGGGGCAGCCTGCCGCCCGGCCCTGCCCTCATGCTGCGTACGGGCTGCAGCCTCTACCTCGCCCGCCTGCGCGCCGCCGAAAAGGCCGGACCCACGCTGTTGCACCGCGCCGTAGTGCGCCCGTCCCGGGTCACTCGTTGGCGCGCCGCCGGTCAGGCCCGTTTCCTGGCGGCCGCGGCCTGGCGTCTCTTCCCACTTCCCGCCTTCCCCACCACGGCCCCGCCCGCTCCCGTGGTGCTCCCGGCGCCCCGAGCGGCATCCTCCGAGCCTCTGCCACCTCGGCCCCATGACAGTGGGGCCCGCCCTCCGCAGCTCCGTGCCGAGCTGATGCCTCGGCACGTCGCGATCATCATGGACGGCAACGGCCGCTGGGCCACCGCGCGCGGCCTCACGCGCAGCGACGGTCACAAGACCGGCGGGGACATGCTGGTCGATGTCGTGCACGGCGCGCTGGAGATCGGACTGCCTCACCTGACCGTGTATGTGCTGTCCACCGAGAACCTGGAGAAGCGTCCGCGGGAGGAAGTCGACTACGTGCTGACGTGTGCACGGGAACAGCTACTGTCCGGGGAGCTCCTCCGCCACGACGTGCGGATGCGTTGGGCCGGGGCCCCTGAGGGCTTGCCGGGCGATTTCCTCGACCTGATGCGCAGCAATGAGCAGGCCACCAAGGACCGCACCGGTCTCAGCCTGACGGTCTGCCTCAACTACGGCGGCCGCAACGAACTCACTCAAGGCGCCGACTCCCTGGTCAGCGACGCACGCACCGGGCAACTCGACGCAACCAGGGTCTCGGAACATCTGCTGCGCTCCCACCTGCCCCTGGGTGACCTGCCCGACGTCGACCTCCTGTGGCGTACCGGCGGCGAGCACCGCATCTCCAACTTCCTGCCCTGGCACACCGCCTACGCCGAGATCCTCTTCTCGGACAAACTCTGGCCGGACGTCGACCGCCGCGACCTGTGGCACGCCATGACCCAGTACACCCATCGCGCCCGCCGCTACGGCGCGGTCCCTGACCTGCAGCCTGCGGAACTCGACCACGACGCCCCCATTGCAAGCCACTCCTAGAAGCACGTCTCCCCGGCCTGCATGGGTGCTGTCAGCACTGCCGCGGAGAACGTCACCAGCGGCAGTACCCCGGTGCGACCGCCCGCCGGGGCTCCCCAGGAGGCACCCGCAGTGACCGGGCCTTCCTCTTCCGGGTGATCTTCCGTGTCCTGTGAAGCACGGCGGCCGTTCTCCGACCGAGCAGAGGTCTGTATCGGGCCGGCGCTCGCCCTGTCCTTCCCACAAAGGAGCCTGCTGACCACTATGAACCCCACCCGAATCCTCAAGCGCCCCGCCATTGCCGCAACCGTCCTCTCCGCAGCCCTCCTGGGCGCATGCTCCTTCGCCATGACCTCCACGCAGGCGAGTGCCCAGGCCGGCCATGTCCTGGACACCTCTCAGTTCCTGGCCAAGGACGCGCGCCTGCGGGCAGCCCCGCTGCCGCCCGCCTGCCAGGAGGCAATCTTCAAAACCGGAGACAAGTTCCCCACCACCCACTACGCCGTTCCCGACGAGCCGTGGAACGCCACTCTGGCCGCCCTGGGCAACCTGAGCGAGCAAGACCAGGCCCTGCTCACCGAGCCCGCGTGCGCGGCCTGGAACAAATGGGCCGTCACCAACGGCCCCGCTGTGACAACCGAACTCGACAACCGCTACCGCAACGCCGCCGCCCCGGCCTGCAACAAGTGGGCCGTATCCACCCTCGCGACGATCAAGAAGCACGCCCCGGAGTTCCCCGCCGAGTACGCGGCACAGCAGACGCTGGCCAAGAGGATCTGGAAGGACGTCATGACCAAGCTCTCCACCACGGCCGCCGACCCCGCCTGCCGTACGTCCTACAACACCGCCAAGGCAGGCTGGTAGACGCACAGGGAAGCGAGACCTGGCGAAGGGCTGGCCGTCGGCGTGGAACCACCTACGCAACCCATGGCGTCCGCATCGTTGATGCCGGACAGGCGCGTCAGCCGCAGCAGGTCGGCACTCTCACCCGCTCTCTCCGGCCGACAGTCCAGCCGGGGTGAGCGGGTGCGGACCGTCGGCGGCGCCGCTCGCCGGCCCTCGCCTTCCGGCGGCTGCCGGTCGGTGAGGGCCAGGAGCCCGGCCATGAGGTCCGGCACGGCCAGGATCGTGCGGGCAGGGGGAGTGACCTGGTCGTCGCGTCGAGTCATGACCCGCTGCGCTGTTCCAGGGTCATCGGCAGGGGGCCGGGGGAGAGGAAGATGCGGGGCGTTGGCTGGCGGACTCGTCGACCGGGCCGGGAGCGCAGGCGCCATTGGGCGCTGATGCTGGCCAGGACGGTCAGCAGGTGGGTCATGGCGAGGTTGTCGCCGATGCATTTGCGCGGCCCGGTTCCCAGAGTGAGATAGGAGGAGGGGGCGAGGGTTCGGGCGCGCTCGGGCAACCAGCGGTCCGGGTCGAAGACTTCCGGGTCGGGGTAGACCTGGGGGTTGCGGTGCAGTTCGTAGGGGCTGAAGGCGATCTCGGCACCGGCCGGCAGGAGGGCGTCACCCAGCTGGACGGGGACGAGCGTGCGGCGCGCGAGGATCCACACCGGCGGGTACAGCCGCAGCACCTCCTGCAGGACACGCCGCGTGTAATCAAGGCGAGGCAGGTCCTCAGGCTGGACGGGGCGCCCGGCAAGGACGGTGGCGAGCTCGTCGTGCAAGCGCTGCTCGATATGGGGGTTGAGGGCCAGTTCGTGGAAGGTGTGGGGCAGCACGTCGCTGATGCCGTGGACCGCGGCGAAAAGGTAGAAGATGACCTCGCGGACGATCTGGGTGTCTTCCAGAGGCTCGTCGGTGTCGGCGTAACGGGCGGCCAGGAGCTGGGACAGGACGTCGGGGGTGGTCTGCTCGCCGGTGGCGCGGCGGGCCTCGATCGAGGCGGTGATCGCCTGCTGCAGACGGGCTCTGGCCCTGTTGAAGGACCCGGTGCCCGGGACGTGGGAGAGGTACGCCCACCGGGGCAGGGCTACACGCCAGTACAGGCCGCGGGTGACCTGCGGGACGAGGGCGGCCAGGGCGTCGGCCACTGCCTGGGCGGTGGGCCCCTCGCCGCACAGGGTGCGGGCATTGACCGCGCAGGCCAACCGTTTCAGTTCCTGGTCCACCCGCACGGTCTTCCCGGCCTGCCACCGTGCGACCTGTTCTTGGGTGACTTGGCGGACGGTGGGAATCTGAGCGGCGATGCGCTGGCGGTGGAATCCGGACTGGACGGCACGGCGATGACGGCGATGGGACTCGAAGAGCGTCAGTCCCTCGAACTGCATATCCATGCCCACGCTGGGACCAAACTGCGATCCGACCCCTTCTGACAGCCGTCCCTTGGCGTAGTCGCGCGTTTCGGTCACCAGGATGCGGTGGAGCAGTTCGGGTGAGGTGACCAGGTAGATGTCGGGGCCGGGGGCCAGCATTCGCACGACGGGACCGAGTTCGTGGAGTGAGGCGGTGAAGGCCAGGGGTCTGATCAGCATCTGGTGTACGTGGCCGATCAGCGGCAGCGAGCCCGGGGCGGTGGGGATAGGACGGGTGGTGACTGGGCTGGTCATGGGTCCTCGTCGTTGACGCCAAATGGACTATCACAGAAGGTCACGCCTAGTGTGCCCTGCGTGATGAACCTTCCTTGTCCTGCCCTGCCGACCTTGCCGCACGCTGCGCTGGGGCGTTACGTCTTCGCGAGCCCGCAAGGACAGTGATGAGTGGGAGCGAACCGGTTCTGCGCGTACGGGACGTGCCCAAGAGTTACCGGCGCCGCCGGGTACCCGAAGGAGTGAACTTCGATCTGCTCCTGCGGCAGCTGGCGGGCATCGGCGGCGAGAACGGCGCGGGTATGAGCACCGGCTTCGACTGGTCGACCTGCCTGCGCTTCTGCCTGACCCAGCACCTGCGGGACCGCGGCTGCTCGGCGCAGGTCGTGTCCCACCTCGCCTACGATGCCTCCCGCCTGGACCGCATGTATCGCCTGCATGACGGCAGCGTGGGCGGCCCCCGGCCCAGCTGTCCTTGCCGCCGGATCCCGGCCCGGCACCGGCCCACGCAGCGGCCCGTGCGACGAGCGGTGCAGCCCTCACGATTCCCCTACCGGACAGGGCGTCAGCATGCGTAAGCCTTCAATCACAGCTGCCGCGCTCGACGTCCTGGTGGTCGGCTCGGGTTTCGGCGGCAGCGTCGCAGCGCTACGCCTGGCCGAGAAGGGTTACGACGTCACCGTTATCGAGGCCGGATGCCGCTTCGCCGACGCGGACTTCGCCACCTCACCCTGGCAACTACGGCGCTTGCTGTGGGCTCCCAGGTTGGGGCTGCGCGGCATCATGCGGGTCCACTTGCGGCGCCGGCTCCTGGCTCTGACCGGGGTGGGAGTCGGCGGAGGATCACTGGCCTACGCCGCAGTCCACTACCGCCCTGCCCCTCAGGCATTCGGAGCGGAAGGCTGGGATCCGGCGGTCGACTGGGCCGCCGAACTGGCCCCGCATTACGACGAGGCCGAGCGCATGCTCGGAACAACGACCGTCCCGGGGATGTCGGCGGGGGACCTGCTACTGCGACAGACCGCCGTCGAGCTCGGCCTGGGAGCGACCTTCCACCCCACCCGGGTCGGCATCCACTTCGGACTGCCCGGTCAGTTGGCCGGTGACCCTTACTTCGGCGGACAGGGGCCCGCCAGGAAGGGCTGCACCCAGTGCGGGCAGTGCACCAGCGGCTGCCCCACCGGGGCGAAGAACACCCTGACCAAGAACTATCTCCACCTGGCCGAACGCGCGGGCGTCAGGATCCGCCCGCTGACCACCGCCATCGCCCTGCACCCGCAGCCCGACGGAACCTGGCAGGTCCATATCCAGCGCACCGTGCTCGACCACGGCATCCCGCGCCGTCGACGCGAGGTGCTGACAGCCGGCCAGGTGGTACTGGCCGCCGGCGCCTGGGGCACCACCGAACTGCTCCACCGCTCCCGGCCTCACCTGCCCCTGCTCTCTCCCGCTCTGGGCACCAGGACCTGCACCAACCGCGAAGTGATCACCGCCGCCTCCGCACCCGGTTTCGACACCGGCCCCGGTGTCGCCATCAGCTCCGCCATCCGCCCCGACCCCACAACCCTCCTGCAGCTGTGCCGCGTCGGCCCCGGCACCCATCCCCTCGCCGCAGCGATCCGGCCCTTCCCACTGCCGTTCCGCAGCTTCGGCCGACGCACCGCACTGCTGCTCACCATGGAACTGCGGGACTCCGCCCTCACCAGCCACTACCGGCCCAGACTCTTCGGCAGACGGCTCATCTTCCGCCCGGGCACCACCCGCCCGGAACCCGTTCGCAGCCCCACCGCGGAAACCGTCACGCGCACGTACGCGGCGGCCACCCGGGGCCGCGCCCGCCGCCTGTGGACCACACTGCTCCGGGTGCCGATCACCGCCCATCTGATGGGCGGCTGCCCCCTCGGCACCGATCCCGCCCGCAGCGTCATCGACCCCTACCACCGCGTGCACGGCTACCCGACCCTGCACGTCACCGACGCCTCCGCGATCCCGGGCAACCTGGGACACAACCCGTCGCTGACCATCACCGCCATGGCCGAACGGGCCCTCGCCGCCTGGCCCCCGGCCGGCGCCCTCGACCCCCGACCGCACCAGGACGAGCCGTACCACCCCCTGCCCTCGCTGAAAGCGCTGACGACCCCGTGCCCAACCACCCGCTCATCGTCCGTCTCGGCCGCACCCGCGTCTTCACCCGCATCGCCCCCCACCTCCTGCCGGCCTGCGACCTCGCCTTCCACCGCCTCACCCGCGGCCGCCTGCTCCCCAGCCGCCTGTTCATCACCACCGTCATCCTCCACACCACCGGCCACCGCACCGGCACAACCCGCAGCACCCCCCTGTGCGCACACCACAGCCCCGACGGCAGCTGGCTCGTTATCGCCAGCAACTTCGGCAGGGCAGACCACCCCGCCTGGAGCACCAACCTCCTCCACACCCCCACCGCCAGGATCACCGCCGGCAGGCATTCCCACGATGTGACCGCCCAGCTCCTCAGCCCCGAGGAAAAGACGACCCGCCGCCACAGCATCCTCGCCGCCCTGCCCGTCTACGACACCTACGCCGCCCGCACCACCCGCGACATCCGAGTCTTCCAACTCACACCCCGGCCTTACTGATTTTTTCGGAAGTTCGGTGGGTGTGGTGGGCGGACGGTCAGGCCGGTATGGGGGAGGAATGACCATGGCAGTCGGGGGTTGGCGTTGATGCGGTGGATGCCTTGCTCGGTGGCGTCGGCGAGGTGGTCGCCGGATGGTTGGCGAGTTCACGCTCCTCGAGCGAGGACCACTGGGACTTCTGGTGGGACTGACCCGAACGGCATAAGGATGTGGGGATGCATACCGACCGTGATCCGGAACTCGACAAGCTGCGGCGCCGCTACGTCGCTGCCGGTAGGCGCTACCTGCGGCTGAACTACGGCATCTTCCGCCTCAGTGATCCTGAACGCGGTCGATTCGCCGCGGAGTTGGCCCGAGCGGCCGATGCCATCACGCCCCGCGAACTCGGCCTCCTCCTCGACTGCGGCTGGCGGGAACGCAAAACCGCCGCCTGGCTGATCGCCATAGCAGGCCGCACAGACTTCCGCCCGCGCCTGGGTGAACTCTTCCTGGCCAGCGATGGTCCGTACGCGGGGCACGCTTACTGCATCGCCCTGGCCGCTTTCGGAACCCCGGCCGATACCGACCTCCTGACCGCCTACCTCGACCGCTACCTGGCCCGCCCCGACCTGGACTACGACCAGACCTCAGCCCTCGGCGCCCTGCTCCACCTGGACGCCACCCACGGCACCGACCACGCCGCCCGCTTCCTCGCCCCGGCCGGCCCCTGGAAGCAATGGGCGCGCGAGCAGCCCCACAGGAGTGAACTGGACTCTACGGAGTGCCAGGAGACGATGGCCAGGTTCTGTTTCTTCGTCGAGGAAAGTGCCAGATACCGCACAGAGAAGGGCCGGTGATTTCCTTCCTTCCATCGCACGTTGTTCTCGTCCGCTGTCACCGACGACTTACGGCCGTGGAGGTGTCCGCGAGCGTCCATGACTCGCCGGCTGTCTGGACCCGGAGCACGCGGGCGTAGGCTCTCAGGGATGCGGATAGGCGAGTTGTCCAAGCGCACGGGCGTGAGTCCGCGCTCACTGCGGTACTACGAAGAGCAGGGCCTGCTGACCAGTTCACGCTCCGGCGCGGGGCAGCGTCACTATTCCGATGCTGCGGTCCAGCGCGTGTCGCTCATCCGACAGCTGTTCGATGCGGGTATGTCCAGCCGGGTGATCGCGACTGTGCTGCCGTGTGTGGACGTCCCGGGTGACCTGGGCGTCGCTGAGGAGACGTTCACGGCGATGATGCGCGAGCGCGACCGGATCGACGCCGACATCGCGCACCTGATCGAGACCCGGGATGCACTCGACGTGCTGATCAGAGCCAATAGCCGGCACCGGGTGGAGCTGTCCACGGCCCCGGAACCGGTGGCGCAGTCGACCTGATGCTGTGATCTGCGTCTCAGCCGGTTGCCCCTTACACCGATGTCAGAGGTGAGGATGGCGACAACGCCCGGAATCACCGGGGCGGTCACACGAGAGGCGGCGGAAGATGGGGCAGGCGTGGGGTTTCGGCAGGTATGGCGGGCCTGAGGTGCAGGAGTTCTTCGATCGTCCCGATCCCCTCCCCGGTCGCGGCGAGGTGCTGATCCGGGTCGACGTCGCCGGCGTGAATCCCCTCGACCACCTTCTGCGCTCGGGTCTGGTCGACGGGCTCGACGGCGGGCGTCCCTTTCCCCGCGTGCTGGGCATGGAGGCAGCCGGCACAGTTCTCGCGCGGGGCGAGGACGTCGAGGGGCTCGAGGTGGGTGACGCGGTCTTCGGCTTCGCACTCACTGGTGGCGGCACCTACGCCGAGACGACGGTACTGTCCGCGCTGAACACCGCGCGCATTCCGGAGGGTCTGTCCGCGACCGTGGCGGCGACGCTGCCAGTGGCCGGGACGACCGCGGTGGACGTGCTCGACCAGCTCGGCCTCCCGGCCGGTGCCACGGTTCTGGTCAACGGGGTCGGGGGCGGGGTCGGCCTCGCCATCGCCCGGCTGGCTATCGGGCGCGAGCTGCGTGTGACCGGCACCGGGAGTACCGCCAAACGCGAGCACGCCGAGGCCATCGGGGTGCGGTTCATCGATTACATGGCCGGGGACGTCGTCTCCGCGGCACGCGAGCTGGTTCCGGACGGCTTCGACGGCGTCGTCGACCTGGTCGGAGGCGCCTCGCTGCGGACGGTCGCTCCACTGGCCCAGGATCCTCGCAACGTCATCGCTGTGGGTGATATGTCTGTGCCCGATCTCGGTGGGCGTTTCGTCGAGCGTCGCGTCGACCGCGAGAACCTGGAGCGGGCGGCCCGGCTGGCCCTCGACGGACTCCTCGCACCCGTGATCACCGCGGTCCACCCGCTCTCCGACGCCCCGGCCGCCCTCGCCACCGTCGAGAACGGTCACACCTCGGGCAAGGTTGTCATCAAGGTGGCATGAGGACTGCCCGGCCGCCCGGCGCTGTCGACGGTCCATTTGCGGACTGGCGGGAACCCGTGGTCAGCACATCATCAACTGAGCACGTTCACCGGCTCTGCCGCTGATCTTGTGACGGGCCGGCTCCTCTAGGGTCGCCACTCCGCCCGGTAGTCGGGGTGCTCGGCGTACGACTGTGCGAGCACGCGAAGGGCATGTCCAAGACCGACGAAGCGCGCGTCGGTCGGATTCATTGCCTCGTAATCCCGGGCCAGCATGTCGACGAGGTCGAGCATCGGCAGGTGGCTGTCAAGGAGGGCATCAGCCCCGAAACGGTAGGCCACCTCGGCATAGGCATGGTTGTCCGCCTCGTAACGGGCGTGAAGGAACTTCAGGAGGTCGTCCATGAGGAGATCTTTGCCCACCTTCGGCGATGCGAGGGAGGAAACTCGCCCGTCTCAAGGCCGGAGGAGAATGCGGGTGCGGAGAAGGTCGAGCTTGGCCCGGCCGTAGCCTGCGCGTTTGAGGAGCTTGACCCTGGTCACCTGGCCTTCGACCTGGCCGGAGCTCCAAGTGCTCGACAGGCCGGCGACGACCGCGTCCCAGTCGTGGAGGAGGCCGTCGGCGACCTGCCGCAGGGCGGGCAGATCGTGCTGTCTGACCTGCTCGATCCATTCGCGGAGGTCTTCGCCACGGTGCTCGTGGATGAGCGCGCCGAATGCTCGAACGTGTTTGATGGCGGCGTTGAGTTCGGGGCAGGCCGCCCGGATCTCCTTCAGCCCCACGGTCTCCTCCGGACGAAGGCGCTCGGGATGGGTCATGATCCAGCGCAGTGCTCTCCTGGGTTTCGGCAGTGCCGGGGGTGGTGGCGCTGTGACGGTGCCCTGCTTCAGCAGACGGACATAGGAGTTGACCACGCTCCTGTCTCCGGGGAACCCCTGGTCGCGTACCTCCCGATGGAGCTGGCTGGCGTTGCGGCATCCCTGGGTGAAGCGCAGGTAGATGTAGGGCTTGTAGTCGTCCAGCAGGGTCCGGCGCTGGGTGACCTTCACCAGAAGCTCGCCCACGTCCGCAGTCCGGGCGTATCGGCGGACGGCGTAATAGTCCAGGTCCAGGTCACGGCTGATCCCACGAAGGGACCGGCCCTGGGCAAGGAGTTCCTGGACGGCGCGGTGACGTTCGCGGATGGTAGCGACGATTCGGCGGGGCCGGCCGCGGACGTCGAGCATGCCGTCCGGCTCCGCCGGTGGCTGTGGCTCTTCAGGCTGGTGAGCCGCCTGGTGGGCGGTGCGGAGGCAGCCGTAGTGGCCGGTGACGGTCTTCTCCACGGCCTTGGCGAGGTTGTTCCAGAGGTGCCAGGCGTCGGCGACCTGGACGGCTTGAGGGGCGGCCGTCCTGGCGGCTTCCGCGTAGGCTGACGCACGATCCCGGCAGATGATCTGCACCTCGGGGTGGCTGGCCAGCCAGCGGGCCACCGGTGCGGCCGCGCGGCCGGGCAGCACGTCGATCGGCCGACGGGCCTCCAGGTCGACCAGTAGCGTGGCATAGGTGTGGCCCTTGAGCAGGGCGAAATCGTCGATGCCCAGGACCCGAACGGGCCCCGGCTCGGCCAACGCTGTCGTCTGCAGCAACCTCAGCAGGGTGTCCTTCGCCGCGGTCATGCCCAGCCTTCGGGCGAGCCGGGCACCAGGCCGTCCGGCCAGCGCCTGAGCGACGCGGCAGAGCAGGTTCCGCAGGACGGGCGTATGCCGGGCGTGCGGCTGGGTCAGGCCCGGAATTTGCTCGCGCCCGAGCCGGTCGGCTAGCTCGGGCGGATCGCGGCCTCGATGTGGGCGAGTTGAGCGGCGAGGATCTCTTCGAACGCGGCGCGGCGATCCACCCCGAGGGGGCGGATGTCGCGGGCGAAGTGGGCCAGGGTCGGGAAGCGTTCGGGGTCGGCGCCCAGAACCGCCACGCGGAACAGCTCCATGCCCTGTTCGTGCTCTCCGGGGGTGACGGTGCTGACCCCGGCCTCGGAGGCGATCAACGCGGCGATGAGGACCGCGATCCGGTGGTAGCGCGCCGGGATCTCCTCGTCGGGCAGCCCCGCCGCGCGCAGGGCCTGCAGCACCTCTTCCATGACCAGCCGGGAACCGGTGCCGCTTGATGCGTAGCGTCCCCAGACCGCGGCGAGCTGGGGCTGCCGTCCGAAGGCCTCTCTCACATGCAGGGCCAGGGACGTGATGCGCTGCTTCCAGTCGCCCTCCGGGCGGTAACCGTCCATCGCGGCCAGAAGAATCCGGTCGGCGACCGCGCGCAGCAATTCGGTCTTGCTCCGGAAGTGCCGGTAGAGGCTGGAGGAATCGGTCCCGAGCGCCGCAGCCAGCTTGCGCACGCTGAACGAATCCGCGTCGCTCGTGCGCAGCAGTTCCGCCGCCGCGTCCAGAATCTCGTCGGTTGACCAACGCCTTCGGCCTGCCATCTTGCTCCTTTCACCGGATCTCAGCCTAACCTATGCACTTGGTGTTGCACGCACTGCGTGCATAATGAGGGCATGAGTATGCCGGGCTGGTCGGCATGCCACTCGTGCCCTGTTGTCCGGGTCAGGCGACCGATGCGGAGCTCACCCCGGGGAACACGAAAGGACGCATGACGTGAAGAACCCACTGGATCGCGCGGCACTGAACGCAGCCATCGAAAACGTCCACCGCGCCGGGATGCCGGGACTGTTCGCCGAGGTGCGAGACAGCGACCAGGTCTGGCGCGGCGCCGCCGGGGTCGCCGATGTTGTCACCGGCCGTCCCGTCACTGCCAACATGCGGCACCGCGTCGGCAGCGTCACCAAGACCTTCACCGCCGCCGCAGTCCTGCAGCAGGTCGAGAGCGGCCAGATCGGTCTCGACACACCGATCGGCCGGTACCTTCCGAAGCTGGTGCCCGGAGAACGCGGTGACGCGATCACGGTCCGGATGCTGATCAACCACACCAGCGGCCTCGCCGAGTACCTCCCGTACGCCTACCCCTCCCTCAAGGCGTTCCCCGTCCTCGCGGACACCGGGCCCCAGAGCCTGGACGACCACCGGCTCACGCGGTTCGACCCCGCTGAACTGATCGAGATGGGAGTCACCGCGCCTGCCGTCGGCGCCCCGGGCGGTACTCCGGGGGTGTACTCCAACACCAACTACCTGCTCCTCGGCGAACTCCTGGAACAGGTGACCGGCACTAAGGCCGAGCGGTACATCACCCGGAACGTCATCGAGCGCGCCGGGCTTCGGGACACCGAACTCCCCGTCGGACGGTACGTCAACGGGCCGCACTCGCAGCTCTACGAGGCGTGGTTCGGCATGATCGACCCGCCGCGCGACTACAGCGTCTACGACATGTCATGGGTGGGGCCGTCGGCCTCGCTGATATCGACCGTCACGGACCTCAACCGCTTCTTCGGCATGCTGATGGCCGGGGAGATCGTCAGCCCGTCGTCGCTGGCGCAGATGCAACGCACCGTCCCGGTCGTCTCCCAAGAGGGAAAGACGATCGACTACGGCCTCGGCCTGCACCCGATGGAGGGTTCCGGTCAGGGCACCTTCTGGGGCCATGGCGGCACGGTCTGGGGTGGTGGAGCGCTAGCCATGACCCGTGCCGACGGCAAGCGGCAGATGTCCGTCGCAGTGAACCTGCAGAGGTGGAACAGGCTCGACTCCTCCGGCAAGCCGCAGCCCCATCCCATCGACGACGCGCTTGCGGCTCTGTACCGCGTGGCGATGTACGGCTGACCGGGCAGGAAGCCGATCCCGGGGCGGGGCCTCGTCGAACTGTGGGAGGACCAGGACTGGCGGGAGTACATCCTGACCGCAGGCGCCTGCACTGTGCTCGACTTCCAAGCCCTGACCGACGCCGAAGCAGGTGGACCCCTGCCAATTCGAAGCGGACCGCTGTGCCCTCCGGTACGGGGCCGCTGAGGGGCGAGGTCCGACATACCTCGCGCGGGAGTTCGCCGAGAAGGCGCCGGCCGGTGCGCGCAGGGGGGCCCGGCCGGCGATGCCGCCCTGACCGGTATGACCTCAGCCCCCGGGGAAAGGAGACTCACGGTCCCCCACCCCGGGCGAGAGGAGTCTTCCGATGGCAGCCGACGACATGGGGCACGCTGAGGACACGTGGTGGCGGTCCGCAGTGGTCTACCAGGTCTATCCGCGCAGCTTCGCCGACTCCGACGGTGACGGCGTCGGCGACCTGGATGGCCTCACCGGACGCCTGGACCATCTGTCCGGGCTCGGCGTCGACGTGCTTTGGCTGTCGCCCGTCAACCCGTCCCCGCAGGCCGACAACGGGTACGACATCAGCGATTACCAGAACATCGACCCTGTCTTCGGTGACCTGGCGGCCTTCGACCGGCTGCTGGGCGCCGTGCACGAGCGCGGGATGAAACTCGTCATGGATCTGGTCGTCAACCACACCTCCGACGAGCATCCGTGGTTCCAGGATTCACGCGACCCGGCGAGCCCGAAGCGCGACTGGTACTGGTGGCGTCCGCCACGTGAGGGACGCGAACCCAACAACTGGGGCTCCTTCTTCTCCGGTTCCGCCTGGGAGCTGGACGCGGCGAGCGACGCGTACTACCTCCATCTCTTCTCGCCGAAGCAGCCCGACCTCAACTGGGAGAACCCCCGGATGCGTCGGGCCGTGTACGCGATGATGCGCTGGTGGCTGGACCGGGGCGTGGACGGCTTCCGGATGGACGTCGTCAACCTCATCTCCAAGGACCCCGCCCTCCCCGACGGCGAGGTGCACGAACAGGGGCCGTACGGTGACGGTTCGCCCTACTTCGTCTGCGGACCCCGCATACACGACTACCTCCAGGAGATGCACCGCGAGGTGATCGCCCGGTACCCGGGCCGGCTGCTGACCGTCGGGGAGATGCCCGGGGTGACGGTCGAGCAGGCCCGCCTGTTCACCGATCCGGCGCGTGCCGAGCTCGACATGGTCTTCCAGTTCGAGCACGTAGGGCTCGACCACGGGCGGGGCAAGTTCGATCCCCGCCCGCTGCGCCTCACCGACCTCAAGGCCTCGCTCGGCCGCTGGCAGTCCGGCCTCGCCGACGTCGGGTGGAACAGCCTGTACTGGAACAACCACGACCAGCCCCGGGTGGTCTCCCGGTTCGGGGACGACGGACCGAGCCACCGCACCCGGTCCGCGACGATGCTCGCGACCGTGCTCCACCTGCACCGGGGCACGCCGTACGTCTACCAGGGCGAGGAACTCGGCATGGCCAACGCGCCCTTGCGTACCATCGAGGACTTCAGGGACATCGAGTCCCTGAACCACTACACGGAGGCGCTGCGCGCGGGGGCGGAACCCGAAGACGTCCTCCCGGGACTACGGGCGATGGGCCGCGACAACGCCCGTACACCCATGCAGTGGGACGCGTCTCCGCATGCGGGGTTCACCACAGGCACCCCGTGGATCCCCGTCAACCCGGACCACACCGAGGTCAACGCCGAAGCGGCCCTCGCGGATCCCGACTCCGTCTACCACCACTACCGTCGGCTGATCGCCCTCCGGCACCGGGAACCGGCCGTCGTGCACGGCGACTTCACGATGCTGCTGCCGGACGACGAGCGGATCTACGCGTTCACCCGCCGGTACGGCCGCACGGCGCTCCTGGTCGTCGGGAACTTCACCGGCGACACGGTCTCCGCCGTGATGCCCGCCGGATGGGACGGCGCCGAACTCGTCATGGACAACGGTCCGTCGGTCCCCCCGCGGCCCGGCCGCCTGGTGCTCGCCCCGTGGGAGGCGCGGGTGCACCGGCGCAACGACTGAGCCGAGCGGGCGGGAACGGCGACCGATGATCCCTCCGGTGCCGGGTACGCGGATCCCATGACCGTCTATGGATTCCACGCCTCCCATGAACAAGTACCTCCCGCCGACCTGCTGGCAGCCGTCGTGCGCGCGGAAGGCGCGGGCTTCACCGCTGCGATGTGCTCGGACCACTTCTCACCGTGGAGCGTCCGGCAGGGTGAGTCCGGCTTCGCCTGGTCCTGGCTCGGCGCGGCGCTCCAGGCCACCGACAGGATCCCCTTCGGAGTGGTGAACGCCCCGGGCCAGCGCTACCATCCGGCGATCGTCGCGCAGGCGATCGGCAGCCTCGCCGCGATGTTCCCAGGTCGCTTCTGGGCGGCGCTGGGAAGCGGCGAGGCGTCCAACGAGCACATAACCGGCGACCGTTGGCCGCGTAAGGACGTCCGGAACGCGAGGCTGCGCGAGTGCGTCGACATCATCCGGGCGCTGCTGCGCGGCGAGGAGGTGAGCCACGACGGGCTGGTGACCGTGGACCGGGCCAGGTTGTGGACCCGTCCGGAGACGGTGCCCCCGTTGGTGGGGGCCGCGTGCAGCGAGGCGACCGCGCGGTGGTGCGCGGAGTGGGCGGACGGCCTGATCACGGTGAACGCGCCGCGCGCGACACTGCGCCGGATCGTGGACGCCTACCGTTCGGCGGGCGGCGTCGGCCGGCTGCACCTCCAGGTGCACCTCAGCTGGGCCCCCGACCTGGAAACCGCCCAGGAACTCGCCCACGACCAGTGGCGCACCAACGTGCACGGTCCGCCGGCGAGCTGGGACCTCGACTCTGCCGAGCTGTTCGACAACGTCAGCGAGCACGTCTCTCCGGACAGGGTCGCGGAGTCCGTCAACATATCCGACGATCTCGGCCGGCACGCGGCCTGGCTCCAGGAGTACGCCGAGCTCGGCTTCGACGCCGTCATGCTGCATCACGTCGGCAAGGAGCAGAGCGCCTTCATCGACGCGTTCGGCGCGAAGGTGCTGCCGCAGCTGGATGTCACCCGGCCTCCGGCCGCCGTCGCGGAGGGTGTCCGATGAGGCTGACCCGCACATCCGACCTGTGGTGGAAGAACGCGGTCGTCTACTGCCTGGACGTGGAGACGTACCAGGACTCCGACGGTGACGGCACCGGCGACTTCGCGGGCCTGACTCAGCGGATCGACCATTTGGTGCGTCTCGGCGTCACCTGCGTGTGGCTGATGCCGTTCTACCCGACGCGGGAGCGCGACGACGGCTATGACATCACCGACTTCTACGCCGTCGACCCCCGGCTCGGCACACTGGGCGACTTCACCGAGTTCGTGCGCACCGCCCGCGACCGGGGCATCCGGGTCATCGCCGACCTGGTCGTCAACCACACATCCGACCACCATCCGTGGTTCCAGGACGCCCGCTCCAGCCGCACGTCGAAGTACCGCGACTGGTACGTCTGGTGCGACAGCCCGCCGGAGGACGGCCCCGAGGGTGTGGTTTTCCCCGACGTCGAGAAGAGCGTGTGGGAGTACGACGAGACCACCGAGCAGTACTACCTGCACCGGTTCTACAAGCAGCAGCCCGACCTCAACGTCGCCAACCCGGCGGTCCGTGACGAGATAGCACGCATCATGGGCTTCTGGACGCAGCTCGGACTGTCGGGATTCCGGGTCGACGCGGTGCCGTTCCTGCTGGAGACCGACGGCCAGGAGGACGCGGACCAGCTGCCCGACCCGCACGAGTACCTCGCCGACCTGCGGTCCTTCCTCGGACGTCGCAGCGGTGACGCGGTGCTGCTGGGCGAGGTGAACCTGCCCTACCCGGACACCGCGAAGTTCTTCGGCGACTCGGAGTCCTCCCGCGGTGACGAGCTGACCATGTGCTTCGACTTCATCGGTATGCAGCAGATGTACCTGTCGATGGCGCGGGGCGAGGCGGCCCCTCTGGCGGCGGCTCTCCGGGAGCGCCCCGCGGCGCCCCGCGACGCGCACTGGGCGACGTTCGTCCGCAACCACGACGAGCTCACACTCGACAAACTCGACGACGACGAGCGCGCCGAGGTGTTCGCCGCCTTCGGCCCCGACAAGGAGATGCAGCTCTACGACCGGGGCCTGCGCCGCCGCCTGCCGCCGATGGTCGACGGCGACCGGCGGCGCGTGGAACTGGCGTACAGCCTTCTCTTCTCCCTGCCCGGCACACCGGTGCTGTTCTACGGCGAGGAGATAGGCATGGGCGAGAACCTCGCCGCCGAGGGCCGGCAGGCCGTCCGCACCCCGATGCAGTGGACGCCCGACAAGAGCGGCGGTTTCACCGCGGGGGAGGGAGTGGAGCTGCCCAATCCCGTCGTGACGGGTACGTTCGGCCCGACGAAGGTCAATGCGCACGACCAGGCGCACGACCCGGATTCGCCGCTGGGTCGGATGCGGACGCTGATCGAACGCTACCGGGAGACCCCCGAGCTGGCCTGGGGCGACTACCGGGTCATCGACGCGGACGATCCGGGCGTGCTGGTCCACCTCAGTTCGCTGGAGGGCGGCGCGGTGCTCGTGCTGCACAATTTCTCCGAGCGGTCCGTCACCGCCTCCGTCGACGTCCCGGGACTGAGGGGCGGCCGGCTGCTCACCGATGTCTTCACCGGTGACACCCTCAAGTCGGCCGCCGCCGGCCTCGTCGATGTCGCGCTGGACCCGTACGGCTACCGGTGGCTGAGGGTCAACACCCCCCTTGACGACCCGGATCGGGCGACCGCGGTGTGATCCGACGCGCGCCAGGTGTCCGACCGCACGGTCTCCCGGTGCCGCGTGACGGAGGACGGTGTGAGATGTCCCGGGGGGGGTGCCCCTATGTCTTTGGTCACGGTGGTCGGGTGGCAGTGTGGCTGTCATGAGTGATGACGTGCCTGTTCGAGAGTCGGTGGTCGAGGGCATGCGGCCGTGCGACTTGTGCGGTCATCCGGTCGTGATGGACTCGGCGACGAGCGGGACTGTCCCGTGGGGGCGAGGCCGCTGCGGATCAGCCGGCTGAGGCCGGCCGGGGGCGCGGCCGCCTCGCCCCCACGGGACGGTCACGGTCTGCTCGTCCAACCCGGCGAAGATGTCCTCGACCAGACGCTCGGCCATCCGCGGCGCCTTCGGCCGCAGCAGCGAGACCAGCCGCCGTCGGCCCGCCTTGCGGATCTGAGTCGGTGACCTGGACCCTGCCCAGACGCAGGCCAACGAGCCGAACCCGCATAGGACGCGGTCTCAGTCGACCCAGGGGACCTCGGTGCTGGCGTGGTGGTCCAGCCCTCGCTGGTTCCACAGGCGCCCGTGCCGAGCCAGGCGTTCGCGGTACTCCGCCCACTTCGGGGGCCGCCCGCACCATGCGGCCTCGGCCACCGATGCCAGGCGGGGCAGCAGTAGTACGGTGACGTCGTCGAATCCCTTGAACTGCTCGGCGAACAGTGTGGCTTCGACTCCCGCGACGCGGGTCTCCGGGATCGGGTACGCAGCCGGGTCCCAGGAGGCGGCGTATCTGACGCCCTGGGGCCGGTAGCTGCCGAAGCCGAGGTGCCCGGCAACCTCGGCCTGCTCAGGGGGTGTGAATTCGGCCGCGTACGGGCGGTCCAGGTACAGGTGGGACTGGGGCGACAGCAGGACCTTGCCGCCGGCCTCGATGACCCGCTCGACGTCATGGTCCGTGGGGGCGAAGAACTTCTTGAGCGCCTTGATGAAGGCCGTAGTGTGTCCCGCGGCCACGAGTTCGGGGCGGTTGGCGAGTTCCTCTTCTGTGTCGGGCAGGTCCATCATGGGTACGTCCACCCAGTGCTGGACGATGTCCCGCGGCTCGATTCCGGCGCGTGCGGACTCTTGCCAGGCGACCGGGCTCTTGCCGCACGCGCGGACGATCGCCCGCAGTTCGTGTACGGACGCGGCGAAGCTCTCCGCCGTAGCACCGAACGCCTCGTCCGCCCCTATGTGGACGAAGGGGCCGTCCGTCAGTTCGCAGACCTCCGCGAGCAGCCGGGCGACCGTGGCGCGGGTCGCTCCGTCGGTCAGGTCCAGCGGTGGGACGAATGGGAAGCGTTCCTTGAGGCCGGCCGGGGCCGGTGCTTCCGCGAGGCCCGGCACGGCCTCCCTGAGCTTGCCGCAGTGGCCGGGAAGGTCGATCTCGGGGACGACGGTGACGAAGCGCCGGGCCGCGTACTCCTGGAGCGACCGGTACTCGGCCACCGTGTAGAACGTGCGAGCCTGGCCGCCCGAGGCGGCCGGTGTGAGCCCGGGAAAGCCCGGCAGTTCGATGCGCCAGCCCTCGTTGTCGGTGAGGTGCAGGTGCAGCACGTTGAGCTTGTAGAGCGCCGCGAGGTCGATGATCCGGCGCAGTTCGTCCAGGCTGAGGAAGGTGCGGGCCGGGTCCACCATGAGACCCCGCCAGGCGTATCGCGGGGCGTCCGTTGCCTTCTGGAGGGGGAGTTCGCCGCCCGCCCCGGCCGTGGCGATCAGCTGAACCGCCGACGTCGCGGCGCGGAACACCCCTTCGACGGTGCGGGCCCGGCATTCGATGCCGTCCGCGGCGACCCTGAGCCGGTACGCCTCGTCGGCCGGGTGTGCGCCGCCGTCCGGGGCGACGCCCACGGTCGTGCGCGGGGCAGCAACCGGAGGCCCGTCGTCGAGGACGAGGACCAGCGGGTGAGCGGCGGGGTCGTCGTTTCCGGCAGGCAGCAGGCGGCCGGGCAGGTGCGGTGCGAGCAGCGCCCGCACGGTGTCGGCGAGCTGTCCCAGCGCGGGATCGGCCGCCGTGACCCGCCAGGGGCCGGTGGCGGGCAGTGCCTCGCCGCCGACGCGGGGGGCCGGCTCTGCGGAGGCGTGGGGGATGACGGCGTTCATGGCTTCTCCCTGTGCGCGGGTGGGCCAGGGAGCCGGAGCGGCGTTGTCAGGTTCGGCGCTCCGGCCCGCTGGGCTTCGGCGCGGCCCCCGGAGCGAGTTCGGCTCAGCCGCCTCTTCTCCCGTACCGCTGCCACCTGTACGCTAACACGAAAACCGATCAATGAACGCTTTTTGCGGAGTGGGCGGGTCCCATCTCCGAGCGAAAGGAGAACCCCGATGGTGTACGAGGCCGGACTCGGTCCCGCCCTGCCGGAAGGCTTCCTCATGGGCGCCTCGACATCGGCCCACCAGGTCGAGGGGAACAACGTCTCCAGTGACTGGTGGATCCTTGAGAACCGCCCCGGCAGCTTCGTCGCCGAGCCCAGCGGTGATGCCGCGGACAGCTTCCACCGGTGGCCCGAGGACATGGATCTGCTGCGCGAACTGGGCTTCGACTCCTACCGGTTCAGCATCGAGTGGGCCCGGGTCGAACCGCGGAGGGGCATGATCTCGCGCGCCGCCCTGGAGCACTACCGGGCTATGGTGCGTGGAGCCGTGGAGCGCGGCCTGACGCCGGTGGTGACGCTCCATCACTTCACTTCGCCGCACTGGTTCAGCGACCTCGGGGGCTGGAGGTCCGCGGAGGCGACCGACCTGTTCGCAGCCTACGCGCGCACCGTCGCCGACATCCTGCGCGAGGGCGTCCGGTACGTGGCCACGATCAATGAGCCGAACATCATGGCCCTGATGTACGCCCTGAAGAGTCATGCCGCCGAGCACGGCTGGGAGAGCGTCGCGCCCGGTTCGCACACGGTCCGCGAAGGGGGAGCCGCCGCCGTCGACCCGGCCTCGCTGGAGCCCGATCCCGCGGTGGTGCGAGCGCTCGTGCGGGCCCACCGGGCCGCGACCGAGGTCCTGAAGGAAGAGGTCCCGCACCTGCGGGTCGGCTGGACCGTCGCCAACCAGGTCTACCAGGCCGAGCCCGGCGCCGAGGAGGCGACGGCCGCCTACGCGTGGCCGCGAGAGGATGTGTTCCTCGAAGCCGCCCGGGAGGACGACTGGATCGGCGTCCAGGCGTACACGCGCCACCGCATGGACGTGGACGGCACGCTTCCGCCGCCCGCCGGGGCCGAGACGACACTGACCGGGTGGGAGGTCTACCCCCAGGCGCTCGGCGAGGCCGTCCGCCACACGGCGGAGGTCGTGGGCCCGCACGTACCCGTCATCGTCACCGAGAACGGCATCGCCACCGAGGACGACGAGCAGCGCATCGCCTACACGGCCGCCGCCCTGACGAGCCTCGGCGAGGCGATGCGCGACGGCATCGACGTCCGCGGATATCTGCACTGGAGCGCCCTGGACAACTACGAGTGGGGCACTTACCGGCCCACGTTCGGGCTGATCGCGGTCGACCGGACGACGTTCGCCCGTTCGCCCAAGGAATCGGCGCGGTGGCTCGGCGCCCTGTCCCGGGCCCGCCGGCTGCCGGACCCCGCGGGGCTCGGCTCGGTCTCCGTGCCGTCCGGGCGTTAGGGTAACCGGCATGGCGAAACGGGGCCCGTACGAGAAGGGCGAGGCCAAGCGCAGCGAGATCCTGCACGCGGCACTGGAGATCTTCGCGGCGGAGGGGTACCGGGGTACCTCTCTGCGCAAGGTGGCGGCCAAGTGCAGTCTCAGCCTGCCCGGGCTGATGCACTACTTCGACTCGAAGGAGGACCTGCTCACCCAGGTCCTGCGAATGCGTGACGAGACCGCGCGGGTGCGCCAGGTGGAGCGCGGCGATCCGAAGAGCTACCGCGAGATCATCCGGGAGGCCGCGAAGACGCCCGGTCTGGTCGAGCTGTTCGTGTCCATGGCCGCAGCGGCGAGCGACCCGGCGCATCCCGCGCACGCGCACTTCGCCGAACGCTACCCGGTGCTGAGGGAGCGGGTGGCCGACTTCGTCCGGGCACGGGCGGAGGAAGGACGGATCAACACGTCCATCCCCCCTGAGCGGCTGGCCGTCCTGCTCATCGCCGTGGCCGACGGGATCCAGCTGCAGTGGCTGATCGACCGGTCGACGGACATGGAGCAGCCCATCGAGGACCTCATGCGGATCCTCGATCCGCGCGAGGAGCCCGACCAGGCCTGAGACGCGAGCCCAGCCGGATGGGGCAGGCCGGATGATTCCGGCCTGCCCCATCCGCATGATGTCCGCCTCATCCGCACGGTGGCTGGTGTCAGCCCCGCGCCGGCGCGGCTGCCGCCGTCATCACGGCCTCGGTCCAGTCCGCCCAGCGTGGATCGGGGCCTGCCGCCGGCTCCCAGGACGTCGCCGTACAGACGTACGCCACGGCGAGACCGCTCTCGGGGCAGGCCATGCCCAGTCGTCCGCCCGCCCCAGCATGACCGAACGACCCCTCGCCCAGCATCGGCAGACCGGGCCGGGGCAGCTCGAAGCCGAGCCCGAAGCGGGAGCGGCCCGAGCCATCGCCGCCGTCGAGCGGGGGAGGGGGCGCCAGATCCTCGTTGCACGGGGTCCGGGCCCGTTCGACGGTCTGCGGGGACAGCAGTCGCTCACCGTCGACCGGTCCGACGAGTGCGGCATACAGTCTGGACAGGGACCGGGCGTTGCCGATGCCTCCGGCGCCCGGCAGCTCGGCGGCGCGCCCCTGCCGGGTCGTCAGCGCTTCGTTCGCGGACGCCAGTTCCGCTGCCGTCGCACGGAGCGCGAGGGACAGCGGGTCGGCGGGGGAGAGGCCGAGACCCGCGAGGAAGCCGCTGATCTGCTCCTGCGTCGGCTCCGGCCGGACGGAGAACTGCGGGACGAACCGGTGCTCCGCCTCCTGCGGCAGCCCGATGTACAGGTCGAGGCCGAGCGGCCCCGCCACCTCGGCGGCGAAGAACGTTCCGATGCTCACCCCGCTCACCCGGCGGACGAGCTCGCCGACAAGATGGCCGTAGGTGAGCGCGTGGTAGAGAAACGCGGAGCCGGGCTCCCACAGCGGGGTTCGCGCCGCCAGTTCCGCGACACGGCTGTCCCAGTCGAGGAGTCCCGGCAGCCCGACACCTGCCGCGTCACCCGCGAAGGACGGCAGCCCGGCGCGGTGGGTGAGGAGGTCTGCCACCGTCGTCGCTTCTTTTCCCCCGGCGGCGAACTCCGGCCAGTAGCGGGCCACGGGTGCGTCCAGGGCGAGCACGCCGCGCTGGCTCAGCAGATGCGCGCAGACGGCGACGAGCCCCTTCGTGACGGACATCAGCACGCCGACCGACTCCGTCCCGTACGGTGCCGGGTTGACGGGTCCGGTACCGGCGCGGGCGCCGTCCACCGGTTCCGGGCCGAAGGGCCCCGTGCCGGCGGACGCGAGGTCCACCACCAGCTGTCCGTGGTGGTGGACGGCCAGTTGCGCCGAGCCCGGGTCGTCCGCCTGGCCCCGGGCGAAGGCATCCCGCACCGTCTCCCAGCCGGGCGCCACCTGCCCGCCGACCGTCACTTCCCCGGCCAAGTCAGGCCCCTCGCCGTTCCAGGTCGTCGGCCATGCGTGCCTCGACGGCGTCTGCCAGTTCGCCCAGGCTCGAAGGCGGCACTGGGCTCTGCGGGAACTCGCAGATGACGTCCAGCGGTACGCCCGCGAGGAAGCGCCGCATCACCGGATCCTCCAGAGCGCCCTGGCCCTCCCGGGACGCCTCCGTACGGGCCCGGGCGAACAGTTCACCGAGCAGGGGTCCGCCCACCGGGTGCTCGAGCCATTCCGCGAGGGTGTTGCGGCCTGTCAGGCGGATCTTCGACGGATCACCCTCGATGTGCACCTCGACGCAGCCCCGGATGTCGCGCGAGGACGCGCCGGCCTCGAAGCGGTAGCAGCCCCCCTCGACCTTCCAGCCGTCCTCCCGCTCGCTGAAGTAGGCCAGATCGTGCCGGGCCACCTCCACGACGACGTCCCGGCTCTCCCCGGCCTCGAGGAACACCGAAACGAATCCTCGCAGTTCGCGTACGGGACGGAGTACACGCGACTCCGCCGGGCCGCCGCTGTAGATCTGGACGATCTCGCGACCGGCCAGGGAGCCGGTGTTGGTGACGGTCAGTCCGATGCGGAACACGCCATCGGCCTCGTCCACACGCAGGCCGTCGTAGGCGAACGTCGTGTAGGACAGGCCGTGACCGAACGGGAAGGCGACCTCGGAGCGTCGGGCGTCGTAGCCGCGGTATCCGACGAAGACGCCCTCGCCGTACCGGGACCTGCCCTCCTCGCCCGGGAAGGACGGGTGACTGGGGGAGTCCTCCAGTCGCAGCGGCACGGTCTCCGCGAGCTTTCCGGACGGGTTGACGGCACCGAACAGCACCCGGGCGAGCGCGCCGCCGCCCGCCTGACCGAGCAGCCACCCCTCGACGAGGGCGGGCACCCGCTCCTGCCAGGGCGCGGTGTGCACCACACCGCCGTTGGAAAGCACCACCACGACGCGGGGGTTGACCGTCAGCACTCGCTCCAACAGCTCGGTCTGGACGGCGGGAAGGTTGATGTGGTCGCGGTCGAAGCCCTCCGACTCGTCCTGCGGCGGAAGTCCCAGGAACAGGACGACGGTCTCGCTGCTCTCCGCCAACACCGCTGCTTCCCGCGCCAGCTCGGCGTCGGTGGCCGGGGCCTCGGCTCCGGGGAGCGCGTACCCGGCGGCGAAGCGTACGTCGGCGCCCGTGGCCAGTTCGCGCAGGCTGTCCAGGGGGGTGTCGAGCCGGGTCGGCGTGACCTGCGAGCTGCCGGCTCCCTGGAAGCGGGGAGTGCGGGCGAGTTCACCGATGACGGCCACGCTGCCGGCGGCCGGGTCCAGCGGCAGCAGCGCCGAGTCGTTCTTCAGGAGCACGACGCACTGGTCGGCCGCCCTGCCGGCCAGACGGTGATGACCGTCCACGTCGATGGCGGCGGAGGAGCCGACCGGCCGCGTCGTGCGCTGTGCGAAGCGGACGAGCCGTTCCACGGCGAGGTCGAGGACCTCTTCGTCCAGTGCGCCCGACTCCACGGCGGCGACCACTTCCAGGTCCGTCCGGCCGCCGGTGCCCGGCATCTGGAGATCGAGTCCGGCGCGCAGGGCGGCGACCCGGTCGCGTACCGCTCCCCAGTCGGACATGACGATCCCGTCGAAGCCCCACTCGCCGCGCAGAATGCCGGTCAGCAGGCGGGTGTTCTCCGACACGGGGACACCGTTGACGCCGTTGTAGGAGGCCATGACCGACCAGGGACGGTCGCGGCGGACGACGCGTTCGAAAGCGCGCAGGTAGATCTCCCGCAGCGGGCGCTCGTCGATTTCGGCGCTGACCCGCATCCGGTCCGTCTCCTGGTTGTTGGCGGCATAGTGCTTGAGCGCCGCCCCCACCCCGGCGTCCTGGAGGCCGCGCACCATGGCGCCGCCGAGTTCGGAGGAGACGAGGGGGTCCTCCGAGAAGTACTCGAAGTTGCGTCCGCACAGGGGTGACCGCTTGATGTTGATGCCCGGGCCGAGCACGACGCGCACCCCGTGCGCCGTCGCTTCTGCCGCGATCGCGCCGGCGACCTGTTCGGCGAGCTCCGGGTTCCAGCTGCTGCCGAGAGCGACGGCGGGCGGGAAGCAGGTCGCGGGAGCGGCGCTGTGCAGGTCGAGCTGACCGCCGTCACCGCTCTCCTTGGGCAGCCGCAGGCCGTGCGGGCCGTCGGACATGGTGACGGCGGGAGCGGAGGCGGCCGCGGACTCCTGGGTGACGAAGTCCCCGGCCCCGCTGGTCAGCGAGGCCTTCTCGGCGAGGGGGAGGGCGGTGGCGGGCGTCGGGCGGGACGGGCTCTGAGGCATACGGCGTACCTATCAGGCAGGAGCGGGAGCGTGCGGTGCGGGCCTTCGTTGAGGAGGGGGGCCGGCGGCGGACGCGGCGTGCGCGGGCTGTGCGCGGACCGTACCGCCGTGACGATCCGGCACCGCGAATCGGGACAAGACGGCATGCGACCCAAAAACGTATGGTGATCGGTTTTCGATGTCAAGGGTTCGTGTGGGCGGTTCCTGGGAGGTTCCCCGGTCCGGGATTTCTTTTTCGGCAGGGCTCTTGACGGTCAGAAACCGATCACCGTACGGTTTTCGTGCTCGGGCGGACATGCTCCGATGAACCCTTCTGTCACCCGGCCCACCCACTCCGCTCCGCCCTGTCACGAATCGAGGAACGGTCATGCCGCTATCCGGTCGGTCATCCACCCCTGCGCCCCGGGAGGCGGCCCCGTCCGCGTCGGTCGCGGACGCGGGCTCCCGTGCCCGTGCCCCGCGTCTGGCTCTCGCCGCGGCGGCCGCCGCCCTGCTCGTCGGCGCCGCGGCGCCCGGCGCGGCAGCAGCGGCCGGCGAGCGAGCCGCGCAGGGGGAGCGTTATGTGGCCCTCGGCGACTCGTACAGTGCCGGTCCCGGAATCCCGCAGCAGACCGACACCGTCTGCGGCCGCTCCGACCGGAACTACCCGTCACTCGTGGCGAGCGCCGTCGGGGCGGCCGAGTTCACCGATGTGACGTGCGCCGGAGCCGACACCGGCCACATGGCGGGCAGTCAGGAAGCGGTGCCGCCCCAGCTCGACGCGCTGCGCCCGGACACCACACTGGTCACCCTGGGAGTCGGCGGCAACGACCTCGACCTGGCGGGAGTCATCACCCGCTGCGTGCTGGTGTCGTACCTGTCGCCGAACGGCTCGCCGTGCAAGCACAGCTTCACGCTGTTCGGTACGGACGAGATCGGCTCCCGGATCAACGCGACGGCGCCGAAGATCGACGCGGTGCTGGACGAGATCCACGCCCGTTCACCGCAGGCCCGGATCCTCCTGGTCGGCTACCCCTCGCTCCTGCCCGACGACGGCACGGCCTGCCGCGCGACGATCCCGCTGGCCGTGGGCGATTTCCCGTGGGTAAGGGACAAGGAGAAGTACCTCAACACGGTGCTGGCGCAGCGGGCCGACGTCCATGGCGCCGACTACGTCGACACCTATGGGCCGTCCGTCGGGCACGACGCCTGCAAGGCGCCCGGTGACCGCTGGATCGAACCGGCGGATTCCGCCGAGGGCGCGGGATTCCACCCGAACGCGACCGGGCACAGGAGCATGGCCGATGCGGTCCTCGCCACCCTCAACGGCTGACCTCATCCGCAGCCTCCCCGCGCTCCGGACGCAGTCCGTGCATCCGCAGGAAGGCACGGACCTGCTCTGCCATGTCCACGGTGTGCGGCTCCAGCAGCCACTGGGTCTGCAACCCGTCCATCAGGGCGAGCCACTGCTGGGCCACGGCCGCCGGATCGCCCTTGGCCTCCGGTCCGGCCGCCGCGAACAGCGCCTCCAGGAGCTCGGTCATCTCCCGGCGGAGCACGCGGTAGCGCTTCACGAAGTACTGGTGGGCGGGGTGTTCCGGATCGGATGCCTCCGCCGCCAGCTTCGCGTACAGGGCGACGAGGCCCGGCGTCCGGGCGTTGCGGACGACGACCTCGACCAGCCGGTGCAGTCGCTCCGCGGGCTCCGGCTCCGGGGCGTCCGGGCGCAGGATGCTGGGGAAGAGCAGTTGTGCGTCGACCTGGTCCCGGAGGCTCAGCACCTCCAGCAGCAGGGCCTCCTTGCCCGGGAAGTGGTGCAGCAGGCCGGCATGCGTGAGCCCGGCATGTGCGGCGATGTCGCGCAGCGAGACCGCGTGGAAGCCGGAGCGGGCGAACAGTTCGGTCGCCGATTCCAGGATGCGGGCGCGGGTGCGTTCGCCCTTCGACAGGCGATGCGGCACGCCCGGCCCATGATCGTTCACTTCGGCGGTCTCCAGGGGCAGTCGGTCGGTGTCCGGCAGTCTCGTGCATCTGCTGCCCGGCTGTGCGGGAGGGGCACGCTACGGCCCCCGCATGCTGCGCCGCCGGGTGACGAGCCCCTCCGCGACTCGCTCCGACGCTCCGGCCGGCAGAACTTACCGGCTGGTTGATTTCACAGATCAAAAACCTACCAACTGGTTAATTCCGTGTGTAGGCTCACCCGCAATCTTCCCCGGGGCGGTCACCCCCCGGCTCTCCAGACGGAGCGAAAGACATGAGCAGAACAGCCCGAATCGCGACGGCGGCCGCCTGCGTCGCGGCATCACTCGCCCTCGCGGGATGCGGAGGCGCCGGCAACGGCGCCCAGGGCTCCGGGTCCTCTACGCTCACCATCGCGACGATGACCCTCCCGCAGAGCCTCGACCCTGCCGTGGCCACCGGGAGCGCCCTGCCGTTCTTCCAGACGGTGTACGACACCCTCATCAAGCGCGAGCCGGACGGCAGTTTCAGCCCGATGCTCGCGACGCGGTGGAAGTACAACGCCGATCGCACCCAGCTCGCCCTGACGCTGCGGGACGACGTGAAGTTCGCCGACGGCAGCGTCTTCGACGGCGCGGCGGTCAAAGCGAACCTGGAGCGCTTCCAGAAAGGCGGCGGAGCCTCCGCGAAGTGGCTGGCCGACCTGGAGGCGGTCGAGGCAGTCGACGCCACCCACGTCACGCTGAAGCTCAAGCAGCCCAACCCGGCTCTGGAGTTCTACCTGAGCGACGCGCCCGGCCTGATGGCGAACCCCAAGCAGTTCACAGCCGGCGACAGCCTCACCACGACGCCGGACGGCACAGGTCCGTACCGCCTGGACAAGACCCGGACGACCGTCGGCACCAAGTGGTCGTACAAGCGCAACGCGGACTACTGGGGCAAGAAGCTCCCGTACGAGAACATCACCATCAGCTTCTTCGACAACGAGACTGCCATCTCCAACGGCCTCAAGACCGGGCAGGTCAACGCCGCGCTGCTGCAGACGGCGGACCAGCAGGTGGCCATCGAGGCCGACTCCAAGGTCAGGACGCAGAAGCAGGAGATCGACTTCCAGGGCCTGCTGCTCTTCGACCGGGGAGGCAAGCTGACGCCGGCGCTGCGCGACGCCCGCGTGCGGCAGGCGCTCAATTACGCCGTCGACCGCGACACGATGCTCGACCGGATCCGCCAGGGCCGCGGCGAGACCACCGACCAGGTCTTCGGCCCCGAGACCCAGGCGTACGACAAGAAGCTGGACTCGTACTACTCTCACGACCCGGCCAAGGGCAAGGAACTGCTCAAGGAGGCCGGTTACGCAAACGGCTTCACCCTCAAGCTGCCCCGGATCCAGGCGATCGTGAACGACGCACTCGCCACCTCCCTGCAGACGGACTTCAAGGCCATCGGCGTGAAGCTCGTGTGGGACAACCTGGACGGCGCGTCTGCGGTCCAGAAGGTGTTCAAGGACCGCGCCTACTCGGGCATGGTCATGAACATCGGCCAGCCCACCTCCGACTGGGCTGCCACCAACGACCTCGTCACCCCCGGCGCGTTCAACATGTTCGGTACGACGGACGCGACCACCCAGAAGCTGCTGCCGCGCATCCAGACGGGCGCCGCGGCGGAGACGAAGTCCGCAGCGCAGGAGCTCAACCAGCACCTCGTCAAGGACGGCTGGTTCGTTCCCTTCTACCGGATGAGCTACCTCCACGTCTCGGACGGCACCGTGAAGATCACCCCGCAGTCCGGCATGGCCGTTCCCTCGATCTACAACTACGCGCCGGCCAAGTAGCGCGCCGCTCCGACGGATACCGAGTGTCATGCTGAATTTCATCGCCCGCAGGATCGCCTCGGGCGCCGTGCTCCTGATCGTCATCTCCTTCCTCTCCTACCTGCTCCTGTCCATCCCGCACATCGACGTGGGACGGCAGCTGCTCGGGGCGAGCGCCGCCCAGGACGCCGTCGACGCCAAGAACGCCTCTCTCGGCCTCGACAGTTCGGTGCTGCAGCAGTATTGGAGCTGGCTGTCGCACGCCGTCCGGGGCGATCTCGGCAGCTCCTGGTTCACGAGCGAGGACGTGGGGCAGGCCGTCGGCAACCGGCTGCCGGTCACGGCCAGCCTGATGCTCGGTGTCACGGCCGTCACCACGGTCCTGGCGTTCCTCCTCGGCGTGTGGGCGGGCGTACGCCGCGGAGCGGTCGACCGGTTCGTCCAGGTGCTCGGCGTGGTGGGGTACGCCCTGCCGGGGTTCCTGCTGACCCTGGTCCTGGTCCTGGTCTTCGCGGTCCGCCTGGGCTGGTTCCCCGCCATCGGCTACATCGGCTTCACCGACTCGCCCAGCGGCTGGCTGTCCACCGTCACCCTGCCGGTGCTGTCCCTGTCCGTGGCCTCCGTCGCGGGCGTCTCCCAGCAGGTGCGCGGCGCCGTCATCGATGTCCTGCGGCAGGACTACGTACGCACCCTGCGGGCCCGCGGGCTGCCGGCGTCCCGGATCGTGTTCAAGCACGTGCTCCGCAACGCCTCCGCGCCCGCTCTGTCCGTGCTCGGCATGCAGTTCGTGGGGCTGCTCGGCGGGGCCGTACTCGTCGAGCAGATCTTCGGCCTGCCCGGCATCGGCAGCATGACCGTCACCTACACCACCCGAGGCGACATCCCCGTGATCATGGCGCTCGTCATGCTCACCGTGGTCGGTGTCGTCCTGATCAACCTGCTCGTCGACGTCCTGATCGGCTGGCTCAACCCCAAGGCGAGGGCCGCATGAGCGAGAACCTCACGGCGACGACGGCCCCCGGCCCCACCGTCGCCCCACCGCCCGGCGGCAAGGCAGGCCCGGCGCGCCCCCGCGGCACCACCCGACGGGTGCTGCGCAACCCCCTGGGCGGAGCATCCGCGGTACTCCTCCTCCTCATCGTCCTGGCCGTCGTACTGGCGCCCCTGATCGCACCGCAGGGACCCGGCGCCTCCGCGCTCGCCGACGCGTTCGCCGGCCCGAGCACCGGACACCCGCTCGGCATGGACTCGGCCGGACGCGACATCCTGTCCCGCGTGCTGTACGGAGGGCGCAACACCCTCGGCGGGGCCATGCTCGCCCTCGCCATCGCCCTCGCGCTCGGCGTGCCGTCCGGGCTCTTCGCCGGCTACTACGGCGGCCGTTTCGACTCGGTCGCCAACTGGACCGTCAACCTCGTCATGGCGCTGCCCGCCATGGTCGTCCTGCTGGCGTCCCGCGCCATCCTCGGACCCAACGTCTGGGTCCTGATGATCGTGCTCGGCGTCCTGGTGGCACCCAGCTTCTTCCGCCTGGTGCGCGGCATCGTCGCCAACATGCGCGGCGAACTGTACGTGGACGCCGCGAAGGTCTCCGGACTGTCCGACGCCCGCATCGTCGCCCGCCACGTGCTGACCGTGGTACGCGGCCCCATCATCATTCAGGTGGCCCTCGTCTCCGGCATCGCCATCGCACTCCAGGCCGGCCTCGAATTCCTCGGTGTCGGCAGCGGATCGACCGCCACCTGGGGCGCCATGCTCAACGAGGCGTTCCAGAACATCCAGCGCGCACCGCTCCTCATCCTGTGGCCGGGCCTCGCCCTCGGCCTCACCAACTGCGCACTCGTCCTCATGGCCGGCGCTGTGCGGGACGCGCTGGAGGAGCAGGCCCCCCGACCGCGGTCCGCCCGCCGGCGCCCCGCCCCGGCAGCGGCCGAAGGACCGGAGGAATTCGCCCGGCCGGCGCGGTCTCGGGCGGCCCTCCTCTCCGTACGCGGCCTCGCCGTCGCCTACGGACAGCCCGACGGCACGGACAAGGAGGTCGTGCACGGCGTCGACCTCGACGTCCACCCCGGCGAAATCGTCGGACTCGTCGGCGAATCCGGCTCGGGCAAGACCCAGACCGCCTTCTCGATCCTCGGCATCCTGCCCGAGGGCGGCCGCGTCACGCACGGCAGCATCACGGTCAACGGCCAGGAGGCGGCCGGCATGAGCGAACGCGACCACCGCGCCCTGCGCGGAAAGACCATCGGGTACGTCCCGCAGGAACCGATGAGCAACCTCGACCCCGCGTTCACCATCGGCAGTCAGCTCATGGAACCCCTCCGCTACCACCTTGGGCTCTCCCGCAAAGAAGCCGCCGTCCGCGCGCTGGAACTCCTGCGCCTCGTGGAGATCCCCGAACCCGAACGCACCCTGCGCCTCTACCCGCACGAGATCTCCGGCGGCATGGCCCAGCGCGTCCTCATCGCAGGGGCGATGTCCTGCGACCCCGAACTCCTGATCGCCGACGAACCCACCACCGCACTCGACGTACGGGTCCAGGCCGAAGTGCTCGACCTGCTGCGCAGTCTCCAGCAGGAACGCGGGCTCGGCGTACTCCTGGTGACGCACAACCTCGGAGTCGTCGCCGACATCTGCGACCGGGTGGCCGTGATGAACAGCGGTCGCATCGTGGAGTCCGGCACCACCGAGCAGGTCCTCGGCGCACCGGAGGACCCGTACACCCGCACCCTGCTCGCCGCCGTACTCGACGACGCTCCCACCCGCGCCCCCTGGCAACACCGAGCAGCAAGGACCGCCACCGCATGAGCACCCAGGAAAACGCCGGTCCTTCGGACGACCTGCTCGCCGTCAGGGACCTGCGGGTCTCCTTCTCCGGCAAGGGATGGCGCGCCCCCGACACCGAAGTCCTCAAGGGCGTCGACCTCACCATCCGGCCGGGTGAGACCCTCGGCCTGGTCGGCGAGTCGGGCTCAGGGAAGTCCACCATCGGCCGGGCGGTCCTCGGCCTCGCCCCCGTACGCTCCGGCTCCATCACCTTCGACGGAGAACGCATCGAACGGGCCGACGCACGCCGGCGCCGCGCCCTCAGCCGCGACCTCCAGGTCATCTTCCAGGACCCCTACACCTCGCTCAACCCCGCCCGCACCATTGGCGACACCCTCGCTGAACCCCTCATCGGCCAGGGCACCGCCACCCGCGACGCCCGGAACAGGGTCGGCGGCCTGCTGGACCGGGTCCACCTCCCCGCCGACGCGGCGACCCGCCTGCCCAGGGAGTTCTCCGGCGGCCAGCGCCAGCGCGTCGCCATCGCCCGCGCCCTGGCCCTGCGCCCCCGCCTCGTCATATGCGACGAACCGGTGTCCGCGCTGGACCTCACCACCCAGCGCACGGTGCTCGACCTGCTGCTCGAGATCCAGGAGGAGACAGGCGTGTCTTACCTCTTCGTCTCCCACGACCTGTCCGTGGTCCGCTTCATGAGCCACCGGGTGGCGGTGATCCACCAGGGCGAGATCGTCGAGACGGGCGACGCGGAGACGGTCACCACGCAACCGAGCCACAGCTACACCCGCACCCTGCTGCTCTCCTCACCGGTGGCGGATGTGGCCGAGCAAAGGCGACGGCGCACGGCGGCACGGACGGGCGGTCGACGGCTCCGCGCCAGTCCGAGCCGCTGACGGCCGAGGGGACGTTGATGCTCCTATTGCCGTCAAGCGGTCTGGAGCCACTCTCGGTAGGCGTGGGCGAGGTCCTCATCTCTGCTCAGTCCTCGCTCGAGCCCGGAGACAGTGGTGGGCCAGCTGGTGGCCGGCGAGACCGTACTCCAGTTGTCCCTGCCGGTCGTCCGCACCCTCACCGTCACCTCGGCGAGGAGGACCACCGCAGGACCACCGTGCGCAGAGAAAGCGAGCTGCTGGACACCACGGTCAGCGGGCGCCGACCACCTCGCCATCAAAGACGCCCTGGGCACCATCGCCCCCACGGCGACGGCACGTTCGCCGCCGAGCCGCTCTGATGCGCGTGAGTCGCCACCATCCATGTCCGAAAACAAGTTCCCCGAATGATCAGCTGGACGAGAATGGTCACCAGCAACGAGGAGGGGTCATGCACGAGAGCCGCCCAGCGCGCTCGTTAGGACGCCGCCACACAAGCGGTCTGCCGTTCGGCCGGCCCGGCACGTTCTGGCGCGGCAACCTGCACACCCACACCACCGAGTCGGACGGCGCCCTGACGCCCCGCCAGACGGCCCGGCACTACCAGGAGCACGGCTACGACTTCCTGGCCGTCACGGACCATTTCCGCCCCGAGTACGACTTCCCGGTGACTGACACCCGCGCCCTGAGGGGCCTGGGCTTCACCACGCTGATCGGCGCCGAGCTGCACGCCCCGCGCACCGAGGCCGGACCGTCCTGGCACATCGTCGCGGTCGGACTGCCCATCGGCTTCGCCCCGCCGCACCCCGGCGAGGACGGCCCGCAGCTGGCCCGCCGGGCCCGGGCGGCCGGTGCCTTCGTCGGTATGGCACACCCCGCCGCCTCGCTGCTCACCGTCGATGACGCCGAGAGCCTGGACGCCGCGCACGCCGTAGAGGTCTACAACGCCCTCGCCGAGCGCGAGCACCGGGGGGACAGCTGGCACTTGACCGACACTCTCCTCAACCGGGGACACCGGCTCACCGCATACGCCGCCGACGACGCGCACCTGCAACCGCAGGACCCGCCGGCGTGTGCCGCCTGGGTCAACGTCCTCGCCGAAACACTCGACCCGGGCCTGCTGCTGGCGGCCCTGAAGGCCGGGGACTTCTACTCCAGCACCGGCCCCGAGCTCTACGACGTCCAGCTCACCGATGAAGCGGTCGTCGTGCGCTGTTCGCCGGCCGACAAGGTGGTCCTCAGCGGCGGGGCGCCGGGCGCCCAGGTCGTGGAGGGCACCGACCTGACGGAGTGCTCGCTGCCGCACGCGATGTTCCGAGGCGGGTACTGCCGGGTCACCGTGGAAGATGCCTTTGGCGGCCGCGCCTGGACCAACCCGATTCACCTCGACCGCGCCTGACCGACGCGCATCCCCCCGACCTTCCCGAACACCAGGAGACACGCTCATGCTGTCGCCCGGCGCGCCCTGTCCATTGCAGAACTGACCGCCGCCCAGGGGAGTGGCTGCGCACGGACTTCGACCTGTCCCCCGAACCCCGCCGTGAGGGACCCGGTGCGGCAGAGAGCATCGCCCACCGCTCCTTCACGGCGCTGGTCTCCTATCCCTGACCCAGGGTGCAAGGTAGCGGCGGCCACGGAAAAACTTGCCTTCGCTGCCCGGCCGCCCTCGGGGGGCTCGGACCGAGACGAAACGTACGATCGGGCATCGGGTCGAACGGAGAGCTGCGAGGACTCAAGTGGCTGGCGAAATGAGCAAAGAGCTGATCATCAGCCCCCGCAGTGAGCGTGTGCGAGTGGAGCTGGCGGAAGCCGCTGCCTGGAGCGCGTACGCGGCGGGGCTTCGCGAGGTGCTCGGAGCTGCGATCGAGAAGAGTGGAGCAGAGCTCTTGGAGGTGGGCGGGCTGCTGGTGAACGAGCCCCTTCCCGAAGAGCACCGCGGCCTGCGCAATGGTGCGGAGGTCCGGCCGCTGCAAGCAATAGGTCTCGCCGAGGGAATGGCAGCCGGGCGCGGGCCGTATTGTCAGCTCGCCGCACCCGGGAGACTTCGGATCGAGTCGGGATGGGACGGGGCGGTACACCTCTGCACCACGCCAGCGGTGGCCGACGATCTGGCGGGATTCGATGGTGAGGGCGTGACGTTCCTGTGGCGAGACGCGGCTCCTGAACCCATAGAGGTTTCGGACCCTGTCGACGCCGTCGCGGATGCGGGTTTCTGGGCGAGGGTGGCGGAGGTGTCCGAGCGCCTGACCCTGGTCTGCGAGCGCTGGGCGTACGGCGCTCACGGGTGCAGATGGTTCCGCGTGACGCCGGAGAGCACAGCCGAAGTGGCCCGGCTCCTGCGGCCACGATCGCTGGTTTGCGTGGCCACCGAGCCGGAGCTGAGCCCCGGAGTGGAGCTGCTGCAAGACGGCTTCACCGCTTTCGTGGCCCCGCTGCCGCACGGCGAACTGGCCCACCGGAGCTACCCCGGTGGAGCCGACACGCTCTCCGAGGTCATGGATGACGGTTTCTCTCTCCTGCTGGCCGATGCGGCGCTGGGCGACTGGTGCGCCGTCGTACCGGACACGGACGGGGTGGCCAGGGGGCAGTGGGAGACTCCGGGTGAGTGGTTGAGGGACAGGCGATCCCGGTGAGAACGATCTTGCTGGGGTCCGCCTACCTCGTGCGAGCTTCAAGCTGACGGGGGGCGGTGCCGAGCGCAGTTGGCGCAGGTCGGGGATGTGTTGTGGAGGGTGCCCAGGGAGACGCCGAGGAGCTTGGCGATCGAGGTGATGGAGCGGCCGGGGTCGGGCAGCAGGTCGCGGGCGGCCTTGATGACTTCCTCGGTGGCGACGGTGGGGCGCCCGCCGACTCGGCCGCAGGCACGGGCGGCGGCAAGGCCCTCGTTGGTGCCGAGGACGATGAGTTCGCGGATGAACTCCGCGAAGGCGGCGAAGGCGGCGAAGACGTGGAAGACGAGCCGGCCGCCGGGGTGGTGGTGTCCAGGTTCTCGTGGAGTGAGGTGAGGCCGATCTCTCGGTCGCGCGCATGCCTTCAGCTCGGGGCGGAGCGCGTTCTTGCGTCGAGAGCCGGGCGTATCCGATCTTGATTTCGGTGCGAATGAGCGGCTCGGCGACGAGGAGGTCCGGCTCGGCCGGTTCCAGGCCGGTCACGGCCCCGGATCATGCCAGAAAACGGTGGTCCGGGGTTGTGTTGAACGACCCAGGTCTTTGAAGGGGTCCTTGAAGACTCTGCGCGATTCGGGCGGCCTCGCGGGGCGATCTTCGGAAACGAACGTCTACTGACGTCTGCCCTCACCTGCGATGGCCCGACATGCGTGTTGTGTCGGTGGTGAGGGCTAAGGTGCGCTGTCGTGGACGCTGATGATCTTGACTACCGGGCCCGAACGCTGACGGGCTGCATTCCTCCACTGCTGGTGGCGCGACTTCTCGAACTCGGTCATGAGCGGGAAGTGGAGTTCCAGGCCGGCTGCGGGGAGTGGTTCTGCGCGCTGGAGTGGGCCCGGCTGCTCGGGCATCGGGGCCAGCGCGAGCAGGCGTTGGAGGTGCTCGCCCCGTATGTCGCCACGAACTGGTGGCCGGCGGCCCAAGCCCGGGCGGAGCTGCTGGAGGGTTGGGGCCGGGCGGAGGAGGCGATCGAGCTGTCCCGCCCGTACACGGAGGCCGGTGACCGGCTGGCGTTGGTCTTTTTCGCGCGCCTGCTGGCCCGCCACGGCCGCAGCGGCGAGGCGTTCATGCTGCTGCGCGCCGGGATCCAGGACTGGTTCCTCGCCGATTGCCTGGTCGACATCGCCGAAACGGCGGGCATGGACGAGGATACGGCGGCCCTGTTGGAAGCCCGGGTAGAAGCGGCGATACCTGCCTGCGACGACCCCGACTGCGACAACCTCCGGACAGAACCGTCCAACGCAGTCGACCTGCTCGCCACGATCAGGGAACGCCAGGGCCGGATCGAGGAGGCGATCGCCTTGCTGCACACCCGCGAGGTCACCTCCGTCAACGGCCGTGACCAGCTGGCCGACCTGCTGGCCAGACACGACCGAATCACGGAACTGCGTGCGTACGCAGCGTCCGAGTACCACGGGCATGCCGTGCAGTGCCTTGCCGAATTGCTGGAGGGGCGCGGCGACGTGGAAGGTGCGATCGCCGCCTACCGCACGTTCGGTGCTACGTCGTCCGGCATGTGGCATGTGGCTGTACCGCTGTCCGAGCTCCTGGTCCGGCACCGACGGAGCGACGAGGCGATCGAGGCGCTGCGCGCGCTCACCGAACACGACGCGGAGGACTGGCTCGTCCACGCTCTTTGCACCCTGTACGCCGAGCACGGCCGGTCCCGAGAGGGCCTGGCCCACCTCGATGCCATCAAGGCACGAAGAGACGGCAAGGAGTACTGGGACCTCTTCCAAATGCGGCTTCCGCTCATGGCCGACTGTGGCCTGCTCGACGAAGCGATCGAGCAGACGCGGGCGCACCCCGAGGGCGACACCTGGTACGCGGCCTGGGCCTTGTCCGACATGCTAGACAAAGCTGGCCGCACCGAAGAAGCCGACGCAGTCCTCGCACAGCACCCGGCAGTCAACAGTTCTCTTCGTGCCGAGCGCCTTATCGCCCGCGGCCGCATTGAAGACGCTGTACGACTTCTCCAGCAGCCGATGAGCAAACCGACCACACCCACATGGGACGGCACCTACTCCTCCGAACCACCGTTCTGACAGCTCGGGCTGGTATGCGCCACGTCTCCACCGTCCGTCGCGGGCCGGTTCAGTCGTTGCCCTCGTCGCCTTCGACGGCGTCCGGGTCCCGAAACGGGCGCAGGCCCTGGCCGGGGCTGCTGGCCTTGATGTTGCACAGGTAGCGGCCCAGGAAGTTGATGTGCCGATCCTTGAGCGGGGAAAGGCGGGCGACGTCCTCGTCCCTTGATGTCGTGTTCCTCGGCGCGGAGTTGGGCGACGGCGGCGTCCAGGTAGCGGGTGCTCCACAGGACCACAGCCTTCAGGACCAGGCTGGGAGCTGCGAGCTGGTCCTCCTGGGCCCTCGCGGTACGCCTGGCGGATCTACCAGGGCTGCCGTGGCAGATCGCGCGGGCCAGACGGTGGCGGCACTCCTGCACGGTGAGCTGCCGGTCCATCAGCCGACGGTAGGTGTCGTCGACCGGGTCGTGCGAGTTTGTCATCCGAAAGGCCGTTCTGCATTACCTTCATCGGTTCCGGCAAAACTCACATTCCGACCGAGCGGTCGCTTCAGCGGCGCGTCAGTGCCTTCGGCCGAAGGTCGCCGCGACCACGGCGTCGGCTCATGGGGAGCCGACCGGAAGGCATCCGCAAGGTGTGGGGCCACGGCGGCTACCGCCAGCACCTCGTCGAGCATGCCGCCCCCTCGGCATCGACATGGAGATCACGGCCCGCGAGCCTGGGAGCGGGGGCTTCATCTCAATCCCGGAGCGGTGGGCGGTCGAGCGAACCCAGGAAGGCGGCCTCACATGCAGCTCGGGTGGGTTGAGAGCCGGCCGGGATGTGCTGCCCTGAGGGCGGTGACGCCGGCCCTGCAGGCGAATGCATCCCCATCGCTGTCAAAGGTCGAGCGGCGTCAGTGTGACTCCTGCGATGACGGCATCGGCGACCAATCTCAGCAGCAAGCCCTCTACGAAGCCGGGCGCTACACCGAGGCGGAGGGCGAAGTCCGTGCAGTGGCCCGATCGCGGCCGGACGACCACGAGTACGAGGCGGCGGCCCTGCTCTTCTTCTGATCGCAACACCCAAGGCCGCCGGCTGAACCGCCCCCGCAAGGCCCGAGGACCGACTGCGCCGCTCACGACGCCTGCCAGGCCTCCCTCGGCCCGGACCGCCACACAACCGGCAAGGCCCGAGCACTGTTTGAGCTCATGGGCGGCACTCAGGCGAAATCGCACCGCCTCGGCCGGCGGGGTGAGGCCTGGAGGCAGGCGAACGCCACGGCGTTGGGGTGCACGTTCTCAGCCTTTCTCCTCGGGTGCCGGCTTCGGCGCTACGAAGTCGATCCGCGTGGCAGGCAGGACCCGAACGCTGCGATCAGGAAAGTCGATGTGCCGGTAGATTTCGTTGTGATGGGCGATTGACTGGTCGGGAAGGACGAAGTCTGTCGGCTGAGGGCGGACCGACGTGGTGTGCCCGTCCGCCACCAGAACCAAGTCGTAGCCGTGGCTGAGAGCCTGGCGGGCAGTGGTCTCCACGCAGTTCTCAGTGGCGAAGCCGGTGACCAGGACCTCGGTCACGCCGAGCCGGACGAGTATCTCGTCGAGGTCGGTGTCCAGGAAGGCGTCGGCGCACGTCTTCATCACGACCGGCTCTCCGTGGTGCGGGGCCAGGCCCGGCAGGGCATCGCCGCACCCTCGCTGCTGGACCGTGATGACGGGGACGTTCGCAGCACGCGCCCGAGAGCTGAGCCCTGCGATGGTTTCGACTGTGCGCTCGGCGCGATGCATGATCGGCTGCATGCCGCGCTGCATGTCGATGACGAGGATCGCGGCACGGTGCGGGGGCGGTGGCATCGGCCAACCGTAGCCGCCGCCGTGGCGACGTGCGGTGCCGAGGCCTCGTCTTGGCTTCTCGCTGTGACGCGGGTACGGCCTGCGACGCTCGCGGCGGGTTGTCGGCTGAGAGCTCACCTTCGGGGGTGGCCCAGCTTGATGAGTCCTACGACGGTAGCTCTCCGCTCTCAGTATGTGAAGGACGACCCGCGCGGCCCTTGTGACGTCTGGGCGATTGTTCTCGATGAAGCGGCGGCCGAAGAACGCTTCCTGCCTGAGGCTCAGATGATGGGTGCGGATCCGGCGTACGACTTCAGTGCCCCCGCGCCGGTGACGCAGCAGATGCCCCTGTCGCACACGGTCCCGTCGATCCGGGCCTGCGTGGCCGGCCTCTGCCGCGCCTGCGCCTCAGGCCGCTGCTTACCGTCCCGGGCTGCGGCGACCTGCGCTCTTGTGAGCGCGTCCCAGCGGGCCGCGGACTTCATCCCGCACACGCCACCGCAGATAGGCCCAAGCGAACCGACCCCTCATCCGAGCTGGCGCCGACCCAAGTCATCTCGCGGAGCGGCGACTTCAGTCGCCCTTTCCGTGCCAGGAGGACAACAACCGTCGGCTCAGGAAACGAACAAGACCGCGCAGCGGGCGTCGGCCCCACCGGACGCAAGCGAACTGTCAAGTAGCCGTTACGCGTTGTACGTGGCGAGTAAAGAAATCTTCCGGACCTCACGATTCTCCTGGCGGAGATTGCTCCGATCACGAAATGGTCACTAAAGTTTGCGATCGAACCTTCGCGCGACCGATCACCCATCCGGGTGGCAGCGAAGACGCCGTCGTGTCCGTGACGTGCCTGGAGCCAGCGATTGAGCTCCTCCACGACCGGGTGGGCGGCTCGATGAGAAGGAGTTCGCCTCCGTGGCGTCCCACCGTCGTCCCAAAGCGCCGAGCCGTGCCCGCGTGACCGTGATCACCGCCTCCGCCGCCGCTGCTGTCGCCCTGAGCGCCCAGGCAGCCCACGCCGACCCCAAGCCGACCAAGAGCGAGGTCAAGGCGAAGGTCGACAAGCTCTACTCGGAGGCCGAGAAGGCCAGCGAAAAGTACAACGGAGCGAAGGAACAGCAGGACAAGCTCACGAAGGAAGTCGCCGCGGTACAGGACAAGGTCGCGCGCGGGCAGGACGAGCTGAACGGGCTGCGGAGCGAACTCGGTTCCATCGCCACCGCGCAGTACCGCTCCGGAGGCATCAGCCCCTCCGTACAGCTCTTCTTCTCCTCGGACCCGGACCACTTCCTCGACCAGGCGTCGGCGCTGGAGGGCCTGACTGTCAGGCAGACCGAGTCGCTGCAGAAGATCCAGGCCAAGCAGCGCTCCCTGGCGCAGGAGCGCAAGGAGGCCCAGGGCAAGCTCGCCGAACTCGCCGAGGTGCGTGAGGCGCTCGGCAAGAGCAAGAAGGCGTCCCAGACCAAGCTCGCCGCCGCTCAGCGCCTGCTGAACACCCTGACCGTGGCCGAGCGCGCCGAACTCGCCGAGAAGGAGCAGCGGGCCAGTCGCGATGCAGGTGGGCGGCTCGACCTCGGTAAGGAGGTCGCCGCGTCCGGCCTCGGAGCCGCCGCGCTCCAGGCGGCCAGCACGCGGATCGGAATGCCGTACTCTCACTCCGTCACCACGGGCCCCAACTCGTTCGACTGCTCGGGCCTGACCCAATGGGCGTACCACCAGGCCGGTGTCGAGATCACCCGCACCACGTACACCCAGATCAACCAGGGCACCCGCATCGGGCAGAGCCAGCTGAAGCCTGGCGACCTTGTCTTCTTCAGCGGTAACTCGCACGTCGGGCTGTACGCCGGCGGCGGCAACGTGCTGCACGCCCCCTACCCGGGCGCCTACGTCCGCATCGAGTCGATGAGTACCATCGGCAGTTTCTACGGTGCGGTCCGGATCTGATCACACCGCGAAACCTGCACCCGGCGAGCGCGGGTAGCGCGCCGGCGCGGCGCTGGTGGTCCTGTCTCCGGTGACCGAGGGCGCCCGCGGCGAGGGGGTGGGCAGTTCCAGGTGCTGCTGCGGGCGGCAGCACTGCGGGAGGCGACGATCGGGCGCGACCTCGCCAAGGAGCGCGGACAGGGGCTGGGAACGGGCCGGCTGGCCCGTCGGGAAGAACCGGCGGGAGGCCTGGGCGGTGGCAATGTGACCGTGCTTCCGGTACGCCCACTACACCTGGGAGGCCACCAGGGTGCGGTGGGCGTCGGCATGGAGCAGGGCGCGCGCGGCACCGGTGCGTCGGCCTGGCCGGACACCCCGGGGAGTGCCGCCGCTGATGCCTGTTCAGCGGGCTGGCGGTTTCGTACGAGGCGGCCGGTGCGTCCAGTTACTGTCGGCTGACAGCACGGAAGCGGCGGCTCTCCCGGCCCGGTGGCCTGCTGCTCCGGGACGTCGTTCATGTGACTGAGACAGTCGGCCCGCCACCCCGTCGCCATCACCGGTTCATCACGTTCTCAGGTCGAGGCTTCCGGCCCTGTTCCTCGCAACGAGCCCTTTTCAGCGTGGGAGCCGAGCTTCCCGGGACGCCGCGAGCCGTCCGCGCGAGGGCAGGATTCGGAGACGGCCTCGCTGGTGCCGCCTGAGCGGCTCGCCTTGCGGAGCTTCCGAATGTGAACAGAGGGTCGGGATGTGCACAAGCCGAGGGTGCGCACCCCTTTGGGGGGTGTGCGCCCCCCCAAAGGGAGCCATATACGCGTCGGCTGCCGTGTGACAACGTGAAAAGCGCCGCAAAGCTCCACAAGAGCCGATTCCACGCGCACCGGACAGGCGATGCTCTGAGGTCCCGCCCTCAAGCGGCGCACTTTTCACAGCAGTCGGTCAGGCGCCCGAGGAGAACACCGTGCTGAAAGGCCAGTGCATGTTACGTATCCGAAGACTTCTCACCCTGTCCTTCTCCCTGGCCGCTCTCACCGCAGCGTTCGCCGTTCCCGCCGGTTCGGCCCAGGCCGCACCGGCGAAGGCCGCCGCCACGGTGGTCTGCACCGGTGGGGATTCCTCAACCTACTCGCCCCCGCTCGGCCCGCTGCCGCAGACCACCAACGTGGGCATCACCGAAGAACTGACGTGTCTGGGTGGCCCGTTCCTCACCGGCGTCGCCACCGCATCCTTCAGTCAGCAGGCCAGCTGCCTGATCCCACCGCTCGCAAGCACGATCCCTCCGGCTGACGTGATTACGTATCACTGGAGCAACGGCCAGAACAGCACTATCACCTACACCCTCACCACCGTCGCGCACGTCGCCAACCAAATCATCGTGACTGCGACGGGCACGGTCACCGCCGGCTACGCGCAGGGCTCGGTCGCGGTACGCGAAAAGGTGACCATCAACCTCGACGTCCTGGGCTGCCTCACCTCAAGCATCGACGAGCAGAACGCCAGTGAGGTCCTCACCATCCTCCTCTGACCGTGCGCCGTTTCCAACCTGACGGGTGGTTGGAAGAGTGCCCCGGCAGCAGGCACGAAGAAAGCTCCTGGTGGACGGGTTCACGACCAAGATCACCAGTCCGCCAGGGGTTTCGTGTGCTTGTCCACCCGTCCGGTATCGATCTCTCCAGCCGCGCCCTGCACCATCTCTCCAGCCTCCTCGCAGATCACCGCGGTCGGATCGGCTCCCGATGGCGGCGCCCGAACTGCGGCCGGCAGGCCCTGTTCTTCCTGGCCCACCTGCGCTGCGGCCACACCTACGCGCAGGCGTTCGCCGCGCTCGGCCGACGAGGTCGTGACCGCCAAGATCCAGGCGTTCGAGGCCTGCCCTCAGCACGCACCGCTACCAACAGCGGCGCGACTGTGACCCGCATCAGTGCGCCACGCGCACGCACTGATGGCGGACTGCTGGCCGCTCGAAACGGGTGGTCCGCTTGTAGGACTGCTCGGTACGGTGACCCGGTGTGCTTCTACGCCATGACCTACTACAAGCTGCACTACGCGTGCGTCTCGTGCCGTGTGAGCTTCAAGCGGCATGCCTATCCGCTGCGGGAGCACCTGTGCCCGAACTGTTCGCAGCCCCTCATCTGCGCTGGTCACGACTTCGCGCCGCCGCCCAGGCGCGATGTCCGCAGTTGGTCTGTGGTGGCTGTGGTGTTGGGTGAAGGGCTGCGCTACGAAGGGCTGTCGGTCTGCGGGTGTGGCAAGGCACCCAAGTACCGCCCGCGGACACGCGCTGAACTGCGGGTCCGTCGGACCGTTGCCGCGAGAGAGGGGCTGCCGCTGTCCGAGGCGCTGTCCCGACCGGACCCTCTGACCCCGCTGACGGACTGATCTCGCAGCTCAGGGCGCGAGGCGGCGATGTCCGATGAGGGCTGCTGTAATGGGCGCCCGACCTCGACCTCGACGCCGGTTTCCTCTCGCATTTCCCGGACCAGGGCTTCGGCTAGGGTCTCGCCGTCCTCAAGCTTGCCTCCCGGCAGGCTCCACGATCGCGTGCTGTCCTGGTCCAGGAGCAGGATCTCGTTGTCTTCGATGACGATGCCGTTTACGCGTGTGACGGGGTTCCGCTGAAATCCCTGCTGGCCCTGCGCGCCGGGGCCAGCCCGCGAGCTGCTGGAGGAGACCGGCGTGACGGTCGACCCCGCCCACCTGCGGATGGTGCACGTGGTCCACCACCGGCAGAGCGCCGAGATCGAGCGCATCGGCTTCTTCTTCGAAGCCACCCGGTGGAGCGGGGAACCCGTCAACAGGGAACCGGAGAAGTGCCTCGGCCTCGAGCGGTTCAGCGTCCACGAACTGCCCGAGGACATCATCGAATACCCGAAGAAGGGACTCCTCGGCTACCTGGAGGGCACGGGCGCGCTCACGGAGCATGGCTGGGAGTAGCTTGCGGTGGGGGAGCGGCGGGGTGGATACGCGCGGTGGCCGTGCCGGGCCTGCAAGGGTCGGAGGATCCCGCCGCCACCGGGCCCTGCCGCACGCCGGCTCAGAGAAGTCCGAGGCGGGGGCGGGCCGCAATCTGGCCGCGGGAGGGGCTGCTTGGGAGCGGGCTCTTCGTGCTGCCGCTCACCGCCGAGCGGCGCCCTGGGGGGTTCATCGGGGTTCTTCAGAAGCGGCTGCGCGAGGCCCTGACCCGCTTTGACAGGGCGCTGGAGCCAGGCACCACGGGCGGGGTGGACATCGTCAAGAAGCACGGCGAGCCGTAGATCAAGGTCTCGCCGCTAGTGCTGTGACCGCATACGTTCACCGGGTTGGTGATCCGTGACGCCAGGAGCTGAGCTTCTAGAGTGAGGGGCACAGCTCAGCGGCGGGGTGGGGAGGGCGCATGGCGGAGGTCGAGGTTCCTGGGCCGGAGTCGGACTGGGAATGCGCGCTGGAGTACCAGGGCGGCAAGCGAAACCCGGCCTTCCAGGCCAGCATGTGGGAGTACGCGGCGAGCCCTTCCGGCTGGTTGCCGGCCTGTCGCCGTCGCTGGACGTTCTGGCCGGGCGGCTGCGGTTGAACGTCGAACGGGGTTGGGAGGACCTGGGCGCGGTGGATGCGGCGATGTTCCGCATTGAGAAGATCGACTTTGCGCTCAGCCGGCTGGAGGGCAGCCCTTGCCCTGATGTCTTCGTCTGGGTTAGCCGCGCCCGGGTTGACGTCGACGCGGCCCTCGGCCTCCTGCTCGATGCCCTCGGTATCGGCGAAGAAACACTCACCTTTCGCGGCGCCATCGAAACCGGCTTCGTTGACCTGCGGGGCGAACCTCAGACCTGAACCTGAACTCACGCTGCTTCACCGACGGGGCGCCCGCCCCATCGGATGCCTTTCTCGCTTGCCGGCCTTCCGGACACGCAGTAACTGCTGATTAAGAGTGGCGACTCGATCGCGCCGACCTCGCCGCCCCCGCAGGCGACAACCGGGCCGTGCGGGCACTACGCGCATCCGGCTGATCCTGCCTGCCCCGTCCCCGTAGGTTCCAGTGCCGTGACTACGACCGTAACGGTCGGCCGACAGCTCCAGCACTGCCCTGCTCGTTGTGTTGGTGTGTAAGAGGAACTGACAGATGGGGACCCGTACGGCGCCGGGCCGCTGCGCTGTGCGCTGCGGTTCCGCATGGAGACCGCGCTCGCCCAGCGCCTGGGGATAACAGCGTGGTCGGCGCCCGTCCGGTGGGACCGGTCGCTGCGACGGCCGGCAGGTGCCGCCTCGTAGGCTGTAGCCATGACTGAGATCACCCAGACTCCGACGCCCCGCGACGCCTTCGAGCTGCTCATGGCCGGCAACCAGCGCTTCGTCGCGGGCACTCCCGAGCACCCGAACCAGGACGGCGCTCGCCGTGCCGAGACCGCACCGTCCCAGAAGCCGTTCGCCGTGCTGTTCGGCTGCTCCGACTCCCGGCTTGCCGCCGAGATCATCTTCGATCGCGGCCTGGGCGACCTGTTCGTGGTTCGCACCGCCGGGCATGTCACCGGGACCGAAGTCCTCGGCTCGATCGAGTTCGGGGTGAGCGTCCTGAACGCTCCGCTGGTCGTCGTCCTCGGCCACGACTCGTGCGGCGCGGTCGCCGCGGCCTGCTCTGCGCTGGAGAACGGACAGACGCCGGGCGGCTTCGTCCGCGACATCGTCGAACGAGTCACCCCGAGTGTGCTGGCCGCCCGTGCCGCGGGACGCGAAAAGCCCGAAGAGATCCTTGCCGAGCACATCGAGCACACCGTGGACCTGCTCCTGGAGCGCTCCCGCGTCCTGGCCGAGGCGGTGGCTGCCGGTCGCCTCGCCGTGGTGGGACTGTCCTACCGCCTGGCCGACGGCAGCGCCCAGCTCGTCGCCACCCGCGGTCTTGATGCGGTGGTCCCCGCCGCGTCCTGACCGCCTCGCCGTGGCCGCTCACACGGAAGTGCGGGGCCCCGCAGCCCGGCGAAGCCGGTTGGCGATTGCCAGCCCGAGCCCTTCCTCCACCGGCAGGGACGCGACGATGAGGTCGCGTCCCTGCTGGTCGAGTTCGCGCAGGAACCCGTACAACCCGTGAGCGTCCATGTGCACGAGGTCCGTGCGCACCTGGCCTAATGCCGAACTCCTAAACAGAGCGCACCGTGCACTCGCCGACCTCGCCGGACAGGGCGCCCAGTTGGGCGAGGCTGCCGAGCATGCGGCTACGGCCGCGCGGGCGCTGGCCGTCGTTCGAGAGCAGTGGTGGCGACGCTGGACGAGCTCTTCGACACCGCCGCAGACGGGGCTCCGTACGGCAGCTGCGACCTCGTCACCGGACCGTGAAGCCGCCGCCGGTCACCTGACCAGTTCCTCGCTACCCTTGCCGAGCCCCTCGGGCTGGGCGACGGGGAAGCCACGCGGCCGTCCGAGAGGACGATCTAGTTTTCCACCTGGGCCGGGCCAGGGACCCCTGCAGTCCGTGCGACGTCTGCTGCCCTCGCACGCCGTCGGTCCGAAGCGTCCGCGGTCGACGCGGTGCGCGACGTCCTCCGAGGCAGACTGCGACCTTGCCGGACCGCTCGCGGACTGGACCGCGTACCTGTCCGTCGTCCGCGACAAGGCCGTGCCACTGCCGGTGTCCTTGGCCGCGTACTGCGCGCAGCCGGAACACCGACATGGGGCCGGCCTTCGCCGAGATCGTGGGTGCAGCCGGGCGGCTGCCGGACGCGACCGAGATCGACTGCGTCATGTGACTGTGGGGGTGTCTCACCCCCAAGGGGCGCCAGGCGGCTCAGCTCCCATGGACGCGATGAAGGGGCTGGCGCGGCCACGTGCCGCAGCGGCCGCTCAGAGGTGGTCGTCCAGGAACTTCCTAAACTCCGTGATGGTCATAAGCCCCGTGCCGTGCGCCACCGCCTCTCCCTCCTTCAGCACGACGTAGGACGGGGCTCCGGTGATCCCGTATCGCTCGGTCGCGGCTGGGCAACGCGTGATGTCGGCGCGGACGGCCGTCAGGCGGCCCGTGTAGTCGTCGGCGATGCCGCCCACGACGAGGTCCATCACCCGACAGGGCTCGATTGCCTTGGGCCATGTCCCGGTGAAGTATGCGAGGACCGGAACTACGCTCATTCCGAGGATGAAGTTGAACTCCGCGTCCTCACGGGGTCGGTGAACCCGGTTCGCCAATGGAATCTCCTGACCTCACGTTCCGTCATTTCGGCCCCATCATCCCTCGGGCCGTGCGCCAGGCAGGCAGGCCGGTCGGTCGGTCGTCAGGTTGATCTGTCCGAAGGGAGGCACGGAGTCGTGGCACAGGTGGTTCCCCAGGCCCTGGCTTCGGAGGGGTAGGTTGCGCCGGGCAGTCCCAGGGCGACCAAGAGAGCTGAGGAGGCTTCCTCGTCGGGCGTCAGTCCGGCGGCGGCCGACCACGCGAGTGCACCGGCGACGGCGGGTTCCATGGGGAAGTGCTCTAGAGGGATCTCGTAGCTCTTCGCCATCTCGCGGTTGAGTAGGCCCTCCCAGCTGCTGCCGTCCGGCGTGCCTGCCTCGACAAACCCCACATCGCTGTCCAGGAAGGACACCGTCTTCAATGTCTGTGAACCCGGCCGCCCGCATGAGCTGGTGCAGTTCCCCTGTGGGCCGCGTCGTCAATGATCCGCCTGAGTTCCCATGGTCAGCAAGCTATCGGATGCCTCTGATAAGCCAGCTCGTGGCGCTAAGACGGCACCGAGGGAAGCCGTGACGGCGGACCCTGGTGCACGTTGTCGGGCGCGTTGAGGCAGCGGTCGAGGAGCGCGTGCATATGGGCTACGGGGAGGGAGGGGTTGGCTGCGGCGCCCTCTGCGGTGCGGGGGTCGGCGAGGAGGGTCTCCAGGGCTTCCGGTGTCAGGCGCGGGTTGGCGGCGGCGGCCCGGCGTACTGCCTCGTGGGCGTCGTCCACCGGGGGTCCGGGCAGGGCGGGATCGGCTGCGGCCAAGGCGCGTACTTCGGGATCCGGGTGGCCGATGAGGTGGGTCAGGCCGGTGCGCGGGAAGCCGGGCAGCGGCAGTAGGTCCGAACGGTGGTCCGGGCGGGTGGCGAAGACGTCCAGGAGCAGGTATGGCGGAGCCAATGGGTGGTTGAAGGCCAGTCGGATCCGGACCTCCTCGTCGTCGTCCTGCGCGAGTGCCCCGACAAGTGCCGCGGGCAGGCTGGACCAGCTCGCCGCAACCCGGCGGAGCACCGGTTCCGCGGACACCGCGCAGGCGGCGAACCAGTCGGGCGACGGCACGGTGTCCGGGTCGGGGTCCGGCTCGGTGATCGGGCAGACGCATTGCGGACCGTGCCCGATGACCCGGTCGATCACGTTGTACTCGGCCCAGGTGCGGGGGAAGGGGTGGAGGCGTACGCGCATCCGCACGTCCTCGTCCGGGTCCTTCCTCAGCTCCGTCACCAGCTCTGGTCCCAGGTCGGGCCGGGCGGCGACCATCTCGCGGACCTTCGCCTCGGGATGCCGTGCGAGCCGGGCGACGGCATCAGCCGGAGTGTGGGGGTTCCGGGCCAGGGGGAGCACCATGCCGTCCGCGAAGCACTGCTCGACGAGCGCGGGCGACAGAGCGCACCTGCCCAGCACGAACGGCCTGCTGCTCGGACGGATGGACGGCAGCTCGGCCTCCACCCGTTCCGGGGCCGACTCCCAGTTCCTGTCATGGGCCGTTTCACGGACCGCGGGGTCCGGATCGTCGAGCAGCCCTGCCTGTTGCGCCGGGGTGAGCGATTCCCACCGCCGAGTGGCCCGTATCCGGAGTGCGGGGTTCTCGTGGCCGGCCATGGAGCGGAAGAAGGTCAGCGGGATCTGCCGGGAGGAGTCGAGCTCCCCGATGATCTCGTTTGCGGTGAGCTTGCCGTCCTCGCCCCCGTCCTGGGCGGTCAGGAGGGTGACGAGGATGTCGTCCGGCAGCGGCCGGACCCGGCGGGGCCAGGGCCGCAGGTGGGGGTTGGCGAGCCGCGCGCGGACGAGTCCCGACGGGTCCGTCGCCAAGGGGGCGAGCCGCGAAGGGTCTACGTGCTGGTTGCGGGCGAGCGCGCCGCGGATCCGCCACTGCGTGTGGCGCAGGGCTGCCTGGATGACTGCGTCGGGCAGGTCGCGGTCCTTACACATCAGCTGCCCGAGCTCACCGGCCGCTTGATCCATCAGCCGTATCAGTACGTCGGAGGGCGCCGCCGGATTGAAAGCGACGCCACGCAGCCAGAGTTCATGCAAAGAGCCGGACACCGCGCCATCCTGTCACCCCGACGCGCGCCCGGACCGGCCACCTGGCGACCACGCCCGTAGGTTCTCAGGGGTTCCTCTGACGTACGCCGACGGACGCGTGCCCGGCAGGGGTCACGACCCGGGCAGGTTGAGGAAGTACTTCCTGATGGAGTCCCCGCGCATGGAGCGTGCCAGCTCGGCGACGTGCTGTGCCTGGGCGCCGGAGAGGCGCCGCGCCTCCCACAGCAGAACTGCTGCTCCGCTGCTTCCGGGGCAGGAGGCGGTGGCACCTCACGCCCGTGGATGCCCGTGAGCGCGGCCAGTTCTCGGGTGTTGATCCCCAGCAGGGCTGCGAAATCCGTCACCAAGCGGGGCGTCAGCTCCTTGCGACCGTCGCCGATCACCCTGTAGGTGCCCGCCGACAGATATGTGGGCGTCACCACCGCCAGGAGCTGCGCCATGCCGATCCAGCTCAGATTGCGGTACTGGAGCATGCGGATGGCCCAACTGCCCGGGCCGGCATGGGATGCGAGCCGTTTCGCGGCGAAGGCGGAAGGCCGTTCCTCCTGCGGCAGTGAGTGGATGAGCTGCAGGAGTTCATGCCGCTCGGCAGAGGAAAGGTGCACCGCATTCATCACGATGTCCGGTGCCCACCGCTCGGCCGCGGCGTCCAATGGCGCCATATCGTCCGGGACCGTCAGCCCGCAAGGATGAACAGATCGACGGCATGGAAACCCACGACAGGCGCGATACGCCGGAGCCGCCCCTCGCCAGGGACTTCCCCCGCGAGCACCGCTCGGACCTCGCTTGCGCAATCCGGCGCGACTGGCCAGCTCCTGCACACTGAGCCCTCTGTGGTCCAGCAACCGTGCCGGCATCACGCCGAAAGCAGGGCGCTCCGTCGTGCCCGCGGCCTCACTCATCTGCTGATTGAACAGGTACGGAACTGCGAGGATGAAGGCGCCATAACGTCCGAGGTTCGCATGCGGGATGTCGAGCATGGTTCGATACGGGACCAACAGGGCTCCTTTGTCGAGACGTTGATGAGTGAGATCACCAACCGAACGACCAGGAGCCCTGCCACGTCACGCACTCCCATCAGCCCTTCGTCATCAGCCTCGTACCCCAGGATGAGAAGGGTTCACTGAGCTGCTTCAGGCGAGGCCGTCGATCAGGGCTTCGAGGCGGCGCTCTCCGTCCCGTGTCTGCGCGCCGGCGGCCAGTGCCGCCTCTCCGCGGCGGCCCGCGTCGGGAGTGCTGAAGAGCTGGCCGAACAGTTCGTTCGCCATGGCCAGGCCACCGGCGGTGGACACCGCTGCGGCGTCCACCGCCTCGACCGTGGCGCGGGCAACGCCGGGCGCCAGGGTGGCGATGCGGGCGGCCAGGGTGTCGACGACGTGGTCGAGCTCGGCAGCCGGCACGGCCCGGTTCACCCAGCCCATCCGTTCCGCGGTCGGGGCATCGACCAGCTGGCCGCTGAGAATGATCTCCAGCGCGCGTGCGCGGCCGACGAGGCCGGGCAGATAGACGGTGCCTCCCGCGCCCGGGATGATGCCCATAGTGTCTTCAGGCTGAGCCAAGCCGGCATGCTCACGAGCCGCGAACCTCATGTCCATCGCGGACAGCAGTTCCGCACCGCCGCCGCGTGCCAGCCCGCGCAGCTTGGCGATGGTGATCTGCGGCAGGGTCCGGATGCGTTCGTGCAGGCGCATCATCGGATTCAAAGAGGGGTCCTGCTCCGAGGCGACATCAAGCGCCGAGAACGACTGAGGGTCCTCGGCGATGCGCATGTCTCCGTGCGCGATGAAGAAATCCGGGTCCGCGCTGTCGAAAACGATCACTCGGACGTCGGCGGCGGCGAACATGGCGCCCGTGAACCGGTCCAAATCCGTCATGAGGGCGGCATCGAGCAGGTTGACGGGAGGGTTGTCGATGATGGCATACGCCACACCGTCGATGACAGAGACGTGCAGGGTCGAGTAGGTGTCGGCCATAGGGAGCCTTCCTCACGGATCGAGCTACTAGATATCTAACATATATCTAGTAGTTCGGGTACACTGCAACGAAATCAGATATCCCCGAGGAGACCGGCGTGACCCACATAGAGCTCGGTGACAACGGTCGACAACTACTCGACCAGCTCTTCGACAAGTGGTCGCTACTGGTGCTGGACGCCCTGTGCGATCGCCCCCGGCGTTTCAACGAGCTTCGCCAGCACCTGCCCGCGGTCACCCCGAAATCTCTGACGGCATGCCTGCGGCGGCTGGAACGCAACGGCGTGATCGAGCGAGTGATCCTGTCCACCGAGCCCGTCGCGGTCGAGTACCGCATCTCCCCTCTGGGGCGCACCCTCCAGGACCCTCTGCAGACCCTGCTGAGGTGGGTGGGCAACCACCTCGACACAGTGGACGCCTCCCGCTCCCGCTACGACCAGCGGCATACGCGCAGTTGAAGCCGAGGCCCACGCCGTCCGTGAATGGTGAACGCGACCGAAGCGGAACCACCGCATCGTGGGAACGTCCCCACGGAAGGCACGCCCGTGCTCAGCCTGGTAAACGCCGAGGAACCACTCGTGACGGCTCCTGATCGACGAGATCGTCCGCGAGGGTGCGAGGCGGATGCCGGCCGCCGCCCTGGAGGCGTGCGTCAACTCTTATACAGCTGAGTTGGCGGGCGAGCAGGACGACCAAGGCCGGCGCCTGGTCGTGCGAAACGGCTACCACCAGCCGCGGAACGTCGCCACTGCTGCCGGAACGGTCGAGGTCAAAGCGCCACGAGTGAACGCCAAGCGGATCGATTTGTCCACCAGCGAGCGCAAGCGGTACTCCTCGGCGATCCTGCCGCCTTGGTGCCGCAAGTCCCCGATGATCAGCGAGGTCCTCCCGCTGCTCTGTCTCCACGGCCTGTCATCCGGTGACTTCGTTCCCGCGCTCGAGCAGTTCCTCGGCAGCTCAGCCGGCCGCTCGTCGGCCGCCGTCACCCGGTTGACGACTGAGTGGCAGGCCGACCACCAGGCGTTCTCCAGGCGTGATCTGTCGGCCACCGACTATGACGTCGTCTCTTGTGGCGTAATCGCTCGTTGAGATGTGCATGGCGGATCTGGTGGAGCATCTGGTGCCGGAGGAGTTGTGAGTATTGTTTCGGCGGGTGGTGCCGCCCACGATGGTGAGGCGTCCGCAGGGCGGGGGGCCGGCGTTGGGCTGAATAACCGTGAGGTTTTGGCGTCGGTCATCTTCGTGGCCACCTCGGGTTGTACGTGGAGGCGCCTCCCGCCGGTGTTCGGCCCGGCAGACGGTCTACCGGCGGTTTGCCCAGTGCAGCTCGGACCGGTTGACCGGCGAAGCTGCATGCGGACAAGGGCTATGACTACGACCACCTGCGGCCATGGCTCCGCGGACGCGGCATACGCCACCGCATCGCCCGGAGAGGCGTCGAGTCCTCGCAGCGGCTCGGCCGCCACCGCTGGGTCGTCGAACGAACCGTTTCCTGGCTGGCCGGCTGCCGACGCCTCCACCGCCGCTACGAACGCAAGCCCGAGCACTTCCTCGCCTTCGTCGGCATCGCCGCCACGCGCATCTGCCACCGTCGCCTCGCCAAGAAGAGCACTCTCAGTCCCACCAAAGCCGCCACTCGCGACGCTGCATGAGCGCCTTGTGGTACGTGGACCAGTCCATGTCGGGGTCCTCATGAAAGACGTCAGGGCAGCAGAGGTAGTGCTCTGCGGCGAGGACACGGGCCTGGCGGGCGTCCGTCGGCTGGGCAGCAACCGAGAGATACAGGCTTCCGTGTCCAAAGCCCACGACACGGACACCGAACCGGTGCTCCCAGGAACGCAGCACTGCTGACAGTTCCTGCGCAGTCATGTGATTCGTCATGCCCAGCCAGCTGAGGGCGGCGGGCGTATCAGCGCCCCGCGCGACCTGGACGAGTGCGAGACACCGGGCTCGGCCGTCGCGGGCGACAGCAGTCGCCACTTCCCCCGCGCACACGTCAGCGTCCGTCACCACCGCGGCAGGCGTCGCGAGACCGGGCTACTCCCTGAACGGCGGCCACGAGTCGTCCGTCCACTTGCTCCGGAAGTACGAGCTGGCATCGGCGTCAGCCCCGTAGCCACCACCCACAGGCTCGAATGAGTCGTCGGGGTACTCGAGCAACAGCGGGTAAAGGCCGGTCTCACAGCGACGCGCGTGCAACCCCTTCCACCAGTCAGCCGCGTCTGTGACCGGGCCGTTGCTCATCCACACCACCGGATGCGGATGATGACACGGCCCTATCAGCCTGCCAGGTGGCAACTCGTCCAGCAGCTGTCTGAGAACTTCACTCAAAGGCTCGGGCATAACCGGAATCTACGCGGCACCTGTGACAGCCATCAGAAACGATGTCTGTGTCTACGTGGGGGCCGACGGCATCCATCTGCGCATCGGCACGGGCCTGCTCGTCGTTGCAGACGATCTTCGGTTTGCCCGGGTCGGTGTAATCGTGAGCGGTGCACTGGGCCGCCGCGACCGGGCCGGCTCTGGGGACCTCGCGGATCACCGCCCTCAAGGCGGCGACGAGCTGGGTGACGGTGTCCTGGGTGGCGACCGCGTCGTCCAGCACGGTGGAGTCCAGTGCCCTGCGGTACTTGCCCTTCAGGACGCCCGTCGCGGTTCGGCCGGACCGAGCGGGCCAGCCGTCGGCGGAGGTAGGCCAGCAACGACGGATCGAACGCCATGTCGTGCAGCCCCAGCCCACACGCCGCCTTCCATCGCAGGTCGCACCGCAGTTCCTGCACCGTCTCGAAGTCCGACAGCCCGTGCAGTGCCTGCAACGTGAGCGCCGCGGCCAGGATCTGTGGCGGCCTACTGGGCCGCCCGTTCGCCGACGGATACATGTCCACGAACGTATCCACCGGGAACACCTCACCCCGATGCTCGGCCAAGAACGCGAACACACTCCCGGCCGGGATCAGGTCCCGGCACGTCTCACACACGTCCGGCCCGACACTCTCACCGACCCCACTCACCCATTGCCAACCAACGAGTCTGGCCCCGCCGCTCACGCGGCACGGCCAGAACCCAAGATCTTCATAAGTCTTCCAGGCGGTCCCGTGCGCCGCTTGTACGCCCTCGTGGTCGAAGGCCGGTGGCCTGCCGCTCCGGCTCGCCCCCGTCATGGCCTGTTCAGGGGTTCCAGAAGACGGTGGTGAACACGCGCTCGAAGCGTCGGGCCGCGAGGTCCTCGCGCTGGATCACCCAGTGGACGGTCGCGCCTTCCCGCCCCTTCACGTCCCTGCCGGCGTACCAGTCGGCGAGGAGCACCCAGTCGGCCACGTCGTCCGAGACGGGACCGTCCCAGTGGCCGGCGTCCAACGCCTCCGCCGCAAGGGACGCCGCGACGTCGACCGGGTCGAACTCCACGGCCTCCTCGTCCGCGTATCCTCCGATCTGCATCTGCGCCGAGGGAGCGATGAGGTCCTTGGTGTGCTCCCATATCTCGACGAGTTCGGAGCAGTAGGGATGCCCGGGAAGGTATACGGCTTCCTCCTCACCGGCGGGAACGATGAACTGGTGGTGAGGGAGCGACACGTCGGGCCGCGCCCGGAGCGGCCCCTCCGGATAGCTCGCGAACACCCTGTCGTCCTCGGCGATGTTCGCCAAGTTCCAGGCGTACGGATCCCGACGTGTGACGGCCGCGTCGGCTGGCACGTGGATCACCGTACCCATGGAGGTGCGGTCCCCAGCCTCGGGCAGGGCGAAGAACAGCAACCGGCCGTCGGGCGGCAAGAGGAGGTCTGTCGCGCCGGCCGGCAGTGCGGCCAGGTCGACCGAGGCCACGAAGGGGTGTCCGGGGTCCGGGGTGTCGGCCGGAAGCAGCAGGGGGCCGCCGAACCGTCCCACGACCGGTCCGGTGTCGTCGTCGGACAGTGTCAGGGTGGCGCAGGGACGGGCTGTGGCCAGCCACCGCTCCACATCGTCGGCCGGAACGCCTTGGACCTCGGCTTCTTCACGGAAGGGACGGAACCGGTCCCGTATCGCAGATGTCATGGGCGCACCGTACCGAACGAAGCGGAGGGCGGCGTCTACGCATCTCCCTTGCAGGAAGCACCCGTTGGCGGTCGACCACAGGGCGCCACGAGCAGACCCCCGAAGGCTCCTCGGCGGTCGGACGGTGCCGCTCGCCCGACCGACGCACCGTCAGCCGAACGGCAGGACCACCAGCGGAACCTGACGCAGGGCGCTCAGGGTGAGCGGGAGGCCGGCCAGAGCGCAGACGGCACGCATAGCGATGGAGCTGTCGGCCTCGCCCGGCTCGATTCCTTCCTCCTCCACGGTGCCGGCGGCTTCGAAGGCCGCGCGCAGTTCGGCGGGCATACGGGGAAGAGCCTCCTCCAGGGCGAGACCGCAGACGTCGACCCATGCGACCTGCTTGCCATCGACGGCATAGGTGAGGCTGGCGTCCCCGTTGATGCTGAACACGCTCGTGGCCCCCGTCCGTCCATCGGCGGACAATGCCTCCGCCGCGCCCTCGAAGGTGAACCCGGAGTCGTCGTAGACGAAGGTCCACTCGCCGACGCGTCCCGCCAGCAGCGCCGCGGACGATCCCGGGTCCATACCGAGAGCCGCGCACGGCAGTGACGTCCACTCGTCCGGCCTGCTGTCGGGCAGTTCGCAGGGCTGCATCAACCTCGTCCTGGCGCCGAGCCTTTCCAGCGCCTCCGCCGGTTCGATGCCGTGCACGACGTGCAGGATGTGGTATGGGTCGTCGGAGGCCAGATCAGTGATCCATATCGGCATTCCTCCGGGATCGAGCGTATGCGGCGGGAAGCCGGGCGTGGGCATCGTGGACCTCTTTCCTCAGTGGCGCGTGCGGCCTCCCCGGCAGCGGTGGCGCAGGTGACGCCGGGAGGACCTGCGTCTGGCAATGCCCCCATCGGGGAATGACGACGATTACCGTAGTCCCCCGCCCCCTCTCGCCATATCCCTCAACTTGACTTGTTTCAACGGTAATTCAGAACGACCAGATGCATCCGACGAGCACACGTGCTCGCCGTCCTGAGCGGCGAACTCGGTGGCGGGCACTGCGTCCGGCCGCCTGTCGCTGTACGCGCAGCTGCGGATCACGCGTTTAGTTCGGCTCCGGTCATCAGGACGAGCGAGCTGTGGGGCGCTTGATCATCGATCATGATCGTGTAGAAGCCGTCGTCGTCCGCGGCGGGGACCGGCCGCACAGGCGAACGAAGTATCTGTCCGACATGAGCGACGCGGAGTGGGCCGTCGTACGTGGCGCGATGCCGGTGCCCGGCTGGCTGGAGGGCCGAGGCGGGCAGACGGAGAGCTATTGCCACCGGCAGAGGGTCGACGCGGTGCGCTAGCTGGTCGCAACGGCGGCATCACCTGGCGGGCGATGCCGGCGGACTTCCCCGCGTGGTACCGCGGCTCCGCCTTCTTCTTGCGCTGGCGGGACAAGAGCCTGACCGCCGAGTTCCACGACGGGCTGTTCGAGAGGGTCCACCAGGTCGCCGGCCGGGACGCGGAGCCGACCGCCGGCATCATCGACGCGCAATCGGTGAAGCCGCGTCGGTGCATACCGCAGCCAGGGGCTTCGACGGCGAGAAGAAGGTTGACGGCCGAAGCCGCAAGTGGGTCAGGAGCCTGCGAATGTGTCGGTGCCGAGCACGGTCAGCAGGGCGAGCTTGTCGTGGCTCTCCGTGCCGGGTGTGGCGGTGAAGATGAGTAGCGACTGTCCCTGGTCGGGGTCGAGCAGTGTCTGGCAGTACACGTCGATGCGTCCGATCTGGGGGTGGACGAAGCGTTTGGCGCTGCTCCACCGCAGTCCCACTTCTTGGAGGTTCCAAAGCTCGGCGAATTCCTCGTGGTGTTGCAGGTCGGCCACGAGTAGCGCGGCTGAGGACCCGGGCCCTTGCGCGGTGGCGCTGGCGCGCAGGGTGGAGACATAGACGCGGCTGTGCTGACGGTGGTCTTCGGGCAGGTACCGATGGCGGGCGGTGGGGTCGGTGAACCATCGGTAGAGGGCGCTGCGCGCCGGGCCGGTGTGGTGCGTTTCGTTGCCGAGCAGCGCTACGGCGGGCGGCGTCTGCTGCAGCGTTTCACCGACCGGGCCCACGATCTGTGCCGGGGTGTCCTGAAGCCGGTCCATGACGCGCAGCAGCCCAGGACTGATGTGCGCTTCGCGTAGGTGCCGTGTCGGCAGGCGGTGCCCGCACAGCAGGAACAGGTGGTCGCGTTCGTCCGGGGTCAGGCGCAGGCCCCGGGCAATGGCCGCTGCCATCTGCTGCGACGGCTGGGAACCGCTACCGCGTTCCAAGCGGGCCAGATAGTCGGCAGACATGTCGCACAGTTCGGCGACCTCTTCCCGGCGCAGCCCGATCGTGCGCCGTCGCACACCGCGGCGCAGCCCGACGTCCTCGGGTTGCAGGGACGCCCGGCGTCCGCGCAGGAAATCGGCCAGACCATCACCGTCCAGTGCCGTGTCCGCCATGTGCTTCCCACCTCGCACGTCGTCTGCCTCCACCTCATTGTCCGGCAGGTGAACGCGGGTAGCCACGCCCTGCCATTCAGTGGCTGGGCAAGTCCTTCATCCGCCGACACGGGCCCTTTGTACTGGACGACGTCAGGAACCCGGTAAGAGAGCGTCTGGAGAGTTTCACTATGGCCAAATGGACTGCGGACCGCCTGCCGAGCATGACCGGCGTGACAGTGGTGATCACCGGCGCCGGTGGGGGGATCGGGCTGGTGACCGCTCGCGAACTTGCACGGGCCGGCGCTCACGTGGTGCTGGCCGTGCGCAACGTCGACAAGGCGCGCCGGGCAGTGGCCGGTATGCGCGGAGATTTCGATGTCCGGCACCTCGATGTCGCCGACCTGGACTCGGTCCACGCGTTCGCGGCGGCGTACACGGGTGCCGTCGATGTTCTGATCAACAACGCTGGGGTGATGGATATCCCGGCGGCGCGCACCGCGCAGGGCCTGGACGTTCAGACCGCGACGAACTATTTCGGGCCGTTCGTGCTCACCAACCTGCTGCTGCCCCGGCTGACCGACCGCGTGGTGACGGTCTCCAGTCAGCTGCACCGCTTTGGCAGGCTGGACCTCGACGACCTCGACTGGCGCACCCGCAAGTACAACGGGCTGGCCGTCTACGAGGCGTCCAAGCTCGCCGTGGTGCTGTTCTCACTGGAGTTGCAGCGCCGCTTGACCGCCTCGGGCAGCCCTGTCCGCTCGGTCATCGCTCACCCTGGCGTCGCGCGGACCGGACTGGTCACGCACTCGCCGCTGAGATTCGTCAACCGGCTCCCGTTCCTGGTCCAGGACGTGGAACACGGAGCGCTGCCGCTCATGTACGCGGCCACGCAAGACGTTCCTGGCAACGCCTACGTCGGTCCGGACGGGCTGTTCAGCTTCACGGGCTCCCCACTGGTCCGCAAGCCCAGCCGGGCCGGCCTGGACGGGGCCGTCGCCAAGAGGCTCTGGCAGGCAACCGCCGCTCTCACCGGAACCGGCATCTGAGACCAGGCACCAGGTGCGACTTCGGGTATAGCTCCCTCGGGCATGAGTTCACCCGCACCGAGCCGCGATACGGCGATCGCCCAGAACTTCCCGCTGGTGATGACCACGCGTCTCGGCACGGGTGGATGGATGCCCGCCGGTTCGGCCGGACGGCCGGCCAGGGCAGGCCTGGCACTGCGGAACACGGTGGTGCTGCGGCCGGTGTACCGCAGGACGCCCGCGGCGTCGGATCGGCCGAGCAGGAGCGTGCGCGGGTCGGTGAGGGAACCGGTGACCGCGCCGACGACAGCCTCCATAGTCGCCCGCACCTTGTACTTGTGCCACGACCGCACCGGCAGATAGGGCTCGGCCAGCCGCTTGAAGACCAGACCCTCCAGCCCGGCCACCGACCAGCCCAGCTACTCCCGGGCGACGGCCGGGTCGGTGGTCGACGGGCACAGCGCCAGCGGCGCCGCCAGCCCGTGATCGGCGAACAGCACCTCCAGCGCGACGCGCCGCCGCACGTACGGCCAGCCCGTCGGGTCCCTGCCCGCGTGCACCAGGTCCCGTGCTGGAACACAGCTTCCTCGTCAGCACGCGGACCCCCGGTGCGGTGGAGGCCTCACTGCCCGGTCACCGCGCCGTCGTGCGGGCCATAGAGGCCCGGGACCCGGCGGCCGCGGCGGCCGCAGTGCTGGCCATCATCGAGGCCGCCGGAGAGGAGATCGCCCGGTCACCCGGGCGATGCCGTGTGACGGGTCGCGGCCGGTGCGATCCTGCGGCGTCATGGGCAGGTGCGGGAAGCGGTCGACGCCGGCAAGGTCCCCACCAGGCCAAGGAGGAGCCGGCCGGCCCGGTCCGCACCGCCGGACCGGCCGGCCGCACCCGGGGGCGGCTCCGCGGGCTCTGACGGTCAGGCCGTCACGGTCTCCTCGGCGAGGAACTTCTCCACGTACTCCCGTGCGTGTTGATCGAAGGCCGCGTAGTGCGCCTCTCGCTCGGCACCCGCGACCGCGTCGCCGACCAGCAGTCTGCCGTCGGCGTCGGAGAGCAGGCCGAGGGTGGAGTGCGACAAGCCGCAGTAGTGCGCGATGCCCTCGCTCAGGCTGGTGAGGACGGCCCTCATCCCCTCCGTGACGGGATCGTCGGCGGTGGCGCCGGCCAGCCCCAGCCACAGGATGCGCTTGCCGGCCAGCCGGGGCTTGCTGCGGCCGTAGGCGAACCCGTAGTTCCAAACGCGGTCGATCCAGCCCTTGAGGATGGCGGGCACGTTCTGCCAGTACACCGGGAAGACGGCGACGACCACATCGGCGTCGAGGAGGCGCCGCATGTGGGCGTGCGTTTCGTCCGAGTACCTCTTGTCCCGGTCGCCCCACTCCGGCTGGTCGGCCACGGTCATACGGGGGTCGAACCCCTCGGCGTGCAGGTCGAGCAGGTCGACGCGGTAGCCGGCGGCTTCGAGACGGGCGGCGGCGCGGCGGGCCGTGTGCGCGGTGAGGGAATCGGGGCGGTGGTGTGCGACGACGACGAGCGCTGTTCTGGTGTGACTGTCCTGCTGCGGCACGGTGACTCCCGGCTGATCTCGGTCGGTTGCGATGAGTCCAGTACAGTCGCGACGGTCTAGATGATCCATGGGAGATGCGCTGCGAAACATAGGAGATCGTCTACGGTGTCTTCCGTGGATCCTTTGAGTTCGCTGCTGAACGGCATCCGGGCCGAGGGGTCGGTCTTCAGCCATGCGCTACTGACCGAGCCCTGGACCATCCGCTTCGCCGACGACGCGCCGCTCACCATGATCGGTGTGCTGCGGGGCGGCGGCACCCTGCTGCTGCCCGACGGAACCGAGCGAGCGGTCGGTGCCGGCGTCACCGCCCTCGTGCGCGGCCCCGAACCGTTCCACCTCGCGGACCACCCCGCCACCGTGCACAGTCCCCATGCCACTTACGAGATCGCCTGCTCCACCCCGAACGACGAGCGCTCCGCCCAGGAACTCGGCGGCATCCAGTGGGGCGCCGACGCGAAGGAGGCGACCGCGCTGATCGTGGGCGCCTACCGCGCCTCGGGCCACCGCCACGAGCGGCTCCTGCGGGCCCTGCCACCCGTACTGGTGGTCGAGGGGGACGCCGAGGTGTGTGCCTGGCTGGAGACAGCCGCCGCCTACGCCGCCCGTCAGTCGGCCGGTTCACAGGCGCTGATGGACCGGCTCCTCGACTGGGCCCTGGTGTGCACGCTGCGCACCTGGTTCGACAGGGCGGGTGCTGACGCGCCCTGCTGGTACCGGGGCCTCGCCGACCCGGTCCTCGGCCCCGCCCTGCAGTCCTTCCACGACCAGCCCGCCGGGGCGTGGACGGTGGCCTCCCTGGCCGCCCGGTCCGGTGTCTCCCGGGCGCTGTTCGCCAAGCGCTTCACCCAGTTGATGGGCCGTCCGCCCCTCGCCTACCTCACCGAGTGCCGCTTGGACGAGGCAGCGGCGCTGCTCACCGACACCGACCTCAGCATCGCCCAGATCGCCAGGTCCGTCGGCTACGCCGACGCCTTCGGCTTCAGCGCGGCCTTCAAACGCCACAAGGGCCTGAGCCCCAGCGTGTTCCGCGCGACGACGACTGCGGCGGCTCCGGGCGCTCCCCGGCGGAGGTAGCCGGGCACCGTACGGGCGTGGGGATCGCTGCGCAGCCGTTTGGCTGCACTGGCGCGAGGTGGAAGAGAAGCGGCGGCACGCGCCCGACTGTTTCGTACGGCTGATCGACGGACGCGCCCGCGCGGCCGACGGCCATGCCGAGGATGATGTCGACGAGCGGGCTGCGGAATCGTTCGCCGCGACGGAGCGGGCCTGTTCGGCGGTGGTGGGTTTCTCCTGGGGATCGCCGAACCCGAAGCTGTTGTCCGCGGGGAAGTGCACGACCACGTCGGGCCTTCCGTCGTCTTGCGCGCGGGCCGGCGGAGGCTCCTCATGTTGTACGTGTATTGCGCCGAGTGGCTGATCATGCTTGCCCCGTTCGAAGGATCGGGTCCCGGTGGACGTGTAAGCGCACAGCGTTCGTGATCATCTTGCGACGATTCGACAAGTAGTTCCCGCCTGCCTAGTTCCTGGAAATCTCTGGATGATGCGTCATGCTGATTCCCAGCTCGTCGTCGCCTCCGACGCGCTGGGGACCGCGCTCCCGGGTACGGCCCGGATGCTGGTGCCCGATGCCTGAGTATGGGCCGGCGGGTCCGGCATACTCCGTCGCAGACGAGTTCGGGCAGAGGCCCTTCCTGAGCGCCGTGGCAACCGACTGCACCCGATGGCTCAAGGCTCACCGGCTGGCGGACTCCCGTACGTGCGGGGAGGTCGGCAGACTGTCTGCCTCCTACGCGTACCGCTGCTGGACGGTGGCCGGGGCCGACGAACTGCTCGTGTTGACCCAGTGGTGCTCCCTGTCGCTGCTCGTCGACGATGCCCTGGACAGTCCCGGGGGGAGGGCGGATCAGCATCCCGGGGCGTACGCGAATCATCTGGTTTCGCTCGGCCGGTCGGCCTGCCCGGCCGAGGCGGCACAACGAGCGTGCGGGCCGTCGGGGTTCGTCGCTGCGTTCGATGATCTGCTGGCGCGGCTGGGCCCCCGGATGGGTCCGGACTGGGTCCGGCGATTTCTACGGCACTGCCTGTTGAGTCTTGAGGCGTTCGGCTGGGAGGCAGGCAACCGAGCCGAGGCCTGCTGGCCCTCGCTCGCCTCCTACCTGGCCAATCGGCCGCACAGCAGCGCAAGCCTGGTCAACCTCGATCTGGTGGAGTACGCGGCGCGCACCCCGCTGACACCGGATCAGGCAGAGCACGAGGATGTGGTGGCGCTCCGGCACCTGGCGGCCGACTGCACCGCCTGGCACAACGACCTCGTCTCCTGGCCCAAGGAGCGCGCCCAAGGCGACCCCCACAACCTCGTGCTGCTGCTGGCCCACCACGAGCTCATGCCGCTGTCCGGGGCCGAAGGGGAGGTGCGCCTGCGCATCTCCGCCCGTTTGGCGGAACTCCACTGCGCTGCCGACCGCCTGGTTCGTTCCGTGCCCGGCGCGGAGGCCTACGGCGGGGCTGTGCGTGCCTGGGCACATGGCCTGATGACGTGGCACAACGTCGCGACGAATCGTTTTGAGAGTTCCCATGCCCCTGCCTGACCTCGCCACCAACTCGAACGCGTCTGTGGTCGGCTTGCAGAGCGACCTGGCCGCGGTCGACACCGCGATCCTGGATGCAGTCGACCAGCTCCCGCCCCGTATCCGCGCCGTGGCGAGATACCACCTGGGATTCACCTCGGACCCCCGGACCGCCGAGCACCGCGGCAAAGCACTACGGCCTCGCCTGGCTCTGGCTGCTGCCCGGTGCGGGCCCACCCCGGAGCGGGCGGTCGCAGCGGCCGTGTCCGTCGAACTGCTCCACGGCTTCTCCCTGCTGCACGACGACATCATGGACGGCGACCGCACCCGGCGCGGCCGCGCTGCGGCCTGGGTCGTCTACGGCGTTCCGGCGGCGTTGCTGACCGGCGACGCGCTGTTGACGCTCGCGCTCGGTGTGCTGGCCGACTGCGGCAGCACGGCGTGCATGGGGGTGTGCGTGCGGATGATGAACGCGCTCGTCCACGGCCAGGGCAACGACCTTGCCTTCGAAGACGATCAGCAGGTCACGGTGGACGCGTACCTGGAGATGGCAGAAGGCAAGACCGGAGCCCTGACCGGCGCTGCCTGCGAGCTGGCAGCCACCCTCGCCGGTGCTCCACCGGTCATGGTCGAGGCGCTGGAGCGGTTCGGCCGCCACGCGGGAGTGGCCTTCCAGATTGCCGACGACGTCCTCGGTATCTGGGGGGACAGCCGCCGCACCGGCAAGCCCGTCGGCAGTGACCTCGCCGCGAGGAAGAAGACCCTGCCGGTCGTGGCGGCGCTCCACGCCGCCGGCGCCGAAGCCGGACAGTTGCGTGCGCTTCTCGACACCGGCGGCCCGTTGACGGAGGCGCAGACACGGCAGGCGACCGTGCTCGTCGGGCGGCTCGGAGGGCGTACCACCGCCGAGGCCATCGCACAACAGCACCTCGACCTCGCACTCGAGGCGCTGCGCTGCTGCGCTCTGCCCGCCGTCGCGCGGGAGGAACTCCGCTCCATGGCGCACCACATGGCCGCTCGGTTCCGTTAGCCGGGGCACCGAGTCCGGCGAGACGCACTGTGCCTCCGCCCGAACCGGTCTCACGTTCGTCTCCCGCGCGCTCCGGCCTCCGCCTGCGAAACCCCTGCGTGCCACCAACGCAGTTCCCTGCCCGAGAGCGAAGAATGATGAATGCCCTGCCTCCACCCGCCACGACAGGCAGTCCCCTCCCCGCACCCGCTTCCCGTGCTGGTGAAGACGCTCGCAGCATCCCTCCACCGCATCGCAAAGCCCGGTTGTCCTCACTGACCGGGCTGCGTTTCCTTGCCGCCCTGGCGGTCTTCTGCTGCCACGCAGGACTCATGTGGCAGCACGCGGGCGGGTGGCCCGGACTCCGCGTGCTCAATCCCGGTGGCCCGCTGGGAGTCACGCTCTTCTTCATTCTCAGCGGATTCGTGCTCACCTACTCGTCCCACCCGGAAGACAGCGCCCGGAAGTTCTGGCGCCGCCGAACCGCCAAAATCCTGCCCAGCCACACGATCGCGTGGATCGCTGCCATGTCCGCCGTCTGGCTGGGAGTAACCCGCCCGCTACAGGAAGCGGGGGTGACAGCGTGGCAGGACCTGCTCAATCTCATGCTCGTCCATACGTTCCTGCCGTCGCCCAGCGGGCTCGCCGCCGGCAACGGTGTCGCCTGGTCGCTTGCCTGTGAAGCCTTCTTCTACCTGCTCTTTCCGGCGCTGCTGCCGCTGGTCGACACGATCAGCCGACGAAGGCTCCCGCTTGCCGCCCTGGCAACCGCGCTCGCCGCCTGGATCCCCGCGACCATTGCCTGGATGTGCGGAGCACACGGGCACGCCATGGACGTGGGACTCCACGAGATCCTGCGCCCGCCCATCTCCTACGCCTACGTATTCCCGCCCAGCAGACTGCCTGATTTCGTGCTGGGCATGATCCTCGCCCGGCTCCACGACCACTACCCGCCCAAACAGCCCCGTGTCGCGGCCGCCCTTCTCGCACTGGCGGCCGCGATCGGCCTCTGCCTCGTCCTGCCCGCTCCGTATTCCGTCTCGGCGCTGCCGCTGGTCCCGCTCGCGCTGGTCATTCGTTTCGTGGCTGCCCGGGACGCCCAAGGACTGAGCAGCCCACTGCGTAGGCCCGCCCTCATCCGGCTGGGGGAGTGGTCGTACGCCTTCTACCTGATGCACTTCACGATCCTGGCGGTCCTGTTTCACGTGTGGAGCGGGGGCTGGTACGTGGTGCCGATTGGCTTGGCCCTGGCCGGGACCTTGCTCGTATCGGCCGGCGTCTACCGCTTCGTCGAGTACCCCTGCTGTCGAACCGCAGGAGCTGTCGAGGCTCGGTGAAACCGGCCGAAGGGACAGCTCGGCCGCCAGCTCAATTGTTCATGGCGACCCCGCAACCTTGATCACCCTGCCGTCGTCAGCCGCTCCACCGCTTCTGCACCTGCTCAGCCGCCTCGCGGGCCAAGCGGACCTACTGGCGCAAGAAGGGCCGGAACAGCCAGGAACAGCCACTCAACCTTCGCCGAGAACCGTTCAGGCTTCACTGCGACAGGTCACGATCGGATGGAACGCGAGTTGGTAGGCGGTGGGGGCGGTGGGGGACTCGCACCCGCAATTCGAACAGACGCAGTATTCCTGTGTGCCGACCTACACCTTCCCCCAGGACCTGCGCGACTCCCAGCTCGCCCTCCACCAGACCCATGCCGCCTACGAGCAGTACGCCCGGACCCTGCCGTGGTCGGCCGACCCGATGCCCGGCTGGGAGGGCGACAAGCAGCTGCACAGCGGATACCGATCTGCCAAGCCCGACAGCCCCGGCTACACCGACGAGCAGCGCCAGGAGGTCGCGCGGTTGCGGGCCGAGCTCCTCGAGATGAGCATTCAGGTGGCCATGCACCCCTTCTGGGCGACGCTGGAACGGGGCGACGTCGTGGAAGGCCGGATTGCCCTCCAGCACACCCGCGAGCCGCCGGCCATGCCCGAAGCGGCTGCGGCCGAGGCGGCTGCGGCCGAGGCGGCTGCGGCCGAGGCGGCCTGAGTCCGGTGCCGGACTCAGGTGGGATATCCCGCCCGGACAAATGGCGGGCCACGCGGGAGTACCCCGCGTGGCAGCTGCTGTGCGCGGACCAGAAGGTCCGCGAGCTCGAGGCCCAGGAGCAGCAGGAGAAGAAGCGGCAGGAGCAGGCGCGGGCCGAGCAGTCGTGGAAGATCCAGCCTCAGCGGTCCAGCGCGAACGCGCTGATGCACCGCGGGAACTGCACGCTGTACAAGAACGACTTCGGGTTCATCAGCCGTGAGGAAGCGGTCAGCGCGCTGGCCGAGCCAGACATCGAGGCGTGCCCGATCTGCAACCCTCAGGCCGGACTGCAGTGAGCTGCGGCGTCCGCCGCCCGAGCCCTCCACGCCAGGTCGGAACAGACGAGGCGGGGACCCGACAGGGAGTGCCCGGGGCCTGGTTGGGCAGCCACGCCCTGCTACCGGACCTACGAGGCCCAGGAACCTTCGGGCGATCTCTGGCCTGACCAGCGAAGATTCTTGATCGCTCTCATGTCCAGCGCCCCGATTCCCCCTCGACTGCAGGGATCAAGAGGGTGACCGCCGGGCAGCCGGCCAGCAGGGATCCGGTGCCACCGGACTACTTCTTCGGCAGGCCCGCGCCGCGAGCGCGCTCGTATCCGCAGTGAGAAGGGCATCCGGCGGGGCGAACGTCCCCTCGCCGATGCCACTTGTCCGGCCTGGTGACCTTGCCCGGCCGGGTCCTCGCAGTAGCCGTCCACTCTGGCGCCTGCTGGAGCAAGGTTGGGCCAAGGATGTCCTGCTCTGTCGGAGGCAGCGGCCCGTAGGAGGTCAAGCAGAGTGCACCCCGGGTAGCCCCGAAAACTCGCGTGGATACCCCGGTAGTAGCAGCTCCAGTAGCTCACGACCCGCCGTTGAGTGCGCGCGAAGAAGGCCGGGTTGTCCATGATGAACTGCCCGTATGCGAGGTGGCCGCGGGTGCCGGGCGTGGTGAGAGCACGCAGCTCATCGCAGATGACGACCAGGATCTCCAAGACGTACTCGCCCACCAGCTGCACGACGAAGGGGACGACCCATGGGTCAAGGGAACCAACGATCTTCTCCAGGTGACGCTGTCTGACCACCCCGTCGCAGTGCCTTGAGTACAGGCAGTGCAGAAGCTGCCGTTGGCGCGACGAAAGCGACGCCACCACGTCAGTGGGCGGCTCGTCGTTGTAGAGGCGCTCGGGGATCAAAACCTGCTGGCCCTCTACAGCGACCGCAAACGAGGCATGCGGCTGGAGCCGAGAATCAGGCATCACCGCCAGGACTGCCTCGGCATCGCTGGCGAGCTCGACCGGGAAGGCCGTGATCAACGGATTGCTGCTGTCGGAAAGCGGCTGCACGAGCTGAGCATGGGCGGATGCCTCGGCTGGGGTCTGTCCGATGAGTCGTGTGACGCATCGCCTGGAGGCTCGTTCCGTGAGATATGGGGCGAGGGGATCTCTCGGATGAAGAGTGGACTCGGCTGGAGCTGCACTTACCGACGAATCGCGGGCGAGGTGGACGCTGGCAGTGCCACCGTCGTGTGATCAACGGGATTCTGTTCCGGCAGCGGACTGGCCTGCCCTGGTGGGACCTGCCGTCCCGCTTCGGCAGGTGGAAGACGGTTCACGACCGTCACCGCAGGTGGTCGGCGGACGGCACTGGGAGCGTGTCCTGCGCGCCGTCCAGGTCGACGCCGATGCGGAAGGCTGCATCGACTGGACATGGTCGGCGTCGACTCCACGCGCTGCCGCGCTCATCAGCACGCGGCTGGCGCCTCCACTCGTGCCCCGAAGATCCCAGGCCGCCGAAGCAGACCGGCACTCACCGCTCCGATGAGGCCCTGGGACGCTCGCGAGGCGGACTGACCTGCAAGATCCACCTCGTCGGGGACGGCGGGTGCCGCCCGCTCGGGTTCGTCATCACGCCCGGTCAGTAGGGATACGCACCACAAATGATTCCCGTGCCGGAAGAAGTCCGCGTGCGCCGACAGGCTGGTGGACGCCTACGAACTCGGCCCGACCACATCGGGGGCGACAAGCCAGAGACCAGCGAGCCAACCGCCAGCGCCGCGGCAGCCGAGGCGGCTGGCCCACAGGATTCGACAAGACGATCTACTGACGCCGCAGCGAAGTCGAGCGAACCATCAACCGGCTCAAGAACTTCGGAGCCATCGCCACGCGCTACGACAAGAGGGCATACGTCTTCCACGGAACGGTCGCCCTGGCTGCGAACCGGCTGTGGCTCCGCCCCTGAACAGCCGCCCAGGACTACGTCTCCTCCGGCACGAGCACGCCCAGCTCGACTTCCTCGAACACCCGTGACCACCAGAAGTCCTCATTCGAGAAGGCCATCGGATCCACTTGCCGAGCCCGGTCGATCACTTCCTGTGCCCAGTCGTCGTAGTCGTCCGCCCCGTCGCTCCTGCCAGAGAAGACGAACGACTCCCAGATCCGCAGCATCTCCGCCAGGTTCTTCACCGACGTGTTGACCAGGCCGTACCGCTCGTCCGGATCGCCTTCGTAGCCCCTGACCATCCAGACCTCACCGCTGTCGATCAGCAGCCAGTACGAGTTGACGCCGTCCTCGAAGGAGCCGAGGAATACTGCCCGGCCGACGGCAAGCTCGCGGACAGACAGCTCCTTGTCCGGGTCGCGCACGAACATCCGGCTGCAGTCGGCAGGCAGCCCCTGCTCAACGAGGAGGCTCAGTGCCCCACCACTAACACCGCAGGAAACAAGACGGTGCTCGTCATACGGCAAACCGGTCGCGTCAGCCATGTCCATCGCCCCGTCCTTCACGTTTGACCGCTGCGAACTGATCCTTCCAGATCAGCCGCACGACCCATTGGACACCCCCTAAGGGCTGTCCCGCAAAGATCGTCTGGTGCGCCCGGCCTCAAGGGCGCGGGGCCAGGGCGGCATGATGTCCCTGTGATGAATAGTGCAGACCTGCAGCCTGCCCGGATACAGGGTTACGACGGCGGCCCCCTCACGTACCAGGCCGGGCTCCTGGACGAGCCGCTCTTCTGGCTGGGGCACCTCTACTCGTGCATCCAGAGCGAGGACGCCGAGGAACTGCTGTTCGGTGCGGACTACGAAGCGGCCGGCGACTTCCAGCGGCGGCTGTGGGCGCGGGCCGAGTGGCCAGCATTCACGGTTCCCCTCGCTGCTGATCACCGTCTTCACGTGGTCTACCGCACGGTCGCGGACGACAGCGGCACCGACTACCTCCTCCACCACCCCGACTGGGACCAGGCCGAACTCCTGGCCAGGGATGACGGGCACTTCATGGGACCGGGCCTGTCCTGGCCCGAGCTCGTGGCAGCAGCGGACAACGCCCTGCCCGGCGGCAGCACCACCGACCCCCACTCCCGCCTGCTGCTCCTGCTGCCTGCGTTCGGCGACGATGCAGTACCCGACGATGCCGTTGGCCTTCTGGCAGGTGCGCTGCACGCCCGCACGAGCGTGGAAGACCCTGAAGCCCTCGCCTCTGCTCTCCTGCAGGACCAAGGGGCCCCCGGCCCCGCGCGCTGGACGATAGCCGGGCACGGTTTCTCCGTGAACGACGGCGAGTACTCCTTCCGCAACCCCACCAAGGGCTTCGCCCTGTCAGCCGATCGCCTGGCCCGGGTGGCAGCCGCGCTGACGCCCTGACCCACACGCCCATTCCCAACGGCAAGTGGTCATGTTTGGAACGATTCTGCCGCGACTGCTGTGATCACGGCTACGCAGCCGGCGTGGATAACTCCGTTCACCGGGCTGAGCCCGCGCTCTTTCAGCAAGTTGGTGACGATGCTGCGGCGTTGCCTGGTCGTCGTGGTCGGCCGGCCGCTTCCAGGTAACCGCAACGACTGCAAGGCATGGGAGGAATCCGGGGCCAAGGCCGCCGTCGGCAACACGATGACGATCGCCGACGGTGGTTCCCCCGGCACCGGCCTGGTCATGCCTCACCGGCGCCGCAAGGGCGAGGAACTGCCCGACTGGAAACTGCTGCACAACAAGTCCCAAAGCAGGTACGCGCCCGCGTTGAACATACCTTCGCCCGAATGAAGAGCTGGAAGATCCTTCGTGACTGCCGCCTCAAGGGCAACGGAGTCCACCACGCCATGCTCGGGATCGCCCGCCTGCACAACCTCGCCCTCGCCGGATAGATAGCGGGACAAGCCTTAAGGTAGCTGGCATCAACTCCACCGCCTTGACCAGCGTTGAAGACCATCGCGTGGTTGATGTACTCCCGACGCGTGACGCCGGGAAACCGGCCGCCTGGCTGATCCGCCACCCCGGCGTGGAGATCATCTGCCGACCCGGGCGAGCGCCTACGCTGAGGGTGCCCGGCGCGGTGCCCCCGACGCTTTGCAGGTCGCAGACCGGTTCCATCTGTGGCAGGGCCTCGGCCGGGCCATGGAGACCTGCGTCGCCGCCCACCGCGACTGCCTGCGCACCCCGTCGCCAGCGGCATATTGCCGGAGGCCACCCGCCTGACTGCCGGTCAGCCGCAGGACGACTCGGAGCCGATCGGCCGACGGGTGGAGCGGAAGAACGCAGCACATGCACTGGTCCACGAGCTGCTTGCCCAAGGCCACTCACGCCGGGCGAATCGCCCGGCACCTGGGCCGGTGCCTCAACACCGTGCTCCGGTACGCGAACACCTCACGCTGGCAGGACACCATCCTCGAGAACCCTCCCCGGTCCAGCAGGCGGGCCCCTTACAAGCCCTACCTGGAGCGGCGGTTTTCGGAGGGGTGCACCAGCGCTACCCGACTGCACAGCGAGCTGGTAGCCGAGCACGCTCCCGTCACCTACGCCATGGTCCGCGCCCACATCGCCACTTTCCGCACGGCTCCGTCCGGGGCGCCGCCGCCCCGGCCTCTGACGGTGCGGCAGGTGACCGGCTGGCTCACCCGTCACCCCAACGCCCTGACCGAGGAAGACCGCGCCGGTCTGAAAGAAGTTCTGGCGCGCTGCCCCGAACGGGACACGGCCGCCGGTCACGTCCGCGATTTCGGCGAAATGCTCAGCAATTGCCTCGGCGCCGCGTTCCCCGCTTGGATCGAGGCCTTCGATACCAGCCAGCTGCCCGGCCTCACCGGCTCCGCACTCCACTTGCTCCGCGACCTCGAGGCCGTGACAGCCGGACTCACTCTGGAGTGGAACTCGGGCAGTGTCGAGGGTGTGGTGAACCGCATCAAGAAGATCAAAAGGCAGCTATACGGACGAGCCGGATTCGAACCACTGCGCAAGATGACGCTGCTTCAGTAACCATCCGCGACTGCTACCCCACATCTGCACTGATCCCGGTCGGAGATCGAGGGCGCCGGGCGGTATCTCAACCGAGCATGGCAATTGCCGCGATGGTGGTCAGATATGGGACCGGGATGACGAGCATCCCAAGTAGCCACGGCCGGATACGGCGCGCATAGGCCGCTGGGAAGAGCACATCAAGGGTGACGACCAGTAACAGGCCAAGCCCGCCGAGAACAATAATGCCAACTCTGGCCCACCCCGCTCCTTCGATGACGTCGAAACTGCCGCAGTCGGTCTGCCCGAACCCTGAGTTGTCGAACGCGCAAGAGCGGTACTCAGTCAGCAGCAACCATGCCGAGTGCAAGGGCACCATGGCGGGCAACCCGATGAGGAAGTTCGCCCACACCGGGGCCAGTTGCCTCCACCACGACGGGCCTTTCGGCCTTGCCTTGTCGCTCCCGAACGCGGCCTGCCCTACGTCCCCCATGACCGCAGGTTATCTGATCGGGAAAACGTGCTCCTCCGATCGGTCTATGAGTCGTGCGGACTGAACTCCGTCCCGCCGGATCCACGGCAGCTGCCGGGAACCGCATCAGAGAAGCCGCTCTACGGGGCAGCCGGATTCGAACTACTCAGCAACGTAATCCTGCTTCAGCAACTCTCCGCGACCGCTCCCCAAGATCTGTGCCAGAACCTCGTTTTCACCTACGCAGCCGGTACGGCTTTCGTGCGAACCGCGGCTGCGCGCCGAGCGACCTCATCTGTGTCTGGAGTGGGCGTAGGTAGCCGGCTGCCTCCTACGCGCTGATCCGGCGGAGAGCGAGAGCGCCCCACGGCTACGGAGCGCACGGGCGCCACTCGCCTCACAGCTGGGCGCCCGTGCTGGCTGGGTCGGGATGCGTGGCACCGTGGGTGGCCGCCAATATGGAGCCTTTCATTCCGGTCACCGGGCTGCGCGAATGCGGCCCGTGGCCAACCGCGTGGTGGCGCTCACGTACGACGCCAGTAGCCCCCGGGTGCTGCGAGCGGTCCTGCCCACCCACGACTTCCTGCCGGATTCGGCCGGCCTTCTCAACAGGTTTGCGCTGGCCGACGTGCCACGTAGGTGCCCCTCTTGGACTGGAGCAGTACCTGGATCAGTTCTGGCCGGCCTGATGCCAGGAATGGGCTTCTTTGGCCCTGCCCCGACGCGGAGCAGCTGCTCGACGACTCCTCGCGGGTGCAGCGGTGTGGTGGCCGGTCTCAGCTCAGCACTACGAGGCGGCGTGGCGGTGGGTGTCCTGGGGTGTTCCGCCTGTGGGGCGGCGGGATTGTTTGAGTTCTGCTTCGTAGAGGTGGTCGCGGCCTTGGGCGAGGTCGTGGACCAGGCGCTGCTCGAGGTCGGTGAAGGGGCGGTGGTAGGTCTGGTTGTAGGCCTCGATGATCTGGAAGGTCCAGTGGCCGGGGATGACGTTGCGCCCGAGGATCTCCCGCTCGACCAGGTCGGCCTCGTCATCATGGCCGGCCTCGCGCAGCAGGCGTACGGCGTCACCGATCTGGAAGTCGGCGGTGCCGGTAAGCTGGTGGAACGCGTACAACGCGCCGCGCGCCCGCTCGGTCGTCTCCAGCGCCTTCGACAACGCACCCAGCGCTTCCACGGTCTTGTCGCTCATGCCCTCGGGACGCCGGTGCGCGGCGTCCGGGGTGCTGTTCTGTTCATCGCTCACGCGCACACGTCTGCCCCGAACACCCCACGCCCTACCACCGGTCCAGCGTCATTCACTCCCGAGATCTTCGGGCACTGTCGCAAGCGGCGATCTGCAAGTACGTCGGCGCCTCGGTGATACCGGCCATCTCCACGATCCAGTCCGGCTTCTGGCGGTCCTCCCGGGGCTTCCGGACGAGATGTACGTGAGCGCGGTCTCCTCACTCAGCGGTTCGAGATCAGTGAGGGCGACCTCCATTCCCCTCAATGAGTCCTGCGGTCGTGAGGTGATGATCGGAGGCAACCTTGCTCGTTGGCCCGTCGAACGGCCAGTGCGATGACGGTGCCGCGTTCCTCCGCCAGATCCTCATCGGTCAGAGTCTCCTCGAGGCGTCCGCCAGCACGACGATCCGTCCCTGTTTGACCAGTCGCCGCCATACCTTCTCTGCTTCGGCGTCGGAGCGCAGGCTGCCCTGCAACTGCGGCGAGGGCTGCCGTCAGCAGCACGATCAAAGCCGTCTTACCCGTTCCCACCCACCGACCACGACGTGAGTGCGACGGGTACGGCAGTCCGCGAGTTCTTACACGAGGACGGCGCACAGCTGATCACGGCTCACGACCATGCCGAAGATGCTGCCCGCCGTATCCACGAGTTCGTGATTTCGTGCGGTGCCTGCCTGGCCTTCCTCTGGTACATCCTGCGAACGCGGCTGAACCGGAAGAAGAGGTAGGCGACCGTGGCAAGGGACAGGGTGAGCAACGGCATGAGGATCGTCTGGAGGATGCCGCCGGAGAGGCTGTGTTGCTGCAACGCGTCGCCGGCCCGGAAAGGAGCGACCAGAGGCCGTCGCTGGGGGAGCTCATCAGAGTGCGACGGACCGCGTGGCCAGGAAGAACAGGAGGGCCTCGCCGAGAAGCGTCGAGGTGAGGGCGGAAACGGACCACCCCGTCTTGCGGATCTGCCAGGTAGGGGCGCCGAACGAGTGGACTCGCCGGGGCCCGGTCGGGCGGTCTGCCGTTCGCGCCGTATCTGGTGCTGATCTGTCGCCGTCCGCGTCCATGACCTGGAAGAGGCGCCCCCCACCATGAGACGAACCTCCCCCCGTCGACTGATCGCCGCGACGCTGCTCGTGGCGTCCGTGCTCGCCCCGCTGGCCACCGTTCCCGCCACGGCCGTCCCGGCCCCGCACGCCCCCGCCACGGCCGCCGGTCCGCACGGCGACGACTGCCCCGCCGACGGCTTCGGCCCCGAGCTGACCGCTCGACTCGACAAGACCGTCGAGGACGTCCGCAAGCAGGCCCGTGTCCCCGGACTCGTCGTCGGCCTGTGGATGCCGGGCAAGGGCTGCTACGTCCGCGCGACCGGCGTCGCAGACAAGAACACCGGCCGGCCGATGTTCGCCGACACCTACGTCCGCATCGGCAGCGAGACCAAGACCTTCACCGTCACCGCGCTCCTCCAGCTCGTCGACGAGGGCAAGGTCGGGCTCGACGACCCGATCGACGACTACATCCGAGGGGTCCCGAACGGCGAGAAGATCACGCTGCGCCACCTCGCCGAGATGCGCAGCGGCCTGTTCCCGTATACCGCCGACCCCGACTTCGACCACGACCTGATGAGCGCGCCGAAGCGCCCGTTCAACCCGTGGGAGGTCCTCTCCTACGGCTACCGGCACCCGAACACCTTCGCGCCGGGCGCGAGGTTCCAGTACTCCAACTCCAACCTCGTGCTGCTCGGCCTGGTCGTCGAGAAGGTGACCGGAAAGCGGCTCGCCGACGTCATCCACGACCGGGTGGTCCGCCCGGCCGGTCTGCGCCAAACATTCCTCCCCGAGGGGGCCGAGTTCCCCGAGCTCCACGCGCACGGATACACCGATCAGACGCTGACCGGCGCCGTCGCGGACGCCACCAACTGGAACCCCAGCTGGGCCTGGGCGGCAGGCGGCATGATCTCCAACCTCCAGGACCTGCGCCGCTGGGCCCCCGTCCTCGCCACCGGAAAGCTGCTCAGCGTCGAGACCCAGGCGCAGCGTCTCAAGATGCTGCCGACCGGTTTCCCCGGCACCGACTACGGTCTCGGCATCCTGCGGACCAACGGCTGGATCGGGCACAACGGCTCCCTGCCCGGGTACGAGACCGTGACCGTCTACCTGCCCTCGCAGAAGGCCACCCTGGTCCTCATCCTGAACACTGACTCCCTCGTCGACGGCCAGGAGCCGTCGACCCTCGTCGCCCGCGCCGTCACGTCCGTCGTCACACCGGACAACGTGTACGCCGGAGGGATCACCCCGCGCGCCAAGTCTTAGTGACCTGAGTCGAAGATTCGTCGTCAGTTCCAACGCCCGTGTCTTCCAATGCAGTCGGGCATTCTTCTGCGGCATAACGGAAGGCCAGTCGATGAAGGGAAGCATGGGCAGGCCGAGGGGCGGGCCGAGCCAGTCGTCCGCCTCTTTCTTCCACGTCGTGGCCCACACCAGCTCGTAGGGCAGCGCCAGAAGATCTGCCCTGTGGTCATGGTTGAGCCAGACCAGCAAGGGCTTGTCCCACGGATTCTCCCACCCGGTCCGGCGCATGCGGTGCGTGCTGTACCCCGCCGGCCGCCTCTGCGGCGCGGCAGCGTACGGATTCAGAGGGCCGTCCACATCGAGCAGGAGCAGCGGACGCCCATCCCCCTCGTTCTCCACGACCCCTCCCAGCGAAGCAGCCACGTACAAGGGAGGAAAATATGGGTGGGAGATCGTCCAGCTGAGTCGCCGCAGGCTGAGCCAGGGGGGTGTCTCCCGTTGCGAAGTCGGAGAACACGGGCGGATGTTCGATTCTGCTGTGAGGGCGATCATGGTGTGTGGGCCGCGTACGCGAACGAGGAGCATCACGGGAAACGGCAGCCGAGACAGCATGCGTCGACCGTCGGGTTCGTGCGGACGGGCCGACGGGGTGACCGGCTGCTCGGTGGGGTGAAGAGCCCATCATCACCCGGCAATTCAGCGCCCTGCTCCGCCAGGCCAGAATAGGCGGCATCCGCCAGGATGCCCCTTTCCCCGTCACCTGAGAAAGGGGAATCCTGATTTGCTCCGCAGGAGCATCCACGACGCTTCAGTCCTCGCTCAGAGGTTGCAAAACCCCTTCAGGTCCACCCGAATCGATAATCCCCTTGAAGGAATCCAGCATCGCCACCAAGCCACCCTCCGGAATGATCACAAGGTCGGAACACTGGAAGTATGCACCGCTGGCGCATTCCCCAGTATCCTTCCATCGATTCATCACCTGTTCGATAGCCCCTAGCGTCATGAACGTGGCGCTCCATCGCGTCCCATCAGGGAGGCTGAGTTCTGCGTCGACATTCTCAACGGTTTCCTTGCTGTCCTCCGCGCCCAGCATGAAGAGTGCGCTGAACTGCTGGTTCTCTACGCGATAGAGAGGGTCACTGGCCATAGTGCTGATTCAGCCTCGCAATTACCTTGGACTCGTTCGCCTTATCAGATTTCCCGACGACCTGAATCCCTCCGTCCACATTCCGGAAGAACAGGCGACCGCCGTTCCTTCCTCGTGCATAGGTGACATCGGTTCCTGCCAACGCCTTGCTTCCGAGGCCAGGATTCATGTTTCCGCGTGACAACTGCTGGAACAGGCTGTCCAGGTCGGCCTGAACCTTCTGGTTCTTCCCTGCCTGCTGCGCGGCCTTCACCAGCACCGAATCCTCACTGATAACGGAGGACATCGTGAGGCAGCCATTGGAATTATGAACCAGGACCGGCGTCTCACCCGCCAGCACATAGTACGTGTGCTACGCGAAGCCCTCGACCTGCTTTTTTGCAGGTCAAGTGCGGTTTACTGGTCCGGTGACGTGCGTGGGCGTCCATGGTTGTGCGGGGTTGTTGCCGTCGCTACTGCCGTCAGACGGTTCAGCCCAGGTACGGCTTCTCGCGCTGTTCCAGGAAGTGCTGGAGCCTGAGTCGTTGGGTGTGGTGCATCGACAACTCCTCGATCTCTTCCGGCGGTACAAACCGGAGTTCGGTGGACTCGTCGGAGATTGCCAGTTGACCGCCGGTGATGCGGGCGGTGAAGCAGACGTTGAACTGGCGGCGGACCTCGCCGTCGGTGTAGGCGATGATGTGTTTCGGGTCGGTGTAGGTGCCGACCAGGCCGGTGATCTCTACGTCGAGGCCGGTCTCTTCCTTGACTTCACGGACGGCCGTGCCTGGCAGGGAATCGGTGAGGTCCATTCCTCCGCCGGGCAGGGCCCACAGGTCGTTGTCGCGGCGGCGCTGAAGGAGGATGCGCCCGTGGTCGTCGGTGACGACGGCGGATGCGGCGACGACCATGCTGTTCGGCTTGGGCGCGTTCGGGTCGTCGTAGTACTCGGTGCGGGCCACGGTCAGCCTTCCTCTCGTACGGGGGTTGCCGTCGCCCACACCGCGGCGAAGCTCTCGGCGTAGGTGTCGAACATGCCGCCTGTCTCGTGTCGGCGAAGATGCCATACGGGGGCGGCGTAGGCGTTCACGCCCCAGACGTGTGCGTTGACGAGTTGCTGGTTGTCGGCGCGGTAGAGGGAGTTGTAGAGCGTGGTTTCGTGGGTGCGGACTTCGATGCCGGGGGTGCCGGCCAGCGGTCTGTAGTGCATGAGGGCGAGGCGGCAGCGGGATTCGATGCCGTGGCCGAACCGCTCTTCCTGGCCGCGGGCTTGGACGGTGTCGCTGTCGGGGTCCCCGATCGCGATGCGGACGGTGCAGCCTTCGGCTGCACGTTCGGTGAGGAGTTCGTTCAGCCGCGGGTACGCCTCGTGGAGGAAGACGGCGGCGTAGACGAGGATGTCGATCCGTTCCCGGGCCTGGGCCATCAGGTCGGTGAACGCCGAGACGGGGAGGTCGGCCCGCTGCTCGTAGAGCGCCACCAGCTCGGGGCTGATGGCGCGGGCGGGGCGGGCCTGGCGGAGCGCCGGCCAGAGTGCGTGCACGTCTTCTCCCAGGGCTTTGGCCGCCTGGAGGGCGGTGGCACGGCGTGGGATACGCCCGAGGTTCACCCAGCGCTCGACCGACTTGGGGTCGACCTCGACCTGCTGAGCGAGTGCGGCGTACGTCCAGCCTCCCGCCGCCATGACGGCTCGTAGTCTCTCGTTCAGCACGAGTCTCCCCCTTCGTCTCAGGACGGCACTAAGGACGTTCTACACGGTGCAGGACGTCCCGAAGTGGGGTTTGGTGGAGGTTCCTTCGTCCCGGTGACCGGCGTGAGGATCGGTGCCGACCCTGCGGCACCAACAGGCCCAGGGGCACGCATCAACGCCGCCGAGGAGCGTCACCGTGCGAATGAGCGCCACCCCACGTGTTCCCGCCCTGCGACTGGACGCCCGGTCGCGCGCCGCCTCGCCGGGGTGGTCACGATGACGGCCCCCACCCCTGATGCCGACGGGCACACCGTCTCGCCCGATGCCGGCGCCCTGGTGGTCGACCGGCGGAGCGGCAAGGTGGGCGTGGTGATGGGGCATGTGGGGACGTACGTGCAGCTTCGGCCGCCGCGCGGTGGCCAGGAGTGGGACGTGCCGCCCGAGGACGTACGTTCGCCGACTCCGACGGAGGAGTTGAGCGCGAAGGTGGCCGTGGCCAACCGGAGGTGGGGACGGTGACCCCGCGCTCGGTCCTGCGCTACGAGACCTGGACGCTCCAGCCCGACCGCGAGCCGGACGCGGAGCCGGTCCTTTACGCGATGCAGTGCGCCGTGGACGGAGAGACCTCGCCGGCAAGCGAGGACTTCGCCGAACCGCAGGACTGGGTCCTGCGGCACTGCGGCCAGAACCCGTCCCACCACACCTACCGGGAGATCATCACCCGCCCCTGGCGGACCTGGCGCCAGACATGACCCGCCTCGCTCGCCCAGGCGCCGCACCGCGCTGACCCACCCGACTCCCGTCCCTGCCGGGCGCAGCCGATCGAGGCTCCCCCGCACTCGTCAGCCCCGGCAGGGACGGGCCCTCACGTGCGTGCCGTGCCCATGACTGTGGGAGTTCTGGCCTCTGCCACAGAAAGTCAGCCACGACGGCGGGCGCGCCGACCGATCACCCGCCACGTGTGTCTCGCTCAACCCCGCACCGGCATCAGCCCAGTTATCTCCATCGTCACGGCCCCCAGCCAGGCAGCAAGCATGGGCGTCCGGGACGGCGCGAGCCCGCCGGGCAGCCTCTCAGGTGCCCAGCCACTGCTGCTGAGCGGTCGGACCGGGTCTTCCGATTGGTGGTCCGGCCTACGCTCCCGGGCTCTGCGCGCCGAGTGGTCGGCGGCCGTCGCCAGCGGGGCGGCAGACAGGAGCGGGCGGCGGTCACCGACCGCCGGCGCGCGGCGGCCCGCGCCAGCGGGACGCCCTTGATCAAGTAAAGAAACTCTGAACAGCTCACGCACTGATCGAGTTGCCCGGTCGATGGTCAGGGCCGCTGTTGCCGGCGCTTCTTCGATTCGGCCAGCGCGGTGTTCAGCTTCTCGCTCGGCGACATGTCCGGCTCGGCGTCGTCGTCATGCAGGGGTGGCAGGAACAGGCCGCGTCGGCTCTTCTCCCGCTTGACCTTCCGGCGCTCGCCGTAAAGCCGCTGATGCTCCTCCCGAACCACGTCCCATCGTCGGTCGAGCTCTGCTTCCCGCGCCAGCAGCTCCTCGTCGCTGAGGTCGGCGAACTCGGTGGCGGCCATACGTGCCTCGCGGGCGATCTCATCGCGCAGCAGGTAGTTCGTGATCGTCCCGTGGTGCTTGCCCGGCTCCGGTTCCTGGCGGACGAAAACACCACGTCCCTTGACCGCGTACACCAGCCCGTCCTGCTTAAGGCGCCGATAGGCGTTCTGCGCCGTGGAGTTGGCGACTTTGAATCGCTCTTGGATCTCCCGGGCGGGAGGAAGCTGGGAGCCTGGAGGGTAGGTGCCTTCCACAATTTCCCGCCGGAGGATATCGGCGACCTGAGCGTACGGCGGTCGGGGATCACCGTTGTAGATGACGTCGACCGGCCAGTCCGGCCCCTCGGCATCGGCTTCTTCATGATCACCGTCGACCTCTTCGGTGCTCCCGCCGACGGAGTCGCTGACGTAGCTGCCCCGGCCAAGCTGGGAGTAGACCAAGCCTTCCTGCTTGAGCACGCGCAGAGCGTTCTGGACGGTGGAGCTGGACACCCCGAACCGATCACCCAGCACGTTGGCCGAGGGCAGGCGCTCGCCGGAGCGGTACTCACCGTTCAGGATCGCGTCCCGCAGGGCCTCGGCGGCCTGGAGGTACGGCGGCCGGGAGTCCTCGTCCAAGGGCAGGGTCATGCTCCCACGGTATCGCCAGCAAGCCGTAGCGATACAGACACATCCCCGGGTTCCCCACCTGACCGCCTACCAACCTGATCGAAGTCACAACTTAATCGACCTTGCAAGTTGAGCGATCATCTCCTTATGCTCCATGTCGAGCCGATCAAGCGGCTCCATCGAACAAAGGGTGTGATGGCATGGCCATGACTCGAATCCGTGTTGCCCTGCTGCCGTCGGCGGTGTGCATCGCGGGCACCGACCCGGCGCTGAAGATCAAGGACCAGCAGACCGGAGAGGTCGCCACCGACCGGGAGACCGGCGCGTCGCTGTACACGGTGACCGTGATGCTCATGGAGGACGGCCGGGCCGAGGTCCTGAAGATCACCGTCCCGGAAACCGGCCTGGCCGCCGGGCTCAAGCCGGGCGCGATGGTGCGGCCCGTGGAGCTTTTCGCAACCCCGTGGGCGCGGATCTTCAACGGTCAGCTCTCCGACGGCGTCGCCTACCGCGCCGCCCGCCTGGAGCTGGTGACGATGGAGGCGGCCCAGTGATCCGCTTCGAAAATTCCGTGCCGGAATACGCGCCGGACGCGCTGCTGGCCGTGGCCGTCCTGGTCGGTGTGTGGCTGCTGGTGACGGTGGTGCGCTACGTGCGGGCCGACCGGGGCACGCGGGTCAGCATGCGGCAGGCCCTGCGGGTTCGCTGGGGCTGGGCACGGCTCGCGCGGATGGCCGGGCTGACGGTCACCGACAAGACCCCGGGCCTGCTCGCACAGATCACCGCGCAGAAGGACGGCCCCGCCCCCGCGCCCCGAGTCCTGACGCCGAAGATCAAGGTGAAGCCGGACCAGTTCGGGGTGATCGTGCGAGCCAAGACGCTGCCGCAGGTCGGGGTGGAGGAGTACCAGAAGTCTGCGCGGTTCCTGGCGGATGCCTGGCGGTGCACACGGGTCTCCGTGCTGCCGGACGGCCCCGGCAGGGTGGTGATCCGGGGCGTGCGCTCCGACCCGCTGACCACGCCAACCACGCACCGGCCCTCCGGCCTCCCGCCCGTGGACCTGACGCGCTGGGAGCTGGGCATCGACGAGTACGCCGCGAAGGTGTGCGTGTCCCTGGCCAACGTGCCCGGGGTGACGGTGGCCGGCGTCCCGGGTGCGGGCAAGACCTCGGGGGTCAACAAGTTCGTCTGTGACTTCGCGCCGTCTGCGTCCGTGCAGATCGCGGGTGCGGACGGGAAGGTGTCGCGGGCCTCGGAGGGCGACTACGCCGACCTGGTCAAGCGGATGTTCGCGTTCTGCGGAGACGATCTCGATGAAGCGAACGCGCTGTTCAAGCGCCTGGTGGAGCTGCGCAAGCGGCGCTCGGCGACCATCCGGGACGTGCTGGGCGTGAAAAACATGTGGCACGTCGGGCCCTCGCCGCAGTGGCCGCTCACGGTCCTGATCATTGATGAGGCGCACACGTACTTCCGTGAGTACAAGGGAAGCGACCCGGCCACGAAACGGCTGGCCGCGCTGACGGCGGAGAACGCCCGGCTGGTGGAGGACCTGGTCAAGAAGGGCCGCAGCGTAGGCATCCTGGTGATCCTGATCAGCCAGAAGACCACCGGCGACGCCATCCCCACCTTCATCCGCGACGTGTGCCCCATCGGGCTGTCCTTCGCGCAGAAGACCGTGGAAGCAGCGGTGGCCGCACTCGGTGACGACATCCGCAACTGGCCCGATGCCAGCCCGGTCACCTTGCAGGACCCCGCCTACGTCGGCGTCGCGGTCATGGCGATGCAGGGCCGCCCCGGCTACACCCGCATCCGCACCCCCTACGTCTCCGACGCCGACGCCGCCCGCGTCGCCGAAGCCACCTCGCACCTGACCGCCGATCCGGACCTGTGCCTGGACGCTCTCCTCGCCTCGACCGGCCGGACCACGGCACCCCGGCCGTCGCTCGCCAAGTAGCCCCGAAAGCCCACACCGGAAAGGAGGTTGAGGGCATGGCGGAGGAACGGTTCACCCGGCGCACCGTGACCGTGGTCATGGCGGTTATCGCGGCCCTGGCCTTCGTCTTCTCCTTCGGCAACGTCTGGGCCCTCGCCCTGCGGCTCGGCGTCCCCCACCCGATCGCGCCACTGATCGCCCCCATGGTCGACCTGTCCGTCGTCGGGCTCCTGGTCGCCCTGCGCTTCCTCGCTCTGCGCGGCGTCCCCAAGGCGGAGCTGAAGGCCGGCACCCGGCTGCTGCACCTGTGAGGCCTGCTCACCCTCGCGCTGAACACCGCCGAACCGCTGTTGGCCGGACGCTACGGACGGGCCTGCCTGGACACCGTCGCCCCGCTCCTGCTCCTCGGCTGGGGCCACGTCGGCCCCGCCTTCCTCGCCCAGTTCCACACCCACACCCGCCCCAACCTGCACCTGGAGGCCACCGCCGCCACCCTTGCCACCGAGCCGGTGCCCGACGTCGCACCATCACCCGAATCGGCACCCCCGACGCCCGCCCCGCAGATCGCCGCCTCCCTGATCGAGGAGCTGGAGCCCGCTCCGGCCGCCGCTCCGCCGGTCGCCGTCACCACGACGGGCCGACCCGCTTCCGGCCCTGCCCTTCCGGCCGCCCTGCTGGACGCGGCCCGGCGCATCGCGGACACCCACCGCGCCGAGCACGGAACACCGATCACCGCCGCTCACCTGGGCACACGCATGGGCATCGCCCTGCCGGTGGCCACCACCGCACTCGCTCAGCTCTGAGCACCGGCCCCCACCGGCCACATCCCCCTCGCTGAACCCACGCCCGCCCCTGGGGCTGGTTCGCCATGCCCCGAGCAGCACCAACAAGCCGACAGATCCGGCTGGTTGCTGCTCGGGGCCACCCACCCGAACCGAAGGGACACGCCCCGAATGGTCACCCTGGACCTGCGCCACGTGGCAAGCCCCGCCGTACGGGACCTGCTCCACCTCGTCAACCACCCCGACTTCGACCGCGCACAGCAGCAGATCGAACGCCTCGGCGGCTGCGCCGAACCCATCCGCCTGACCGGACAGACCACCACCGTCGACACCACGACCGGCGAAGCCCTTCGTGCCTATACCTCCTCCGACGAGCCGACGGGCAGCCTGCTCACCACGTGCGGCAACCGCCGCTCCTCCCGTTGCCCGGCCTGCTCCCGCCTCTACGCCGCCGACACCTACCACCTCATCCGCGCCGGCCTCTCCGGCGGCAAGACCGTGCCCGACACCGTCCGCACCCACCCCCGCGTCTTCGCCACCCTCACCGCACCCTCCTTCGGCCCCGTCCACAACCGCCCCACCACCCCCGGCGGCGACATCAGGCCCTGCCGCTGTCACCAGCTCCACGGACCCACGGACGCCCTACTGGGCACGCCGCTGAACCCGGCGACGTACGACTACGCGGGTGCGGTCCTGTTCAACGCCCACGCCTCCGCTCTGTGGGCCCGCTTCACCATCTACCTGCGCCGCGAGATCGCCGCCCGGCTCGGCCTCACCCAGAAGGCCGCCCGCGCCGTGCTGCGGATCTCCTTCGCCAAAGTCGCCGAGTACCAAAAGCGCGGCCTGGTCCACTTCCACGCCGTCATCCGGCTCGACGGCCCCGACGGCAACACCACGCCCCCGCCCCCGTCTGCCACCGTCACCGTGCTCACGGACGCCATCCGGGCCGCAGCCCGCCGTGTCCGAGTGGCCCTCACGTCGGACGCGATCGGGGAGCGCGAACTCACCTGGGGAACACAGCTCGACGTGCGCGAGATCGCCGCCTTCGGCACTGACGCCGAACTCACTGACCAGGCCGTGGCCGCCTACGTGGCCAAGTACGCCACCAAGTCCGCCGACGCCTCCGGCACCCTCGACCACGCCCTGTTCTGCCGCCCCTGCCAGGGACGCGGCGCCACCCTCCTGCCTCATGGAACCCCGCTCCCGTGCACCGCTTGTGACGGCACCGGGCAGGCCCGTCCCCTGCCCCGGCTCGCCGTCGCCCGGCATGTGCGGCAGATGATCCGCACCTGCTGGGAGCTGGGCAGGCTGCCGGAATTCACCGGCCTCAAGCTCTGGAAGTGGGCGCACATGCTCGGCTTCCGAGGCCACTTCTCCACCAAATCCCGCCGCTACTCCACCACCCTCGGCGCGCTGCGCGACGCCCGCCGCACCTGGCGCACCCAACAGGCCCGCGCCCACGCCAGCCTGCCCGAGCACGACCCGGACACCACCCTCGTCATCGGCCACTGGGCCTACCAGGGCTCGGGCTACAGCCCCGGCGGCGCGCTCCTCGCCGCGGGTGTCCGGCACCGCGAAGAACTGGAACGGCAGTTCACGGCCGAAGGAGGCTGCTGATGACCTCGCCCCTACTCGCCGCTCTCCGCACAGAGAGGGCTCCGGCGCTGGATCTGCTCACGGTGCCCCAGGTCATGGCCCGCCTCCAGCTCGGCCGCTCCGCCGTCTACGACCTGCTCCGCACCGGCCAACTCGCCTCAATCACCCTCGGCCGCGCCCGCCGCATCCCCACCCACGCCCTGACCGACTTCATCCGTGCCCGCCTCGAACAGGAAGCCGCCGCCTGATGACCACGCCGCGCCCCGCCTCGTCCCGCCGCACCCGCTCCCGCGCCAACGGCGACGGAACCGTCTACCAGCGCAAAGACAGCCGCTGGGAAGCCGCCGGATACGTCCTCGCCCCCGGCAACACCCGCAAGCGCGTCCGCGTCTACGGCACCACCCGCAAGGAAGCCCTCGCCAAGCTCACCGAGAAGATCGCCGCCAGCAACCTCGGCCTGCCCGTCGCGGCGGCCGACAGCACCGTCGGCATGTACCTGACGTACTGGCTGAACAGTGTCGCCGTCCACCAGGTACGGGAAAACACCCACACCCGCTACACCGCCTGCGTCCGCCTCCATCTCAACCCCGGCCTCGGGGCAAAGAAGCTCGCACGGCTCACCGCCCGCGACGTCCGCACCTTCCTCGACCGCCTCCGCGTCGCCTGCCAGTGCTGCACCCAGGGACGCGACACCGACCGGCGCTCCTGCTGCGCCATCGGCCAGTGCTGCAACAAGCGGCTCTCCCCGCTGACCGTGACCTACGTCCACTCGGTCCTCAAGTCCGCCCTGGAGCACGCCGTCCGCGAAGACGACCTGCCCCGCAACGTCGCCCGCAACGTCAAGACCCCAGCACCCCGCCCCCGGCGCTTCAAGCCCTTCACCGCCAGCGAGGCCCGACAGTTTCTCCACGCAACCAGCAGCGACCGGCTCCACGCCCTCTACGAACTCGCCCTGCGCACCGGCCTCCGCAAGGGCGAACTCCTCGGGCTGCACTGGGACGACCTCGACCTCAACACGGGAACCGCGGCCATCCACCGTTCCCTCCAGCGCACCCGTACCGGTGGCCTGACCGTCCTGCACACCAAGACCCGCGCCTCCGAACGTCGCATAGTCCTCCCCACCGAATGCGTCAACTCCCTGAAGACTCACTGGGAACAGCAGGAGGAAGCACGCCAGGTCGCAGGGACGGGCTGGTCGGACAACGGACTCGTGTTCACCACCCTCACTGGCGGCCCTCTCGAACCTGCCAACCTCACCCGCAGCTTCAGCCGACTCCTCAACCGGGCCGGGCTCCGCCGCATCCGGTTCCACGACCTCCGGCACTCGACCGCCACCCTGCTTCTAGAACAGGGCGTCGACATCGTCGTGATCAAGGAGTTGTTGGGTCACGCCCACATCGGCGTCACCGCCGGCGTCTACGCCCACGTCCGACTCCGCCTCCAGCGCCAGGCGATCAACACCCTCGGCAACGCCCTCAGCCCCACCGACAACGACCCCGACGACCCACCCGTCATAGCCGTCGTCCGCTGACGTTGCCGTCAGCGTTGCCGTCAAACCCGTAACGCCCCCTCTTCAGGTTGCGCAGGAAGGGGCGTCACGCGATCTCTCAGCTTGGTTCCCGATCGCAATTCACGGACCGTATTCGGCTCCGCGTTACCTACTCAGGAAATTCCGAATCTTGCCGCTTGGCCGCCTGGCTGCGAACAACGATTGGAGACCAGTGAGAACGCCCCGCCGATTCCCCGGCGGGGCGTTCTCACTGGTTCTGTACTTAGCTTGACGGAATCGTCACGACCGTCACTTGTCCATCCATTAGGCATTCGATGAGCACCGAACCGCCAAGCGGATGGATCCAGAAGTGCGGCCCGGCATCCAGGATGTCCCGCGCATGTCGCACCGCAACATCCGCAGGCATGGTCACCGCCGGCATCAGATAGTTGCCCCAGATGACGGCGATCCGCTCACCCCGCTGTACGTACGAGGAGAGCAGCTCCGCCGCCATCCTCGTCCAGTGCTCCTCATCGTCCCACCAGAGGCGGTCTTCAAACGGAGTGGACTCGAAGTCGATCACGTCGCCGGTAGCAGCCGGAAATCTGCTCAACGTCGCCGCCGCCAGCGCGCGGTTCTCGGCGAGATCCAGCTTCATCACCTGTCGGCCGTCGTCGTCACGGGGGTCATTCATGAAGTCCGGAAGGTATTCCGGATGACTCCCATAAGAACTACCGTCGGTCATACGTTCCGCCTCAACCACGTTGAAATACCCCCGCTCCCGCCAGGGAACCTTATCGCCCATTTTCGAACCGCCGCACCCTTACCCGTCATCACATTGATGTGCGGGCCGATTCGGTCGTCGGTATCCAGGCGGAACGACCTGTATTCCCCACCGCTGGTCGCGGTGAACCCGGTATCCCTACCGAATGTGTCGACCGCAGACTCCATCGTCCCCTGCCGACGCTGCCACGAACCGGTATCGATGGGCCCCACGGTGTCCAGGGCCTGGTTTCTGGCCTGTTCGAACGAGTCCGCGTCCAGGACAACCTCGCTGCGGGGCTTCTCCGGGTCGCACCTGCAAAGATCGGAGTGTCCGGGTTGCGATCCACCACAGTTGTGAACCAGGACCGGCGTGGCCCCCGCCAGCACATAGTACGTATGCAGGCCAATGACGGTGAGGTCGTGTGTGCGTTGCGGGCCCTGCTGATCCCGGACCTCGGTAATGGCCGCGCCGGCGCCGTTCGGCGTGCGCAGTGTGTCGCCCACCCGGAGGTCACCAGCGTTCTTCCACCGCTGGCCGTACCCCTCCAGCCAGAACGGGTGATTGTCCGTCGCCGTGACCGTGGCCGGCCCATGGTCGGTGGTGACAGTGAGCCGGGTGAAGTCCTTGTCGCCCTCGGTTGTGATGGTGTTGGTCACCGGCCGGGCCGCCGTGACCGACCGCTCCGGGTCGGTGGCGATCACCCGATCCCCGATGCGTATGTCCTCGATGGCCCGAGTGGCGCCGCCGGCGAGCAGCACCCGGGTGCCGGACGGGAAGCTGTGGGGCTTGGCACAGGTCGCGGCGTCGCGTTCCCGCCGCCCGCGGTCGGCGAGATTCCGCGCCTCGACCTTGGCGAGCGCGCGGGCGTCGATCAGGGTGCTGGCGCGGAGCGGGTAGGTGAGGCGGACTTTGCAGCCGCAGCGATCCGCGTCGGCCTGGGCTTGGGCCTGTACACGGGCCGCAACCGAGGCGTAGAGCGGTCCGGCTCCGGGATTGGAGCACTTCAGGGTGCCCGAGACGTCGTTGCCGCGGACAGGGAAGGTGCGTTGCGGGCTGGTGCACTCGCCGGCAGGTTTGCCGTCGATGGAGAACGTGGCGCTCATCACCGCGGTGACTTCGCCCTTGCTGACGCGTTCCTTCCGCGCGATGGAGCTGACCGAGCCGGTGAAGTTCTGGGTGGCGGTGCAGCCCGAGGGGCTGCAGTCCATCTCGCCCGCACCGTCCAGGGTGAAGGAAATGCCCCGGTCGGTAGCGTCCTTGAGCTGGTCGGCGTACTCGACCAAAGTGTCGAACATCTTGTCGGCGGCGTCGGCGAGGATCGGGGTCAGGTCCATTCCCTCGCCGTCGCCGGATGCCAGTGGCCCCGTGGTCACTCTGGGGCGAGCTTCGGGCACTTCTCCTTTCCCGATCTGCTCCCTCATGTCGGAGAGGCCTTCACGGAGGTCGTACGCCTCCAGGCGCAGTACGCGATGCGGCGCGGCCTTGGTCACCAGCAGGCGTCCCGCCGAGGTGTTGACGCCGAGTGCGGGTGTTCCGTTCACGTTCGACGGACGCCGCTCCGACGAGTTCGTGAGCCCGGAGCCCTTTGCCCGCGGTGACTTCTCCAGGTCGGTCAGGGCCTTGTCCAGCACGGCGGCCAGCTTCGGCGGGGCGACGGTACGCGCCAGCGCCTCGTCCACGAGTTCCGAGCCGTCGTCCAGTCCCACGATCCATTCGCTGGGCGGGGCCTTCGCGCCTGCCTTCACGTCTTCCGCGGGGGCGGGGTCGTGTTGCCACCGCGTGAACGTCTTGCCGCCTATGCGCAGTACGTCCCGCCCGTGGTCGTTCCGACCGGACGACGTGCTGCCGAACTGGCTGCCGCTCGCGGTGACGTTGATCTCGTTCTCGGTGATGCCGAAGGCCGAGGTGTCCTTGTAGCGCAACCCTGGCGCTGTGGCCAGCTCGTCGACCGCTTCCCTGAACGGCCGCAGGTCACGGTGCGCGGTCTGCGTCTCCTTCGAGTCGGAGGACGAGGACGTGAGCGACAGAAGCCCGCCGATCAGGGCGAGAACCAGCACCGTGAGACCGCCCAGGACGACAGCACGCCGGCGCCCGGGGCTGGCCCGTAGCAGCCCTGGTAGGGAGGGGAACCACGAGCTCGATGAGGCGTTGGGCGTCCTCCCCGGCACCGTGGGCGGGGGTGGTGGTCCCGGAGGGGGCGTCGTCGGCTCTGCTGCCGCGCTCGGCATCACCGGACCGTTCGGCGCCTGTGCTGGGTCCGGTTGGGGAGTGAGACCGGGGTCATTGTCGTCCGCCATGGCACTGTGACCTTTCGTGTGTCCGGCTGAAGTCCCGCGAGGGCGTTCGCTCTGCGCGTTCTCCAGCGCGCGATTGCAGACCGTGCCGCGTGGACGAGCGAGGGAGCCGTGTGGAGCCCATGCCGCCCGGATGCATGTCCGCGGAACGCGTCGCCCCCCTACGGGAGGTGCGGCCCGTCGCGACGCAGGTCGCTCGGGCTGCTGGTGGCCTACCGCTGGCAGGCGGCGACGATGACAAGCAGGAGGAACGCGATCCCGAGCATCGGCAGGCACCCGAGGGAGTTGGGGTTCTTCTGGTTGATCTCGACGATGCCGCCGAGTGCGAGTCCGGGGTGGTTTTCGGCGTAGTGGGCCGCCGCGAGATCGCCGACCTCGGATTCGGTGGTCCACCGGGTGGCGAACCTGCATTCGCCGCACCGGTACCGGTGTGCCATGTCAACTCCTTGGTGCCGCGGGACATGGGGGATGAGGGAGGAGTGCGTAACACCGAGCGCCGGCGTACGAAGAGCCGGCCCGGAGGGCGCGCTCGCAGGCAAGGGGAGGGAGAGAGGTGAGTGCGCGGCAGAGCGTGCTGGACGGGTGGCCGGTGTGCGCTCCCCTGTTGCGTCGGCTGCCTGCTGCTGGGAGAAGCGGCCGACGACGCGCACACCGGCCACGTCAGGTGGTGGTGATTCGCTGCGATGATCGAGGACTCTGCGCGCGAACGCCGGGTGTCAGCGTCAGTCGCGCTGCGGTGCGTCCTCGCACAGCGCCGTGTCCAGCAGCTGCATCAGCTGCGGGTCCGGGCGCTGGCCGACCTGCACCAGCAGGTTGGTGACGACGGAGGCGTAGCGGCCGTCGTCCATGGTCAGGGTGAAGGTCTGGTAACCCGGGACACCACCGGAGTGGCCCCGCGCCGTACCGCCGCAGGAGGGCCCGTACGTCTGGAGGCCCAAGCCGTAACCCGTGCCGGTGTTCACCTGCCGTGCGGTGCGCATCTCGGCGAGGCTCTCCGCGGAGAGGACTTTGCCGGTGGCCAGCGCCTGGTAGAAGGCGCTCAGGTCCTCCAGCGTGGAAACCATGGCTCCCACGCTGCTGTACAGCGAAGGGTCGTACGAGACCGCCGGCACCCACAGGTAGAAGGAGCCCACCCGGACGCCGTGGTAGCCGTTGACGGCCGGCGTGGGCAGGGCGCGGTCACCGGGTGCGGGGAAGAGGGTGTGGGACAGGCCCAGGGGTTCGATGACGCGCTCGGTCACGGCCTTGTGCACCGGCTGCCCCGTCAGCTTCTCGATGAGCATCCCTAGGATGTAGTAGCCGGTGTTGGAGTAGGTGAAGCCTTCACCGGGGGTGGAGACCGGGGGTGAGGCGTCCAGTGCGTACCGCACCACCGTCGCCAGGCTGAAGGTGCCGTCCGGGTTCGACGGGGGCGTCTTCAGCCCGGGGGAGGGGGAGTAGGCGCCGAGACCGCCGGTGTGCTGGAGCAGCTGGCGCACGGTGATGCGGGTGCCGTCGTAGCCGTTGCCGGTGACGACACCGGGCAGGTAGTCATCGATCGGCGCGTCCAGGGAGACGCGGCCTTCCTCGGCCAGCTGCAGCACCACCACCGCTGTGAACGTCTTGGTCTGGCTGCCGATACGGATGTGTTCGTCGGCCTTGATGGGACGGTTGGCGTTGACGGTTCCCGTACCCGCCGACAGGGTCCAGGCCTCGCTGCCGTTTCCGGCGTGGACGGCGGCGCCGGGCCCCGCCGCCGCCTGGAACGCCTTGAGCGCGGCGAGCGTGGCGGAGTGGTCGGACTCGGTGGTGGCGGCGTGCGCCGCAGAGCTGGACAGCGTCAGTACCGTCGCGCACACGGCGCCGATGACGGAGGCCAGTTTCGTACGGTTTCGGGTGGTCATTCGGTGTCCGCTCCTCGGAGAGGTCTCGCTCGGTCGGGTTTGTGCCGGTCCTGCCGGCTCAGTTCTGCGCGGCGGCCTCGAAAGCGGCCTCCAGGCGCGGGATGTAGTCCGCGTAGGCCGGGCCCCAGCACCTGTAGGTGTGGCTGCCGTCGCACTGGGGGGACAGGGAGGCGCCGTTGCCGTAGTCGACGAGCCGGCTGGGGATGCCGAGCTGGTCCAAGCGGTTCTTGACCGTGCGGGCGGCCGTCGCCGTGTTGGCGTCGATCACGCCCTGGTCCCCGCTGTAGAGGGTGACCTGGGTGTTCTTGAGCTTGGACAGGTTGGCCGGGGCGGCGGGGTCGTAGGCGTTCCAGCGGTGGTCCGCGCCCAGGACCGGATACGGCGAGCCGAAGACGGCGTCGCTGTCGACGTACGGTCCGTAGGTCGGGCAGCCCTGGCTGCTCGACGTGCTGAGCGCGCACCAGGCGCCGGGCAGATTGAGCTCCGTGGCGAGTACGGCCGCGCGGACCGTGGCCATGGAGAAGTCGATTCCGCCGGAGAGGGAGGAGGTGTGGCCGAAGAGGTCGGGTCTGGCCTGGGCGTAGTGGAGTGCGCCTGATCCGCCCATGGACAGCCCGGTGACGGCCCGGTGTTCGCGGTCAGGGAGGGTGCGCAGGTTGGCGTCGATGTAGGGGACGACCTGTTCGAGGTGGAAGGTCTCCCAGTTGGCCGCCCCTACGGCGGTGTTCTGCATGTACCAGTCGGCGTACCAGCTCTTCAGACCTCCGTAGGGAACGACGGTGATCATGGCATCGGAGTGCAGGGCCGGGGCTGCGGCGGCATCGTCCACGTTGCCGCCGCCCCCATGGAGGAAGTACGTGACGGGCCATCGCCGGTCGGGATCGTCGGCGTACCCGCTGGGCAGGAAGATCCGGATACGGTGCGGGCCGGCCACCTCCGGTGTGGTGACGGTGATCGTGAAGTCGGTGCTGGAGCGTACTTCGGTGGCGTCCGCGACCTGGCTCAGGCCGAAGCCGTCCGTGAAGTCGACGCCGGGGACGGCCGGGGAGTCCGCCCGGGCGGCCGATCCCAAGGACACGGCCGGAAGCAGTGCCGCCGCGAACAGGACGCCGGCGAGGCGACGGTGGCGGGCTGATGAAGTTCTCAATCCGGTACTCCCTTGTGCGAGGTGGCCGACGCTCCGCCGGCATGACCACGATGTGGCCCACCGGGTTCGGAGAACAGGGCATGTGCAGGTCAGGGGGAGGTCATCTGCGACCGGTCATCCGTGACCGGTCGTCTCGATACGCTCGGGGGGTACCGGTGTCCACGGAAGGTGAGAGTCCGCCAGTGAGCAATGAGTTAGGCACGCGTATGCGTCAGCTGCGCAGACGCGCCGGCCTCACCCAGGAGCAGTTGGCGGAGCGGGCCGAGGTGAGCGTGAGCACGATCGGCCGGCTGGAGAACGGCAGACTCCCCGAGCACCGGCTGAGGACGCTGCAGAAGGTGGCGGAAGTCCTGAACGTGACGCCGGAGGAGTGGCAACGGCTTACCGCGGCCCTGGACGGGACACAGCCGGCCCTCGCCGATCCGGCCGAGGTGCTGACACCCGCCGGTACGCAGGGGGAGCCGACCTCCGCTGCTCAGCCCGAGGAGCTGGCACCGCCCGGTCAGCCGGGGGAACCGGCATCGACCGTTCAGCCCCGGACTCAGGCGGCGACCCCTGCACCTGCCGCGCCGCTCCCCGTACCCGGGCCAGCCGTGACGTCGGCCGGGGCGTCGCCCACCGGCCCGCTTGCCGAAGCCGCCGCCTCACTGGCCCGCGAGGTCGGCCGACGCGGGCAGCGGGAGGAAAAACATCGTCGCGTCCATGACCCGTTCCCCCTACCCGTGCGATACCAGTCGGCTCCCGCCGTCCTGATGGACCGTCCGGAGAACATCCAGCGCCTGCAGCCGGGAGTCCCTGCCCGGGATCTGGACCTGAACGGCGACCTGCGGACGGTCGCCGACACCTATCGGAATATCGAGTCGCAGCGACTGGTCATTCTCGGTCGCGCCGGCTCGGGAAAGTCCATCCTGGCCATCAAGTTCGTCCTTGGGCTCCTCGCGGCTCCGACTTCCTCCCTCCGGGTGCCGGTCATTCTCAGCATCGGATCGTGGGACCCGCTGACCGTCACACCACGAGACCTGTTAATCGACCATCTTCTACGGGACCACCCGCATCTGGCCCGTACGACTCCCGAGGGTGCGACGCTGGCCGCCGAACTCGTCGACTCCGATCTGATTCTGCCCGTCCTGGACGGTTTCGACGAGCTTGCCGAAGCCCTGCGCGGCCCCGCGCTGGAAGCACTCAACGCCACGTCCCATCCATTGGTGCTGACCAGCCGACGGGACGAGTACGCCCGAGCGGTCCGCGACGTGCACGCGCCTCTGGTGCTGGCAGCCTGCGTCGAACTCGCCGACCTGACCGTCGAGGATCTGGCCGCGTACCTGCCCCGGACCGACCGCCTCGGAGACTCCCTGGGCAGTGGCGGCGCCACAGGTGTGTGGGGTGCCGTTCTGGACGAACTGCGCCGCGACACCCCGGCGAGCAGACAGCTCGGACAGGTCCTGGGCACGCCCCTGATGGTGACCCTGGCGCGGACGATGTACAGCGAGGTGCCCGGAAACGACCCCGTTGAACTGCTCGACACCGTGCGTTTTCCTACCGGGCGCCACCTGGAGGAACATCTGCTGGCGAACTTCGTGCCCACGGTCTACCGGCACCGCACCCCCGAACGGGACGACTCCGCCCCCGGACAGCGCAACCGCGACCCTGGCCAAGCCGAACGCTGGCTCGGCTACCTCGCCCACAGCCTGGCCACCGGTGCCCACGACAGTCGGGACCTTGCCTGGTGGCGGCTCGGCGCATCCGTACGGCTGCCGATGCGGGTGCTGCACACCGCGCTGCTCGGCGGACTGTGCATGTTCGCGGCCAACGGGCTTGTGATGCTTTTCGCCGTTTCTGTCGGGTACATTCCGCCTGTGCAGACCTCACTGATGCTTGAGGTGGCGGTGTTCGGGCTCTGCTCTGCGGTCGTCTTCGGTCTCGCGCACTGTGCCCTCGCCGCGGCGGGCCGTGCCGTGGCCGTTCCCACCCAGGTACGACTCAGGCTGGCGGCCGTGGCTCCCGGGATCGAGCACAGGCCGGTTCGGGAGATCCTCACGCGCTTCGGGGTCGGGCTCCTGGCCGGCTCTGTGCTGGGAGTCGCACACGCCTGGACGACCGCGATGTTTCGCGCGTTGGCCGGAACCGTCCCGCACGCGGATCTGATCGGAGCGGCGCTTCAGGACACGCTGGCCCTGGCACTGATCTTCGGTCTGACGGCCGGCTTGACCTTCGGACTCGTCGCAGCCTTCGAGGCCCCCGTGGACATCGCCGCCGCGGCCACGCCGATGCGACTGCTGTCCGTCAACCGGGCAGCCGCCACCCGGCAGTTCCTCGTGCTTGCTGCCGGTGTCACTGCCGGACTCGCCGTCTGCGGACACGTCGTCGTCGGCCTGCTCCAGCAGGTGCTGCCCTGGACGCTGTTGTGGCCGCTGGACGAGGCTCTGCTTCTGGGGGCGGTCGGCGGGCTGGGCGGCTCGGCGGCGTACGTGCTCGCCCTCACGGCATGGGGGCAGTGGCTGACGGTGGCCCGGTTCTGGCTGCCGCTGACGCGCAGACTGCCGTGGGACACCGCCGCCTTCCTGGACGACGCCTACCGTCGGGGGGTGCTCCGGCAGGCCGGTGCCGTGTACCAGTTCCGGCACATCCGGCTCCAGCAACACCTCGCTCGCGTCCACGGCCGCTCCGGCAGTGTCAGCAGCCACGTGAAACCGGGCCTGAGGCGTCGCGCAGCCCAGGAGAGGGCGTCGTCGGATGGCCGTTGAGGGTCTGCTCGGCGGCGGTGGTCGGGGCGCGCGGGATCCGCTGCGGACGCGTTCCCGTCGGCCCCGTCCTTGTCGCGCCGGTCAGCGCAGTCACGGAATACGGCGTGTAACCCGGGCGGATTTGCATCGGACCGTGGCACGGCTGCCGCGCTGTCAGCCGGGCGATGGCCATGCGGACCTGGGGGCGGTGAGGCAGGCAGCAGCGGAGATGAGGGCGAGTCCGAGGAAGACGTGGGGGTGACCGCCGAGCCGCAGGGCCAACGCGGCGCCGGCGAAGGGTGCGAGTGCTGAGGCGGTGGTCGTAGGTGCGGCGAGAAGCCCCGAGAGGCGGCCGTAGTGGGTGGCTCCCCAGCGGTCGGTGATGGCGGTGCAGCGGGGTGAGGTTGCTCCGGACCATGCCGGCGGCGACGGAGAGAGCGACTACCAGTGGGTAGGGGCCGGGGAGCAGCGCCAGGGCGGCCGTGGTGGGCCCGGCGAGCGCGATGAGTGCGACGGTTCGCGGGGTGGGTGCGGCACGGCGGGCGAGGGTGGCGTACAGGGTTCGGCCCAGGGTCTGCCCGGCGCCGCCCAGCCCGAGTGCCCAGGCGGCCTCGGTGGTGGTGTAGCCGCGCTCGATGAGTAGGGCACCCGCGAGACCAAGACGGCGGAAACGGTGGGGCGGCGAGGGTCAGAGAGACGGCCAGCATCCGGAACGGCCGACTGCGGGCCACGGTGGCGGCTCCGACGGTGACGTGGGACGGGGCCGGGGGACCCGTCGGCCACGGGGCGCTCAGGGCAAGGGCGTGGGCGGGGATGGTCACCGCGGCGCTGAGCAGTTCGGCTGCGTGCAGCAGGAACGTTGTGCGGAGGGGAAGCATGGTGGACGTCGGGGGATGGATCAGGGAGCGCAACCTGCGGTCGTTGCCACCGACTGGGAGAGGGTGACACTGGCCCGTGAAGGGATCCGGCCGTCCGCCAGCCCGTGCTGGCCCCTGGCACGGCCCGTCGGCCACCTGCTGGTGGCCCGGCCGGCCAGGCGGCCCAGGGAGATTCAGCGAAGCGGTTCGGGCCGCACGGCGAAACGGGCTAGCTCCTCGGTGGCTCCACGGGGCAGGTCCGCGACCGCGGTCTTCGGCAGTGTCGTGATCACGGCGCGCAGTCGGGCGCTCAGATCCGGTAGCGGGACCCAGGCCGAGGGCGGAGAACCGACGACGGTGAGCAGGAGGTCGCCCTCGTAGAAACAGGCGTCGAGCAGGGGCTCTTCAAGTAGCAGGCGCACCGCGAGCGGCAGCACGTACGGGAGCGCCACCTGCTGGGCAACGAGCATCCGCAGGTCTGCGGGTCCGAGTTCGCCCAGGCGTACGCCCCGCAAGGCATGCACCGTGCGTACCAAGCGGGTGGCGTCGGCGGCGGGAGGGTCCCAGCGGGGCGGGTCCAGCTCGTCGAGCGTGCGGTCCAGATGCAGGAGATGGTCCATGAGGCCCCATTCTCTGAGCGAGCTCATGGTCCGGTCTCCGCACCCCCTGTGCGCGGCTTCGGCGCGCTCTCCCTCACCGTCGTTCGCTCGTCGCGGTGTCGGCTCGTACGAGCAGGTCGAAGGCCGACCAGGACCCCGCCCAGTGGCTCCCGCCGGCCCCGGACGCGCACTGCCGGTACGTGGCGCCGACCACGGCGTCCCTGGAGTGGCCGAGCACGCGCGTGGCTGCCGAGCGCGTAGAGGAGCGTGTCGTAGCCGAGTTCGCCGCCGCCCTCGGCGTCGGCCACGGCGACGACCTGGCGCTCGGGGTCGACGGCGGTGACACAGGCCAAGCGCAGCCGTATCCCCGTGCCCACAAAGACGTCGGCGAGCTGTGGAGTCTCGATCTCCTGGCCCGCATAACGTGGATGCGCGCGCACGACACCGATGCCAAGGCCGGCACCGTTAACCCCCTTGGGAAGGGCGCGATGTCCGACACCGAAGACGTGGGCGTGCGCAAGATTGACGAACGACATAGGGGCACCCCCCCCGCGCTCGTGTGGGACGAGCGGCACAGGTGGCACGCCGCCACCGCCCGCCGCCACCCCCTCACCAAGGGCGCAACCCCGCCCCCGCCCGGCGACGGCATCCGCTACCTTGCAGACGGCACCCCCACAGAAGCCCTCATCACCGCTCTCACCGCCTAGCTGTTGCTGGCCATGACGTTGTTGCCATTAGCCGGGCTGAGCGTGGAGCTGGGCGAACGTGACCAGACGGGAAACGGTTCGGAAACTAGTTCGGGCCATGCACCGCTGGTGTAGACAGTTCCTGTTCGCCACGACAGCATGTCCCGTCTCTAGCGAGCGGAGGTGAGTGCCGAAAGTTGCTGCCGAGTCTCCCTGAGCAAGGCTTCCTTGGCATCAAGGCGTCGCGCCAGGGCATCCAGCTCGGCGCGAAGGTCGGGGCACATCTCAAGTGACACACCGTGCTCACCCGAACGAGCGCAATCGAGGTAACGGCGGATGGTTGCGGTCCCGAGGCCTGCGGCAATCATCGTCTTGATCTGGGCCACGCGCGCGATGTCGGAATCGGTGTAGGCCCGGTAGCCGTTCCGGTCGCGCTCGGGGACCAGGAGCATGCAGTCTTCATAGTGGCGCAGCGCTCGCGCTGTCACCCCGGTCAGCTGGGCGAGTCTGCTGATACGCACGGGTCCTCCTACGATTTGACCTTCACGCTGGCGTGAAGCCGTACCGTCCAGCGCCATGACACTGAAGACAACCCAGCAGCGGGCCACGATCATCCACGGCTATGCCGCAACGCCCGAGGACCATTGGTTCGGATGGCTGGCCGCGCAGCTCGACGCCCGTGGAATCTCTACGACCGTTCCCGCCCTTCCGGACTCCGAGGCACCTGACCCTGATCGCTGGCTGGCGGCCGTCGCAGCCAGCGTCGGTGCGCCGGATGAGGGCTCGACCCTGGTGGCGCACAGCCTCGGCTGCATCACGGCGCTGCGCCATCTCAGCTCCCTGACAGGTCCGTGGCGTCTTGGTGCGCTCGTGCTCGTCTCAGGATTCGTCGACACGCTGCCGGCCCTTCCGGCGCTGGACGCTCACGTCGGCAAGCCGCTGGATCTAGCCGGGATCCGCAACCACATCGACAGACTCACCCTGATCCGATCGGACGCGGACCCTTACGTACCACCGAGCCACACCGACCGTCTTGCCGACCTCCTGGGGACATCGACCCAGGTCATTCCCGGAGCCGGCCACTTCCTCGCGTCCGACGGTGTGACGTCACTCCCCGCGGCCCTGGCGGCGATCGCATCGTCCAGAGGGATGACGGAGAGCTGACGAGCCGTGCCACGCGACCGTGAGGGTTCCTTCGAGCCGAAGGCCGACGCGGCGATGCGCCGCCGTTTCGCCTTCCGCCGACTCTCCCCTGAGAAGCCGCCGGTGCAGGGTCTGCTGGCCCGCTGGCTGCACGCCCGAGGTCACTCCGACACCCCGGCCCGCCTGCTGGACGTACTCAACGACCGCCTCGGGGAGGCGGGCCGCGCCATCGGCCCGTCGTATCTGATAAAACCCGCCGCAGTCCGCACTATGTCGAGCCGGTCTGCGGCGACAAGGCACGAGACCGGCTCCGACCCGCCGGCGTTCGCTTCGAAGGCGACCAGCACGGGCGGCCTTCCACCAAGCTGACGTGTGACCTTCAGCAACTCCTCGGGCGTGGGCGCGCGGAAGAACGGATCGTGAAAGTCAGCCGGGCAGCTGACGAAGACCGGGTCGGTGAAGGCCAGTTCCAGCCCGTGGTGATAGCTGAGGTCGGAACCCGCCGCAAGTCGGAACTGACCACCGTCCCAAGCGAGGACGTCCCAGTCCCACCAAGACCCTTCAGGGACCTCGATCGCGGCATGAGGGTGTTCGATGTCCACCTTCAGACCTTCAATCTTTTCGAACAACCGACAGGCTACACAGAGGCGTGGATCACCCAGCTTGACGAGAGAGATCCCTGAGGTGTCCATGCGGTCAGAGGACCAGCTACCCTGCCGCCCTCACCCGCGCCTCCGCCGCCTCGCCACGGTCATCGCCCTTGCCGCCGCGTGACCGCAGCGCTCGCTGCCCTGAACGCCTGTTCTGACCCCCCATACCGGTTTTGCGACTGGTGACAGTTTTCCTACGGGACCCCGACCACTCCACGTCACCCAGGGCGTTCCGGCGGTCCCTGCCCAACGCAAGGCCCGCCGCGAGCACGAGAACCGTGTCAGCGTCCTCGGAGCCTCAGCTTGACCATGATCATCGGCTTGGTGTTAACCGTCGTGCCGATGTTCCCCGAGGCCGGGCAACGGCCGGTCACTCCTGCGGAGAGTGGCCCAGGGCAAGGTGCCCAGTCGGTGTTCACGCCGACTGAACTTTGATCGTTCTCAGCGCCAACGGGCTGTACCGATGTTCCCTGAGGCCGCAGAACTGGCCGCATCACCACTTCGTCGTCCGGCACACGGGCTACCGGCCTTTGCGAGGCGGTGGAATCTGTGGGAGGAGCTCCCACAACGGACGTGTGCCGCTCGCCCAGGCCGCGAGGGTGCGCCGATCGGCGAGGTGCATGTGCAGCTGCTTTGCCAGTGGCGCGCATCGGGTGGAGAAGCGGCCGTTGGTGACGACCAGGACGACGTCGGCTCCGTACAGCTGGCGGGCGGTGCCGTTCACGCGCTGGAGGTCGGGGGTGCCGACGGCTGAGCCGCGGTCGCCGTCCTTGCGGTGCTTGGCCTGGATGACCCAGGTGCGCCCGAGGGGGTCGGTGGCCAGGACGTCGGCGCCGTTGTCGCCGGCCCCGCCGATCTGCCGGGCGTCGGTGCACCCGTCGCGGCGCATCAGGTCGCGGATGGCGTACTCGAAGTCGCGGTGGTGCAGGGCGTCCAGTTGCGGAAGCGCGTAGCGCAGTGCCTGTTGCCGTACCCGTTCCCAGGCCTGCTGCTGGCGATACCGGTGAGTCCACACCGTCCCGCCCACGGTTGCGAGGGCCCCCAGGACGATCAGCGCCCACCAGTTCACCAGCAGCCAGGAGATCACCGCCCAGACCAGCGCGAGTCCTGCGGCGGCACCGAACCCGAACAGGAGCAGCTGGGTGTCGCGGCGCTGCTGCCGGCGCGAGCGACGCCGACGCGGGGGCGCGCTGCGGCGGGATGGACGGCGCACCGCGGGCCGGCGTCGGGACGGGGGGCGGCGGTTGGCCATCGGGCGCGCTCCGGTTTCAGCGGGAGGAGTCGGTGATGCCGGAGGCGAGCTGGCCCAGGAAGTCGCCAATGCCCTCGCCCAACGGGGTCGGGGCGATAACGACGCCTAGAGCGAGCACGATGATCACGGTCAGCTTCTCGTCGTTCCGGCTGCGGGACTCGGTGCGTCGGCGCAGCCGCAGCAGGACGATCACGGCGAGCAGCACTCCTACGTTGATGGTCAGCATCCCGCCCCGCCCCTTGATCACCCTCGGTACCGTTCCGACCCCCTTATGTATCCGCAACCTGAACCGTTGCGCCTGTCAGTTGCAGGATGATGACGCAAAGTGACTGGTTGGCCAGATCTGTCATGAGGGGGTTGCTCTTTGGGGCTGCCCAATGGGCTCGCCGCCATGAGCAACGCCCTTCACCAGCAACTGGCCACCCATGACCGGGCGGTGGGCATCGCCGTTCTACCTACCCGGAGAAGCCCGGCGACGAGCACGGAGCACGCGAGTTGGCGGGGCGCTAGCTGGCTCGGCACGCCGCGAGCCTGCAGGACCCCCTGGCGCCACGCTGGACGACTATTCCTCCGACACAACGCATGAGAAGCGGTGCGCTACCACCGTTGAGGCTCGACGCAATAATGGGAGTTGACCAGGCACGCCATGACCAGATAACGGGCACCGATCCGTACTGGTCAGCAGTCGGGCATGAACCGGGTTTCCTCGATGGAGGCCTGCTTGCACCGTGGGGTGCGCCTACATGAGGACAGGAGAGCGCGAGATGCCCGAGGCAACGGTGGCCGGCGTATTGGCCGAGCTCGGCGAGCTTGAGGACCCTAAGATTCGTGCGGTCAACGAGAAGCACGGCGACGATCACGGTGTGAACCTGGGCGCGCTGCGGTCGCTCGCGAAGAGGCTCAAGACGAACCAGGACCTGGCCTGTCAGCTCTGGGAGTCGGGTGACGCCGCGGCGCGGCTTCTCGCGCTCCTGATCTGCCGTCCGAAGGCCTTCACACGCGACGAGCTGGACTCCATGTTGCGCCAGGCGCGCGCGCCCAAGGTGCACAGCTGGCTCGTGAGCTATGTCGTCAAGAAGAGCTCGCACGCCGAAGAGCTGAGGCAGACGTGGCTGGCAGATCCGGACCCCACGGTCGCCGCCTCCGGGTGGGAGCTGACCACTGCGCGTGTGCTGACGAAGCCCGAAGGCTTCGATCCGGCGGGCCTGCTCGATGTCATCGAGACGGAGATGGGTGGCGCCCCGGACCGCCTGCAGTGGGCGATGAACCACTGCCTGGCCCAGATCGGGATCGAGTACCCCGCACACCGGGCTCGCGCCCTCGCCATCGGTGAGCGCCTCGGAGTGCTCAAGGACTATCCGACCTCGCCGGGTTGTACATCTCCGTACGCGCCCGTCTGGATCACCGAGATGGTGCGTCGGCAGCAGAAGAGTTGAGTTCCGGCGCTTGTGGGGAACGGGCAGAGCCCGCACCCGCGTGAGCGAGCCCATCGGCTCTACAACACAGGTCCTTGACGGCAAGCCGGCACCTGACCGGCTCTCAGGCCTTTCTTCGATCCATGGGCGGAGGACCGCGGCGCAGAAGAGCACTGGTAGCTGACGCCCCACCGTGTCGTTCACGTTCTTGATCGTGAACTCTGGAACCGCGACCGCGACCCCGGCCTGACCATTCTGCGGGACGTCCTGACCGACCAGCCCCGCCGAACTCTGGAGGAGACCTGCAGCGCCGTCATGGGAGGCACTTCAGCCTGAGCACCCCATTGACGACATTGCGCTACTGGTGGCCCGCACTCGTGCGCTGGGCTCGGACAAGGTCGCGGTCTGGGATGTATCGAGCGACCCCGCCACCGTCTCGCGTGTCCCCGCCGAAACCACTCAGCGGTTGGAAACCTGGGGCCTGGAAGAGCATACGTTCGCCACCGAACTGATCGTCAGCGAAGTGGTCACCAATGCCATCCTCTACGGCACCCAGCCCATCCACCTGAGGTTGCTCCACGACACCAGGAGTTTGATCTGCGAAGTCTCCGACGCCAGCAGCACTTCCCCCATCTACGTCGTGCAGCTACCACCGACGAAGGCGGACGCGGACTGTTCCTTGTTGCCCAGTGCTCCCAGCACTGGGGTATCAGATACACCCCTCGCGGCAAGGACATCTGGACCGAGCAGTCCCTGCGTGACCGGGCGACGTCGCCCACGGTCACCGAGGACGAACTTCTGGACCAGTGGACCGACGAAGAATAGAGCGACGCCGGTAATGCGTGGACTGCGCCGACGCCCGCTGAGGACTTGCGGGCAGCAAGTCGTGGCCGGGCTGAGGCCGCCCCACCGCTTCCACTTGAACCAACACCCCGCAATCGTCCACGGCAGCACCGCGTTACCCAACACTCCCGCCAGGCCAAAGCCTGTTCAAAGCTATCCGGCCTGAATGGCGTCCGCCGGAACCTCGAAGATGATCGTGAGTCCGTCGCGCTCGTCCCCCTGCTCGCCGATGCGCGTGAAGCCGAAGCCCTCGATGCACGCCAGGGAGGCGGTGTTGCGGGAGTCGATCCTGGCGCGCACGGTCCTGACGTCGGGGTCGGCCGCGGCCCTGACGAGCAACGCCTTCAGCATGGCGCGGGCATAGCCCTGGCGGCGGTACCCGGGCACGACGGTATAGCCGACCTCGACCATGCCGGCCTCATCCGGCGGCCCGTGGAACCCGGCGTCGCCAACGACTACCCCGTCCGGCTCGGACACCGCGGCACGCGTGATCCAGGGCGCGGCAGAGGGGTCTTTGGCGAGCTGGTCGGCCCGATAGCCGAAGATCCAGCGGGCTCGCTCACCGACAAATTGTGCGTCAAGGGCGACCCCGGCCTCGGCACTGCCGCCGGCGATGTCACCGTCAGCAAGCGCCCGTAGCGCCTTTGCACTGAGTTCGACGAAACGGACGCGTTTGGGGGCGGAGAGAGGTTCGTTGTTCATCGCGGTGATGCTCACCCAGAGCCGGAGAGCTGTCCACGGGTTTACGGCCTTGGCGGACATGGAGGCGGCCGCGACACCTACGCTGAGACCCCTCTCGCTATCGTCCAGCTCGTCTCCGACCGATCCGCGCGGCGATCCACTCAGCGCCGGACGAGCACCGAACTCGTTCTCGTCCGCGACACCGGCCGCTGGCTTCGTCGATCTCTTGGAGATCAAGCGCGGTCTTTGTGAGGACGATCAAGGGCGTTCAGCCCCGGTGACGCAATGTCATCTGGGACAGTGGCCGACGTTCAGGACGGGGTTATCGGAGAGGTCCTTGTTCGTCGATGAGCACGGTGGGCGTGGACAGGAACACATCGGCGTTCACGGGGCCGTATGCGAGGGTGAACGTGTCCAGCCAGTACGACCAGCCCCGAATCCCCAGGGCACTACTGAAGCGGTAGTTGAGCTGCCGACGCACCCCCCGGGGGAGGGCGAGCCGAACTGCCGGGGGCTGCCGTGGCCGGGGCGGCAGGGCAAATAAGGGCTGGACTCGGGAGAAGACCCGCAGCCGTCCGTCGGCTACCCGGAGCTGGGCACCGACCCCGCGGCGGTCTTCCAGGGCGTCGTAGGGCTCGAAGCCGTCACGCTCATACATGGTCATCACGTGTGCGGAAGTGGTGGTCTCGGCAGGCGGGAGAGCGAAACCAATCGGGCCCGCATTCCTACGCGAGGCCCCCTCCTCTCCCCGAGACTCCTTTGTCCAGGAAGTCCGTATCCACTGGACGGTGATCTCCATGGCGTGCTCCCGCCCAGTCGTCGAGGAGTTCACCCTGTGCGCCCCTCGGAAATCACCGGACCTGCCTGGCGTTCAGTGGCTGTGCTGACGGGCGGGTGTAGGTCAGGAGGACGCGCTTACGGGGAGCGGGAATTTGGAACATCTGGCGCTTGATCATCTTGATGTGATTGACCCGGCCCTCCACCGGACCGGAGTTCCAGCAGGTGGTCAGGCCCTGGACGACCGCGTCCGCTCTTCCACATGGCACGTCCGCGCTGGCCGGCGCCCCAGGAGCCGATCAGGTCGCATTGGGCGTCCGAGAGGCCGATCGCCTCGCGGGTGATCAGCAGGGGGCGGGTGTCCTGGGTCGGTGGATCCGTGTCTCGTGCAAGGAGATCAGGTCCGTGGCGATCGCCACGGCCTCCGAACCAGTGAAAATTGGCGAGCACCATCATCACCGTGCCTGGGCTCGGGAGGGGTTGCTGGAGACGACGTCTGAGCATCGCACCATAGGCGGGACCGCCCTTGCTGAGTTTCCCATCGGAATGGCCTCCTCACGTTGCGGGCCTGCGACCTGACGGGGCCTCGGCAAGTGCAGTACCGGCAGCTCAGCTCCCCGCCGCCGACCACCCTGTGCGTTATGGTTCTGGCCGACACTTCGTGGGCCCAGGACGCTCTCCGGGCCGAGAGTTGCACGACTTTTACTGTCAGGCACTTGTCCCGGCTTGCCGGCGACAGCCGTCAGCGTCTTCACCCGATCACGTCAGAGAGAATCGGATGCGCATCAAGAACGCGAGCGTCGCGCTCGCAGGCACCGTCATGATGACAGCCTTGGCCGTCACCCCTGCCGGCGCCGCCACCACTGTCCTCCCCAGTCCGTCGGTCACGGGCGTCCTCGCCGTGCAGAAGCAGGCGATGGCGCAGGGCGCGCCCGGCGCGCTCACCCGCATCGATTCCGGTGCCTCCAGCTACCGGATCGCCTCGGGCAAGGCGGACACCGCGGCCGGTACCGCGATGGACGCGAATCGCAAATTCCGTGTCGGCAGTGTCAGCAAGAGCTTCACCACCGTCGTGCTCATGCAACTCGTCGCCGAAGGGCGCGTCGACCTCGACGCGCCGGCGAACGACTACCTGCCCGAGCCGCTGCCGGATGACCGCGTCACGGTAAGGCACCTGCTGAGCCACCGCAGCGGACTGTGGGACTACACGAACGACATGTTCTACTACACCGTTCCCGGCTTCGAGGCGGTTCGGAACAAGGTGTTCTCCTTCCAGGAGCTCATCGACCTGTCGACCGCGCACGAGCCCACCGGCGCACCGGGGGCCGCTTACAGCTACTCCAACACCAACTTCGTGGTGCTGGGCCAGATGATCGAGCACCTCACAGGGGTGCCGATGGCCACTCAGTACGAGCAACGGATCTTCCAGCCGCTCAACCTGAGGAACACCTCGTACGTGCATCCGCTGACGACCCTCACGGGGTCCTTCGCACGGGGCTACGTACGCGACGACGACACCACGCTCCCCATGGTGGACTCCACCGAGCAGACGGTCTCCTGGGCCCAGTCCGCCGGTGCCGTGATCTCGAACGGCGCAGACCTGAACCGGTTCTTCACCGCGCTCGTGTCCGGCAAGCTCGTCCCCCAGCCGCAGCTGCGGGAGATGATGAGCATGGTCCCGGTGAACGCGGACGGTACCCAGTCCTACGGCCTCGGCCTGCGGGGCAGGGCGCTCTCCTGCGGTGTGCAGGTCTACGGTCACACCGGCACCGTGCAGGGCTACTACACGTACGCCTTCACGACCGCCGACGGCAAGCGCAGTATGACGTCGATGGCCAATACGTCAAACAATGGCACCGTCAACACAGGTCTCGCAGGCACGCTGGAAGCCGCTTTCTGCGGTGTCGACCCCGTCAACAGCAGCAAGCACTTCCGCGCCGCTGGTGCATCGTTCACCGAGGACATTGCACCCGGCGTCGTGCGCCACTGAGACGCTGGCGCGTCCGTAAGAGGATCGGTCTGCCCTTGCCCACAGAGCGGCACTACCGGTGCAGGCGTGCAGACCGGATCTTCCGAATCCAGCGGATCAAGCGATGCCCCGGTCCATGCGTTCCGTCACCGGCACCAAACCCGTCCGCTCGGGGCTCGGCGAATCGGGCTGCGGACCCGGGCGGACCGGTACCAAAGACGTAGTTCTGTGGCCGCCCGTCACTCGCTACGATGAGCCGAATTCTACTCGGGCGGCCGTCGCCCCTGCATCGCTCCTGTACGGGGCGTGACAGGGGCGACCGCTCTGCGACAAGGAACGTGCCGATTCCGCACGACTGCAATGCGGGGTGGACGGGCAGCTGCCCCAGAGTGCCCGGCCCCATTCTTGACCTGGTAGTCGACGCCACCTTTCGCCACAGGGATGCCCGTTGCAGGGCAGACCGCAAGGTAGTCGACCTCGCCGGACCGGACACGTTCCAACTGCTTGGCGACGCCGGCCAAGTGGTGGTTAGAACGTGCCCACTTGCACGACGCCAGGTCCGCATGCACCAGATCACGGGCTGACAACTGCAACACCAAGTTGATCATCTTCAGTACCCCCGGCGAGCCAGCACCCATGCCCATCACACAGGGCGCAAAGCCGTTTCCTCTGCCCACGCTCCTGGATCACGGGGGAACAGTGTCACCGGGCCGGGATCGACTGGGTGAGGTTCACCGGATTGCCGTCGGGGTCCTGAATGTGGGCGACGCGCTGTCCCCACGGCATGTCGCTGGGACCGCTGCGGACCGATCCGCCCAGAGCCTCCACGCGGCCGAGCGTCTCGTCGACATCGTCGACACTGATGCTGAGCAGCATCCGCGGTGCCGCCCCGGTTTCCAGGTCCGTTCTGGTTACCAGCCCGAGGTCGGTGTCGCCGATGCGCAGGCCGCGGTAGAAGGCCGGCCCTTCCTCCGGTACCCGGAAGACCTCCTCGGCGCCGAACAGCTTCGTATAGAAGCCGAGCAGGGCGTCCTGCTCGGCAGTCAGGATCACTGGCTGGATGGTGGACATGGCACTCCTCTCAAGAATGGTCGTGTCGCCGGGTAGACCGTTCGCAGAAGGTGAACTCATCGGCATGGCCGCCCTGCCGGACGATCTACGCCCCAGACGGCCGCCCAAGCCCGGAGTGAACATCCCCGAGAACCAGTGACACCACCTTCGGGACCTGCGGTTTCAAGTTGGCGGTGGCTCGGTGGCTTGGCTACCCCCCAACGACTGGCTGCACGCAGATCGGAGATGGAGGGCATGCTGTCGATCGCTTCGTCAGCACGACCGTGCCTGACGAGGAGCGCGGCCGCCTGCCACGCGTCCACGTCGGCATCTGCCTTGAGCAGGCTGAGAGCCTCGTCGACGCGCCCGCCTGTTCCAGGACCCAAGCGATGCTCGAAGTCAGTCCGTACAGGCCTGACGGCAGGGTCTCGGCGTAGGCGAGGGCTTCCTCGATCCGGCCTTGTCGCCGCAGAAGCTCGATCAAGGGCCAGCGGAAACGGTCCCACTCGTCGGCCGCGATGAACCGCCGTCGGCTTCGCCGGCGCCCCCGGGCAGCGGCCACGAGTCGTCCTTGCGGTAGGTGGGGCGCACAATCAGGACCCGGCCGACATCGTCGGTGATGATCGCGGCTGCGCCGAGCCACGCAGCGTGCCGGGCGGCGGCGTACTGCGCTGCTGACAGGACGGACTGCGAGGCAACTCGTGCTGACGGGGGAGAGAGGAGGACATGGCTTGGCTCTGCCTTTCGGTGGGGCGGGTCATGCCTTGTCTACGACGCTGGGTGAAGCAGGCTTTGGGACGTTCGGGGCCGGGGCGTACTGGGCGGCCTGTGTGTCGAACATGGCGGCATACCGGCCACGTGCGGCGATGAGGTCGTCGTGCGTGCCGTGCTCGGCGAGGCGCCCTTGGTTGAGGACGTAGATGTGGTCGGCATGGCGGACGCCGGACATGCGGTGGGTGACCAGGACAACGGCCCGGTGCGGGGCGGCGAGGCGGCGGATGCGGTCGAAGGCAGCGATCTCGGCTTCGGGGTCGAGCGCGGAGGTCGGCTCGTCGACGATGAGGACGCTGTCCTCCTGCGATGTTGAGCTGCGCCAGTGGGTGCGGGCTAGGCCCACCTTCTGCCATTCGCCGCCGGAGAGCTCGATGGCGCCGCGGAACATGCGGCCGAGCATGCTCTCCAGACCGTTGGGGAGTTTGGCGGTGACGGATCCGGCTCCGGCGTAGTCGATGGACATCTGCAGGTCATGCATAGAGGCGTCGTGGCCGGGGCGGCCGATGCGGATGTTCATCGCGGCGGTCACGGGCCAGCGCTGGAAGTCCTGCGTGAGAAGCGAGACGCGGTCGAAGACCTGGGAGCGCTTCAGCCCGGAGACATCGAACTCGCCCCACCTCACCGACCCGGCGTGAGGGAGGAGCAGACCGGACAGGATCTTCATCAAGGTGCTTTTGCCGGAGCCGTTCTCGCCTACCACGGCGATGACCGACCCCATGGGGAAGGTGAGCGTCACGTCGTCCAGGGCCGGTGCGTCGCGGTCGGGGTACCGGTAGGTGACGTGTTCAAGGGAGACCTGCTTGACCTGGGCGGGGACGGGTCTGCCGGTGTGGGGGATGGCACGTTGCGCAGCTTCGACCAGGAACTGTCCATGGTCCCGGACGTAGAGGGACTCTTCGTGCAGCTGGTTGATGTTCATCACCAGGGCACCCAGGCTCGCTGACCCGGTCCGTACCGCGATTACGGCAGTGCCGGCGACGGCGAGGCTCATGTGCCCGGCCATGATCAGCCAGATCATCGTTCCGTAGGTAGCTGCCATTGCCAGTCCGGACAGTGCGGAGGCGACCCATTCGGTGACGGCCTTGCTGGAGGCCAGACGTTCCTGCTCCGCCTCTGCGCTGTCGGCCATGCGCCGGTACCGATCGAGGAGGAATGGACCGACGGCGTGGATGCGCACTTCTTGTGAGGCGGTGCGTTCGGTGAGGAGGTTGCCGATGAGGCGACTGGCCCGAAGGTGCTCGATCCAGCTCATCACCGACACGTAGCGTTCCTGTGCCACCCGCATGGCGCCCCACCCGCGGGGTGCGGCGATGACCAGCAGCATGGGCAGCAGTGCCGGATGCAGGATGGTGAGCACACCGGCCGTGGCGATCAGCGAGATACTGCTGTTCAGCGCGGAGACACAGGCGCCGATCATGCGGCGCGCGGAGGCGGGCCCGTACTGGGCGATGTCGATCAGACGACGGAAGTCCGGGTCGTCGATGGCTTCGAGTTCGACAGCGGTGGCCGCGGCCAGGTACTGGGTGGTGGCGATCCGTTCGACCTTCGGCTCCAGGCGGCCGGCCTGAGAGGTCGACCAGCCGGCCAGGGCGGAGTTGACGACGGCTACGCCTGCGGCGGCGAGCAGTCCCGGCAGCACGGCGTGCAGCCGCTCGACAGCGTCTCCGGCCCCTAACAGCGCGTGCATGACCGCGTTGATGACAAGCAGGCCGACCGCGGCGGCGATGCCCTGGCCGAGTTCACTGATCGCCACTGCCACGAGCGCGCGGCGATCCGCGCTCCAGGCCATCCGCAGGGCAGCGCCGACGAGTCTGGGCATCTGGCGCAGCGCCGACCGCATGGTCAAGTCCAGCCCCGCGTGCTCATGTTGGGACCAGCCCATGTCGTAGCGCAACGGCCCGCCGAAGAGCTCGCGCTCTGCCTCGGAAACCTGGGGATCCGCCATGCGAACCTTGCCGAAGAATCGCTTCACTTGCTGCCTCCCTGCGTCGGCCAGTTCAGAGCCCGGTAGGACGGGCCGTGGGTGATCATGTGGAAGATGGCGGTGGTGTACGGGTGGCAGTCCGGCGGGGGCTTCTCCATCGACACCCAGAACAAGCCCTCGTGCTTGTCCGGCTCGGCATTGTGCGGCTCGCCCGCCCACGATCGGGCGACGAAGACCGCGGTGATCCGGTCCGGGCTGTCAGCGGATTCATGGTGGTGAATGAGGCCGCAGAACTCCTGTTGCTCGGCGCTGATGCAGACCCCCGTCTCTTCTCCCGCTTCGCGCCGCGTTGCGTGGTCGAGCGGTTCGCCGGCTTCCAGATGACCGCCCACAACGGTGAGTTGTCCCGGTGCGAGCGCCGCCCTCGGTTTGCGACGTACGCACAGGGTTGCGCCGCTTGCGCGGAGCAGGACTTGGGCCACGCCGGCGATCAGCAGGTGAGGCGCGTGGCTCACAGGCGGCCCTCCTGTAGCAGGCGTTCGACGGTGCGCAGGCCGCGTGCGGTCACGAGCGGGTCTCCGTGCCGAGGACCGTAGGCGAGAGCGCTGGCGGCGTCAGGCTCTGCGAGGGGGCCCAGCACGCTCTCCACCCAGGCGTGGAGGGGGGAGGGAAGACGAGTGGAGTCCGTCATGCGAGGTACCTCGTATCCGGTCGTGCTCCGTTGTAGAGCAGGGCGGCGCGATCGGAGGCGAGGTGAAGGCTGACGCCCGAGGAGGCAGCGGTGCTTTCGAACGCAGGATGAACGAGCGCAAGGCGGCGTACGGGATGCATGTGGGCTCCTCGGGGGATGCGGACAGGTGATCGGGTAACGGCGGGTCTGCTGTCGCCGTAACGGGTGGGGGCGGGCGAAATTTGGAACCTGATTTCGAATAGCGGGTCCTCTCCTTTTGTGGTCGGGTGAGGCGGGCTGTGATGCTGTGTTCGATCACTCGTGTGGGTTGCGGTACCTCCTGCGGGGGATTGCCGGGGGCCGCCTGGTCGGTCATGGCGTGGAGAAGTCCGGGCGGAGGGCGATGGTGTCGCGAAGGAAACTGCGTTTCAAGTAAAAGTGTGCTCGGCCGCCCAGCCGTGACTGGCGAGGTACTCGCAGAGCTAGATGTCGATCCGCTTCATCTCGATGAGGACCTCGTCCTGGTCGTGGTCGAGGATGCTGCGCGAGCGGAGATACTCCAGCTCGCACTGGGAGGCACGGGCCCGGCTGGAGGAAGCGCGCCGGCACCCGATGGATCCGCTGGCGGCCGGGGTATGGGTCACCGACCCTGCTTTCGAGCACGTCCTGCTGGTCAAGCACCGCGTGCGCGGATGGGTGCCGCCCGGCAGCAAGGTTGAGCCGGGCGAGGCGCCGCGTGCGGCGGCGCCACGAGAGCTGCTGGAGGAGACCGGCCTGCGCAGCGAGTTGCTGCCCGAGCCCGCAGCCGTGGCGGTGCGTTCCTACCGGGCCGACTGGTCTCCGACGCTGGGCCTGTCCTATGCCGCGGTCGCCGAACGCGACGTACCGCTCGCCGGGGAGCAGAACCAGCCGGCGGCATGGTTCCGTCTGGTGGGCGACTGGGACAGCGTCTTCCCCGAGGACCGCGAGCGGATCCGTGCGCCGTCTGGCAGCCGGCCGGACGGTCGGCTCCCGCTGAGGTAGGCCGCTGGTCGCCGTTCACAGGCCGGCCTCGATCCGATCGAGGTCGGCCGAGGGCAGGGTGACACGCTCAAGGTCGTGCAGGAAGCGGCACCACACCGGCTCCAGGCCGGGCTCGCACTCGAACTCTATAAGGTCCAGGCCCCCGTTGGCGTACGCGGCGGTGCGCAGCGCGTGCTGCTGCAGCTGGTCGGGGTGGATCCACTGAGGGGAGCGGACCTCACGGGCCGAGGGGCACAGCGACCCGGAAACCTCGGCCTGGAAGATCCACCAGTGGTGGCCGACCGGGCCGCTGGGCGTGCGGCGGCAGCGGTTGGGCCGCCACTGGTCCAGCAGCAGGTGCAGGTGGGTGACGGTAGTCCCTGTCGCTGGCGCTTCACGAGGCGGGCAGCGTAGCCGTCGGCTCCGTCCTCGCCTTTGCTGCCACTGCCGGCGGAGACGAGGAAGGTCAGGCAGTTCTGGAGTGGATCACCCGGACCGGTCTTGCCCGCCGGGACACCGTTCTTCCCGGTGAGTAGCCGTACCGAGGGGTCAGTCCAGCGTTGTCCGGCCGAGTCCTGACGGCCATGGGTCCGTACCTGCGGGCCTATGACCGGCTGGCCTACGCATCGGCCTCACGGCGGCCCCGGCTGAAACTCCTGGCCCTCAACGACCTACGGCAGCGGGCGGCGCGCGTGCCGGCGCAGCTGTGGCCGTCGTGGGCCATGAGGCTGGCCAAGTACGTCCCGGCCGTCACCGCGCTGGCCGAGCGTGGGCATCCGAAGGTCGTCGGGGTTGCGTGAAGGTGACTTCGAGCGCGTCGAGTTCGGCGAGCCAGCGGGTGGGAAGTTCGTCGATGCCGGGCAGGCTGGGATCGGCGACGACGGCCAGGTACGCCGTTCCGGCGTATTCGCCCAGGCAGACCGACAGGTGATGTCCTGCGGGCAGGAACATCAGCGGCAGCAAGGCCTCGATGCTACGGCCGTCGAGTTCGAGAGGATGTGCGGGACCGGGGACATGCGTGACCACCATAGTGGTGCGCCGCGGGTGCAGGATTCGTGCCAGGGCTCTGCCGTGCCAGCGCGTGGGCAGGACGTCGAACAGAACATCCGCGTCGGGATCGCGGCGGCTGGTCAGGATGTTCGCGGTGGCCTCGTGTGTGGCGGCCAGGCGCTCGGCGGCCGTGGGCATGTGGCAGGGCAGGATCACGGGGACGCCGCGGTGGAAGTTGCCCAACGCGGTGCTCGTGCTGCTGCGCCGGGTGTTGAGGGGGACGATTGCCCGCACGGTGCCTGTGGCGCGGTCGGGCAGAGTGGGGCGCAGGGCGCCGGCGAGGGCGGCCAGGTAAACGTCGTTGAGGCTCGTGCCGGCCGTCCGCGCGATGGCCTTCATACGGGACAGTGGGGTGTGGACCCACAGGCGCCTGAGTGGGCCGGTGGGGGCCTGGCCGCGCGTGGGGCCGAGGCTGATGGTGCGCGCGGGCAGCGCGAGGCCGGCGACCGCGCGTGCCAGGGCTCGCACGCGTCCGCTCGTCCAGGAGGGCGAGGGCGCGGGAGGTGTGCGGCGGTGCGGGAGGCGGGGTTCTCGCACCGCGGCGAGCATGATGCCAATCAGGGACATGCCGTCCAGGAGGCCGTGGTGGGCGCGAAGGAGCAGGGCGAACTCATTGTCGCGGTGGCCGTGGAGCAGGGTCATGCCCCAGGAGAGGTCCGTCAGCGGCCGGGCACAGACGCGCTCGATCGCCGCGTGCAGCGCGACGTCGCCGCCGTGCGCGGGCAGCGTGACCTCCTGGAGGTGCTCGGCGGGTTCGGCCGGGCCCTCCGCGTTCGCGCCCCGGAGGCGGCCTCGGTCGCGCAGTGGCGGGTGGGCGACCCGGACCAAGTCGATCAACGCGTGCAGCTCTGCGGTCGAAGGGGCGGGGCCGGCGATGACGGCAACCCCGCCGATCTCCATGCTCGAGTGCGGGTGTGCTGCCGCGTAGTCGAACCAGCGTTCGCCCGCCATGGCCGCGTCGGCCGCGCCGTCATGATCGTGCACGGGGTTCTCCGCTGAAGGTCGTTCGCGTGGCGGGGACGTGGGCCGTGGGCTGTGTGCCCGGGGGCGCGTCATGTCCCGGGACGCGGCATCGACGGGGGCCGATGCGGCCGGACCCCACGTGCCGGCGTCCAGGGTCCGCGGCCTGCCGGGGTGCGTGGTGCTGTAGGCCGCACTTCCTGGTCACCGGGCGCCTACCGGGGGCGTCGGCCTTGCTTTGGGCGACGCGGGCCGGTCGTCGGGGATCGAGGCGGCGGTCTCGCGTACCACCGCCCAGGCGTTGCGTACGGACGTCTGGGATGCCAGTCGTGAGCCCAGGGCTGCGCGCAGGATGTAGCGGCCGTCCACGGTGTTGGGGGTCACCAGGATCTGATGGGTGGCGTCGAGCTCGGTACGCAGTCGCTCGGTGCGGGCGTTGTCACCGGCCAGGCGGAAACACACCAGTCCGAGTGAGTGCGAGACCAGTTCGAAGCCGGGGGTGTCCCGGACCAGACTGGCCAACAACGCAGCATGGGAGAGCTGTTCGCGGATGTGCGCGCGCAGGCCCTCGACGCCGTGGGTGCGCAGGACGAACCACAGCTTCAGGGCACGGAAGGGGTGCATGAGGGGCACCTGCCAGTCCCGGAAGTCGGTGACGTCACCCGAGTCGCTGGCCTGATTGCGCAGAAAAGGCGGGCGGATGTCCATGGCGGCGGTGAGGCTGTGGCGGTCGGCCACCCACATCGCGTCGCAGGGCGGCCCGGTGAGCAGCCACTTGTGGCAGTTCACGGCGTAGGAGTCGGCGTGCTCGACACCCTCGTTGATCCAGCGGTTCTCCGGGCAGATGGCCGCCGACCCGGCGTAGGCGGCGTCCACGTGCAACCAGACCCCAAACTCCCGGCATACGCCGGCGATATCGGCGACCGGGTCGATGGCGCAGGTGCCCGTGGTGCCGACCGAGACGACCACGATCGCGGGAACGACGCCCGCGGCGCGATCGGCTGCCAGTTGCTCGCGCAGGGCGCGGGGGTCCATCGCGCAGGTGCCCGCCCTGGTGGAGATCAGGGTCGGTTCCCCCAGGCCGGCGATGCGCGAGGCCTTGGGGACGCAGGAGTTCGCCTGGTCGGTGCAGTACAGCCTGTAGCGCCCCTCGGTGCCGTGCTCGCGCCAGCGCCCGCTTGAGGCTCGGTACAGGCCGGCGACTGCGGCCACCAGGACCGCTGAGGACGCTGAGTCCTGCAGGACCCCGCCGCCGTCCCCGGTGCTGAGGAACCGCTCCGGCAGGCCCAGCGCGACCGCGAGATGGTCCAGGACCGCTTCCTCGAGTTCGGTGGCGGCCGGGCCTGTGGACCACATCATGTGCTGGACCGCCAGGCCGGAGGCCAACAGCTCGCCCACCACCGACGCGGGGCTGGTCTGGGTCGGGTAGTAGCCGAGGAACGACGGGTGCTGCCAGTGCACGAGACCGGGCATCACCACACGCTGTACATCGGCCAGGACCTCCCGGATCGGCTCGCCGTGTGCCGGTACGCAATCGGGCAGCATCGCACGTACGTCCCCGGGGCGGAGGTCCGGCGTCACCGGCAGGCGTTCCTCTCGCAGGTCCTTCCAGTAGCCCTCAAGGACCGCGGCGACCTCCCCGATTGCGCTGCGGAACGAATCATCACCAAGAGTCACTGACATGCCGGGTAACATACCGCATAAAAACTAGTGAAATGGCCCAGATGACAAGCGAATCCGTGTTGTGGCTCGCTCCGCCGCAGCACTTGCCCCACAGCCTGGCGGCCCTGCGCGAAGCCACGAACCGGCGTGACCGCCACCACACACCGCCCGACCACCCTCGGATCCCCGAACGAGATCCCCGCGAAGCTGTGTTCGACGAATACTTCGCGGTCTCACGCTGTGCCTGCGCCCCCGCGCCCCTGCTGATCGGCGCCCTCGACGACACCCTCGCCGCAGTGCGGGCCTTCTCCCGCCACCCGGACGGATCTTCGACGGAGCCCGACCTCGATCTCGCCGCGCACGCGGCCGGGCTGGACTCACGAACGGACAATCGCGAGCCCAGGACGCAGGCCACGGTGCACCAACGCTGGATTCAGGGACACCGGCTGTTCTTCGCCCTCACCCAGGCGACCGTCGTCGCCCTGCGACACGCCCTTCGCGCTCCCTCGCCCGCAAGTTCCGCCCTCGGCCTGGAAACCGCCGCTCACTTCCTGCGCGCCAGCGCGTCCGCCCTGCGCATCACCGCGTCCTTCGACGCACAGGACTACCACGACACCGTCCGGCCCTCCATGGCCCCACCGCAGGCTCCCCCGGGATTCTCCGGCCTCTGGTCGGCCGATCACCGCGTCCTGGTGCAGAGCCTGCGCGAGTGGGGTCTGGCCGCACCGGCGAAGTCCTCCACCCTGCGCCCCGCCCACAGGCGCCTGGTCGAGGTCCTGACAGAGGTCCACCACGCCCACGTAGGCGTCTGCTCGCGCTTCGTCGGTTCCGCACCCTCCCTGCTCCGCGGCGCGGAACCGGGGGTGCGGGTTCTGGACCGCCTGTGCCAACGGCGCCGCACCGCTCTGGACGCCGCGCCCGCCGCCAGGCCGGCCCAACTGCCCCAGTCCACGACGAAAACCTCACCCTTCACCACTGAACGCAGCCTTGACGCGCCCGCAACAGGCCGGGAAAACCGGCTCGGTCCGGCCGCTTCGGCCAGCCTTCCGGCCACAACCAACAGCACTGCTGTGCGGGTTGCTCGTTAGTGCAGGCATGCCAGTACGCAGAGAGAGCGGGACAGCAAGGCGGCCGTGGTCGGCGTCCCGGGCCTGGAGGGTGGCGGCATGCGCGGCGGTTGCGCTGGTCGTGGCCCTGCTGAGCCTTCCCGCGATGTCCGACGCTTTCGGCGCCGGAGGGACCATCGCCACAGGCACCGAGTCGGCCAAGGCTCAGAAGCAGGCTGAGCTGTTGGGCGTCGGCACCCCGGATCTCGTGCTCGCCCTGACGATGCGAGACGGGGGCGTCCAGCCGGCGGATGCAGCGGGTGCCGGTGCTGTTGCCCGTGTGCTGGCGCACGAGTCTGGTGTGCGTACGGTGCGGTCCGCTGCCACGGGAGACCCGTGGCTGAGTTCGCGCGACGGGCGCACCGGATTGGTGACGGTTTCGCTGTCGGGCAGCGACGGGGACCGCAAGGAATCGGCGCTGCGTCTGGTGCCCAAGGCGCGTGCGGCTGTCCCAGAAATGCGGGTGGATGCCAGCGGGCCCTCATGGGCGACAGCCGAGATCGACCAGCAGGGCGGGGGCGATCTGCTGAGGGCCGAACTCTGGGCGGCGCCGCTCATCGTGCTTCTCCTGCTGCTGACCTACGGTTCGTGGGCTGCGGCCGCGCTGCCGCTTGTGGTCGCGGTGCCGGCCGTCGTCTGCTGTGCTCCATTGCTGGGCCTGCTGGCCCACGTGACTGATGTGTCCGCGTTCGCGGTCAACGCGGCCGCGGCCATCGGCTTCGGCCTGTCGATCGACTTCACCTTGTTCGTCCTGGCCCGCTACCGCGAGGAGCACGCCAAAGGCATGCTGCGCCCCCGAGCACTGGAAGTAGCTCTCGATACATCGGGGCGCTGCGTGCTCTGTTCGGCGGTAGTGATCTCTTCATGCCTGGTAGCGGTGGCCACCATCCCCGTTCCGCTGCTGCGCGCGCTGGCTCTTGCGGGTGTGGCGGTGACACTGCTGGCCGCGCTGGCCGCATTGACGGTACTGCCGGCCGCGTTGACGTTGCTGGGTGACCGCGTCGATGGCGCCGACCCGCTGCGCCGGCTGCGCCGGGATCCCATCGGGGGCCCCAGCCGGTTCTGGCGGGAGCTCGCTCGCCGTGTCACCGACCGGCCTGCGGCGGCGGGCGTAGGGGCGCTGGCAGTGCTGGTCGTGATGGCTTGGCCGGCAATGGATCTGCGGTTGGGTGCGATCGACGAGCGGACACTGGCACCGACGGCCTCGTCCGCCGCTGCCGCCGCAGACGTGCGCGGCCGCTTCGAGGTATCGCCGGAGCGAGTCCAGGTGGTGGTGTTGGAACGGCCGGACGCGAACCTAGCGAACTACACGGCCGCCGTGGCCCGGCTGCCGCATGTGGGTGCGGTGCGCCTTGTACCGGCCTCTGCGGCGGGCGGGCCCGGACAGGCCAAGCAAGAGCGGCGCCCGGCAGTGGTGCTGGTGGCGGCAACGGTGGGACCCGACACGCCCCAGGCCGCGCGCTTGGTCGATGCTTTGCGGAAAGCTCCATCGCCGGGCCCGATACTGGTAGGTGGTCGGGCCGCGCAGATCACCGACACCACGGACGCGGTGCGCGGCGCTCTGCCATGGGTGGCGGTGGCGATGTGTGTGTTCTTGCTGACCGCGCTCACCGTATTCACCCGCAGTGCGATGGCACCGCTGAAGGCGCTCGCGGTGGCCGTCATCAGCTTGGCCGCCGGGCTCGGATGGATCGTGTGGATCTTCCAGTCCGGACACGGGGCCAACGTGCTGGGCGGGTTCACGGTCACTGGCTCCCTTGACGCAAGTCTGCTGCTGTTCACCCTGGCCGTGGCGTTCGGCCTGTCCCTCGACTACGAGGTCTTCCTCCTCGGCAGGATCAGGGAGGAGTTCGACCGCGGCCTGGACAACCAGACGGCCATCGTCACGGGCATCTCTCGCACCGGCCGGTTGATGACCTCAGCCGCAGCGGCTCTTGCCATCTCCACCGCTGCCATCGCGACCTCCCACGTCACCATCCTCAAACTCATGGGTGCGGGCATCGCCTCCGCGGCGATCCTCGACGCGATCCTGGTCCGAGGAATCCTCGTCCCCGCCGTCATGACACTTCTCGGTCCCGTCAACTGGTGGAGACCCGCGCCCATCGGCCGACGACGCCGCCGCGGCCCGCGCACCGAACCCAGTGAAGCCGTGGCAGGCTGACCACCTCCGCCACCCGGTCACGGCGATCGGTAACCGGCCTCGCGGGTGACAGAGACTGCCTACCTGACAACTAGTCGCCAAAAACCAAGAGGCTTGCGGCTCGTCTTGCGTACGGCCCGCGGGCCCTCCTCGCAACGCCACTGTGTAAGACGCAGATCGTCGTTGAACGGCTTCGTGGGCGATCGTCCGCGCACCGCTGGCTCCGCCGACAGTGAGTCGAAGACTCGTACCTCACCGGGCGCGGAGACACGTGCTTCCCGGCTCCTGGGTGACCTCGCGGCGCTCAGGATGGTGCCTCAGTAGCAGAGCCTGCTCGCGATGACAGTTGCTGCCCTACGGGCGCAAAGGGCGCAACATGGCCGACGATCGCCGTTTGGGGTAGCCGGGGATCGTGACGACCATTTGAAGCTGACCCCATCCCCTGATGATCCGGGCGCGTGGCGCCGATCGGCCCGGACAGGGTGTGCGTCCGCGCAAACTGTGACGAACGCTCGGTGCCAGGGGCCGCCACCCCGGGCGATGGTGACCACGTGGCCGCGCTCGATGCCGCCCTCCTCCGAGCAGCCGGGGGGCCGGTTCCAGGGGACCGGCCCCCTGTGACCTGGACCATCACCTGGACCGCGCCCGCCCTCAACGACGGCGGCCGGTTCACCGAGACCCGCGTCACGCAGTTCACCGCCGACGTCGGCCCCGGACTCCTATCGCTGACCCACGGTGCAAAGTAGCGGGGTGATCACGTACTCGCCGCCGCGGTGGTCTGTTCGTTGTGGCCGCGCAGCATGCGCATGACAGAGGCCGGCGAGGGGTGCTGGCCCTTCTTCTTGGCCGTGATGATGACGAGCTTGGCGGCGATGAAGCAACACATGCAGCACGATCTGTCCAGGTCGGTCGCCGCAGGGCGGGGCGTTTCACAGGCGACCACCTATGAAACACCAGGTCGGGACCGAGTCACGCGGTCACTGACCGGGTCTCACGCGCGGGCGGCGGAAGGCGCCCCGGTAGGCGGCCGGGGTCATGCCGATCTGGCGGCTCAGGTGCTGGCGGAGGGACTCGCCGGAGCCGAGGCCGCTGCGGTCGGCCACCTGGTCGACGGTGAGGTCGGTGGTCTCCAGCAGCTCGCGAGCCCGCAGCAGCCTTTGCTGGAGCAGCCATTGGAACGGGGTCACACCAGTCTCAGCGGTGAAACGGCGGGTCAGGGTCCGCACACTGATCTTGGCTCGGCCGGCCAGGTCGCGCAGGGAGATCGGCTGGTCCAGGTGCTGGAGTGCCCATATGCGGGCCGCGTCCAGTGAGGAGTCGGTCTCGGCCGGGAGTGGGGTCTGTACGAACTGCGCCTGCCCGCCGTGGCGGACCGGGGTGACGACGGCGGCACGGGCCGCCGCGTTGGCCACGGCCGCGCCGTAGTCGGAATTGATCAGGTGCAGGCACAGGTCGATCCCGGCGGCCGAGCCGGCACCGGTGATGATCAACCCGTCCTCGGCGAACAGCCGGTCGGCGTCCACCCGCACCGAAGGGAAGGCGCGCTGCATTTCCTCGGCCAGGCCCCAATGGGTGGTGGCGACACGGTCGTCGAGGAGTCCGGCTTGGGCGAGGACGAAGGCGCCGCTGCAGATCGAGGCGACGCGCTTGCCCGCGGCCGCCGCCACCCGCAAGGCGTCCAGGGCGGCCGGCTCGGCGTCGTGCCGGCTGCCGGTCGAGGGGACGATCACCGTGTCCGCCGCCGCGACCGTCTCAAGGCCGTGCCGGACCACCACCTCGATGCCGCCGGAGGCGCCGATCACGCCCGGCGTGGCGGTGCACACCTTCACCTCATAGCCGGGACGTCCGTTGAGCTCGGCGGCGCCGAGCAGCGTGGACGGCATGGACAGGTCGAAGGCTTTGACCGCGGGTACGGCCAGGACGGCGACACGATGCATGGCTAGATCCTTGGAGGTCATGGCTTTCGGGCCACTAACCTACCCTGCGTCCGCACGGCAGAGTTGGGGGTGCGGACGGGCCCTCCGTGCACCACGTTTCCCCTTCGGGGAAGCGTTCCATCGCTGAAGGTGAACGGAGAAAAGACCATGGGTGGATCAGTCGTCATCGGGGCAGGTGCGACCGGGGTCGCGACCGCCAGGCAACTGGCCGAAAGCGGCCAGCGGGTCCGCCTCATCACCCGCAGCGCCAGTGGTCCCGACCACCCTGCCATCGAACGGGTCGCCCTGGACGCGGGCCGCGCTGACGAGCTGGCCGAGGCGCTGGCCGGAGCGGCCACGGTTTTCAACGCCGCCATGACCGCCTACCAGACCTGGCCGGAGACCATGCCGCCGTTGTTCGCCTCGATTCTCGCGGCGACCGAGCGTGCCGGGGCCGACTACGTGATGCTCGGTAATCACTACGGCTATCAGCAGACCACCGGGCCGGTCACCGAGCGCACCCCGATGGCCCCGCACACGCGAAAGGGCCGGGTGCGGGCCGAACTGTGGCAGCGGGCCAAGAACGCGCACGACGAAGGGCGGCTGCGGGTCACTGAAGTGCGAGCCGGCCAGTACCTGGGCTCAGGCGCAGTCTCAGCGTTCACGCTGCTGGTCGCTCCCCGGGTCCGCGAGGGTGAACTGGCTCTCGTCCACGGCAACCCCGATGCCGCGCATTCGTTTTCCTACACCGAGGACGTCGCAGCGGCGCTGGTGGCGGTCAGCGACGACGAGCGAGCCTGGGGACGGGCCTGGCACGCCCCGGTCATCACCACGACCGTGCGTCATGCCGCAACCGAACTCGCCGAACGCCATGGAGCGCCCGAACCGCGGTTGGAGCCGCTCACCGAACGGGACATAACACTGCTGTCCTTCACCGATCCACTGTGGCGGGAGTTCGCCGAGATGAGCTACATGTCCGAGCGTCCGTTCATCGTGGATGACAGCGATATCCGCGACACCTTCGGTCTCAAACCTTCAACGCTCCGCGAAGCGCTGGCGGCCTGATGCGGCGGTGGGCGGGCCGGGGCTCCCGGTCCGCCCACACCTGGACATGAGGTGTGCGAGGTGCTCAACAACTGCCGCACGGTCCCGGACTGCGTAGGCGCGCATCAGGCCGAGGGTCCACGATGCGGCCACGTTCCTCCGAGGCCGGTGAGGTCCTGGAAGCCCTTCATCGCTCCCCCGTCCGCGAGTGGTCGGCGCCATAGGCCGGCCTGCGGGGGCGGGGCACGGCGGCGGTCGGTCCCAGGCCGAGGCGCTTGTCCATGTTCAGGCGGAACGTGCCTTACGGGTTGACGTTGGACCAGAACAGCGTGGTCAGGCCGCGCCGGTCTCGTCCGACAGCTTCTTCGCCCACGCCGGTTCGGCGAGGATCTGCTGCAGCAAGAGTGTGTTGACGTGTACGAGCGCGGACTGCAGCAGATGGCATCTTCATGTGGTCTGCGCGGTGATCCCACCGAAACGCTCTAGACGACCTTCCGTGGGGGGAACTTCCCTCACGGGGGCCCGAGATGCCGTTCGGCAGATGCACACCGCAGACGGGGCCGCACGCAACGCGGTGGCTGTACTGATCTGCATGTGCGCCGACGACAGCCGACCGCCGCATCTCTCGCCGTACCGTTCCTGAGCCGGATCACCACCGACCCCCACCGTCCACACCGCGCTGACGCTCTTGGCGGTCTCCTCCGCTTCGGCCCGCGCGTCGCTCCGGAACCGTTTCCCGCGACGCATTCCTCCTCAACCGCACCGACCCTCAATGCCACGCACCCGACGACTACGACGACTACGGCGTCGAGGTGACCGGCTACCCTGCGGGCCGGTCGGTGGCCGCAGTCCGGGCCGCAATTACCGGGGAACCCGAACCGTACGACGACTTTTGGGCCCCGCTGGCCTGAACGACGAGTGGCCGACCCCCAACCATGGAACCCCGCGCGCCTGTCGCCATTCTGCGCATCGCAGTTGTCCGTCGGCGCCATCTATCGTGCTCAGCCACGTTAAGACTGAGCGCGATAGATGGCGCTTGAGCACGCTACTGAACTTGGTCCGGTGATGTCGGGCTGTTCGCCAGACAGCGGGAAGGTGACCTCGGTAGTCCTCGTTCGGTGAGATATCCGCAGGGCGGCAGCTTGACCGACGTCGAAAGAGACGCTCGGGAGCGAGTCCGGTGCCAGGCCGTGACGTGCTTCGAGGCTGGCGGGAAGAACCGGTCGGGTCCCGCGGAACAGAAGCCCACTCAGGGGCAGTAGAACTGCAACCCGGTCAGCCTGTCGTTGGCGAATTCGCCGGCCCAGTCACCCGTGGCGCCGTACTGATTGCTCGGAGTGAAGTCCAGGTCCGAGTAGTTGTACGGGTCGTCGACGAACTTCACCTGGCAGGTGGAGTTGTTCAGCCAGGAGGACACCTGATTGTTGGCCAGGTCCCCGTTCAGGAAGTGGACGCTGTAGAGGTTGATGTTGCCGGTGGACGGGGTGATGATCGCCTTGGAGCCCGTCCCCCCGCCGTGTTGGTAGAGGCATAGGGCCCAGCCCGGGCAGTCGGCATACGGCGGGTTGGCCGCGGAGGCCGGGGCCGCAGCGGACAACAGCGCCGCACCGGCGACCACGCCCGTCACGAGAGCCGCCTTGAGCGATCTTGTTCCCGATGAACTCATTCCCATGGCTTACCACCTTCTGAACCGCCGGTGCGGCTCGGTCCGGACCGCACGGAGCGACGCTCCGCGACCTTCACGGCAAAGCCTAACCGTGTGTGCCAGGTGGAGGTTTCGGATCGTCAGCAACAAGCCAGACATGAGGTGTTGTGCCCGCGCCGCCAGATCGGATTTGTAGCCTCTCGCTGTTGCCCGCCGCCTCCCGTGGGCAGAAAGCCGCATCCCGCGGCTGAGGAGACGCCGCACCCAGCGGCCCCAGAAAAGAGACCACCGTGTCCCTGCACTTCCTTCACACACCGGGCCGCGCCACCCGGCACAGACCCGGCCCCGGACCCCGGCGCACACTCGTGCAGGCGCTCTGCACCGCGTTGCTCGCCTCCCTCGTCACCCTGGTCGCACCCACGCCGGCGCAGGCCGTCGAAGACGTGACCGAGTCGTCCATCACGTTCAACACCCAGGGCGGCACCCGCTGGGACCTCGTCAGGTCGTCCCTGCTCAAGGCTGCCGACGTGATCGCCCTCCAGGAGACCGTGAAGCCACCGAGCGACTTCACGGGTGAGCAGGTGCTCCTCGACAACAGCACCGACACCACGCAGACCCCGACCGGGCTACCCAGTCTCAAATACCGTGTGAGTGCTGCTCGTTGGGGCAAGCCCAGCACGCGTGCGGCCCCCGGCGTCCTGATCTACCTGAAGATCTTGGACAAGACGGCCTGGGGTCAGACCACCGGCACCGACGATCCCGACACCGGCACCGAGGGCAACACCCAGAAGTCCATGGCCATCTGGCTGAAGGACGCCCCCGAGGACCTCAGCACCCTCGCCCCGAGCATCCGCGTGCTGCCCGCCGCGGACCCCAGCAACAAGTGGATCAGGACACGCCCCGCATTCGGCGTACAACTGGGCGGCACCTGGTACTTCAACATCCACGCCGCGTCGATCCGCTCCGGGGAGACCCCCAACCCGCACGCCGTCGCCCTGATCAACACCATCTCCCAGACCATGGCCGGGCAGAGCTGGCGTGCCCTGGGCGACTTCAACAGTTCCGCCGCTCCCACCCGCGGCCGGTTCCCGAACACCTTCTACGCCACCAGTAACGGCCGCCCCGACGGCCCTCCCGCGACCACCCAGCTCTCCGGCTACGCACTGGACTACATGATCGCCAGTGACCAGCTGGAGAACCTCTCGGTGTCCCTCAACGGCCGCAACGGTACCTCCGACCACTGGCCGGTGCGGTTCGCCCCCGCGGGCGGGCCGACGTGCGGCGACAGCTGGGGCAGTATCACCGTCTACAACCCGGCATCTCGTGCCGCCCGCGCCGCGGGCGACGACTCCTGCGGCCTGCCTCCCGCCGTGGTCTCCATGGGCGACAGCTACATCTCCGGCGAGGGCGGACGCTGGGCGGGCAACGCGGCCGTCTCGGCGGCCGGGTCGGCCTGGGGCACCGACCGGGCGGCGGTGAACTGCAACGCCGACGAGAGCACGTGTGACCACGACGTGTCCCGGGTCTACGGCGACACCGGGTACGACCGGGGCGCCGACGCCTGCGACAGGTCCGACTCCGCCGAGATCCGGGGCCTCGAACTCGAGGGCGTACCGCTGGAGCGGCGCTTCAACATCGCCTGCTCGGGAGCCACCACCGACAACGTGACCACGACCGGGTTCAAGGGGCAGCGGCCCCAGGTCGAGGACCTCCGCGAGATCGCGCAGAACAACGACGTGCGCATGGTGGTGCTCTCTGTCGGCGGCAACGACCTGAAGTTCTCCGACATCCTCCAGGACTGCGTCAAGGCGTACTTCTACCCGTCGGTGTTCAACAAGGGCTGCCGGGGGGCCAAGGAGAAGGAGTTCGCTGAGAGCCTCGGCCCCGTGCGGGCCAAGGTCGTAGGGACGGTCGAGACGATCCGTACGGTGCTGCGTGAGGCGGGGCAGGAGGACGGCACGTACCAGATCGTCCTCCAGTCCTACGCCAACCCGCTGCCGCTGGGCCGTAACTACCGCGACGCGGAGAACGCTCCAGTGCCGCCCGCCAACTACGGCCGTTACATCAACGGCGGCTGCCCCTTCCTCGACGCCGACAGCGACTGGGCGCACACCTCCGTGGTGCCCCGGATCAGTGACATGCTGCGGGGCGCGGCCAACGAGGCGGCTGTCTCCTTCCTGGACCTGCAGAGCGCGTTCGCCGGCCACGAGCTGTGCAGCACGACGACGAGGCAGGCGGATTCGAGCCACCGGCTGACGGCTCCGCTGAGCGCCCACCACGCCGAGTGGGTGCGCTGGGTCCCGTACCTGTTCGAGGGGGCGAAGGACCTGCCGTGGCAAGCCCAGGGCCATCAGCAGGAGGCGATCCACCCGAACCGCTACGGCCAGCAGGCGCTCGCCGCCTGCCTGACGAAGATCGCCGCCCAGCTCGGTGACCACCCGGTGGCCTCCTCCTGCGTGGGCACCCCGTACGCACTGCCCGGCGCCGTGGACGGCTCGGTCGGCAACTCGGGCCAAGACCTCGGGCGTGGCAATCGCCGCGGCCCCGTGGCCGGGCTGCCCGACTGGAGCCGGGCCGGGTACCGCGGCGGTGAACTGCTGCCGTCCGCCGCCGCCCGCAACCCCGACTCCGCCTGCCACTTCGGCCCCTCCGCCCTGGAGTCGCAGTTCCAGGTAAAGGCCGATGACGGGCAGGACGACACGGCGGGCCTCCAGAAGGCCATCGACCGGATCCGTAATGACTGCACCCCGCATGCGAGTCCCGGCCGGCTGTCGGTGATCGAGCTGCCCAAGGGTGTGCTCAACGTCAGCAAGCAGCTCTCCGTAGACGCTTCCTACCTGCTCGTACGGGGTCAGGGAGCGGACCCGGCGAACGGCTCGCGGATCGTCTTCCGCCCCGACGAGAACACGCGGTACGACGTCCTCACCGCCAGGGGCGAGCGCTGGGACCAGGCCGGCATGGAGCACAAGTGCGAGTTCACCACCGGCAACAACGTCGGCACCGGCGGCTGGATCTGGCCGGGCCGCGGCCTGTTCCGGGTCCAGACCAGGGAGGCTGCCGAGAAGTACGCCCGCATCTGTGGCTTCCCGTCCAAGATCCCGGAGAACCGGCGTGACCTCTTCGAGGGGTCGATCAACCAGCACTGGGAGTCGGGGGTCGCCGTCGGCGGGTCCCCCGGCGACGCCAACAACGCCGCGCGCCAGGGCGACCGGGTCGTCCAGCTGAACGCCAACGCGAAGATGGACGCCTTCAAGCCGGGCGGCGACCTGTGGGTGGGCGCGGCCAACAGCCTGAAGTTCTACCAGTCGCAGGAGATCGCGGGCGCCGAGAACGACGGCCGGCTGGAGAACCTGCACATGCGCCAGCAGGTGTTCACCATCACCGCAGTGGACACCGCTAAGCGCACCGTCACCCTCGACAAGCCGCTGGAGTACGACCTCCCGGTGGACTCCACCTCCGACGGCTCGCCGCCCCTGGGGGTGAGCGGCAAGCCGTACGCCAGCAAGGTCACCGCGCTGAAGATGATCACCGATGTGGGCTTCGAGGACTTCTCCTTCACCGAGGACCTGAACGGCCTGCCGAAGCTCCGCGGCGGCACCTACCAGCTCGACCCCGCCCAGGCGGTCCACAACTACGGCAACCTGGCCCCCGAGTACGCCATGCACGGCATCGTCTTCAAGTGGGCCCGCGACTCCTGGGTGCGGGGCGTGCGCGCCGACATGGTCGGCTCGCACCCCGTCGTCACCGAAGTGGCCCGGAACATCCAGATCGAACGGAACGTCTTCGACGGCTCCTGGAACAAGGGCAAGGGCGGCAACGGCTACCTGCGGGGATCACGGGTCTGGGATTCACTGTACGCCTCCAACACCAGCCGGAACCTGCGCCACTTCACCTTCCAGTGGTCGGCGTCGGGCAACGTCGCGATCGGCAACGACTTCGACTCCGACCTCAATCTGCACGGCGGCTGGGAACGCTGGAACCTGTTCGAGAACAACACCGTCCGCGTGCCGTACAACCACTCCTCGGGCGAGTGCGACACCAACTGCGGCGGCGAGGGCGGCGCCGGCGACGACGGCACCTGGTGGCCGATCTACTGGGCCGCCGGTAGCAAGGGCATCGGCTGGTCGGGCTCCACCGGCCCGCAGAACGTCTTCTTCCACAACACCCTGGCCAAACAACGCGCCCCCGGAGGCCCGTACGAGCCCTACCATCCCTACGGCGACACCTCCCGGCTGTACCAGTTCGGCTCCGCCGCAGATGACGCGAGCACCTTCCAGCACCTGAGAAGCGCGGCCGGCCCGATCCAGGACTGGGCCACGAACGAGGGCGTGGACTACTCCCGCGGAGACGGCGTCAACGCTTCCCGTACGGACTCCAGCCCCTCACTGTTCCTGCGCGACTACCGCTCCTGACCCGTGGCGCCCCGGACCACCGCGCCGACCCTGCATCCGCACGGTCCGCTGGGGCGGGTTCGGGGCGCCTTGCGGTCACAGACGACCAACGAGTGCGGGCCTGGGCATATAGGCCGGGCCTGCACCCATGGTGCGCTGTCGACGGCTTGCCGGCCTGGGACTCGTCTCACCCAGGCAGGCTCGTTCAAGCTCGCCAGAAGGGGTGAGAGCGCCCTCACTCTCTGCGACGGCTCCCCAGGATCTGTGACCGAACCCAGTTGCAACGGCGATCAGTGGTCAGGGAGCCCGCGAGTGTTCACGGGAAATGGTTCTGGCTCACTTTCCGTGGAGTGTGCACGCTGAGTGACGGTTGTTGAGCGAATGAGCCCTGGGGAACTTGCCCGGAATTGAGCCGTACCGGATGCGGTGTGGCTGACAGTTCGGCCTGTGGAAGAAGTGGTGCTCCGGCTGGAGGAGTTGCTGTTTCCGTCGATCGCCGATGTCGCGGTGCTGTCGGTCGACGTGAACGACGAGGCGGTACGCATAGAGGTCCGAAGCACGGTGGCTGGGGCCGTCTGTCCCGCCTGTGGGAGCTGGTCACGGCGCGTTCACAGCTCCTACCTTCGCTTTCCCGGTGTTATGCCCAGCGGGGGCAGGCGGGTCGCTCTCTGTTTACGCGTCCGCAGCTTTCTCTGCCCGGTCATCTCGTGCGGGCGACGGAACTTCGCGGAACAGCTGTCAGGGTTGACCCGGTGTTATGGCAGGCGGACCGAGCGGCTGCGGTTGACGTTGGCCGCGGTCGGCCTCGCGCTCGCTGGCCGGGCCGGTGCCGGCTGGCCAGAGTCATCGGAGTGCCCGTCAGCCGCAGAACGGTGTTAAGGCTGGTCGAGGCATTGCCCGACCCTCAGGTTCCGGCACCACGGGTGGTCGGGGTCGATGAGTACGCGACCCGCAAGGGTCCCAACTACGGGACCATCCTGGTCGACGTTGAAAGTCGGCGGCCGGTGGACCTGCTGCCCGACCGGGAGGCGTCCAGCTTCGCCGCCTGGCTCGCGAAACGGCCAGAGATCGAGGTGGTCTGCCGCGATCGCGCACCGTTCTTCGCCGAAGGCGCCGCCGTCCGGGCACCCCAGGCGGTGCAGGTGGCGGACAGGTGGCATCTCTGGCACAACCTGAGCGAGGCCGCTGAGCGATGCGTCGCCGACCACCGGGGCTACCTGCGGGTTCTGACACCCGATCCTGCCCGGCCGGCTTCCGAGCCCGACAAGGTCCAAGACCCGACCGGCTCGCCCTGGCCCACTGGCCATCGCTTCGCCGACCGCACCCGCGCCAAGCACGCGACCGTCCACGAACTGCTGGCCGCCGGGCTCAGCCGGAGGGCGATCGGCCGCCAGCTCCACATGACATCCCGTACCGTGAAGCTCTTCGCCGACGCAGCCACCCCGGAAGACCTCTTCCACGGGCGGTGGCAGAGCCGTCCGTCCAAGCTCGACGCGTTCGAGCCCTGCCTGGATGACCGCTGGAACCAGGGCTGCACGAATGCCTGAACCATGTGGGAGGAGATTGTGCCGCTCGGCTATGAGGGCAGCGACCAGCGCGTTCGCGCCTACTTCCGGGAGAAGTGTCTTTCTCCCGGCCCCGTTACAGCTCGGCCGCCGTCACCTCGTGTGGTCGCCGGCTGGATTCTCCGCCGGCTCGGGTCCCTGACAGCGGCCGACCGCCTTTGGCGCAAAGCTGTCTTGGTCTACTGCCCCGAACTCGGTGCCCTCACCGGTCACGTCCGGTCCTCCGGCCAGATGCTCACCGAGCGCCGGGGCGAACGGCTGCCGCAGTGGCTCGACGCCGTCCGGCAAGACGACCTCCCCAGCCTGCACACCCTCGCCGCCGGCATCGATCGTGACCGCGCTGGACCGCGATGCCGTCATCGCTGGCCTCACCCTGCCCTGGAACTCCGGAGTCGTCGAGGGACACATCAACCGGATCAAGATGCTCAAGCGCCAGATGTTCGGCCGAGTCGGCTTCGATCTCCTGCGCAAGCGCGCCACCACACACCGCTGACATCACACTCAGTCAGCGCTCCACGGAAAGTAAGCCAGAACTCCTTCTGATGGACCGTTTCCGGGCGGCTTGTCGAATGGGCAGTGGTCGCTGATCCGGCCGTTGCTAGTGGCACTGGAGCAACGACTCGCAAAACAGCTGCGGCACGCCGAGTCCCGAAGAACGTCAAGGGCACCCAGGCCAAGCTCGCCCGCCTCGTCGAACTCGGCATCCTCACCGAAGCCGACACCGGCAGCATCGTCAGAAAGCAGCTGCCGAAGCCGCGACCTGCATCCCTGCCACAAGCATCAGCCAGAATCGGACATCCACTCAGAGGTCGCTTTCGTCCGATGTTTCATACCGGGATGGGTTGTTTGGCGGCCTTCTTCGGGTCGCGCCAGGAGGGTCTTCAAGCTCGGCGGGCTCTGCCTGGGCTGGGCTCCGCTGTGTGCCTTCGTATGGTCTGCCGACCTCCCCATGGCTCCCGGCGGGTTCTCCGGTAGCGTCCGTTCCATGGTCACCCTCGATGCGCTTGTCCGTCTCTGCCTGCCGCCGGCTAATCCGCCGCCCGCAGTGGACTGGGCGTATGCCGAGCTGGCCCTCGGTCTGGCTCTGCCCGCCGACTACAAGCAGCTCGTCGAGACGTACGGCGACGGCATCTTCGACGAGACAATCTGGCTGCTCGTCCCCAACTCTGCCTACGGCGACTGTGACCTGCACGCGCAGACGACGGAACGGCTCGGGATCTTGGCCGACTTGTGGGAGTTCGAGGATAAGCCAGCTGGCCTGCAGGAGGCGGGAGCGAAGGTCCTGCCGTGGGCATTCGAGGAGGGCACGGGAGCGTTCCTGTACTGGCTCGCACGGCCCGGTCAGCACCCCGACGAGTGGACTGTGCTCTACAACGAAGGGCGCGGCCCTCTTTGGGAGCACCACAACATGGGGTGCGTCGCCTTCCTGCTGGCGGTGCTCACCGGAACGGCGGAAACGGAGTACTTCGGCTACCTCTACGACGTACTGAAGCCGACGGAGCACCGCTTCGCAACGGCCGACCAGACCATCGGCACGACCGGGCGGTGACCCCGTCGGCCGCTCCCGGCGACCTGGCTCAGTGCTGACGCACCGGGTGTTGGGGCTGCTGCAGGGTTAAAAGAGCGTTTTATCCTGGTGGGTCTGGAACTCGACGGGGTGAGGGAGCGGGCGGCCGGCCTTTGCCGGTGCTGGCGCGGCCCGGCGCCCGGCGCCTCATTCGACGGCGCGACATCACCGGCTCCACGCACCCGGGCAGCCGGGCGGGGCGGTGCGGGTAGCGGGGGCCGGGACGACGTGGGTAAGGCCGACCGATCCGACGGCGCGGGCGGGCCATGAGTACGGTGTGTCGCCCAATGAGTTGATGCCGGGCAGCGCTGCGCCCCGCTGACGTCGTGCTTGTGTCGGCGGGGCGCGATGGTTGGGTCGGCGTACCGGGTTGGTCAGGCGCCGCCATCCCTACGGGCCGCGGCGGCGATCACCTCGGCCAGACGCCGCGACGCTTCCTGCTCCTCCTCGCATCCGTCCTCGGTGAGCGACGCGCAGGCGGAGAGCCGTACACGAGACTCGAGACCGACCTGGTCGTCGAGATCGTCGCCGGGACCGGCCGCCACGGCACCCTGACAGTGGTCCGTATCTGCTGAGGATGACCTGCCACAGCCCCAATGCCCGGGCGCACCTCGTTCTCACCACGTACTCCCGAAAGCCCAAAAGGACCCTCGCGGTCTGCCACCTATCAAGGCAACCGCCCCGCAGGCACAGGACGTCTCACGGAGCATGACGACCACCGGCACCCCACCCGCCGCACCGTCCTGGCCGCACTGCGCACGGGGTGCCGAGGCGTTCGACACGGTCGGCTGCCGCGGCATCAAAGTCGCCCCGTACGATGCGTGCCTCGCCCACCTGACCGACCCCGACCGCAATGCCTACCTGGCAAGCCTGGCCCCCGGCAGCAACATCGATCTTCGCGGCACCACCTTCACTGAGCCCCTGCTAGCGCCTCTCCTCGACGCCCTCCGTGACCCCACCACCGGGCACCCTCGCTTCGGCAGAGCCAGGTTCGATTCGGCGGCCTTCCTGCGCCGTGCCACGTTTGGGTCGGTGACCTTCGAGGGCGATGCGTGCTTCGTGTCGGCGACCTTTCGGGACGACGCTCAATTCATGTCGGCATGGTTTGAGAGCAGCGCTGAGTTCCAGGGGGCAACTTTCCGGGTTGGGGCCGCGTTCGGGTCCGCGACCTTCCACGGCAATGCCTGGTTCGTGAGGACGGTCTTCCAGGGCCGCACCGCATTTCATGCGGCCACGTTTCAGGACCGAGCTTGGTTCAGGTCGGCGACCTTCCAGGGCAACGCAGGGTTCGAGGCGGCAACCTTCCAGGGCGACGTGGGATTCGAGGGGATGACCATCCACGGCGACGCCTGGTTCGGGTCGGCGGTTTTCGAGCAGGTGGTGGATATGGGGCCGTTGGTGTGTGCTGGGCGGGTCGACTTGTCCGGGGCTGTGTTCAGAAGCCCGGCGACACTTATGCTCGCCGCGCGCAGACTCGTCTGTAGGCGGACTCGCTGGTCGTCGACAGCCACGTTGCAGCTGCGCTATGCAACAGTGGACTTCGACCACGCGGTCTTCGAGTATCCCCTCACGATCGCTGCTCAGGCCCATCCCTTCGCGCAGGTCAAAGGGCATGCGGTGGACGAGCAGGTGCTGGCCCATGCGCCTGGTGCTGTGGTGCGGGTCGCCACGCTGCGCGGGGTGGACGCGGCGCACCTGGTCCTCGCGGACGTCGACCTGTCAGGGTGCCTGTTCCTCGGGACCGTGCACCTGGACCAGCTGCGGCTGGAGGGCGCCTGCACCTTCGACACCACGCCGTCCGCGATCCGGTGGCGGGGCTGGCGTCCCGTCCGACACACCCCACGCCGCACCCTCGCCGAAGAGCACCACTGGCGCGCGAGCCAACCAGAGGCCACCCCTGGCTGGAACGTGGCCGTGCTCGGTGCCGGACGTGTCGGGCCGCTGCAATTGGCGCCCGTGTACCGCGCGCTTCGTAAAGCGTTCGAGGACGGCAAGCACGAGCCCGGCGCCGCCGACTTCTACTACGGCGAGATGGAGATGCGTCGGCACGCTGACGATATCCCCCGAAGCGAGCGAAGCCTGTTGACCGCCTACTGGGCGCTGTCTGGCTACGGTCTGCGTGCCTCCCGCGCCTTGGGCTCGCTCGCCGCGACCATGCTCGTCACCGTCGTGCTGCTGATGGCCTTCGGGCTCCCGCAGGATGATCTGAAGCAACAGGCAACTGGCAGCGTGCCGACGGGTGGGGGCAAGGTCACTTTCGAGATCGACAAGGATGACCCGCGCAACCCCACCGGGGACCGGTTCACCACGAAGCGCTTCGAGAAGGCCCTGAGCGTCACGCTCAACTCGGTAGTCTTCCGTTCCAGTGGGCAGGACCTCACCACCAGCGGAACGTACATCGAGATGACCTCCCGCCTCGTGGAACCCGCTCTCCTAGCCCTTGCCGTCCTCGCTGTCCGCGGCCGCATCAAACGCTGACTTGCGGCAGGCTCGCGGTATGGAATTGGCGGGAGGGTGCCCCTTGCGCGGAGCCTGGACCGTACTGCGGTCGGGAGGCCGGCCGGCCGATCATGGGCAGAGACAGATAGAAACGCCGGTCTTGCCTGCTTACAGCGGCGCCAACTCCACCCTGCCTGTGAATCGGCCACTCACTTGATCGGCGAGCCAGTGGACGCGGGCGATCTGGTCGCCGTTCCGATCCCGGACGTGAACGTGGGTGGTGTGGTCCTGCGACGGTTCGTCCTGGTAGAGGTCCCGGGAATTCACTGTCAGCGTGAGGCACGCGTACTTCTGCGAGATCGCTTCCAGCCCGGCTTCGGGAACCGCAGCCATGCGTTCAGATCCCATCGAACAGCCGCGGGGTCCGGCCCCAGAGCGGCGACGAAGGCTCAGCGCGGTCCAGCGGACGCCCCCAGTCGAACACTCGGATCGGCAGGCAGTCTGCAGGACGGGTCGCGCAGGAAGAACCTCCATGCCACCACCAGCAGTCCGGCGCCGCAGGGCAGTAAGAAGGCCGCAGCGGTCAGCCAGCCCAGTTGGTCCGGGGCCTCCACGACCGTGAACAGGACCACCAGCACCAGCGGTAGCCGGCCACGCCCATGCTCACCCGGGCGGCGCGGGACGTCTTCGCGAGTGGAGTCCGGGGCGTGGACGTGACGGTCACCAGGGCCGCCCCGTCCGTGACGGGCGTGACGCCCTCCATGGCCCCCCGCAGACCCTCGGCGAAAGCAGTCACGGCGTGCCTGTTGCGGCTGCGCACCTCGAAGGCGCCCCCAGGGGCGTCACCGATGCTCCGGAGCCGCACCGCCGTACGGCCGTCACTCTCCACGGCGCCGACGGCCCGCAGCGGTATCACCCACGTCGTACGCCCCCGAACCACCCTCACCTCCCCATGCCCCAGCCGCATGGCGCCACCGCGCCCCTTCAGTACGATCTGTGCGTCCCGCCCCATGAGCCGGATCCTAGTGGGGCAGGGGGCGTCTCCAGATGAGCGGGCTGAAAGGGAGTCGCGACGGTTCCGCCACGTGGCGAGGCCGCGTCCGCGTCCGTGGATGACCGGCACCGGGGTGGAGCGGACGCGCGGAGCCGGTGCCGGCGGTGCACCCGGGACGGACTCCCACCGGCGAAGAGGATTCCCCGTCCCCGCCACCTGTCGATCGTGGTGTGTGTCTCGCCCGGATGCGTCGTCGCATTGGTGCACCGGTTCCACTGCGGCGAGCGTAGTGGTGACGTCCGCAGATCTCCGCGGGCCTTCACGCAGTGAGGAGCAACGATGTCGGAACGCAACACCGCTCTGCGCAGTGTCCACGACCTGGGGCTGGCAGCATGGTTCGGCGGGTCCCTGATGGGGGCGGTAGGTCTGAACGGCGCCGCCAGGAGCGACGGCGATCGGCGCTCACCTGATCGGCGGCACCGGTCTGCTGGCCGCCAACGCGGCCCGTGTGCAGCACCAGCAGGGGGTCGCCGCCTCGACCCTCGCCAAGACCGTGCTGACCGGGGCGGCGCTGGCCGCGACCGCGTACAGCAAAGTGCTGGGCAAGAAGCTCGAACTCGTCACCTCGGACAACCCCGACGACCTGGAGAAGGCCGCCAAGCACCCCGTCGACCTGGACAAGGCCCGTACGCAGCTGACAGTGATGCAGTGGGCCGTCCCGGCTCTGACCGGGGCCGTCGTCGTGCTCAACGCACTGCACGGAGAGCAGCAGCGACCGTTGCAGCAGAAGGTCGGGATGCTGCAGAGGGCCACGTCCCGGGTACCTGTGCCTCACGTGCACCAGCACCTGTGCGCCGTCCGCTGAGGTAGTCGCCCGAGGTTCGCCGGGCCCTCGTGCCCGGCGCGGGGTGGGCCGTTGCGACGGCGCGGTCTCCCCCCGAGGTTCCTTCTGTGGGAACGGCGGCGGTGCGCTTCGGCGTCGCGCCCCGCCGCCGTCACCGGCCCGATGTCGCGGCCGGTTCCGTCGTCAGCGCCTCCCGCGATGACGACGGAGTCGAGGGCCTGCTCAGCCCGGCAGCACCCACCTCTGGTTGACGGCGGCGAGGCAGGTCCACAGGTGGAGCCTGGTGCCGTCGGCGGAGGACACGCCGGACGCGTCGAGGCACTTGCCCGACTGGGGGTTTCTCAGGGTGCCGTCGCTCTGGGGTGCCCACTTCTGTGCGGCGGTGTTGTTGCAGCCGTAGAGCTGGATCTTCGTGCCGTCGGCTGTGCCGCCGCCGCTGATGTCCAGGCACTTGCCGAGGGCGCGCAGTGTCTGGTCCGTGCCGACCGTCCATTGCTGGGCCGCCGACTGGTTGCAGGTCCACAGCTGGATCTGCGTACCGTCCGCGCTCGCGCCGTTCGCGACGTCCACGCACTTGCCGCCGATCCCCGTGACGGCTCCCTCCCTGGGGCCGGTAGTGCCTCCGAGCTCCTTGATGCGGATGTTGCGGAAGGCGACGTCGTCGCCGTCGCCGTGGTTCTGCAGGCCGATGTGGCCCTGTTGGAGGCTGCGGGCGGGCACGGTGTTGGTGAAGTCGTTGATCTGCACTCCGTTGAGGTACACCCTCAGACGTTCGCCCTCGACCCGGATCTCGTAGGTGTTCCACTCGCCGGGAGGGTTCAGCGCCCTGTCCCGGGCGGCCAGATCGGCGGACTTGTAGCCGTAGACGGAACCCGTGGTGCGGTCCGGAGTGTCCGTGGCGTCGATCTGGATCTCATAGCCGTTGTCGACGGCCGACCACGGGTCGTCGGAGGCCGGGAAGCCCACGAAGACACCGGAGTTGTCGTCACCCGCCTGACGCCAGTCGAGCTTCAGCGAATAGGACCTGTACTCCTTCGTCTGGTACCAGAGCAGGCCGAGACCGCCCTGCGAGGTGAGGGTGGAGTCGGCGTGGGTGAAGGAGCCGGGCCCCGCCTGCTTCCAGCCCGTCGTTCCCGAGGTCCCGAAAAGCGTGGCGTAACCCGTCTCCGGGCGGCAGTCGGCCTCGGTCATGCCGGCTGACCAGCGGATGCCGCCGAGCAGGTGGCGGCGGAAGGCCGGGTCGGCGTAGGACTCCTCGGTGTGGCCGCCGCCGGTGTAGAAGGCGCGCCCGCCCTGGTAGTCCTTGCACCAGGCGATGGGGTGGTCGCCGCTCATTGAGCCGCCGCTGTAGCTGGACTCGTCGAGCGAGGCCAGTACGTGGGCGCTGGTGCGCGGATTGGTGCGGTAGTTGTACCACTCGTCGGTCCGCTGCCATGACGGGCCGAGGTGGGCCGTGGCGTCGTGCGCACGGTCCTCCACCTTCACGGTGGCCGGCTGGATCGCCGGGTGCGACTGGAACAGGGCGCCGGCCAGACCCGCGTACCAGCCCCAGTCGTACTCGGTGTCGGCCGCGGCGTGGATGCCGACGTAGCCGCCGCCCGCCGCGATGTAGCCCTCGAAGGCGGTCTGCTGGGCGGCGTCCAGAACGTCGCCCGTGGTGGAGAGGAAGACGACGCTGTCGTACCCGGCCAGGTTGGCCGGGGTGAAGGCGGCGGCGTCCTCGGTCGCCGTGACGGTGAAGTTGTTGGCGGTGCCAAGGGCGCGCAGGGCGGTGACGCCTTCGTCGATGGAGGAGTGGCGGAAGCCGGCGGTCTTGGAGAAGACGAGCACGTCGTACGCCGGGTCGGCGGCCGATGCCGCGGGGCGTACCGAGGGGGCCGGCCCCGAATCGGCGGCCGTGGAGACGGCTGAGGGCAGGACGGCGGCGGCGAGCAGTCCGCAGACCGCCACGGAGGTCAGGGTGCCGAGTCGTCGGCTCATGGCAGGATCCACTTCTGGTTGACGGCGGCGAGGCAGGTCCACAGGTGGAGCTTGGTGCCGTCGGCGGAGGACACGCCGGACGCGTCGAGGCACTTGCCCGACTGGGGGTTTCTCAGGGTGCCGTCGCTCTGGGGTGCCCACTTCTGTGCTGCGGTGTTGTTGCAGCCGTAGAGCTGGATCTTCGTGCCGTCGGCTGTGCCGCCGCCGCTGATGTCCAGGCACTTGCCGAGGGCGCGCAGTGTCTGGTCCGTGCCGACCGTCCATTGCTGGGCCGCCGACTGGTTGCAGGTCCACAGCTGGATCTGCGTACCGTCCGCGCTCGCGCCGTTCGCGACGTCCACGCACTTGCCGCCGATCCCCGTGACCGGACCACTGCGAGCGGGTGTGCCCGTGGTGCTCAGGGTGAAGTCGTCGACGTCGAAGAGGGATCCGCTGCCGCCCTTGAAGACGAGGTACAGGGTCGTGGTGCCGGCAGGACGGTTGGTGAGGGGCGCGGACACGTTCTGGAAGGCGTCCCAGCCTCCGGTGACGGGGACGGCGGCGGAGCCGAGCAGGGTCCCGGTGGGGGATCCGGCACGCACCTCCAGAGTGCCTCCACTGCCACCGGAGGAAACCCGCGCGGTCAGTGAGGTGGCGTTGCCGAGGAGGTACGGCGTGAAGGAGATCCAGTCACCGTTCTCGACGTTCCCGACGGTCTTCCCGCCGTTCGCCGACGCCTTGTCGATGACCGTCACGCCCGCGGAGGCGCCGTAGTGCTCGGCCTGGCGCTTGCTGCCCTGGCTGATGTTCTGGTCGTGCGTCGTCAGGGCGGGCTGGCCGTTCGCCCCCTTGTCGGTGTACTCGGCATCCCAGACGCCGAAGATGTTCGCGTTGGGGTCGTGTTCACCGTCGGCGATCGTCTGGACGGTGCCGGAGCAGCCGGTGGCCGACGTCTGAGGGTGACCGTGGCTGTCGTGGCCGACGATGAAGGTGACCTTGACCTTGGAACAATCGATCGTGCCGTCCTCGGGGTCCGTGACGGTCACCCTGAAGGGAACGGCCGCGCCCGGGTCGATGATGGCGCCGTCGGCCGGGAGTTCCAGGCTGACGGCGGGGGCGGTGTTGCCGACGGTCACGATGACCGAGGCGGTCGCGGTGTTCCCGGTTCCGTCGGAGAGCGTCAGCTCCGCCGTGTAGCGGCCGTTGGTGGTGTAGGTGTGCGAGGGGCTGGCCGCCGTCGAGGTCGAGCCGTCGCCGAACTTCCAGGAGTAGCCCAGGGGGTCGCCGTCGGGGTCGGAACTCCCCGCCGAGGAGAACTGCACCGCCAGTGGTGCCTTCCCCGACGTTCGGTCGGCCGTGGCCTTGGCGATCGGGGAGCGTCCTCCGGTGACGTTCTCGATGCGGTAGAGGGCACTGTTGGCGTCGCCGTTGAAGTAGCCGGTGCCGTAGTCGAGCACGTACAGCGCACCGTCCGGACCGAAGGCCATGTCCATGATCTGGGTGCCCTGCCAGGGGAACGCGTTGATCGACTGCACGGTACCGTCGGCACCCTGCTCGACGCGTTTGATCCACTTGCGGCCGAACTCGCCGGCGAAGAAGTCACCGTCGTAGCTCTCGGGGAACTTGACCGAGGAGGCCGACGCGGCGTTGTAGCGGTAGACGGGCCCGCCCATGGGCGATTCGGAACCGCTGCCGAACTCGGGCACCGAGCCACCGTCGTACGGAATCCAGGCGGGCTGCGCCGGGGGCAGGTCGGTGAGGCCCGTGTTGTTCGGCGAGGTGTTCCTGGGGGCGGCGCAGGAGAACGCGGAGCCCGATGCCGAGGTGGCGAAGTCGTAGTCGACGTAGGCGCTGTTCTTGCCGGTGCAGTACGGCCAGCCGAAGTTCCCGGCCTTGGTGATCCGGTTGAACTCGACCTGTCCGGCGGGCCCGCGGCTCGCGCTCGCTGTGCCCGCGTCGGGGCCGTAGTCACCGAGATAGACGATGCCGGTGGGCTTGTCGACGCTCATCCGGAACGGGTTGCGGAACCCCATGGCGTAGATCTCGGGTCTGGTCCTCGCGGTACCGGGGGCGAAGAGGTTCCCCGACGGGACGGAGTAACCGCCGTCCGGGTTGACCTTGATGCGCAGGACCTTGCCCCGCAGGTCGTTGGTGTTGCCCGACGAACGCTGGGCGTCGTAACCGGGGTTGCGGTCGGCCCGCTCGTCGAGGGGGGAGTAGCCGTCGGAGGCGAACGGGTTGCTGTCGTCCCCGGTGGAGAGGTACAGGTTGCCCTGGGCGTCGAAGTCGATGTCACCCCCGACGTGACAGCACAGGCCCCGGCTGGCCGGGACGTCCAGGACCTTCTTCTCCGTGGTGGTGTCCAAGGTGCCGTCCGTCCTGAGGACGAACCGGGACAGCCTGTTGACGCCGTCGAACGGTGCGAAGTCCGCTGCCGAGCCGTTCGCGGGTGCGTCCCCGGCGGGGGTCGAGAGCTTCGGCGCGTAGTAGAGGTAGATGAAGCGGTTGGTGGCGAAGCCGGGGTCCACACCGACGCCCTGGAGCCCCTCTTCGTCGTGGGAGTAGACGTCCAGCTTCCCGGCGACCTTGGTGGTGCCGGCGGCGTCCGTGAGGCGCAGCGTGCCGTCCCGCGAGGTGTGCAGGACGGACCTGTCTGGGAGGACGGCGAGCGTCATCGGCTCACCGGTCTCGGCCACCCCCTTGGCGAGGGTGACCTGCTGGAAGGCGTCGGCGGCCGGGGCCGCTTCGGCGGGTCTCTGCTGGGCGGTGAGGGCGCCCGCGACGACGAGCAGGGTGCAGACGAGCGCCGCGAGGGGCCGGGTGGGTCTCCTGTGCACGCGAATCCTCCGTGGGTGACGGGGCCAGGGTGGAACACAGGCGCGCGCCGTCGCGCCGGGGAGGCGGGTGCCCACGAGGGGAGGGAAGGCACTCCGTCCTTGTTGTCCGGTTCAGATCAGGAAGGTAATGGCTTTTGCCCCCGCCAGATAGCCCTTTGACGCACCGGGCGGCAACTTTCTCTAGGGGCGGGACAAAGAGCCTGGCGAGGGAGCCGGCGGACGGGGCGCGCAGTGGGCGTCTGCCGACGAGGCCGCCGGCGCCGCGCCGGCCGGGCGGGGAGGATGCGGCCCACGCCGGTGCCGGCCCGTGGGAGGAGGACGGACGTGGTCCGGTGTCACAGTGCGGTGCGGCACATGTCGGCGTACCGGGCCGGACGCCTGGCCCTGGACGTGCGCGCCAAGAGACTGCGGGCTCTGAGCCGGGCGCTCTCGCGGGGGCCGGACGCGACGCCGGCCGGGCCGCGGGGAGCCATCAAGGGGACGGGCAACTACCGGACCTGGCACGCCGGTTCACCGGTCGCGCGCTCGTGGGGCGGGCCGAGTCCCCAGTCCGTGAGCGGCTCGGAGCGGCCGGAGTGTGCCTGTGCTGTGCGCCCGTCCGGGAGGGCGCCGAGCCCTACGGGCAAGGGGGTACGCCTGGGAGGGTGTCGCCGGGTGAGCTGATGTAGATGTTGGTCACCCATCCGCCGTACTGGGGCAGGTAGGCCCACCAGTCGTTGACGTAGGGCGGGACGGATACCGTGCCGCCCTGCTTCTGGCATCCCACCAGGACGTGCACGCCCGCGGGCAGGGTGGTGAGCGCGGTGGCGGAGGTGGTCGCGGCGGCACGGACACGCACGCCGCTGCCCCAGGTCGCGAACCGGGTCCCGGAGGGGCTGACGGACCCGGGCACGTGCAGGGAACCGGTGAGCGCCGTGACCTTGCTGTAGGCGGTTCCGTAGGGCGTGCCGTCCGGATGGAGTGTGAGGACGGCGACGACGGTCCGGTCGTCGGGGCCGACGGTGCCGGTGGTGTGCAGTGCGTCGGACGTCAGATCCAGGGCGGTGGCGTTCGCGGGTGCGGCGGTGCCCGTCACCGTGCCCGGTGCGGTGCTGGACCCGCCTGCCGGGCTCTCGCCGGCCCCACACCCCCCGGAGGTGAAGCCCGACCAGCCCTGCTTGACCGTCCCCGGTGCCTCGAAGGCGGAAGGGAGGCCGAAGTGCTGGTCGAAGCCGTCGGCGGCGCAGCGCGTGTACTGGCGCAGAGCGCCCAGGACCAGGTCCCGGACCGGCGGCGGCGCTTCGTCGAGCAGATGGCGGTAGACCCGGACGGTGTCCGCAGCGGTGGTCGCCGTGTAGCCCCAGTGACCGGGGTAGGCCGTGGGCGGCGGGACCGTGCCCGTGAGGCCCAGACGGGGCACCATTCGGGTGATGACGGCGCTGCCGCCACCCGTCGCCCAGTAGTGGCTCGCCGCAGCGTCGTCGCTCCTGCTCAGCATCGCCCGCAGCCGGTCCCGGTCCGCCTGCGGCACGTCGTACACCGGTCCCCGGTCCCACAGGTAGTCCAGGGCGAGCAGCAGCTTGACCACCGACGCGGCGCGGAACGGCCGGTCCGCCTCGTGGAGTTCGGTGAAGTCACCGGTCACCCGGTCGAACACGGCGACCCCCGCCGTGACGCCTTCGGGAATGCCCATGAGGGTGCCGACCCCCCTCCTGTCGGTGCCGGGTACCGCTACGACGCCCGGCGCCGGGGCCGAGGCGTGCGGAAGCCACACCGCGCGGGCGGCGTCCGGGGCGGCCACGGTGGCGGCTGCGGAGGCGGGGGAAGGCGCTGCGCCTGCGGGACCGGTGCACACGGCCATCAGCAGCCCGGCGCACATGAGGACCACGGCCGGCCACGGCTGGTCACGGCGCGGAGGACGCCGCAGCCCGCGACGGACCACGCGGAGCAGGTGCCCCCGACCGGTGGTGCCGGGTGGCGGCAGCAGGCGGGTGGGACGGAGCGGAGGCATGAGGATGAGGGCTCCTTCGGGCACGGCCGGGGGTGGCTGGACGGCCTGGTGACGCTGGGGCACGTGGACGCCAGGGTGGTGACGGGCGGAGGTGCCGCGCAAGCAATTCGTTTCTGGTCGAAGGAGGCCGCGACCCGCTTGTCAGCCGCACCGGCCGCCGTTACGTTCCCGATGTCTCACTGCGCCCCGGCTCGGTGTTCCGTCCGGGCCGCCTCCCCCACCTAGTCTTCTGAGTCAGGAATTCTGTTCAGATGTGTAGGGTTGCCTGGTGGCACGCACTGGGCGGCCGAAGGCCGAGTTGGTCCTGTCGGATGAGGAGCGGGCTGCGCTGGAGGGATGGGTGCGGCGCCGCTCCACTCCGCAGGCGTGGGCCTTGCGGTGCCGGATCATTCTGGCCTGCGCGACCGGCGCGTCGAACAAGGACGTGGCCGCCCAACTCGGTTCGACACCGCATGCGGTGGGCCGCTGGCGGAAGCGGTTCGTCGAGCACCGGATCGCCGGACTGGGTGACATGCCGCGTCCGGGCAGCCCGAGGACGGTCACCGACGGGCAGGTCGCGGCGGTGGTGAAGCGGACGCTGGAGTCGACGCCGAAGAACGCCACGCACTGGTCGACGCGGGCCATGGCCACGGAGATGGGCCTGTCGCAGTCGACCGTGTCGCGGATCTGGCGGGCTTTCGGCCTGCAGCCGCACCGCACCGAGACGTTCAAGCTGTCCACGGACCCGTACTTCATCGACAAGGTCCACGACGTCGTCGGCCTCTATCTGGACCCGCCCGAACGCGCTCTGGTGTTCTGTGTCGACGAGAAGTCGCAGATCCAGGCCCTGGACCGGTCCCAGCCAGTGCTGCCGATGATGCCCGGGGTCCCGCAGCGGATCACCCACGACTACGTGCGTGCCGGCACCACCACCCTGTTCGCCGCCCTGGAGGTCGCCACGGGGAAGGTGATCGGCTCCCTGCACCGCCGGCACCGGGCCGAGGAGTTCAAGAAGTTCCTGATCAAACTCGACCAGGAGATACCGGCGGGCCTGGACGTCCACCTGGTGCTGGACAACTACGCCACCCACAAGACACCGGCCATCAAGACCTGGCTGCTGACTCACCCCCGCTTCCACCTGCACTTCACGCCCACCGGCTCGTCCTGGCTCAACCTGGTCGAGCGGTGGTTCGCCGAGCTGACCAACAAGCAGATACGGCGAGGCGTCCACAAGAGCGTCCAGGCCCTCGAGAAGGACATTCGTACCTGGATCGCCGCGTGGAACACCGCCCCCAAGCCCTACGTCTGGACCAAGACCGCGGACGAGATCCTCGAACGCCTCGCCAACTATCTGAACAGAATTCCTGACTCAGAAGACTAGCGCTGAAGTCGTACCAGCGCATGGGGTGCTTCGCAGAGTTGGAGGAGATCCCTGAGACCGTGGTTGACCTCGTGGACCTACCGGAGGGCACGGTGCCAAGGGCCGTGAACCGTACGGCGGAACGGCAGCGGACCGCCGTACGCCAGCGCACGGGCTTGATCTACGGCAAGGCGAAGGCCCGGAAGATCGCTGAGGCGGTGATGCGGAGCGAGGCCGTCTCTATGAACCGTCTGGCGGACCTGATCAACAGCGCGCTGGAGAAGGTGATCGAGGCCGGGCTGGAGCTGCCGGGCCTCACCACGCTGGACACGCTCGCGGCGAAGGTCCGCACTGTCACCTTTCGCACGCGTGGTGAAGGCTGATCGGGAACTACCGCACGGTGCTCAAGCACATCGCCGAGGTCGGCCCGGCCCAGGACGCGCTCACGAAGGCAGCGGCCATGACCGCTAAGACCCGACCGGGCGCTGGAGGACCTGGACGAGGAGACGGCAGCGGACGAGGTCACGAAGCGGCTGGAGGGCAAGGTGTCCCCGGCCGTGATCACCCTGATCAACGCGCACCCACAGCCACCACAGGCGCTGCCAACCCCACCGCACTCGACGCTCCTAGGCGCTACGCGCCCCCACCCCGCCACACGGCCGCCGACCAGGGTGACAGAGACTGGTGTGAGGGCGGGTCCCAGGGCGCATCCGAGGGCTGTCAGGTAGTGACCTTGCCGAAAATGTGGTTGGCGGGCGCCTCGGGGTCGTTGCCGTAGAAGAACTCTTCGAGTGCGTGGTGGAACTCGTCACGGTCCAGTCCGCCGGAGCCGTCGCGGTCCAGGGCGGCGAAAACGGCGGCGCAGTCCTCGCCGGGGACGGCGGCGACCGAGTCGAACATCTGCTGGAACTCGGCCTGGTCGATCTTGCCGTCCCCATTGAGGTCGACGAGGTCGAAGAAGCAGTTGGTGACCGGCCCAATCTGCTGCGGGTAGAGCGCGCGGTCGATCAGGACACTCTTGAAGCCTTCGGTCATCTCCCGCACGTCGACCTTCCCGTCACCGTCCTGATCCATCGGGGCGATGACGTTCGACCAGAACTGGTCCATCCCCTCGGTGAGTCGGCGGGCGGTCTCGGCATCAGGGGTGGTGTCGCGGGCGCTGATGTAGCGCTCGCTCATCTTGCGGACATCGTGCTGGGTAATGAACCCGTCGCCGTCGACATCGGCGCCCCTGAACCACTGGCCGTACTTGATTTCTTGAAGTGCAGTCATGACTGCGCACCGTATTCATGCAGTCACGGCCATGCAAACGCCTGAGTGGAGGCCCGGCGCCGGCCCGGACCTGGCGACCGCGCGCCTGGCGAGAGTGAACAGGGCAAACACTCCCGTCGTTGCGATGGCTTCGTTTCAGTGTTCGAGGTGTGGTGGTGTGAAGGCGAGGAGCTCCTCGACCGGCCCGTCGTAGACCTCGACGTCGACGAGGGCACTGTGCGCACTGGGGCCCTGGGACAGGCGCGAGCACCCGCGGTCCCCGGTGAGAGTGTTCGGGTTGCCGTGCCGGTCCAGGGTTCCACTCCGACCCGGCCGGGCCGGGTCCCACCACGCTCCGGTGGACAGCTGAATGACGCCGGGCATAACGGCCTCCGACAGGATCGCGCCCGCCAGACAGCTGCCTCGGTCGTTGAAAACGCGCACGATCACGCCGTCCTCGATACCGCGGAACGCCGCATCTTGCGGGTTGATCGTCACGGGCTCGCGGCCGTGGATCTTTGACTTGAGGCTGTGGCCACCGTTGTCGTACTGGCTGTGCAGGCGAGAGGCAGGCTGATTCGAGATCAGGTGCAGCGGAAAGCGGTCAGCCAGGTCGGCGCGAAGCCACTCCACGGGTTCGAACCACGTCGGATGTCCGGTGCAGTCGTCGTAGCCGAATGAGTCGATCGCCTCGGAGAAGATCTCAATCCGGCCCGACGGCGTCGTCAGGGGGAAACGCTGCGGATCGGAACGCAGTGCCTCGAAGCTGCCGGGAAACGGCCCACTCAGGGCCGGCATTTCGACACCCCAGGCGTGTTGCCAGAAGTCGTCGAAGTCCGGCAGGACCGCGTCGTCGCCGAGGTTGGCCCTTGTCTGTTCGTAGAGGTGCCGGACCCATTCGCTCTCGGAGCGCGCCTGGGTGAACTCGCGCTCATAGCCGAGTCTGGCAGCGAGGGCGGCGAAGATCTGGTGGTCGGTGCGAGCCTCGCCGGCCGGCTCGCGGACCTTCGGCATCGCGACGAGGTGGGGGTCGGAGAACCCGGCGGTGAAGTCGTCACGCTCCAGACTGGTCGCGACGGGAAGCACGATGTCGGCGAACTTCGCCGTGGTATTCCACCAGGCTTCATGGACCACCACCGTGTCCGGACGCTGCCAGGCACGGGTGAGGCGGTGGAGGTCCTGGTGGTGGTGGAAAGGGTTGCCTCCGCACCAGTAGACCAGGCGAAGCTCGGGCAAGGTCAGGCGCCGGCCGTCGTAGTCGATGGTCTTGCCCGGGTGCAGCAGAGTGTCGGCGATCCGTGCGACAGGGATGAAATCCGGAACGGGGTTGGACACCCGGGGAATTGACGCCAAGGAGGGGCGGCCGGGGGCGACGCCGGTCGCGTCCATCGTCGCGTAGCCCGCGCCCCAGCCGCAGCCGGGCCGTCCCATCGAGCCTGTCATGGCGGCCAGCACGACAGACATCCAGATCGGCTGTTCGCCGTGGTCCGCCCGCTGTATCGCGTAGTTGACCATGATGAGGGAACGTTGCGTGGACAGGCGGCGCGCGAGGTCGGTGATCGTGTCGTGGCTGATGCCCGTGATCTCCGTCGCCCAGGCAGCGTCCTTGGCGATACCGTCGAGCTCGCCGGTCAAGTAGGAGGCGAAGCGGTCGAACCCGACGCAGCACCGGCGCAGGAAGTCCTCGTCGTGCCACCCGTTGACCAGCATCGTGTGGGCGATGCCGAGCATCGCCGCGGTGTCGGTGTTGGGGATGACGGGCAGCCACTCGGCATCGAGGAAGCCGGCGGTGTCACTGCGGATGGGGCTGACGTTCACGAACCGCACCCCGGCCGCACGGCACTTTCGCTGCAGGTCCTGCGTCCGGTGCCGGGCCAGCCCACCAGGGTTGATCTGGCTGTTCTTCAGGGCCAGCCCCCCGAACGCCACCACCAACTCACAGTTTTCGGCGATCTCGTCCCACATCGGCATCCGGGACTGGTAGCTCCACGGAGCCCCGCCGATCACGTGCGGAAGGATGACCTCCAAAGCCGCGGTGCTGTACGTGTTGCGGGAGTCGGTGTATCCCCCGCCCAACGCCAGGAACCGGTGGAGCTGACCCTGCGCGTTGTGGAACGCGCCCGCACTCGCCCAGCCGTACGATCCGCCGAACACCGTGCTGTCCCCGTGCTGTGAACGCACCCGACGGAGCTCCTCGCTCACCAGCGTGAGCGCGTCGTCCCAGCTCACCTCCACGAAGGCGTCCGTGCCCCTGGCCGTGTCATGGGCGCGCGGCAGGCCGTTCAGCCAGCCCTTGCGCACCGCGGGGCGCAACACGCGGGCGCTGTCGTCGGCGGCTGTCACCATCCCGGGGCCGATCGGCGACGGCGCGGGGTCATCGCTCCTCGGCTCAATACGCACCAGCCGACCGGAATTGACCACCGCGATAAAACTGCCCCAGTGCGTCGCAACCGACATGCGTTGTTCCACCGTGCATCAACTCCACCCCTGATGTTCCCCGGCTCCCGGACAGCGGTTGCTTACGCCACAGGGCTCCACTTCAGTCGACGGCCCGCAGGACAGAGACTTCCCCTGTGGCCTGCTGCCCAAGCCCGGCGGTGCCCACGACAGCCAAGAGCCGCACAGAAGTCCGGCCCGCATCGACCCGCACCACGAAGCACCTGTCGGCAAACGATGGCACCCCCAAGTAATCAACACACCACCCACGTATGATCACGTGATCGTGGAAGCACAGGTGCGTGACGACGGGTTTTCGCCAGCTCAGCAGGACGAGATCTGGAGACGCTGGCGCGAAGGACAGCCGTTCCGCATAATCGGGCGGGCGCTCGGGGCACCGATGCAGCACGTCCACTCGTAGCCGTCCTCCTCGCCTCGCCCGGCCCCTGGTCATCGCCGCTGAGCAGGTCGTTGATCTCGTCCTCGGTGAGCTCGACGTCGTCCATGGCCCACATGATGCCGAAGCCACCCCTCGTACCGGGCTCACTCGTCCTGGCCATTGTCATCGTCGTCGAGATCAACGGCTTCCGGATCGCGCAGCGGGCGCAGGCCGTTGCCCGGCTGGGTGGCGGTGAAGCTGTAGCGGCCCAGGACATTCAGATTCTTGTGCTTGAGCGGGGAGAGCCGCGCCACGTCCTCGTCGCGGATCTCCTGGCTTTCGGCGCGGAGCCGGGCGACGGGGGCCCACGAGATCCGCGATGAGGACATCGCCGGGCTCTCTTCGCTCAAGCACCGCAACCTGAACCTGCTCGGCCGCTACAGCTTCACCGCTAGCGTCCCGGCCGCCGGTGTCCTACGGCCGCTGCGCGACCCGAACACACCGGAGCTGGACGAGGACGACGACAGGGCCTGACAGAACACGGACCGTGCCGGGTTGCCGAGCGAGTCGAGGAACCCGGCGGCGAGATCTTCGTGACCACCACAGACACGTCCGCGACTGCCACACCTTCCAGGTCCTGGCCGGCGCCAACACCACGGCCAGTGACCAGCCCTTCCACGTCATCGTCCCCTGACGGCAGGGCTGTGAGCAGGTGGAGTCGAGCGCGCGGCGCCCGGCTCCGCCTGCGGTGCCGGCTCAGCAGGAGCCGGCACCGCAGGCGGTCAGGGATGAGCGCGTGATGCAGCGGTTCAGTCGCTCAGCGGGAAGAAGTAGAGCCCGTCGCTGACGAGACCCAGTTGAGGCGCGTTGTTGAGGCTGGGCAGCGTCTTGTGGAGCTGGAACCTGAGGAACTCGTCACGGCTGGTGTAGGCATCCGCCGTGGGGACGGTGTGCAGAACGGCCTTGGCACGGTCACTGTTCAGGTAGGCCGACCTGCCGCGATTCCCAGCCGGTGTTCCGCATAGGTCGTCACGTGCCCGGCTTGAAACACGAGACGCAAGGACACGCATTCTGCTTGCATAACGTCAGGCGCGAACAGCCAGCCCCACACCTGGGTGACGGTGAGGTTGTGCGGGGCCGGTCCGGGGTGCCAGGGGTGGCGGTAGGACGGGCGGGCGGTTCGCAGAACGCCGAGGCGGTCCAAAACGCCGGGGGCAATGGGTTGGCCGTTCTCCAGGAGTGTCGTGCCGGCGGAGTTGATCCGGGCCCGCAGCGCGGACAGGGCGCGTCGGGCGTCGGGCGGGGAGAGCAGATCGGGAAGTTGTGCGGGCTCGACGAAGTCGATCGCGGTGATCTCGCTCGGGGGCAGACGGATTTCGCCGATCCGGTCGTCGTCCCAGGTACCGCCGTCGAAAACGTGCAGGATCTCGCCGGGAAACCGCATGCCGGAAGGCACGCTGACACTCCCGGGGGAGACCCAGTCGACGGCCAGGCACTGGTCGACGGGGGCGGTGACCCCGATTTCCTCCATGAGCTCACGGGCGGCTGAGTGGGCGGGGGATTCGCCCTTGTCGATGGCGCCGCCTGGCAGGAGGCACGTGTCGCGGTAGTCGACGTGCTGGACCAGGACCTGCCCGTGCCGGTTGGTGATCAGCACGGACGTCCCTGCCCACACCGCGGCCGAGGTACGCAGAGCGCCGTATGCCTTGTCGCTCATTCGAGTGCCGGGCAGCTCGCCGGGAACGGATGTGGTGGTCATGGCTCTCCGATCGGGAAAGGGCCGGATGGGCCCGGACTCAGCGAAGTTGTTGGCCGCTGTCAGGCAGTGAGCCGATGGGGAGTGCCGGGACGGGGTCCGGTCGCGAGCCGGGTGAAGAATTCGGTCGCGATGATGGCGCGTCGGGTCTCCTCGGGCAGGCGGGCGAGGATGCCGGGCAGTGGCCGTTCGCGGGCGACCTCCCCGCGGTGCGCGAGGACCGCCGCCCACTTCTGTGCCAGCCAAGGGGTGACGTCGACGGTGGTGGTGGCGTACGCGTCCGGCACCGCGAGCACGGCTTTGCCGACGGCCTCCAGAAGCGGCCCGAGTTCGCCGACGCCGGACTTGGGGTGCGTGGCGCAGTACACGGCGCGCGGTTGCCAGGGCTCCCCTGCTTCAGGGTGAAGGTGCGCGAGGCCCGCGTCCTGAGCGGCGAGGAGAGCGGCCTGGTGGGTGCGGCGGTGGTCCGGGTGACCGGTCAGCTGACCCAGGGCGTCGTGCGTGACCACGATGTCGGGGCGGTACGAGGGTAGGTCACGAAGTGGCTCCCTCATCGAGCGGGTGGGGGGGTGCCTCTATGTCTTTGGTCAAGGTGCTGGCGTGGCAGTGTGGCGGTCATGAGTGATGACGTGCCTGTTCGGGAATCGGAGGGCGAGGGCATGCGTCCGTGCGACTTCTGTGGTCATCCGGTCGTGACGGGCTCGGTCGACGAGCGGGACTGTCCTGTGTGCGGCGAGGACGCTGCGGATCAGCCCGTGGTGGCTGGTCGTGGTTCGTAGAAGGTTCCGTCGCGGAGCATGGCGAACAGGACGCTGATGCGGTGGCGGGCGAGGCGGAGGAGGGCTTGCGTGTGGGTTTTGCCGCGGGCTCGGCAGCGGTCGTAGTAGGTCCGGGAGGCGGGATCGTGCAGGGCAGCGAACGCGGAGAGGAACATCGCCCGCTTCAGCTGCCGGTTCCCGCCTCTGGGGGCGTGTTCTCCGTGGATCGACGTGCCGGACTGCCGGGTCGCCGGGGCGAGGCCCGCGTAGGAGGCCAGGTGGGCGGCGCTGGGGAACGAGCTGCCGTCGCCGACCGTGGTCAGGAGGACTGCGGCGGTCCTGACGCCGATGCCGGGCATCGACGTCAGGACCTCGGAAAGAGGGTGGGCCTCCAGCAGGGCCTCGATCCGGGCCTCCAGGGCGCGGCGTTGTTCGTGGACGGCGGCCAGGGACTTCGCCAGCGACGGCACGATCACGTCCAGGGTGTTGGTGCCCGGGACGACGACGGTCTGCTCGTCCAGTGCGGCGAAGATGTCGTCGACCAGCCGCTCGGCCATGCGCGGGGCCCTCGGACGGACGACCTCGACGAGCCTGCGGCGGCCGGCCTTCCGCAGAGCCTGCGGGGATCCGTAGCGCTCGAGGAGCCAGGTGACGGCCTGGTGGTCCAGGCGCGGGCCGAGGACTCGTTCGAGGCTGGGGTGGAACTGGGTGAGCAGGCCGCGGATGCGGTTGGAGGTGCGGTTGGCCTCCCCGGCGAGGTCCTGGTCGAAGCCGACCAGCATGGTCAGTTCCGCGGTGACTTCGTCGGTCAGGTCGAGGGTGCGCAGGGTGTGGGGCATGGTGCGGGCGGCATCCGCGATGACGGCCGCGTCCTTCGCGTCGGTCTTGGCCTCGCCCGGGTAGAGGTCGGCGATCCTGCGCATGGCGAGTCCGGGCAGGTAGGCGACCTGGCAGCCGGCATCCCTGGCGACGGTCGGCGGGAGGGCGCCCATGGAGGCGGGCTGGTCCACGACCACCAGGACCGTGCCGAACTTGTCCCGCAGCTTGTCGAAGACCGCCCGCAGCTTCGGTTCGCTGTTGGGCAGCGGCTTGTCGAAGACCTTCTTCCCGGCCGGAGTCAGACCGTGTCCGTGATGCGTCTGCTTGCCGACGTCCAGGCCCAGGAAGACGCCTATCCCGCCGATCTCGACCATCGTGCCCCCACATGCGTCGACGCGTGCCGACCCCGCACTCGGGTGCCGTTCTCGCGCATCCACGTTATGCAGACCTGCCGCCCGCAAGCGGCCGGGCATTGCGCCCGGCCGGGCGGTGGTCAGATTTCTGATCAGCGTCTCCGACGGCACCCCTCGGACCCGGTGACACCCCCCCCAGGTCATCTCTTCGACAGGGGGCAACAGTCATGCCGGGCCCGGAGGCCAGCGGTCCTCTTGCAGGACCGCGAAAAAGATAACGGGGGGGCGGAGCGGGAGGGCCCTTACGGGAGGGGTCGCCCGTCCACATCCCCGGACGCTCCGAGGCGTGGGGCGACGAACGCGTCCCGCCCGATGAGGGTCACGAACGCCATGCGCTACGCCGGTGGTCCGGTGCTGCTACGCCTCATCAAGGACCAACGGCTGATCTGCGAGGTGTCCGACACCAGCCAGACTCAGCCGCATCTGCGCAGAGCCCGCCTCACCGACGAGGGTGGCCGCGGGCTGTTCCTCGTCGCCCAGCTCACCCACCGCTGGGGCAGCCGCTACACCGCCTCCGGCAAGACCATCTGGACGGAGCAGCTCATCGAGGACCCGGAGAACTGACCGAGCGCTCCGGTGGCGCATGACGCTGCTCTGACATTGCCTGACATGGACCGCACAGAGTTGTACGAGCGCTGAACAAGTCCACGGCCCCCGGGCCCGGGCTGCCTTGCGCGACCACCGGCCCCCGTCGGAAGCTTGTCCGGCGGACGTGCAAGCGGCACCCCACCGCGTAGAAGGGATGCGCCGTGCGTAAGACGTCTTCCGACGACGCCCGGGACCGGTGGGCAGCCGGATCCACATCTCCCGGTGTGCGGCGAGTCAGCCTCGACGGTGGTGGCACCGTGCTGTCCGGGCTGCTCGCCGAACCCGCGACGAGCCCGCCCCGAGCCGTCGTCGTCGCCCTGCACGGTGCGGGGATGACAGCGCGCTACTTCGACGGGCAGAGCCACCCCGACCTGTCCCTGCTCGCACTCGCCCCCCGCCTCGGTGTCACCGTCCTCGCTCTGGACCGACCCGGATACGGGCGCTCAGCAGCCGCCCTGCCTGATGGCCAGCCGCTCAGGGAACAGGTGGAATGCGTACGGTCCGCCATCACGTCCTTCACCTGTTCCGCCGAGAGCGGAGCGGGAGTCCTGCTCCTGGGGCACTCCTTCGGCGGCAAGCTGGCGCTCTCCCTCGCCGCGGACCCCGCACCGTGGCCACTGATCGGCCTCGACGTCTCCGGATGCGGACACCGTCACTCGGACGTCGCGAACGAGCTCCGACAGCTGCCCGGAACCCGGCAGAGGCTGCTCAACTGGGGTCCGTCCCACCTCTATCCGCCCGGTGTGTTCCAGGCCAGCAGAGGCGTCGTGGCACCTGTTCCGTCCCGCGAAACGGAAGGCGCGGCACACTGGACGCGTCGGTCCAGCTCCCTCCTGCCGCGCATCAGCGTCCCCGTCAGGCTGACCTTCGCGCAGCACGAGGCGTGGTGGCGGCACGCGGACGCCGACCTGGCGGAGCTCGCCGGCCTGCTGACCGCGGCACCCCGCGTGGTGCTGGAACGGCTGCCGAACGCGGGGCACAACATCAGCCTCGGCTGGGCGGCCCGCCCGTACCACCTGCGGGTGCTCGCCTTCCTCGACGAGGTTCTCGGCGACCGGGAGAGGGCGGTGGAACGCGGGCGCGGACCGGCTGCCACCCGCGCGTGATGACCTCGACCGGAACACGTGTCCTCGCGTCCCTGCGCACCCGCAACTTTCGGCTGTTCGCGAGCGGTCAGCTCGTCTCGGTGGCGGGGACCTGGATGATGGTGGTCGCCCAGGACTGGCTCGTGCTGGAGATGACCGGCGACTCGGGCACCGCGCTGGGTGTCGTCACCGTCCTCCAGTTCACCCCCGTCCTCCTGTTCACCCTCTACGGCGGACGACTCGCCGACCGATACGACAAGCGGACCCTGCTGATGCTCGCCAACGGGGCGTCGGGTGTCCTGGCACTGGTCCTGGCATCGCTCGTCCTCACGGAGGTGGTGGAGCTCTGGTACGTCTACTGCTTCGCCTTCGCGCTCGGGCTGGTGAACGCGGTCGAGGTGCCGGCCCGGATGTCGTTCGTCAGTGAGCTCGTCGGCCCCGCTCTCCTCCCCAACGCGTCGGCTCTGAGCGCCGCGTACTTCAACGTGGCGCGTGTCGCGGGCCCCGCGCTGGCCGGGCTGCTCATCAGCCAGTGGGGGGCCGGCTGGGTGATGCTGGCCAACGGCCTGAGCTACGTGGCCACCGTGGTGGCCCTGCGGCTCATGCGCCCCGCCGAACTCCACCGGGCGCGCCGGACGGACCGGTCGGGTGTCGGGGACGGCCTCCGGTACCTGGCCGGCCGCCGTGACCTCGTGGTCACGCTGTCACTCGTCGCCGTGGTGGCCGTCTTCGGGATGAACTTCCAGCTGACGCTGCCTCTCCTGGCGAGGACCGTGTTCCATGCGGACGCCACCACGTTCGGACTGGTGACCGCGGCCTTCGCCGTGGGATCTCTGCTGGCCGCATTGTCCGGGACACTCCGCAGAAGACGGCCCTCCGCACGGCTCGTCGTCACCTCCGCGGCGCTGTTCGGCGTGTCGGAGGCAGCGGTGGGATGGGCGCCGACCCTCCCGTCGGTCGTATTCCTGCTCTTCGTCACCGGATTCACCACGACGTACTTCGCGCAGGCGGCGAACCATCGCGTCCAGCTGGGCAGCGATCCAGGTTTCCGAGGGCGGGTGATGGCCCTGTACACCCTCATCCTCCAGGGATCGGCGCCTCTGGGGGCTCTGTTGATCGCCTGGATCAGTGAGCAGTCCGGGGTCCGTACCGGCTTCGTCGTGGGCGGTCTCGTCTCCCTCGCGGCCGCGGGAGCGGCGATCCCCGGGGAGCGATTCGGCCGTCGGCTCGCCGGAGGGGGACTCGCCGCGGAGGAGGAAGCGGCGGGCACCGCGCCGGAGGGGAAACTACCCGTGGCCCGTCACGACCGTCCGCCCTCGTCATCGTCCGAACACACTCCCAGGGACGGTGTCTCCTCGTGAGCGGCACGCTGCGCCACGTGCGGAACGGCCGTACGGATGTGTGGGCCGTCCCGGGCGACCCCGATCTCACCAGGGGCCCGGATCCCCTGTACCCCTCGGTGCTGGACGACCGGGAGCGCGGCCGGGCCGCCGCGTTCGTCCGTGTGAGGGACCGGGTCCAGTACGTCAACGCCCACCTCGCCCTACGGCACCTGCTGTCGGCGTACTCCGGGGTCTCCGCCCGCCTCCTGCGACTCGGCCCGCCCGCCCACGGCACCGACGGGGCCGCGTCGGGCGGCGCTCCCGTGGTGCACGGTGTGTCCGGCGCGCCGCGTTACTCGCTGTCGCACAGCCACGGACTGATCCTCGTCGCCGTCGCGGCGCAGCCGGTCGGCGTCGATGTGCAGCGGATACCGGGGCCCGGCACGGTGGACGCCTGTCTCGGCTTCCTCCACCCCCGGGAACGGGCGGAGCTGGCCGCACTGCCGCGCGAAGGGCTCGCGGCGGCGTTCGCGCAGCAGTGGGCACGGAAGGAGGCGTACCTGAAAGGGCTGGGCACCGGGCTGGCGCGCAGCCCCCGGCTGGACTACGTGGGCGCTCGCAACCGCGGTGCCGGGCCGGCGGGCTGGCATGTCGTGGACATTCCGGTGAGTGCGGGGTACGCCGCGGCGGTCGCGGTGCGCTCCCCGGCGGCGCCCGACGTCGTCCTGCGCTCCTGGTCGGCTTTCGGCACACGGCCCGGCCAAGCGTCCGCACCACACGGGGCAGGCACGGCGTGAGGGCCGGCCGCGACGGGCCGCTCAGAGGTCCCCGAGGCGGAAGCCGACCCCCCGTACGGTCACGATGACGCCGGCCGGGCCCAGCTTGCCGCGCAGTGAACTCACATGGGTGTCGAGCGTGCGGCCCGTACTCCGACCGGCCCGCTCGCCCCAGATCTCCGCGATCAGCCCGGACCGGGTGTGCACGGTACGGGGCTGCGCCGCGAGCCGGTACAGCAGGTCGAACTCCTTGCGTGTCAGCCGGAGCGGGCGGCCGTCGAAACGGACGTCACGGTCGGCCGGGTCCATGCGCAGCGCACCGCGCAGGAGCGGCCCCGCCGCCTTGTGCGTGGTCCTGGTCCGCCGCAGCACGGCCTCGACGCGGGCCGTCAGTTCTCGGGTGCCCTGCGGACGCTCGAAACTGTCGTCGCATCCGGCCCGCAGGAAGAGGATCTGATCGAGCGTCTCGCCGGGTCCGGTGAGTACGACGATCGGGGTGTCGGTGACCGTCCGTACCGCCTGGCAGAGGTTCAGGGCGTCGATGCCGGGCAGCCCGGAGGCGATCAGGAGCAGATCGTACGCGTGCTGTCTCGTCGGCACCTCGCTCGCGTCGGGGCAGCCGTCGGCACGGTGGCCGTGGTGCCGCAACGCGGTGGTGAGGGCGTCCAGGGTGGTGCTGTCCGCGGCGACGACCAGGACGCGGGCCGAAGCGTGAGGCCGGGCGGAGGCCGGCGGAGCGGTCAGGGGCGCACGCAGGGGGCCGTCGACGGGGGTGCGGCGCGCGAGGGGCGGGCCGGCCATGAATCCGACGCCGCGCACGGTACGGATCACGTCGGTATTCCCCAGCTTGCCGCGCAGGGAGCTGATGTGGGTGTCGAGGGTGCGCCCGGTCGGTGAGCCGGCCCCTCCCGGTTGCGGGGCGTGCCAGATCTCCCGCAGGAGGCGGCGCCGGCTGATCACGGTTCCGGGGCGCCGGGCCAGGTGGTAAAGGACGTCGAACTCCTTGCGGGTGAGCGGAACCGGCGTTCCGTCCAGCCTCACCTCGCGGGCGTCGGTGTCGATGCGGAGCGGACCCAGCGTCACCGGCGCGGACGCCGGCCGGGAGCCTGGGTCCCGTCCGGCTACGGAGCGCCGCGTCAGCGCCTCGATCCGGGCCAGGAGTTCCTGGAAGTGGTACGGCCTGTCGAGAAGGTGATCGGTGCCGGCGTCCAGCGCGAGTACCCGGTCGATCTCGGTGGCGCCGCCGGAGACGACGATGACCGGGACGCGCGAGGTCGTGCGGATGCGCCGGCACACCTCGAGGCCGTCCATGTCCGGGAGCTGCCTGTCGATCAGGATAAGGTCCGCCTCGGCGTGTGCCGCCAGTGCTGCCGCGCCGGACCCGACCGTCGTCGTCGGGAAGGTGTGGCGCCGGAGATCCACCGCCGGTGACCGGCCTCCGCCGCGCGGGCCCTCGGCCACGAGGAGCCGCGCGGGTCCTCGGCTCACCGGTCCCACGTGCGGCCCGGAACGGCGGCCAGCAGCCGGCGGGTGTAGGCGTGGCCGGGAGCGCCGAACAGCTCGTCCGCCGGGGCGGCCTCCACGAGGCGTCCGGCCTCCATCACGAGGACCCGGTGGGCGATCTGCCGTACGACGGCCAGGTCATGGGTGACGAACAGGTAGGCCACACCGGTCTCCCTCTGCAGTTCGGCGAGGAGTTCGAGGATCTGGGCCTGCACGGAGACGTCCAGGGCCGAGACGGGTTCGTCGCAGACGACGAGTTCGGGGGCGAGGGCCAGTGCGCGGGCGATGGCGACACGCTGCCGCTGCCCGCCGGAGAGTTCGGCCGGACGGCGTGCGAGGACGGATCCGGGCAGTGCGACCTGCTGGAGCAGGGCCCGGACCTGCGCCGACCGGTCCGCGCGGTCACCCACCCGGAAGGAACGCAGGGGTTCGGCCACGACGTCGTGGACGGTCAGGCGCGGATCCAGGGAGGCGTACGGGTTCTGGTAGACCAACTGGGCCCGGCGGCGCAGGGCCCGTAGCCGGCGCCCCCGCGCTTCGGTGACGTCCTCACCGTGGATGTGGATCCGCCCGGCGGTCGGGGAGGTGAGACGCAGGAGCAGCCGGGCCGTGGTCGACTTCCCAGAGCCCGATTCGCCGACGAGGGCGACGGTCTCCCCCCGGTGCAGGGTGAAGTTCAGGTCGTCGACCGCCCTGATCGTCCGGGGGCCGTGGGCGGAACGGGGCAGCGGGAAGTCCTTCGTGAGGTGTTCCGCCTCCAGCAGGGGCCGGCGGCCCGGCACCGGCGGCGGGGGCGGGGCGAGCCCCACGGGAACGGCGTCGAGGCGCGGAGTGTCGCCGAGCAACCGGCGGGTGTAGGGGTCACCGGGGCGGGACAGGAGCTGCGCGGTCGGCGCGGACTCCACGATGCGGCCCTGCGACATGACGGCGATGCGGTCCGCCCGGTCCGCGGCGATCCCGAGGTCGTGGGTGACGAGCAGGAGTGCCGTACCGGCGTCGCGGGCGAGTGCCTGCAGGTGGTCCAGAATGGCCTGCTGCACGGTGACGTCAAGGGCGCTGGTGGGTTCGTCAGCGATGATCAGCTCAGGTTCGCCCGCCATGGCGACGGCGATGAGGACACGCTGCCGCATGCCGCCGGACAGCTCGTGGGGACGGCGTGCGGCGAGGGCCCGCGGCCCGGGCAGACCGGCCCGGGCGAGGAGTTCGAGCGCGGCCTCGTTCGCGTCGCGCCGGGAGGCCCGGTGGTGGATGCGCAGCACCTCGGCCACCTGGGTGCCGATGCGCTGGACCGGGTTCAGCGAGACGGCCGGGTCCTGTGGCACGAGCCCGATGCGGGCGCCGCGCAGCGCCCGGAACTCGCTCTCGCTCCCGGCGGACAGGTGATGTCCACCGAACCTGATCCGCCCGGCGTCGATCCGGCCGCCTTGCGGCAGAAGGCCGATGAGAGCGTGGGCCGTGGTGCTCTTGCCGGAACCCGATTCGCCCACCAGCGCCAGGATCTCACCCGGGGCGATGTCGAGATCGACTCCGCGTACGGCGTTCACGACGCCGCCACGGGTGCGGTAGGCGACCCTCAGGTCCCGGACCGAGAGCAGGGCCGGCGCCGGAGGGCCGGCCGGAGGGGTGCCGTCAGGGATGCTGCGCGTCGCGGTCATCGTTCTCCGCCCCATTCGCCGTCGAGGGCACGTGAGATGCGGTGGGTGGCCAGGACGATCACGGCGACGGACAGGCCGGCGAGGGTGGACATCCACCAGGCGCCGGCCAGGTAGTTCCGTCCGTCGGCGATGAGAGTTCCCCATTCAGGCGCGGGGGGCGGTGCGCCGTAGCCGAGGAAACCCAGTGAGGAGACGGCGAGGACCGCCGTTCCGAGGTCCAGGACGGCCAGCACGACCGCTGGGCCCGCGGCATTCGGCAGCACGTGCCGTACCAGTACGGACAGTGGCCGGGCGCCGGACAGACGGGCCGCTTCGACGAAGGGAGCGTGCCGTATGCGCAGCACCTCGGCCCGTACGACACGGGCGAATCCGGCGACTCCGGCGAGGCCGACGGCGAACGCGACGTTGAGCGTGCCGCGTCCGAGTGCCGCGACGACCGCCAGTGAGAGGAAGAGGCCGGGGACGGCGAGCAGCACATCCACCAGTCTCATCAGTGCGGTCTCGACCCAGCCGCCGACGAACCCCGCGACGAGGCCGAGGCCTCCGCCGGCGAGGAAGGCGACGGCCACGGCGATCAGGGTGGCTTCGAGTGAGAGCGCCGCACCGTGCACCACGCGCGCGTAGAGGTCGCGGCCGAGTTCGTCCGTGCCGAACCAGTGCTGGGAACTCGGGGGCCTGAGGATCTCCGCGGGCACGCCGCGCAGAGGGTCGCGGTCGGTGAGCAGGCTGGGCCGGAGCGCGGCGAGCACGGCGAGGAGGACGACGAGGACGGCGAGGACAAGTCCGGGCCGGCGGAGCATGAACCGCAGCAGGCGGTGGCCGGCCCGGGGGGCTTCGGGCAGCGGGACCGGTGCCGGCCGGTGCCGGGGTCCGGCCGACGGCTCGGTGGTGAGCATCTCGCTCACGCGGGGCTCCTTCGTCCGGAGGTGACGATGCGGGGGTCGAGCAGCGGGTAGACGAGGTCGACGAGGAGGTTGAGGAGCACGAAGACGAGTGCTCCGAAGACCACGACGCCTTGGACGACGGGGATGTCCTGCACGGTGACGGCGTCGGTGGTGACGCGTCCGAGACCGTTGCGGGAGAAGACGTTCTCGATGACGACCGCGTTCGCCGTCAGCTGCCCCGCCAGGATGCCCACGACGGTGAGCGCGGGCAGCGAGGCGTTGCGGAGGACGTGATGGAGCAGGACACGCTCCCTGCCCGCACCCTTGGCCCGCGCGGTGTGGACGTACGGCTCGTCCAGGGCCGTGAGGAGGCTCTTGGCGAGGACCTGCGCCACTAGGACGGCTGCGGGCATCGCCAGCGTCACCGCGGGGAGCACGAGCCCCGCCGGGCCGCTGTTGCCGAAGGCCGGGAAGAGGTGGATGCGGAAGGACAGGAACTGGACGAGCATGAGGCCGACCCAGAACGCGGGGAGGCAGATGCCGAGGGAGGGCAGCGACAGCAGCAGTTGCCGCATCCGGGGCCGGCGCGTCCAGGCCGCCGCCATGGCCAGGGCGGTACCGCTCGCCACGGCCAGGGGCAGTGCCACCGCGGCGAGTTGCAGGGTCTGCGGCAGTGCGTCGGCGATGGTTTCGGTGACCGGGCGGCCGGTGGTGACGGAGTCACCGAAGTCCCCGCGCAGCGCCTGCCCCAGATAGGTCACGTACTGCACGAGGACCGGCCGGTCGAAGCCGTACTGCGTGCGCAGCTCGTCCAGGCGCCGAGGGTCGACGGGCCCGGAGTTGAGCCCGGCCCCCGCCATCGCGGAGACCGGATCGCCGGGCAGGAGGGCGAGCAGGAAGAACGTCAGGGTGTAGGCCGCCCACAGCACGCCCAGCGCCTGACCGAGGCGCCACAGTACGTACCGTCGCATCGTCTTCACTCCTTGATCGGTCGGCATACGGTCGGGAAGCCGGGTGCTGCTTCCGGGGGCGGCTGAACTCCGTGCGGAACGTCAGCCCTTCCACGTGTCGTGGAGCTGGATGCCGCTGGAGGCTCCCAGGCGCAGACCGTGGACCCGGGAGGAGACCCCGACCGCGGCCTCCAAGTCGACGAGCGGAACGGCGTAGGCCTGGCCCACGACGAGGCGCTGGGCGCGCTCGACGAGAGCGTCGCGCGCGGAGGTGTCGAGGGTAGCGGCCTGCTGGTCGAGCACGGTGTCGAGCTCGCCGGCGGGCAGCCGGTAGGAGTTGACCAGGCGGGTGGAGTACAGGGTGCGCAGTCCGTCGGGGTCGGCACGGGTCAGGTCACCGCCCCAGAAGGCGTCGTAGTCCCCTGCGGTGATCGTCTGCGGGAACTGGCTGACCTGGAGTTCCTTGATCTTGATGCGGATGCCGACGTCCCCCAGTTGCTGCTGGACCAGTTCGAGTGCGGTGCGGTGCGCGCCCGCGCTGCTGAAGGACACCACGGTCAGGCTCAGTTCGGTGCCGTCCTTGGTCCGGACACCACCGGATCCCTCGACCCATCCGGCCTCGTCCAGGAGGGACTTCGCCCGGGCCGGGTCGAAGGACAGGTCCTTGGACAGGTCCACGTGACCGGGGGTGGTGCGGGACAGGATGCTCGACGCGGGACGGGTGCCCCGGGGGAAGACCGCCTCGACGATCTCCTCGCGGTTGACGGCGATCTGGGCGGCCCGGCGCACACGGACGTCCCGGGTCAGCGGACGCCCGTTGTTGAAGCCGAGGTTGAACACGACGCCGGGGTTGGCCCGCCGTTCGACGGCGGCACCCGCCTGCTTCAGGACCGGCTCGTCCTGGCGGCGGACTCCGCCAGTCACATCGACCTGTCCCGAGCCGAGGCTCCCGGCGCGTACCCCCGGCTCGGCGACCACGTCGAAGGTGACGGTGTCGAGGTAGGCCTCACCCTTCTTCTTCCAGATCGTGGACCCCCACGCGTACCCCGTGCGCTTCTTGAGCGTCAGGGACCGGTTGGGCTCGTGGCCGGACACCACGAAGGGGCCTGAGCCGTGGACGCCGTCCGCGCAGCGCTGACGCGGGGTGCGTCCGGCGTCCGCGGGGGACACGGGTGCGAGCGCGGCAGTCGATGTCGCCTGCAGGAACTGGGCGTTGGGCCGCTCGAAGGTGATCTTCGCGGTGAGCGGGTCGACGACCTCGGTCCCCTTGTAACCGGCGAGGTACCCCTGGGCGAGGATCGCGAGCCCTCCGAGGCCGGGGACCGCGTCGAAGCTCTTCTTGACCGCGGCGGCGTCGACGGGCGCCCCGTCGCTGAACGTGGCGCCGGTGCGCAGCCGGAAGGTGAAGCTCTTCGCGTCGTCACCGACCTCCCAGCGCTCGGCGAGCCAGGGAACGATGCGTCCTGAGTCAGGGTCCTGATCGGTGAGGGAGTCGACGGTCTGGCGCAGCGCGTAGAGGGTGTCGCTGCTTCCGACCTGCTGCGGATCGAGGCAGCCCGCGTCCGTGGCCACGGCGAAGTTGAGGTGTCCGCCGGATGCGGGGGGGCCGGCGTCCGCTCGGGGGCTCGGGGACGTCTCGCCGCCGCACGCGCTGAGCGCCAGGGCGAGCGGGAGGGTCGAGGCGAGGACGGTGAAGGGCCTGGCTGATTTCAGGCGGTCCGGCTTCACGGGGGCGACTCCTGCGGTGAGGGCATGACTGCGGAGAGGGAGGGGGCCGTTCGTCGTCCGCGGCGAACGACGCGGACGCGCCTGACCGCACCGTCACCGGACCGGTCGCACAGGACCGGGGCCGGCAGCGGTGACGCGAGTACAGCCGGACAGTGTGACCGGCCGTGCGGAGGCGGTTGATGCGGTGGGGCCCGGCGCTCGGCGGCGCGGGTTCAGCAGAGGGCGGGTGACGCCGGACCGGTAGCGGGACACGCCGCGCTACTGACCCGCCGGAGGTCGATATGACGGCGCGAGAACAGCACGAGGATCCCGGGGGGCGCCTCGGCGAGGACGGGGGAAAGGGACGCGAGCATGTCGGCTTTCCTCCCCCTGGCTGCTGGAATGTTCGATTGGACAGAGGTCTGCCCTCGACGATGCGATCGCCGCAGCAGAGCCCAACGGCGGCGTACGCTACCGACTTTCCATGAGAGCAGTCAATGGCTTGTTTCGATATGCGGGACAAACGCGTTGTGTGAGACCGGAGTTGTCGCGTGGTGGGTCACGCTGGGCATCGTGTCATCATGGGCGGCATCTTCTCGCCCCTTCCTCTCGAAAGGAACGACGTGGCTTCCCAGAATGACGATCTCCTTACTGTGATCGCGGCGGAACGGGAGATCTACCGGACCTTCTACAAGTTCTTCCGGCTGGTCGACACCAACAGGTACGAGCAGCTCGACGAGTGCTTCACGAAGGATGCCCTGATCGAGTACGACGTGATGCCGGGACCGGTCCAGAGGTTCAACGGGCGGGACGAGTTCACCGCGTTCATGTCCGCGAGCCCGCCGTGGAAGCGTGAGCCCACGGTGGCGCACGTGCTGGGGCAGACGTTGATCGACTGGAACGAGGGGAAGCCTCACCTGCAGGCTTACGCCACGGTCTGGCACTGGAGCGCCACCCGGACCCTCGACGGGCGCCACCGCCCTGCCGACTGGACCGTGGTGGGCCTGGTCGAGGACGACTTCGAGCAGGAGGACGGCCGCTGGCTGATCAGCAAGCGGTACGTCGCTCCTGTGGCGGGGCTCGTCGCCGGGGGGACCGGTCCGCTCTAGGGCGGTGGGGGGGCTCAGCCTGTCACGAAAACGTCACCGGAGTATCCGAACAGGACCGGCTCCGCGGCGGACCGTGCGGTAGTCCTTCTCGGTAATCTGTCACCCCTCTCTCCGAATTACTGTCACCTCTCTCCGAATAAGTGGAACCATTGTCTCCGAACGCAATTGGGGGTGGGACTTGCGGGCGTCGATGTCCCACCCTCGGTTTCTTCACAGTGATGTGACGATGGGCACGTTTCGCCGTAGGAATCCCGTCGGTCCAGAGGCCTCTGCCGCCGTCCGAACCTCGCGGCCGATGGTGAGGTGAGATCTCCCGTACTTGCGGAAACGCCATGACAGCCACCCCCGTGGCCCGGCGTCGAGTAGCGCCCTCCATGACTGGAAGAAGGCTGTCCGCGCACCACATTCATTTGACACTGCCGCAATGTTCACCGTGTACGTTCGAATCTGATTCGAGGCCCGTGTCGGCCGGAGTCCCGGGCAGGGTGCGGTCACCCGCCCGGGCAACCGCCGGGGCCGGATCGGTCCAGCAGTCCGGACAGTGCCGTCCGGGCCGACACCCGGGCGCTCGGCGGGCTCACCACCGCTTCGCCCGCCCAGCCGCATGTCCGCAGGCATTCGACCAGCGCCGCCCGCGCCCTGCGGGTACCTCTCGGCCTGTGCCGGCGCAGTTCCGTCGATGGCAGGACACGTGCAAGGTCCGACCGCAGATCACCGGGAACCCACGAACGAGGGGGAGATGATGACGAAGGCACCCCAGATCGCCGGAATCATGTCGCCGAGCAGACGCCTCACCACGGCGCATCGGGCCGGAGTGCCGGGGGGCGGAGCGGGAGGGCCCTTACGGGAGGGGTCGCCCGTCCACATCCCCGGACGCTCCGAGGCGTGGGGCGACGAACGCGTCCCGCCCGATGAGGTCTGCGTCTCCCTGCACAGTCTCGAACTGGCCAACCTCGGGGTCCGCCGTGCGCAGGTCCACGAGCAGATAGAGGAGATCCTCGACGTCAAGGAGCGCCGGGGGCACGCCTACTGCATGTGGCTGGCCGTCCTGACGATGATCTACACCGGAGACATCGTCTCGGCGCACGAGCAGTGCCGTCGGCTCGCCCGTGACCCGAGGTGGACCAAGGGCCCCCGCCATCAGGAGCTTCTGACGCTGATGCGGGCACGGGTCAGTCTGCTCGCCGGCGACGGCGTCAAGGCGGCGGTTCTCCTCGGGGAAGCCCTCGCGTACGGGCTTCCCGGCTCCCTCACCGGGCTGGCGGTCGCCTGGCTGGTCGAGGCGCGGATCCTGGCAGGCGACCTGGACCAGGGACACGCCGTGCTGCTGCGGCACGACCTGGCAGGCCGACTGGACCCCGGCATCCCCGATCTGCCGCACATCCTGGCCGCACGAGGCGCCCTCCACACGGCGACCGGGCACTTCCAGCACGCACTCGACGATCTGATGCTCTGCGGTCGCGCGCTCACCGCCCGTGGTGTCGCCAACCCCGCCGTCATACCGTGGCGTTCGCGAGCCACGTTCGCGGCACTCGCCACCCGACGCGGCGACCTCGCGCTCGCTCTCGCCGAGGACGAACTGACCGCGGCGCGGACCTGGGGTTCCCCACGCGGCGTCGGCCTCGCCCTGCACGCCGTCGCGGTCGCCCGCAGGGACGACACCTCGGTACCGCTGCTGGAAGAGGCCGTCGAGCTGCTCGATCTGGCGCACGCCCGGGCCGAGTTGGTCCACGCACTGCACGACCTCGCCACCCTGCAGACCGAAGGCGCGGACCGGTCCGCGGCACGCGGGCGGCTGGAGGAGGCCGCAGAGGTGGCCCGTGAGAGCCGCAACGGACTGTGGCCGGCCCGGCTCGAGGCGGCACTCGAACGGCAGGACGGTCCCACGCTCACCAGCCAGGAGCTGCGCATCGGCCAGCTGGCCCAGGCGGGTTACAGCAACCGCCAGATCGCGGACACTCTGTTCCTGGCCGTCCGTACGGTCGAATTCCATCTTTCGAGCGTCTACAGAAAGCTGCGCATCGCGGGCCGCCGGGACCTTCACAAGGTGCTCGGATCCATGTCGCCGCCACAATGAGAAAACATTCCTGACATACGCCGTTCGCCCTCGCCGGGCGGGCGGCGTATTTTTTCGGCACCGACCACGGGCCGACTACGGGGAGACCCTGTGGTCGGCCCGTAGAGTCCCCATCCCTCTCTTGAATCCCGCACCGTGGAGCTGCGAATGTCTGATGGCCGGACAATAGTCCGCACAATCCGATCCAGTGAAATGGAAGGGATTCTCCATTCATGCCGGAAGACATCGATCTCGCGGACCTCACCAAGGCGCTCGCCGAACGGGTGCGCGTGCTCGAGGACGTCCACGAGCTCAACCGACTGCGCGCCGAGCTCCCGCGCCGCCTCAACGAGGGCCACTGGGACAGGATCGCCGAGCTGTTCTCCACCACCGCACACCTGGACTACGCGCACCTGGGCCAGGCGACGGGGCGGGACGCGATCCATGCCTACTTCACCGGGCTGCCCGGACTGATCCAGCAGGACAAGCCCGAGTCCCAGCTCCTCGTCAAGCAGTTCGTGCACGGCCATGAAGTGGAGGTTCTCGGGGACGGCGCCACCGGGGTGAGCTTCTTCGAGGAGCGGGTCGTCTTCGACGAGGAGAGCGCCATGGTGGCCGGCAAGTTCGCCGACACCTACGTGCGGGAGGACGGCCGGTGGCTCTTCTCACGGGTCGAGCTCTCGTTGTACTGGGTCCTGCCTCATCACGAGGGGCTCGTCCGGAAGCCCTCGGCGGCGGCCGCTGACCCCTCCGGCCGCCCCGCGTGACCTCCGCACCCACTTCCCCTCCCTTCCGAGGCAGGTTTTCCATGCTCCAGAAGAACACCACGAAAAGGCTTGGCTACTGGCTCCTTCACCTGCACCGGTTGTTCGATGAAGCGACCGCCCGGGCGCTGGCAGGAGAAGAATTGAACAGGCGTCAGTGGCAGGTCCTCCATGCCATCGAAATAGGCGTTCGTACCGTCGAGGAAATAGACGACGCTTTCGCTCCCTTTCTCGCCGTGGACAGGGAGACCTCCTATCGACCGGTCGTCGAGAATCTCATTGCGCGTGGGTGGGTCACGTCGACAGGCCCGGCCATCTCGCTCACCGAATCCGGAGCTTCCGCGCATGAGCGTGCCGAGAAACTCGTGAACGCCCACGCCGCGCATTCGCTGGCCGGCGTGTCCGAAGCCGAGTTCCTCGCCACCAACGACGTGCTCGCCCGCATCGCCGCCAACCTCGAGAGCGAGTAGCAGGCGCGCTCTCATGTCCCGCAGTCCCGCGCCTGTGATCGAAGGCAGCCACCGCCGGAGGTACCGATGCCGCCCACCGCACCACCGACCCACGACGAACTCGTGGCCACCGCAGGCAAACTGATTCCGCTGCTGCGCTCCCGCTCCCTGTGGATCGACGAACACCGCCGGCTCCCCCCGGACGTCATCGAGGCGATCGAGGAGTCGGGCCTGCTGAAGATGCAGATCCCCGTCCAGTACGGGGGCTACGAGTCGGACGCACGCACGTTCATCGACGTGCTCTCCGAGATAGGCCGGGGCAACAGTTCGGCCGCCTTCTGCCTCTCCGTCTACGCCTCGCTCACCTGGATGACCGGCATGTGGCCGGACGAGGCACTCGACGAGGTCTTCGCCGACCCCCATGTACGGGTCAGCGGCACCACCGCGGCGACAGGCAGGGCCACCCGCACCGACGGGGGCTACCTCCTCAACGGGAGTTGGCGCTTCAACAGTGGTGTGCTGCACAGCCAGTGGAAGATAAACGTCGCCATACCGGAGGGTGAGTCCGAGCCGCCCGTGCCCCTCTTCTGCCTCGTCCCCGTCTCGGATCTGCGGATCGAGGACGACTGGCACACCATCGGCCTGAGCGGTTCCGGCAGCGTCACGACCGTCGCGGAGAACGTCTTCGTCCCCCAGCACCGGGTGATCACCGGCGCCGACTTCTACCAGAACCTCTCGAAGTCACACGCCAACAGCGCCAAGCCCGCATACCGCGTGCCGGTCCTCGTCACCACGACGGCGATCCAGATCGGCCAGCTCCTGGGCGCCGCCCGGTACGCGCTGTCGAGCTTCCTGGAGCGGCTTCCGGGACGTCCGCTTACCTACACCGACTACCCCAGCCAGCGGGAGGCGCCGCTCACCCATCTGCAGGTCGGCGAGGCCGCCCTGCTCATCGAGGACGCCGAGAACCGTGCGCACAGGTTCGCCGACCTGCTGGATCGCAAGATAGAGCGGGACGAGCCGTGGACCCAGGACGAGCGGGTGAACTCCCGCGTGCAGATCGGCTGGATCGCCCAGCAGTGCAAGAAGGCCGTCGACATCATCGCCTCGGCGAGCGGCGGCTCCTCGATCCACCAGGACGTACCGATCACCCGGATCCAGCGCGACGTCCACGCCGCATCCCTGCACGCGATGATCACGCCCGGCGTCAACGTCGAGCTATACGGCAGGTCGCTGTGCGGCCTGGAGCCCAACACGGTCTACCTCTGAGCGGAGATTCGCATGGACGCATCCGTCATCGTCGTCGGCGCCGGACCCGCCGGGCTGGTGCTGGCCGGAGAACTGCGCCTGGCCGGCGCCGACGTCATCGTGCTCGACCGCCTCAGAGAGCGGACCGGCCAGTCCCGGGGGATCGGGTTCACCATCCGTACGGCGGAGATCCTTGACCAGCGCGGACTGCTGTCCCGCTTCGGTGAGATCCAGACCGGTCCGGCCGGGCATTTCGGTGGCCTGCCGGTGGACCTCACAGTCCTCGGCGCCCCCCACGAGGCAGCTCGCACCGTTCCCCAGTCACAGACCGAGGCCGTCCTGGAGGGCTGGGCCCGGGAGCTGGGCGCGGACATCCTGCGCGACCACGAGGTCACGGGACTCACGGAGGACGAGCGCGGGGTGAGTGTGACTGTCCGCGGCGCCGAACGGGCGCTGCGAGCCCGGTACGTCGTCGGCTGCGACGGGGGCCGCAGCACCGTCCGGCGGCTCGCCGGCTTCGACTTCCCCGGCACCCCCGCGACCACCGAGTTGCTCCTGGCCGACATCCGCGGGATCGACCTCGAACCGAAGATGACCGCCGATCCCTCCGCGGGAGGCCTGGTGATGGTGGCACCGCTGCCCGGCGGAACCACCCGCATCATCGCCGCCGAGCGGGGAGCACCCCCGGTCCGGCGCACCGGGCCACCGGACTTCAGCGAGGTCGCCGACGTCTACAAGCGTCTGACCGACACCGACATCTCCACCGCCGAGCCGGTGTGGGTCAGCGCCTTCACCGACACCGCCCGCCAGGCGGCCCGTTACCGTCGCGGCCGGATACTCCTCGCCGGTGACGCCGCGCACGTCCACCTCCCGGCAGGTGGGCAGGGGATGAACACCTCCGTCCAGGACTCCGTCAACCTCGGCTGGAAACTCGGGGCGGTGGTACGGGGCACGGCTCCTGACACGCTGCTGGACACCTACCACGACGAGCGGCACCCGGTCGGGCGCAAGCTGCTGTCCGACACCCGCGCGCAGAGCCTCCTCATCCTCGGCGGCGAGGAAGTCGCCCCGGTGCGGGAGGTGCTCGGTGAGCTCCTGGAACACTCACAGGTGGCACGTCATTTCGCGGCCAGGGTCAGTGGCCTGGACATCCGCTACGACGTCGGCGGCGGAACCAACCCGCTGCTGGGCGCGCGGCTTCCGGAACTGTCCCTGCTGAGACAGGGGCAGCGCATTACGTCCACCGCGCTGCTGCGCTCGGGCCGGGGCATCCTGCTCGACCTGAGTGACAACGCGACGCTCCGCCACCGGGCGGACCCGTGGACCGACCGTGTCGACGTCGTCACCGCCCGCGTCCTGCGGACCGACGGCGAGGGCCCGCACGCCGGGACCTCGGCGGCACTGGTGCGACCCGACGGGCACGTCGCCTGGGCCGCCCCGGGAAGTCTGCACGACCTGCCGACAGCACTGGGCCGCTGGTTCGGTCCGGCCCGCTGAACACCGGCACCCACCAGGACCGAGAAGGAGAAGCATGCACAGCACACTGATCGTCGCCCGGATGGCACCCACCTCAGCCGAGAAGGTCGCCGAGCTCTTCGAAGCCTTCGACACCACCGACATGCCCGGCCGGATGGGCACCCGCCGCCGCCAGCTCTTCGCCTACCGGGGCCTGTACTTCCACCTGCAGGACTTCACCCAGGACGACGGGGCGCACCGTATCGAGGACGCGAAGGCCGACCCCCGCTTCGTCGGCATCAGCGAGGACCTCAAGCCGTTCATCCAGGCCTATGACCCCGCGACCTGGCGTTCGCCGGCGGACGCCATGGCCGACCGCTTCTACGAATGGAGGGCATGATGGAGGAGGACCGAGAGCGACGCGTCGTGATCACCGGTGTGGGTGTGACCGCACCGGGAGGCCAGGGCGTCAAGGAGTTCTGGGATCTGCTGACCGACGGCAGGACGGCCACCGGGCGCATCTCCCTCTTCGACGCCTCGCCGTTCCGCTCACAGGTGGCAGCGGAGGTGGACTTCGATGCCGAACGCGCCGGCTTCACTCCGCAGGAGATCCGGCGGATGGACCGGGCCGCGCTGTTCGCCGTGCACACGGCACGCGAAGCGGTCACGGACAGCGGCCTGGACTTCGCGAACCTGGACCCGCGCCGCACGGGGGTGACTGTCGGAAGCGCCGTCGGCGCGACGATGGGCCTGGACCAGGAGTACCGGACCGTCAGCGACAGCGGCCGGCTGGAACTGGTGGACAGCGCCTACGCCGTCTCGCATCTCTACAACTTCATGGTGCCCAGCTCCTTCGCGACCGAGGTCGCCTGGGCGGTGGGAGCCGAAGGACCGGCCACCGTCGTCTCCACCGGATGCACCTCCGGTCTCGACGCGATCGGATACGCCGCCGACCTGATCCGTGAGGGCACCGTCGACGTGATGGTCGCGGGCGCGACGGACGCCCCGATCTCTCCCATCACCGTGGCCTGCTTCGACGCGATCAAGGCGACGACTCCCCGCAACGACGACCCCGAACACGCTTCGCGCCCGTTCGACGCGAGCCGCAACGGATTCGTCCTGGGCGAGGGATCGGCCGTGTTCGTGCTGGAGGAACTCCAGGGGGCGCGGGCCCGAGGTGCGCGCATCTACGCCGAGGTCGCCGGGTTCGCCACCCGGTCCAACGCCTTCCACATGACGGGCCTGCGCCCGGACGGGCGGGAAATGGCCGAGGCCATCGGGGTGGCGCTCGCCGAAGCCAGGATGAACCCGGAACAGATCGACTACATCAATGCCCACGGCTCCGGCACCAAACAGAACGACCGGCACGAGACAGCCGCCTTCAAACGCAGCCTGGGAGCGCACGCGTACCGCACGCCCGTCAGCTCCATCAAGTCGATGGTGGGGCACTCGCTGGGGGCCATCGGATCCATCGAGGTGGCCGCCTCGGTCCTCGCGATGGTCCACGACGTCGTGCCCCCGACCGCGAATCTGCACACCCCCGACCCCGAATGCGATCTCGACTACGTCCCGTTGACGGCACGCGACCAGCTCACGGACGCCGTCCTCTCGGTCGGCAGCGGCTTCGGCGGGTTCCAGAGCGCCATCGTGCTCGCCCGGAGTGATCGGGAGCGCCGATGACCGCGCGGACACTCGTGACCGGCCTCGGTATCGCCGCGCCGACGGGGATGGGGATCGAGGAGTACTGGTCGGCCACGCTTGCGGGACGCAGCGCGATCGGCAGGGTCACCCGCTTCGATCCCTCGCCCTACGCATCACAACTGGCGGGCGAGATACACGGCTTCGAAGCGGAGGAGCACCTGCCCGGCCGGCTGCTTCCGCAGACCGACCGGATGACGCGGCTCGCCCTGGTGAGCGCGGACCGGGCGTTCGCCGATGCGGGCATCGTCCCCTCGGAGCTTCCCGACTACGACGTGGGCGTCATCACCGCCAGCCACTCCGGCGGGTTCGAGTTCGGCCAGAACGAGTTGCGGGCCCTGTGGAGCAAGGGGGGCCAGTACGTCAGCGCCTACCAGTCGTTCGCCTGGTTCTACGCGGTGAACAGCGGCCAGATCTCGATCCGCAGCGGTCTGCGCGGGCCCAGCAGCGTCGTGGTCAGCGACCAGGCCGGCGGCCTCGACGCGGTGGCGCAGGCGCGCCGTCAGATCCGTAAGGGCACGCCGGTGGTGGTCTCCGGAGCCGTCGACGCCTCGATCTGCCCGTGGGGCTGGGTGGCCCAGCTGACCAGTGGCCGGCTGAGCGCGGGTGACGACCCGGACAGCGCCTATCTGCCGTTCGACGACCGGGCGGCAGGGCACGTACCCGGTGAGGGCGGCGCACTGCTCGTCCTGGAGAGTGCAGAGCACACCCGCGAGCGAGGAGCGCCACAGGTCTACGGCGAGATCGCGGGCCACGCGTCCACGATCGACCCGCGCCCCGGCAGCGACCGCGGCCCGACCCTGCAGCACGCGATCGAGCTCGCGCTGGGCGACGCCGGAGTCGCCCCCGACGACATCGACGTGGTGTTCGCCGACGCGGCGGCCGTGCCGGACCTCGACCGGTCCGAGGCGGAGGCGATCACCAAGGTCTTCGGAGTGCGGGGCGTCGCGGTGACCGCCCCGAAGACGACGACGGGCCGGCTGTACTCAGGCGCCGCCCCGCTCGACCTGGCCGCCGCGCTGCTCTCCATACGCGACGGCGTCATCCCGCCGACGACCCATTCGGTCCTCTCGCCCTCCTACGAGATCGACCTCGTGACCGGGGCGCCGAGGCCGGCGGTGCTGCGCACCGCCCTCGTACTGGCCCGTGGCCACGGCGGATTCAACTCCGCGATGGTCGTACGCGCCGCCGACGCCTCATCCCTGCGAGGAAAGGCCTGACATGGCAGCCACCGAATTCACCGTGAGCGAGCTGAGGACAGTACTCCTCGAAGCCGCGGGCACCGACGAGGACGTCGACCTGGGCGGCGACATCCTCGACACCGACTTCGACTCCCTCGGGTATGAGTCGCTCGCCCTCCTGGAGACCGCCGGACGGATCGAGCGGGAGTACGCCATAGCCCTGGACGAGGAGGCGCTGGCCGAGGCCCGGACCCCGCGCCAGCTGATCGCCCTGGTCAACGTGCACCTCGCGGCCGCTCAAGCCGCCTGAAGGGAAGGACACGCCATGACGCAGAACACCGTGAGCACGGCCAGGGTCGCCCTGGTCACCGGTGCGACGAGCGGTATCGGACTCGCCGCCGCCCGGCTGCTGGCCGAGCAGGGGCACCGGGTGTTCCTGTGCGCCCGCGATCAGCGGGCGGTGGCCGAGACGGTCAAGTCGCTTCAGGACGACGGACTGGACGTCGACGGCACCACGGGCGACGTGCGTTCCAAGGAGGACGTCGCCGAGGTCGTCCGGGCCGCGGTGGCCCGCTTCGGCCCCATCGACGTACTGGTCAACAACGCCGGGCGCAGTGGCGGCGGGGTGACCGCCGAGATCGCGGACGACCTCTGGGAGGACGTCATCGCGACCAATCTCACCAGCGTCTTCCTGGTGACCCGCGAGGTGCTGACCGCCGGAGGCATGCGGACCAAGGACCGCGGCCGGATCATCAACATCGCCTCGACAGCCGGAAAGCAGGGCGTGGTGCTCGGCGCCCCGTACTCGGCGTCCAAACACGGGGTGGTCGGATTCACCAAAGCCCTGGGCAACGAACTGGCTCCCACCGGAATCACGGTCAACGCCGTGTGCCCGGGCTACGTCGAGACGCCGATGGCCCAGAGGGTGCGCCAAGGGTACGCGGCGGCCTACGACACCTCCGAGGACGCCATCCTGGAGAAGTTCCAGTCGAAGATCCCCCTCGGACGGTACTCGACGCCGCAGGAGGTCGCCGGCCTTGTGGGCTACCTGGCCTCCGACCCCGCGGCCTCGATCACCGCGCAGGCCCTGAACGTCTGCGGCGGCCTCGGCAACTTCTGAACCGCCCCGTCCACGTCGCCGTCATCAGTCCCCGCGCGTCGATCGCGCCCGGCCGGCGCAATGCGTGCGCATCCGCCGCGAAGGAGTTCATCATGACCGTCCGTGAGGTCGAGCACGGGATCACCGTGCAGGCTCCGGCCGCCGAGGTCTACCGGCTGCTGGCCGAGGTGGAGAACTGGCCCAGGCTGTTCCCGCCCTCGGTGTACGTCGAGTATCTGGAGCAGGAGGGAGACCGGGAGCGCATCCGGATATGGGCCACCGCCAACGGTGAGGCGAAGAACTGGACCTCCCGGCGCGACCTCGACCCCCGGGGACTGCGGATCACCTTCTCCCAGGAGGTGTCCGCTCCACCCGTGGCGGAGATGAGCGGCACCTGGATCGTCGAGCCGCTCGGCGAGCGGGAATCGCGGTTGCGCCTGCTCCACACCTACCGGGCCGTTGACGACGATCCGCAGTCGTTGGAGTGGATCGACCAGGCGGTGGACCGTAACAGCAGCCAGGAACTCCCCGGCGTCAAGAACGGCCTCGAACAGGCGACCAGGAACGAGGAGCTGACCCTGTCGTTCGTCGACTCCGTCGAGGTCCAGGGGTCGGCGAAGGACCTGTACGACTTCGTCAACGAGGCCGACCGGTGGAAGGAGCGCCTCCCGCACGTCAGCGAGGTCACGCTCACCGAGGACACCCCGGGGCTTCAGACCCTGCGTATGGACACCAAGGCCGTGGACGGCTCCACGCACACCACGGAGTCGGTGCGGGTGTGCTTCCCGCACCACCGGATCGTCTACAAGCAGACGACATTGCCGGCCTTGATGTCCCTGCACACCGGACGGTGGGACTTCCACACCGGGGACGACGGCACCGTCACGGCGAGCTCGCAGCACACCGTGGTGATCGCCGCCGAGAACATCACCGCGGTGCTCGGGGCGGACGCCGGCGTCCCCGAGGCCAGGAAGTTCCTGCGGGACGCGCTCGGGGCGAACAGCCGGGCCACGCTGGGGCACGCGAAGCGGTTCGCGGAAGAGCGGCGCTGAGTGATGCCTGCCGTCGCAGCGGGCGACCGGCCCGCAGGGACGCCCGGCGACGGAGTGGTGATCGTGGGCGCTGGCCCGGTCGGGCTCCTGCTCGCCGGGGACCTCGCCGCGCACGGCGTCCCCACCGACGTGATCGAGCAGCGCGCCGCACCGATGACCGAGTCGCGGGCCTCCACCCTCCACGCCCGCACCATGGAACTCCTCGCCCGGCGGGGCATCCTGGAACGGCTGGGCCCACTGCCCGACGGAGGGCCCGGCCACTTCGGAGGTCTGCGGCTCGACCTCCGGGCAGCCGACCCCGCCCACCCCTACGCCGGGCAGTGGAAGTGCCCGCAGACCCGGCTCGAAGCGGTGCTCCAGGAGCGTGCCGGGGAACTGGGTGCCCGCGTCCACCGGGGCACCCGGCTGGTCACGCTGCACGACCGGGGCCCACAGGTGCGCGTCGAAGCCGTCGGAGCAGCCGGTACGCAGCGGTTCGCCGCGGCCTACGTCGTGGGCTGCGACGGTGACCGGAGCACGGTGCGCCGCCTGGGCTCGTTCGGATTCCCCGGCACCCGGGCCGGGCGCGAGATGCTCAGGGCCGACGTGGTGGGCCTCGACGTCGAGGACCGGCGCTTCGAACGCCATCCGCGAGGTCTGGCCACGGCCCACCGCTGGCCCGACGGCAGCACCCGGATCATGGTCCACGTCTTCGGCACCGCAGCGCCGGTGCGTACCGGACCGCCGCTCTTCACGGAGGTCACCGCCGCCTGGACCGAGGTCACGGGCCAGGACATCGGTCATGGCACGCCGGTGTGGCTCAACGCCTTCGACGACACCAGCCGCCAGGCGGACCGTTACCGACGCGGCCGGGTGTTCCTGGCGGGCGACGCCGCCCACGTGCAGATGCCGGTGGGCGGACAGGCGCTGAACCTCGGGCTGCAGGACGCCGCTGATCTGGGCGGCCGGCTCGCCGCGCGTCTCGCTCCGTCCACCGGTCCCGGCACTCCGGCCCACCCCGACCCGCTCCCCGGATACGACCGGACGCGCCGAGCGGTCGGGGCGCGCACCCTGACCGACATCCGGGCCCAGTCGTACCTGCTCCTGGGCGGTGCGGAGGTCGAGCCCCTGCGGGAGCTCTTCAGTGAACTCCTCGGCCTGGGCGCGGTCCGCCGTCACCTGGCCCGGGGCATCAGCGGACTGCGGTGGCCCCGCGAGGCGGCCGCCGACCCGCGTCCCACGGCGCCGCCGACAACGGCGACGCCCCCTTCCCCGCGCGACACCGACGACAGGAGTACGGACATGGGCAGGCTCACGGACAAGACCGCTCTGGTGACCGGTTCGAGCCGAGGCATCGGGCGTGCCGTCGCACGGCGGCTGGCCGGCGACGGCGCGCTGGTCGCCGTGCACTACGCGAACGACGAGGACGCCGCCAGGCAGACCGTCGAGCTGATCGAGGGCGACGGGGGCCGCGCCTTCGCCGTGCGGGCCGAACTGGGTGTCGCCGGAGACGTGCACGAGCTGTTCCTCGGTCTGGAGCAAGGCCTCAAGGACCGTACGGGGGAGACCGGCCTGGACATCGTGGTCAACAACGCGGGGGTCACCACCCCTGCCGGAGTGGTGCCCGAGGACGTGACGCCGGAGGAGTTCGACCGGCTCTTCTCGGTGAACACCAAGGCTCCGTTCTTCATCGTGCAGCGGGCACTGCCGTTGCTGCGTGAAGGCGGCCGGATCGTCAACGTCTCCTCCGGTCTCACCCGCTTCGCCAGTCCCGATCAGGTCGCCTACGCGATGACCAAGGGGGCGCTCGAGCAGATCGCTCTCCACTTCGCACGGCATCTGGCGCCCCGGGGGATCACGGTCAACAGTGTGGCCCCCGGGATCACCGACAACGGCAGTGCACTGTTCGACATCCCCGAGGCGGTGGAGCAGATGGCGCAGTTCTCAGCGTTCAAGCGGGTCGGAAAGGCCGCGGACGTCGCCGACGTGGTGGCTTTCCTCGTCTCGGACGACGCCCGTTGGGTCACCGGCGCGTTCATCGACGCCAGCGGCGGGACGCTGCTGGGCTGACCCGCCGGCCGTGCGGCTGTCCAGGCGCCCCTGCAGGCGGTGCGGCTGCCCAGGGTCCCCTGCCCCTTCGCCCTGACGACTCACAGGGTGCACCCCTTACGACGAACGGAGATGTGAGGATGGACGTCGGACTTCTCTTCGACCTGCGCAATCCCCAGGCATGGCACCGGCCTTGGGCAGACCACTACGCGCGCTCACTCGAGTACTGCGAGGAGGCCGACCGGCGGGGCGCGGGCGGGCTCTGGTTCACCGAGCACCACCTCTTCGAGGACGGATACCTGCCGCGGCCCCTCACGTTCGCGGCGGCGGCCGCTGCCCGGACCCGGCGCGCACGCATCGGCACCGCCGTGGTGCTGCCCAACCTCCACACGCCCGCCGACCTCGCCGAGGACGCCGCTGTCGTCGACCTGATCAGCGGCGGACGCCTCGAGATCGGTTTCGGAGCCGGTTACCGGCGCCCCGAGTACGACCTCTACGGGGCGGATTTCGGCCGGCGCTTCACCCAGGTCGAGCAACGCGTCCGAGAGGTGCGGCGGCTGTGGGAGGAGGGCGGGGTCACCCCCGCACCGATCCAGACCCCTGTCCCCTTGTGGGGCGGGTTCTACGGCCCGCGCGGCGCACGCCTGGCGGGCAGGCTGGGCATCGGTCTGCTGCACATCTCCCGGGAGATGTTCGCGCCCTACCGGGAGGGCTTGATCGAGGGAGGTCACGACCCGGCCCTCGCAAGGGTGTCGGACCTGTTGCCCGTGATCCTGGCCGACGACCCCGAGGCGGCATGGCCGCGCATCGCCCCGCATCTCGCCCACCAGATGAACACCTACCGGCAGGGGTCGGTCGAGGGCACCGACCACCCCAGGCCGCGGCTGCTGACCGCCGATGACTTCCCAGACAAGGGAACCGACGGAGGATGGGCGACGCTGGAGATCCTCACTCCGCAGGAGGCTGCCGCGCGCATCGAAGAGCGCACCCAGGGACTGCCGGTGAAGCACCTGATCTTCTGGGCGAGTATCGCGGGCATGCCGGACGACCTGGTCGTACGGAACATCGAGCTGGTCAGCGAGCACCTGCCGCGTCTGCTCGCCGAGCGGGCGGCCGCAGCCGGCCCTGTCCCGGGCGGGACAGGACCGGCCGAGGTACCCGGCGGTGAGTGAGCCGGCCGTCACCGCCAAGGGCCCGGCGCCCGTGGCCGGTGGCAGCTGGCGGCTCCTGCTCGTGCTCTCGGGCAACATGGTGCTCGACGCGCTCGAAGTCTCCGTCGTGCTCGTCGCCCTGCCCACGCTCGCGACCGACCTGGATCTCTCGATCTGGTCGGTGCAGTGGCTGATGACGGGCTTCGCCCTCGGCTTCGCGCTCACCCTCCTCACCGGTCCGCGCATCACGGCCCGATGGGGCCTGCGGCGCTGTTACCTCGCCGCCATGCTGGTCTTCGCCGCGGCGTCCGTGGTGGGGGGAACGACCGGGTCGACGGAACTCCTCGTCGCCGCCCGGGTCGTCAAGGGCGCCTGCGCGGCGCTGACCGCGCCGGCCGGTCTGGCACTGATCGCCGCGACCTTCCCCGACGGGCCGGCCCTGCGCCGGGCCGTCTCCGTCTACTCGCTCTTCGGAGCGGCCGGCTTCACCCTCGGCCTCCTCCTCTCGGGGACCCTGACGGGAATCAGCTGGCGCTGGACCTTTCTCTTCCCCGCCCCGGTGGCGCTGGCCCTGCTCGTCTGGGGACTGCACGAGATCCCACGCACCGAACGCCTCACTCCGCCCCGCTTCACGACAGCCCTGTTCCGTAACGCCTCACTCATGCGCTCCACCCTGGGCGCGGCCCTCCTCAACGGCACCTACGCGGGCCTGCTCCTGCTGATCACGTTCCACACGGCCGAGCGCTTCGACTGGCCTCCCTGGCAGACGGCGTCGGCACTGCTCCCCGCCTGTCTCCCGCTCGCCGTCTCGGTTCCCTTCGCCGGGCAGCTGACCGCCCGATTCGGGACCCGGCGGCCCATCGCCGCCGGAGCCGCCCTCGCTCTGGCCGGTCAGCTGCTGCTCCTGTGGCACCCCGCACCGCAGCGGTACGTCACCGGGCTGCTGCCCTCGCTCCTGCTGGTCGGCGCGGCGTTCGTCCTCTCGTTCGCCCCGCTGAACCTCCAGGCCACTCAACACCTGGGACCCGACATCCGCGGGGCTGCCGTTCCCCTGTACCAGAGCGGTGTCCAGCTCGGCGGCGTCCTGATGCTGCCGCTCGTGGCCACACTCCTCACCCACCATCCGGGCCGTCCCGCACTCCTGGCGATCGCCCTGGCCGGCGCGGCCGGCCTGGGGGTCGCCCTGTCCGGGGCCCGCCGCCACACCGAAGAAAGGACGAACCTGTCGTGAGCGGAATTCCGCAGGTAACCGACCGGACGGTCACCGGGCCGCTGAACGTCGCCGTGGTGATCGGCAGTATCCGCAGCGGCCGTTTCGGTCCCACCATCGCCCGATGGGTGGCCGCCCAAGCCGCACAGCGTGACGACGTCGTCGTGGACCTGATCGACCTCATCGACTACCCCCTCCCGCTCGAACTGGCCACACCGGGCCGGCCCACCGACGAGGGGACGGCCCGGCTGCGGGACGCACTGGCCGAGCGGCTGGGCAGGGCCGACGCATTCATCGTCGTCACCCCCGAGTACAACAACACCATCCCGGCGGCGCTGAAGAACGCCATCGACTGGATCTTCGACGAGTGGGCGGCCAAGCCCGTCGGATTCGCCTCCTACGGCGGGATGAGCGGCGGTCTGTGGGCCGTCTCCCACCTGCGTCACGTTTTCACCGAACTCCATGCGGTGCCGCTGCGGGAGTCACTGATCTTCCACCAGGCGTGGAACAGGTTCGACGGGGACGACCCGCGCGACGCGGAGGAGAGCGAACTGGCGGCGAAGGCCCTGCTGAGCCGGCTCGTCTGGTGGGCCGAGGCCCTCCGCGACGCCCGCGCCCTGCGCCCCTACCAGCGCTGATCCCTGGCGCCGGACAGTCCGAGGAACCACCGAAATCCTAGTGAAGGGTTCACCTGTGACCAGCCCGTACGACCGGCCGCTGAGGTTCGGCCTCTGCGTGTTCACCCCCGCCACCCGTGCGGAATGGGTGGCGAAGGTCCGCCGGGCGGAGAGCCTGGGATACGACGTCGTGTCCGTCTCCGACCATCTCGGCATGCCCGCGCCCATGGCCACGCTCGCCCTCGTCGCCGAAGCCACCGAACGGATCCGCATCGGCACACTGGTCCTCAACACCTCCTTCTACAACCCCACCGTCCTGGCCAGGGACATCGCCACCGTCGACCACCACGCCGGCGGCCGCGTCGAGATAGGACTGGGCGCCGGCTACGACAAGGCACAGTTCGACGCGGCGGGCATCCCCTGGATCAGCGCGCGCGAACGGGTGGACAAACTGGAGAGAACTGTCAAGGAGCTCAAGAAGGTCCTGGGTTCGCGCCAGAGCTCGCCACCGCAGGCCCAGCCCGGGGGCCCGCCTCTGATGATCGCCGGCCGGGGCCCACGAGTCCTGCGGCTCGCGGCCGAGCACGCCGACATCATCGGCTTCACGGGCACCGCACCCGTCGATGACGGTCAGGGGCTGAAGCTGGGCGACCTCGCCGAGATCACCCGGCGCATCGAGGAGGTCCACACACTGCTCGGCGATCGCGCGCGAGACGTGGAGCTCAACATCCCCATCCATCGCGTGCAGGCGTCACCGCCCTCCGGCGACGACGTCACCGACGTGTGGCAGAACCGGCTCGATCTGGACGCAGGGGAGCTGGCCCAGCTTCCCTCCCTCCTGTTCGGCTCGCCCCGGCAGTGTGCCGACCTGCTCCTGGAGCGCAGGCGAAAGTACGGAATCAGCTACTTCAGCGTGCTGGAGCCGGAGATGGAGGCCTTCGCGAAGGTCATCGAGGAGCTGCGATGAGCCCGGCACCCGACGGCCCCACCCTGGCGGTCAGGGTCGAGCAGGACCGCTGCGTGGGCGCCGGGCAGTGCGTGGTGGCCGCCCCGGAGGTGTTCGACCAGCGCGAGGACGACGGAGTCGTCGTCCTCCTCGACCCCCGGCCGCCCGCACACGCTCAGGACACCCTGCGCGAAGCGGCACTGCTGTGCCCGGCGGCAGCGATCCATGTGGACAGGGTGGTGCCGTGACCACCGCCGACGTCCTGATCGTCGGGGCCTCGGCCGGCGGGCTCGCTGTGGCGGAAGGACTGAGGCGACGCGGATTCACCGGGTCCATCGCCCTGGTGGGAGCGGAGAGGGAACTGCCCTACGACCGGCCTCCGCTGTCCAAACAGGTCCTGGACGGGCGGTGGTCACCGGACCGCACCCGACTGCGCGGCCGGGCCGAACTCGACGAGCTGGAACTCGATCTGCTGCTGGGCCGGCCGGCCCTCTCGCTGGACGTGGCGGGACACCGGGTCGGCCTGCGTGGCGGCGGCGAACTGGGCTACCGCAAGCTCGTCGTGGCGACCGGCCTGAGCGCCCGCCGGCTTCCCGGACAGACCGGCCTCTCGGGTGTGCACACCCTGCGGACCCTGGAGGAGGCGGCGAAGTTACGTGCGGACCTGCTCGCCGCGCGGCGGGTCGTGGTGGTCGGCGCGGGTGTTCTGGGATGCGAGATCGCTGCGACGGCGCGCGGCCTCGGACGCGAGGTGACCGTCCTCGATCCGGCGGCACATCCCATGGAACATCTCCTCGGCCCCGAGATCGGTGGTGCTCTGGGCCGGCTCCATCGGGACCACGGTGTCAGCGTGCGGACCTCGACCCCGGTCAGGGGCCTGATCCAGGAGCAAGGCCGGGTCGTCGGAGTGCGTACCGGCGCGGGGTCGTCTGTGCCCGCCGACGTGGTGGTCGTCGCGGTGGGGGGCCGACCGGCCACGGACTGGCTGGCCGGCAGCGGGCTCGGTCTCGACGACGGCGTGGTCTGCGACCACCGATGCCGGGCCGCGGCGGACGTGTACGCCGTGGGCGACGTCGCCCGGTTCGGCGCCCAGGGATCCGCCGGCCGCGGCACGCGCCTGGAGAACCGCACGAACGCCACCGAACAGGGAGTGTTCGTGGCGGGCGACATCCTCGGAGCCGACGCCCACTACCGTCCGGTGCCCTACTTCTGGTCCGACCAGTACCAGGTGCGACTCCAGGTGTACGGCACCGTGCCCGGTCACTCCTCGGTGCGCATCGTCGAGGGCTCCCCGGGCGGGGGTGCGTTCGTCGCCCACGTCGAGTCCGGAGGTCGCCTCGTGGGCGTGATCGGCTGGAACAGCGCGCGCCGCACACGTACCGCCAAGGCCCTGCTCACCGCCGCCGCACGGTCGGACGAACCCGCCGTCGGCGCTCCATCCGCCCTTTCGCACCACACCAGCCCCGCTGAACTCCCGACCGAAGGAGACCTCCTGTGACGGACGCCGTCCCGATGCCGCACAACCGTCGCCCCGCGACCTGCCCCTTCCGCCCGGAGCCACGGCTCGAAGCACTGCGGGAGGTTCCGGAACTGCACCGCCTGCCGGTCCCCAACCCCCAACTGGGCCAGTTCGACGCCGTGCTCGTGACGCGGGCGGACGAGGCGCGCCAGGTCCTCGCCGACCAGCGATTCGAGGCAGGGTTCGCCTTCGACGGGTCCGGACCGCGCACGGTGATGAACCAACCGGGCATCCTGCTGAACTACGACGGGGAGGAGCACGCCCACTACCGTCGGATGCTCACCGGCGCGTTCACCGTGAAGCGGATCCGGTCCCTGGCTCCGGCGATACGGCGCCTGGTCGAGGAACGACTGGACGCCGTCGAGGAGGCGGGCCCCGGCGCCGATCTCGTGGAGACCTTCGCGGGCCCTCTGCCGCTGCTCGTCATCTGTGAGTTGCTCGGCATTCCCCTGGAGGACCGGGACGACATCCAGCGCCGCAGCGCCACCGGTACGGATGTGGGGAACACCCTGGAGGAACAGCTGGAGAACTTCGCGGCGATGGCCACCTACATGGGCGAACTGATCACCCGGCAGCGCCGGGATCCGGGCGACGACATTCTGGGCGACCTGATCCGCCGGCACGGCGACGCCCTCAGCGACGACGAGTTGATCGGTATGGGCAACAGCGTCCTGGTGGCCGGGCACGAGACCGTGTCGAGCATGATCGGGCTGAGTACCCTGGCGCTGCTGCGCGACGCCGGGCAGTTCGCGATCGTCCGGGACGACGAATCAGCCGCCGCGAGCGCCGTGGAGGAACTGCTGCGGCTTCTGTCGGTGGCACCTCCGCTGGTGCGTCAGGCCTCCACCGACCTGAAGCTGGGCGGCGAGACCATCTCGGCAGGTGAGCGCGTCGTCATCTCGACGCTGGCCGCCAACCACGGCGCCGACCTGGTCCCCGAGGGGCCTGACCGCCTTGATGTGCTGCGCAAACCGGTCGCGCACCTGGCGTTCGGATACGGGGCACACCAGTGCATCGGCCAGCAACTGGCCAGGCTGGAACTGCAGATCGCGCTTCCGGCGCTGCTGCGGCGCTTCCCCGCGCTCCGCCTTGCTGGTGACTTCGAGTCGGTGGAGTACCGCGACGACGCCCTGGTCTTCGGAGTCTCCCGGCTCCCCGTCGCCTGGTAGCGGTCGCGCGCCGCACCCCGCCCGCCGGCACGTGCGGGTGGGGTGCGGCGCGTGGCACGGGGGCGGGCGGCGACCGGATCTCCGGTCGCCGCCCGCCCCCGTTTCCCGTAGGGCCTCCGTCGCCCGGGGACAGTTCAGGCCGCCGCGCCCGCGGAGCCGGAGCCGCCCGCGGCGGCCGCGGGAAGCAGCCCCCGCCGGCGGAGGATCGCATGCACGGTCGAGACGGCGGGCACGTGCGCCGTCCCCTGCCGGACCAGTTCGTTGTGGATCCGCCGGGCGCCCCATCGCGGATGTGCGTCACGGATCGAGACGACCAGTGCCTCGATCTCGCACGCCGTGCGGCCCGGAGAGGTCTTCGGACGGCTGGACCTGGGTACGAGGCCGGCCGGTCCCTCCACGCGGTAGCGGGTCAGGTAGACGTAGAAGGTCTTGCGGGAGATCCCGTTGCGTCGACAGACCTCCGCCACGGTCAGCCGCTCTCGTTCGGGTGCCTGCAGGATGTCCATCCATCGCTCGGACAGAGCCATCTTCTCTCACCACCTCCAGCCGTGGCAGCTGCTGCGCGGGGTGCTCCGGGTGAGTGCCCCGGCCCTCACCTGACGTTCTCCTCGTGACCGACACGGGCGGCCGCGACACTCGCGTCGTGCTCCTCGGCCGTGGCCTCCGGTGCCGCGACAGCGGTCGCCCTGCCGGGGATGAACAGACTGGCGACGATCATGACGGCCAGGGCCACCACCACCGCCACGTACGCGTGGCGGAAACCCGAGAGCGGATCGTCGGCGCCGGCGTTCTGCATCAGCAGCGCCACCACGGCGATGCCGATGGAGGCGCCGAGTTGGTTGAGCATGTACAGGACCGAGCTGCCCTGCGGCACCAGCTGCGGGGGCAGGGTCCGGTAGACGGACCCGATGACCGGCGCCCCGGCCGAGCCCGTGCCGATGCCGAGCGTGAACGCGGCGAGCAGCGGCCACAGCAGTCCGGTCTGCGCGTCGAACCTGCTGAACGCGAAGGCGCTGAAGAGGGCGATCGCCGCTCCCGTCAGGGCCAGGTTGCGCGAACCCCAGCGATCGGACAGCCGCCCCGCGAGCGGCATCACCAGCGCGGATCCCAGTCCGAACGGCGCGAGTCGCAGGCCGGCGTCGAGCACGCCGTATCCGCGCACCTGCTGGTAGTAGAGGGGGATCACGAAGATGCTCGCGAACGTGGCGAGGCCCAGGACGGCGGCGGCGACGACGCTCGCGGTGAAGCTCCGGCGGGTGAAGAGCCGCAGGTCGATCAGGGGAGGGGTCTCGCGGGCCCGCAGTGCGTGCACGGCGTAGCCGGCGAGCAGGAGGACGGCGGCGGCCAGCGGGAGTAGTACCTGCCAGGTGGTGAACGTGCCCCGCAGGGCCACCTCGGAGAGGGCCAGCACGCCGACGGCGACGCCCGGGCCGATGAGCGCGACTCCGAGGACGTCGAGACGGACGCCCGTGCCCGGTGTGCCGGGCGGGTCGGCCGGCAGGGTGCGCCGGGCCAGGACGAAGGCGACGATCACGATCGGGACGTTGACGAAGAACATCCAGCGCCAGTCGAGGCCCTGCAGGATGAAGCCGCCGACGATCGGTCCGAGGACGGGTCCGGTCGAGCCCACGATCCCCATCACACCCATCACGCGGCCGATCCGGGAGGGGCCGGCGGCGCGGGCCAGCAGGGTGAGCATCAGCGGGTCGAGGATGCCCGCGCCGACGCCCTGGACGACGCGGAAGGAGATGAGGCTTCCGAGGTCCCACGCCAGTCCTGAGGCGATGGAGCCGACCATGAACAGCGCCAGCCCGAAGAGCCACAGTCGTTTGCCGCCGACCCGCTCCACCGCCCAGGCGGTCACCGGGATGGTGACGGTCAGCGCCAGCAGATAACCGGTCGACACCCAGCCGGTGGCGCTGATGGAGGCGTCGAACCGCTCGGCGAGGGTGTCCACGGCGACGGCTGCCATGGAGCCGTCGAGGATCCCCATGATCCCGCCGATGAGGATCACGCCGATCATCCGTCGTAAGGCCGAATCAAGCTTGTCTTCCAGGGGGGCGGTCATCGTCTTCTCCCGAAGGGGACATGGGATTGAACCAGCAGGTTCAATTTAACAAACCCATGGGACAAGATACACGCCGGTTGGGAAAACTGAACCAGCCGGTTCAGTTCCGGGATGGTGCAGTTACCCTGGAGACATGGCATCAGCAGCGGCTCCAGCAACGGGAACGGCCCCTCGTGGGCGTATCGACAAGCGGCAGGCCATCCTCGACGCGGCCTTCGAGGTCTTCGCCGTCCGGGGGTACGCGCAGGCACTCGTCCAGGAGATCGCCGAACAGGCGGGCGTCGCCAAGCCGACGGTGTACAACCACCTCGCGGACAAGGAGACACTCTTCCGGGCCACACTGACGGCGGCGGCCGACGCGGTCATGGACGGCAACCTAGCCACCCTGGAGCGTCTCCGGTCCCCTGGGGACGACCTCCGCGCGACCATGAACGAAGTCGCCCACGAACTGGTCCGGTCCTGTTGCGACAAACGTTCACGCTCCCTGCGCTGGCTGACCTACGCGCAGGTGGCACGGTTCCCCGACCTGATCGAGGTCGTCCAGGGACGCACCTCGGTACGGATCGCGGAGGCCATGGCGGACCGGCTCGCCCGCCTCTCCCTGTCCGGGCACCTGCGCCCCTGCGATCCCGTCCTGGCCGCCGAACAGCTCCTGGCTCTCATCACCGGGCCGCTGGAGACGCGGTCAAGACTGGGAACCCGCGTGGTCACCAAGGCGGAGATGCGCACGCTCGCCGAAGCCGCCGTGGACACGTTCCTCCGCGCCTACGGCCCCGGCCCGGCGGAAGCCTGACAGCCGGACCCGCCCGCGGCGCGAGCCCCGTGGTGCCCCGGCGGGGCGCCACGGGACTCACACCCGGACTCATCGTGCTGCGAGGAAGGCCTCCGTGAGGTCGTGCAGCCTCCGAGCGGCCGCCGCGTCGAAGTCCGCCGTCCGTACGTCCAGTTCCCGACCCTCGACGAAGGCACTCAACGGCTGCTCCGGGGGACTGTCGATCGCCGCGACGATGGGCCGCAGGGCCTCGGAGACGGGCTTCGCGGTGCGCTGCATCTCCTCGATGTGCCGGAGCGTCGGCGCGTCGTACTGGCCGGCGAGACCGGTGACGGTCGCACCCGGGTGAATCAGCACGTACGACACCCCGGCGTCGGCGTAGCGCTCCGCGGATGCGACTCCCAGGAGATCGTTCAGTTTCCCGCCCTGACCGAGGGCCGCGCCCCCGTGATACCCCTGCCGGAACTCGAGGTCGTCCCAGTTCACGAGGTCGAGCCCGGCACCCGGGCCCGCCACATTGACGACGACCGGCCGGCGGCCCCGACGCAGCGCGGGCGCCAGGCCGTGGCCCAACAGGTAACGGCTCAGGTAGAAGTGCGCGAAGACGTCCTCCACTCCCTCGGATGTCTCCGCTCGGTCCGAGCGGTAGAAGCGGGCACAGAAGACGAGAGCGTCGATGACCGGAAACCGCCGGTTCAGGTCGTCGACCAGTCGACGGTTCTCCGTGATGAGGGCCAGATCGGCACGGACGAAGTGGGCCCGCTCCTCGGCCTCCGACGTGCGGGCGTGGGAGAGGAACGCCGCGGCCTTGGCAGGGTCACGGCCGATGACGGCCACTGTGTCACCCTGTGCGAGCCGCTGATCGGCGAGCGCGCGGCCGATGCCGTCCGTACCGCCGGTGATGATCACGGTCCTGGGAGCGGTGGCTGCCGGTACGCTCATTCTTACTCCTGATGCCGAAGGGACACGGGTGACCTCTGCGCCCCGTCCAAGGGATGTGACGCACCGAAACATTCCCGTCGGCCCACCATGGGGCGTCTTCCAGCCACTCCGGACAACCGAGCGCTCGATCGAACAGCCGCCGTTCGCCCCGTGACAGCTCCTTTCGGCGCCGAAAATGGCTTCGCCCCAGCTCAGCTCGTCCGGTACGGTCGCGGCATCGTTTTCCTTGCTGGGAGCCCATGAGGTTCGCGTACGGCCTCCCCGGCAGGCCCCCAGGCTGAGAGGGTGTTTCGTCCCGTTGTTTCATCCCTGATTGCGCGGTTGCGGATGATTCATGCTCCCCGCCATGTTGGGGTGGATTCGGCGGTGAGTCTGCGGGTCATGAGGTTGATCATCGCAAGGTGGATCATGGCTTTGGACCGGTGCGGGTGGGCTTCGTAGTCGCGGGCCAGGCGTCGGTGGTTCATGAGCCATCCCAGGGTCCGCTCAACGGTCCAGCGGCGGGGCAGAACGGCGAATCCCCTGGTGGTGGGGTCGCGGCGGACTATGTGCATGTCGATGCCGAGGGTGGCGGCGTGCTCGACGAGGTGCTGGCGGTAGCCGCCGTCGACCCAGGTTTTGCGGATGATGGGATGCTCTGCGGCGATCTGTTCGATGAGAGTTCGGCCGGCGGTCGAGTCCTGCACGCTGGCCGCGGTGACCAGTACGCCGAGGAGGAGTCCGACGGTGTCGATGACGATGCTCCGCTTGCGGCCGATGATCTTCTTGCCCGCGTCGATGCCTTGCCCGGTGGCGGGGACGTTGGTGGAGGTTTTGATGCTCTGGGAGTCGATGACGCAGGCGGTTGGTTCGTCGTCCCGGCCTTCCTGCCTGCGGACTTGGCGGCGGAGGAGGCTGTTGAGCTGGTCGAATACGCCTTCTTCCTGCCAGCGGGCGAAGTAGGCGTAGACGGTACTCCAGTGGGGGTAGTCGTGCGGCAGATAGCGCCAGGGGATCCCGGTGCGGTTCACGTAGAGGACCGCGTCCAGCAGGCTTCGCAGGTCGTGATTCGGTGGCCTGCCGATGTCCAGCCCGCGGCCTCGGCGCTCTGCCCGCCAGGCGGTCAGGACCGGCTCGACCAGCTCCCATCGGGCATCGGAGAGGTCGCTTGGATAGCGACGGCGCTCAGTCATGATTCTGGAGTACCGGCCGGCCGCGGACCCGGCCCAGGCGCATGCATCAGGCGCACGAAGCGAACGGTGCACGACGGCGCGTCCTGGGATGAAACAGGAGGAGTGCGGGCGAGACCACGGCATCAGCACCCCACCAGCACCACCGGGACCTCGAGAAGCACCCCATCTCATCCAAGCCGAGTCGCATAGCACCTGAAACCGCATCAAGAGAGGCGTAAACACCCTCTTACTGATCGTTTCGGAATGAGGTTCTGAGTCGTCTCAAGCAGATGATGCTGCAGGCGAGTTGGAGGAGTCCGAGGTGGAGGTCGGCGCGTATCTCGTAGCGGATGCGGAGCCGTTTGAACTGGTGGAGCCAGGCAAAGGTCCGCTCGAAGACCCACCGGGTCTTGCCCAGGCCGGAACCATGCGGGGCTCCACGGCGGGCGATCTTGGGTGTGATGCCGCGAGCTCGGATGAGACGGCGGTACTTGTCGAAGTCGTAGCCACGGTCGGCGAACAACCGCCGGGGCCGGTGCCGTGGCCGGCCGCGCAGACCACGGATACGGGGCATCGCGTCCAGCAGGGGCATGAGCTGAGTGACGTCGTGGCGGTTTCCGCTGGTCAGAGAGACAGCGAGCGGAGTTCCGTTCCGGTCGACGATGAGGTGGTGCTTGCTGCCCGGCCGCGCTCCGTCAACCGGTGAAGGTCCGGTGTGAGCCCCCCTTTGAGGGCCCTGACGTGCGAGGCGTCGATCGCCGCGTCGTCCATCTCCAGCAGTCCGTCTCGACGAAGTTCTGCCAGCAGGACTTCGTGCAGGCGGGGCCACACTCCGGCCTCAGTCCAGTCCCGCAGACGACGCCAGGCCGTCACCCCACTGCACCCGACCAGCTCCGCGGGTACGTCCCGCCAGCTCACACTCTTGCGCAGCACGTAAACGATCCCACGCAGAGCAGCACGGTCATCGGCAGGCAACCGCCCCGGGTAGCGGTGCCGACGCGGCGCACGAACCGGCAGCAGCGGAGCCACACGCTCCCGCAGGTCATCAGACACAAGATCAGCAGACACCCAACAGATCCTGCCGACACATCACCCAACTGCCAAGAGTCACATGAAACTTCATTCTGAAACGATCAGTTAGTTGTGGATGCCGCTGGTGTGCTGGAGTAGGTTCCTGACGGTGATGAGGCTGCCGTCGTTGCCGTTGCCGCTCACCACACCCGGCAGCCAGCGCTCGACGGTGTCGTCCAGGGACAGGCGGCCCTCGGCGACGAGTTGCAGCACCACGATGGCCACGAACGTCTTGGTGACGCTGCCGATCCTGAACTCCGCCCCGCGCGGCACAGGGCGGCCGGTGTACAGCTCAGCCTCGCCCGCTCGGGCGCCTAGTGCGGGCGCCGTCACGCACCCGCACAGTTGTGCCGACGAACCCACCCTCTGCAAGGACGCGGGCAGTTTCGCGTTGGAGCTGCCGGGAGGTGAGCCAGCCGCCTGCGGAGGCCGGGGTGTCCGCAGACGCCGGGTGGGGAGCGGCCGCAGCACCAGGCGCGAGTGCCGTGGACGCAACGGCGGCAGCGAGGAGAGCGGCGATGGCAAGGCGGCCCCGCGAGGTCTTCTGTGTTGCCTTCATGCCCTCACACTCTGCCGGGGTGGGTCGGCTGCGCCCATGGCGGCAGCCTCAACGGCCCCAGCTACCGACTCAAGAACTGACTTGCCGCCATCGAACGCAACACAGACGCAGCCTGAACTTGAGTTCGCGCGTCACTGGTGTCAAGCGATCTCCGGGCGCCGGCGCTGACCTTCCGGTGTGAACGTGAATCGATCGGCGAACGGGCCATCACCACAGCGGACCGCGAGAAGAAACGGGGCTTCCCGATCCGGGGCCATGTCGAGTCGGATCCAGGCTCGGTGCCGTTCCACAGGTGGAAGGAGATCATCGGCTCTGCGATGTCCTTGGCGACATAACCGAGGGTTTTTCCGTAGAGCGGGTTGGTTCCGCCGAACAGCACCGACGGAGGACCGAAGGCAGCAAGAACGTCCGCCCACACTCGGTTGTGCTGGGCCCACGGACTGATGACGCTCCGCATTGACGCGTATGTCTCGGCGTCCAGCACTCGGTCGGGCTTGAGCCACCCCTGTCGCCATGCGAACTCCGCGTATACGGAAGCCATGCTGCCATCGTGGTCGGATGCAAGCAGACGACTGATGGCGCCTTTGACGCCGGGTGGGGGGCCAAAGGCCTGCTTCGCCCCAGGCGTGCTTGCGGTCACCCCATACGGGACTGCTGCTCAAGGAAGAGCAGATGGTCTATCGCCATCCAAGCGGCGAGCTCCACATCGCCGTACATCCCCGGCCTGCGCAGCACAAGGTTGAACTGATCGACGAGGTAGTTACGCATGTCGAACGATGATGCGAGCACTGTGTCTACGGCCATCCGGACAGTCTGGCCTACGGCGCCGGCAGACGGGCCAGCAGGCGGCAGAAGTCAGAACTCGACCAGAGCATGGTGCACATACCTCTGTACTCCGTGGTGCAGCCAGAGGGCTCTGGCAAGATTTTCGTAGGCGGAGATCATCGCGGTGCCAGGGTCGGCCGGTCCGTAGGATGGGCAGCCTGTGACTGTGCTCTGTTGAACTGGCAAGCTTGTTACCGCAGTTGTCCGATGTGCAGGTGGTCTCGGTTGAGGTTTCCGATGCGGTGGTGGCGGTCCGCGCCCGCACGAGATCCGGTGAGCCAGCGGGTTGCACGGAATGCGGCCAGCTCAGCGAGTGGTGCCACAGCCGCTACACACGGCGCCTCCTCGACGTCACGCTCGCAGGCCGACCTCTGCGCATCGACCTGTCCGTACGCCGCCTGTACTGCGAGAACACGACCTGCCCGAAGACGACCTTCGCCGAGCAAGTACCGGGCCTGACCGTACGCTACCAGCGGCGGACACCACGACTGCAGCGCCTGGTGGAGGACATCGGCATAGTGCTGGCCGGCCGCAGCGGATCCCGGATGCTTCGCATCCTGAACATCAGGCTCTCGCGGGTCGCCGTCCTGTCCCAGCTGATGCGGGTGTCGCTGCCACCACTGGTCACGCCCCGGGTCCTGGGGGTCGACGACTTCGCTCTTCACGGCGGCACCTACGGCACCCTCCTCGTCGACGCCACCACCCGGCTCCCCCTCACCCTCTGGGAAGGACGTGACGCGGAACAGCTCGGCCGCTGGCTCCGTGAACACCCGGGCGTCGAGGTCGCCTGCCGCGACGGCTCCCTCACCTACCGGCAGGGCATCACAGCCGGCGCCCCAAAAGCCGTGCAGGTCAGCGACCGCTTTCACCTCTGGCAGGGCCTGTCCCGCCGAGTTCAGGACATCGCCTCTGCCCACCGCGGCTGTCTACCCGCAGCCCTGCCACCGGTCAGCGAGGATGATCGCCCGCCGGCCGAGGAGACCACCGAGCACGCCGCAGCAAGCAGCAGGGCCGGGCGCCATGCCCAGAGTCTGTTCGAGGCGGTCCAAGCCCTGACCCGCACCGGCCGGAGCCACAGCTCCGTGGCCCGCGAGCTCGGCTTGGACCGCCGCACCGTCGGCAAGTACGCCCGTGCCCGCACCTGGCAGGAAGTTATGCGCCGGCCGCCCCGCAAGCCCTCCACGCTGGACCCCTACCTCGACTACCTGCGACAACGCTGGGACGAAGGACAACACAGCGCGAAGATCCTGCACGAAGAACTGCAGATCAAGGGCTACCTCGGTCACTATCAGCGCGTGAAGATAGCCGTCGCACCGCTCCGCCGCGGCCTGCCCATCGACTAGCCACGCGAGCGCCCACCCTCACCTCGCGAAGCGGCCCGCTGGATCACCACCCACCCGCACCGCCGCAGTCCGCACATCAACGAGCGCCTGCCCCGGCTCCTCGAACACTGCCCCGAACTCAAGCTCACCCACGACCTGGTCCGTCGCTTCGCCACCATGGTCGACAACCAGGACGCGGCACCCCTGCCGGGCTGGCTGAGTGACCTCGCACAGAGCGGACCCGCTCCTCTCACCGGCCTCGCCGGATCCCTGCACGAAGACCGACATGCCGTCGCCCAGGGAATCACGACCCCTTACAACTCCGGAGTCAACGAAGGCCGCATCACCGACGTCAAGCTGCAGAAACGGATCATGGCCGGACGTGCCGGCGTCCCTCTTCTCCGTCAACGCGTCGTCCTGATCGCCCACCTTCGCCGACGCTATACGGACCGGCCGACCCTGGCACCGCGATGATCTCCGCCTACGAAAATCTTGCCAGAGCCAGCCAGAGGAGTACGCCGACAGGGGGTGACCGGCTGCGCGGGACGGCGGGCCATCAGACGGTCCTTGCAGCGGAACGCAGGAGCACGGCCCACTCGCCGCGGGTCCGGGCGCTGGCCCAGAGGTCGGCGGAGAGGGCGCTCATCGCGCGGCACGCGGAGTGGTGGGCGACGGCCTGCGGGTAGCCGGACGGGGTCCGGGAGTCAGCGAGGGCGAGGGCGTGGCCCCATCCGGCGATGGTGAGGGGCTGGTCGTCCTTGACCTTGACGAGGTGGTTGGCGGCGGCGAGGAGCAGTTGAGCGGCGAGGCTCGGCATCGTGGTGATGCGGTGGGGCAGTTCCTCGTGGGCCGTGTGGTCTGCCGGTAAGCGGGGGGCGCGGATCCGATCGTTCACGGTTGTCCTTCTGGTGATCTCAGGGGATGGCTGGCCCCGACGGGAGCTGTCAGTCCGGTCGGGGCCGTCGTGCATCAAGCGCGGGGAGCGCGCTCGATGCGCCGTACAGCGGACGATTGTCGTCGTACAGCGGGGGCTGTGCGGTTGTCCAGAGCGGACGCGCTCGCCCACGGAAAGGGAGCAGCAGTGGCAGTCCAGCCGGACGACGAGCAGGAGGTGCGGGTCGTGGTCGAGACCGTCGACTCACTGGAAGCGGTGGACGACCCGGCGGAACGGGCGCGCCGCGCGGGCCAGCTGCTCGCCGCGTGGCCGGCACAGGGTGCACGGCTGGGCGAGATCAGGCAGACCGCGGTCATGGCGCTGGGGGCTCAGGACCCGCCGGTCTCGTACCGGAAGATCGCAACCGCGCTGGGGATTTCGCTGGCGCGGGTGCAGCAGATCGAGGCGGGGGAGCGGGGGCGGAAGGCGTCGCCTGCTGAGTAGCGTCCCGCGCCCATGCTTGGGCCCTCGACCGCCATGGCCGGGGGCGTAAGTCGTGCTCCAGATGCGGTGGGTGGCGTCCCGGGTGAGCCTGGGTTGAAAGGAATCCGGCGCTCCCTGGGAGAGTCATGATCGTTAAGATGCTGCATGAAAAGGGTCTGAAGTCCGAGCACGCCTACGCTGCGGCGTTCGTCTCGATCGGCCTATCCG
>NZ_JBEXPD010000004.1:0-459822 GCF_040611875.1 Streptomyces sp. NPDC006516
TTCGACCACCGCTCCAACGCCCCGTAACTCAACTCCACATCACCGAACACCACCGCAACCCGATCCGGAAACGCACGAGCCCGCTCCGAGAACAGTGACGGGAGTGTCGCGGGGCTGAGCGCACGCTCGTTGTGGTCTCCGGTGCCCTCGTGGAGCAGCCGCGCGAGTTCGGTCCCTTCGAGCATCGTCAGACGCCGCACCCGTCGGCCGGGATCGGCCAGCGCGGCTGCCAGCAGGACCTCGAAGTGGTCGGCCATCCGCGCGACCGTCTCCGCCCGGAAGAGGTCGGTGCTGTACTCGAAGCCGACGTGCATCCCCTCGGGGGCGGCCTGGATCATGAGGGTCAGATCGAAGCGGGCCACGCCCACGCTCATCCCCTCGGCCATCAGCTCGTGCATCCACGGTTCCGGTTCCACCTGGTCGGAGGCGTGCTCGAGGAAGGGGAGGCTCTCGTCCGCGAACATCACCTGGAAGACGGGGTTGTGCGCGAGGCTGCGGGTGGGCCGCAGGGCGTCGACCAGTCGGTCGAAGGGCACCTCCTGATGGCTCTGCGCGTCGAAGAGCTGCTTGCGGACCTGCCGCAGGACGTGTCCGAAGCTCGGATCGCCTCGTAGATCCACCCGCACGGCGACCGTGTTGACCAGGAAGCCGATCATGGATTCAAGCTCGACGCGGTTGCGGTCCGCGATGGGCACGCCGATGACGACGTCGTCCTGACCGCTGTGGCGGGCCAGCAGGATCGCGTACGCGCTGAGCATGGTGATGTAGTTGGTGACCTGGTGCTCGCGGCTGACCTCGGCGAGCTGCCGGCTCAACTCGGGCGAGAGCTGCCGCCGCAGGAAGTCGCCCGTGAAGGTCTGCACGTCCGGGCGCGGGAAGTCGGTGGGCAGGGTGAGGAGTTCGGGAGCGCCCGAGAGCCGCTCCTTCCAGTAGTCCAGCTGGAAGGCGAGCCTGTCCTCCTCCTCCGGCCGGTTCTGCTGCCACACCGCGTAGTCGGCGTACTGGATCGCGGGATCGGGAAGCGGGGAGGGCTCGCCGGCGGCCAGGGCCTCGCAGATCCGGAGGAACTCCCGTCCGAAGAGACCGATCGAGTAGCCGTCGAAGACGGTGTGGTGCGCGCTGAAGGCCAGGAGCTGCCGCGCGTCCGGGAGCCTGAAGAGCCGGGCCCGGAGGAGGGGTCCCTCGACGAGGTCGTAGGGCTGGTCCCACCAGTCCCGGATCTCGGCCCGTGCTCGCTGTTGGGCCCGTTCGCCAGGGATCCCCGAGAGGTCGGTCTCGGGCAGCTCGGTCTCCCAGCGGTCCGCGACGACCTGCCAGACCTGGCCGTCCTCCTCCGTGAAGACCGTGCGCAGGGTCTCGTGCCGCCTGATCATCTCGTCCAGGGCGTCCCGGAGCACCGTCGCCCCCAGGACCGGGGGAAGGGGCACGAGCCAGTTGACGGTGTAGGAGGTGGTCCCGGGGCTCAGCCGGTCGATGAACCAGAGCCGCTGCTGGTCGGACCCGGCCGGCAGCAGGCCTCCCCGGGGGGCGGGGGTGAGGGGGCGCGGCTGCGAGGGCTGCTTCTCCTCCTGGCGGCGCTGCAGTTCGCGCGCGACCTCGGCGATCGTGGGCAGTTCGAAGAAGAGGCGGACCGGCACCTCCAGCGAGAACACCTGCCGGATCCGGGCCACGAGCTGCACGGCGAGCAGCGAGTGTCCGCCCAGCTCGAAGAAGTCGTCCAGGACGCCGACGGGGGTGCGGGACAGGGTCCGCTCCCAGATCGGGACGAGCAGGGCCTCGGTGGTGTTGCGCGCGGGGACGTGTGTCCGCGGCCCGGCGGAGGCGGGTGCCGCGGGGAGCAGCAGGGCGCGACGGTCCAGCTTGCCGCTCGGGGTGACGGGCAGGGCGTCGAGGGCGACGATCCCGGCCGGCACCATGTATCCCGGAAGCCGCTCGGCCAGATAGGTGTGGAGCCGGGGGATCAGCAGCTGCTGGATCTCCGCCTTGAGCGGCTGGTTGGCGTATGCGGACCAGTCACGGGATTCCGGGCCACGGAGCTCCCGGTCGCGGGGCTCTCGGCCGTGGGATTCCCGGGGCTCCCCGGAGCGGGTGACGTACTCCTCCGCGTGGGGCGCGGGCGGCACGTCGGAGCGGGTGAGCAGCACATGGAAGGAGCCGTCGGGGCCGTGGCTGCTCCAGTCGGCGGAGGCCTCGTAGCCGGCCTCGGCCGCGAGCTCCCGGACGTCCTCGGGGTCGAGGGCACGGCTGGGGTGGTCCTGCGCCCGCCACGCCTCGGCGGTGTCCGCTCCGGCCCCGCTCTTCACCCAGCTCAGCGTGCGGACCGCTGCCTCGACGCGGGCGTTGGGGACTCCGGTGAGCCTGAGCCTGGCGGGCCGCTCGCCGGCCAGCCTCGCGCGCAGCCCCGCGAGGGTGAGCCGGTGTGCGGTCCAGTCGAGTTCCGGCACCGGCCCGGGCGCGCCGTCGCCCGTACGGTCGTGGGCGGGGCCCACGTGCAGCACGGCCTGGTAGCGGAACATCGACATCTCGTTGCGGTGACGGCCGCCCCGGGGCCGGATCTCCACGCGGACGACCCGGCCGGTCGATGCGGCCCATTCCCTGAAGAGGGCCGGATCGAGGGCCAGTTCCTCCTCCTGCTGCATGCGGCGCCTCACCCGCTGCCGGAGCGTCTGCGGCGTCGTCGCGCCGGAGGCGTGGTGCAGCTCGACGTCGGCGTGGAACGCCTCGAGCAGCGGGAGGCTGCGGATGTCGCCGACGACGATCCGTCCGCCGTCGGCGACCCTGGAGAGTGCGTGGTCCAGCACGCGCAAGAGGTAGTGGACGTCGGGGAAGTACTGCACGACCGAGTTCACGACGACGGTGTCGACCTCGTCCAGCTCCAGGTCGTGGAGGGAGTCCGCCTCCCGCTGGTGCAGGACGACGGTGTCGCGGAGTTCGGGCAGGGAGTCGAGGCGTCCGCGCACGGCGGCGAGGGCAGCGGTGGAGAAGTCGGTGCCGTAGTAGCGGCGGCACTCCGGCGCAAGGGGGAAGAGCAGCAGGCCGGTGCCGCAGCCGATCTCCAGCACGGCGCGCGGCCGGTAGCCGCGGATCAGCTCCACGGTGTCGTCCTGCCAGGCGCGCATCTCCTCCACGGGGATGGGGCCGCCGGTGTAGCTGCTGTTCCACCCGGAGAAGTCGTTGCCGTCCTCGGCGTCTTTCGCGGCCTGCGGATCGAACGCGTCGTAGACCTCGCGCCAGCGGTCGACGCGGCCGTCCGTCAGCGCGTCCGCCTCGTCCTGGACGGCGCTGCGCGCACGCTGCGGGTGCAGGACGACGTAGGACATCAGGGTGCGGTCGCCGGACGCGTCCTCCCGGACCACGGTCGCGGCGTCGTGGACGACGGGGTGCTCGCCGAGCGTGCTGTCGATCTCGCCGAGTTCGATGCGGTAGCCCCGGATCTTGACCTGGGAGTCGGTGCGGCCGAGGAACTCCAGGTTCCCGTCCTCCCGCCACCGTGCCGTGTCACCCGTCCGGTAGATGCGCTCGCCCGGCGAGGTGACGAAGGGCGAGGGCAGATATTTGCTCGCGGTCAGTCCGGGTTCGTTCGCGTAGCCGGAGCTGAGGCAGTCGCCGCCGATGTAGAGGTCGCCGGGTACGTCGAGCGGGCAGGGGCGCAGGCTCTCGTCCAGGACGTAGTAGCGCGCGTTCTGGATGGGCTTCCCGTACGGGATGCTCGACCACGAGGGGTCCACCGTGCCGACCGGGAAGCAGTTCGACCAGACGGTCGCCTCCGTCGCCCCGCCGAGGCCCACGACCTGGACGTTCGGGAAGGCGGCCTTCATCAGCCCGGGCGAGTGGACCGGTATCCAGTCCCCGCTCATGAAGATCAGCCGCAGGGAGTGGGAGACGGTCCCGTTCGCGACCTCGCCGTCCGTGGGGAGGAAGGGTGCGAGCTGCATGAGGGCGGCGGGCGCGGAGTCCCAGAAGGTGATGGGCTCGTCCCTCAGGAGGGCCAGCAGGTCGGCCGGCTCCCGGACGTCCTCACCGGTGGCCACGCGGATCGATCCGCCGGCGGCGAGCACGCCGAAGACGTCGTAGACGGACAGGTCGAAGGTGAGCGCGGTGATGAAGAGGATGCGGTCGTCCGGACCCACCGAGAAGGTCTGGTTGACCCATTCGATCAGGTTCACCGCCGGGAAGTGCTGGACCGCGACGCCCTTGGGGGTTCCGGTCGAACCGGACGTGAAGATGATGTACGCGATGTCCTCGGGGGTGCCCTGCGGCGGGAGGTTCTCGCTGGGCAGGGCGGCGAGACCGGCCGAGGGGTGCACCGTGTACGGGCGGCCCGCGGGGTCGTCCTCTCCGGCGAGGGAGGCTTCTTCCTCGGGCGCGGGGCCCACGCAGACGATGTGGGCGAGGTCGGGCAGCGGATCGGCCTCCAGAAGGCGCGGCACCAGGGCGTGCTGGGTGAGGACGCAGGCGGCCTTGAGCGAGTCGATGATCCAGTGCCAGCGCTTGGCGGGGGCGTTGACGTCGAGCGGGATGTACGTGGCACCGGCCTTGAGGATCCCCAGCAGGGCCGGGATCATCTCCGCCGAACGCTCCATGAGGATCACGACCTGGTCGCCGCGGCCGAGGCCGAGACGGTGCAGCCGGTGTGCGACCTGGTTGGCCTGCTCGTTCACCTCACGGTAGGTACGGCGCTCGTCCCGGAAGAGCACGGCCAGGGCGTCGGGGGTCTGGGCCGCCCGCCGCTCGAAGAGCTCGTGGATACAGGCGTCGCGGGTGTACGGCGTGTCCGTGTCGTTCCACTCGTCGACGAGCTGCGTGTACTCGGCCGGGGTGAGAAGGGTGAGTTCTCCCAGGCGGGCGTCCGGCCGACGCACCAGCTCGGCCAGGATCCGTCCGAGGTGACCCGCCGTGCGCTCGACCGCCCGGGTCGTGAAGCGCCCCGTGTCGTGATGGAGGGTCAGCGTGAGCCGTCGGCCGTGCGTCACCACCAGGCTCAGCGGGTACCCGGCGTGGCTCTCCTCCCGGACCGGGCGCAGAAGGGTGCCCTGCGTGCCCTCCCGTTCGTCCTCGATCATCAGCACGGTGTCGAAGAGCGCCTCGCCCGAGCCGGCTCCGCCCCACTGCTGGACCAGCCGCAGCGGGCTGTACTCGTGCTCCAGGACGTCGGCGTACTTCTGCTGGAGGCCGCGCATCCAGTCGGCCCAGCCTGCCGAGGGCGGCACCTCGGTGCGCAGGGGGAGGGTGTTGATGAGCAGCCCCACCATGTCGTCGGCGCCGGGCAGCCCGGCGGGCCGGCCAGGGGTGGTCACACCCAGCACCACGTCGCCGGCGCCCCGGTAGCGGCTGAGGAGGAACGCCCAGGCGCCCTGGACGAGCGTGGTGAGGGTCAGGCCGTGCGAGGCGCCCACGGCGCGCAGCGCCTCCGTCTCCGGGCCGTCGAGGACCAGTGACACCTGCCCGTACGCGGTGGGCGGGGCCTGCGCGGCGGTGTCCTCGTCGGTGGTGGGCCTCAGCGCGAAGGGCAGCGGCGCGGCCGGCGGGGCCGATCGCAGCTCCTCGCGCCAGAAGGACTCGGACAGCCCCACGTCCTGGCGTTCCCACCAGTCGACGTACTCCTGGAAGGGCGTCACCTGCGGCTCCTCCAGGGGGAGTCCTGAGATCAGGGAGGCATAGGCCTGCTCCACCTCCCGGAGGATCCTCGCCTGGCTCCGGGCGTCCAGCAGGAGGTGGTGGAAGCTCCACAGCACCCGGTGAGCGGTGTCCGTCAGCCGAGCGACGTGCAGACGCCACAACGGCGCCTCCTCCAGGACGAAACCGCGCTCCCTGTCCTCGGCCGGCAGTTCGCGGAGCCGGGCGGAGCGCTGCTCCTCGTCGAGGGAGCGCCAGTCCTCATGGACGAGAGGCACCTTGACGTCGGCGCGGACCGTCTGCACCGGCCGCCCGCCCGGCCCGTCGTGAAATCCCGTCCGCAGGACGGCGTGCCGCTCCGTGACCAGGGCCCAGCTGCCGCGGAAGGCTTCGAGGTCGAGATCCCCGGCCACGTCGAACTCGGCCTGAGCGTGGTAAAGACCGGAACTGCTCCCGTGGCGGGACTGGAAGAGCATGCCCTCCTGTGTGGGGGACAACGGGTAGGACGTTTCCGCCCTCCGGTCGTCGGGCAGAGCGAGGGACATTTCCACCGGGTCACGAAAAGTACTCAAGGCCGCAATCCTCTGAAGTCATGAGAGAGGGAGCGCGCTTCCGGCCGGCCGGAACGGAAATGCGGTCATGGACCGTCCGTTCCTGGACGTGCGGGCGCGCCGAATCGGTCGTTCTTTCCGGACCCGGGCAGGGACCCGTCAATATCTCGTCAGTGAGGCGTAGGTGTACGGCACAATTCCTGATCCGGCGGTCCGCCGAATCGGCGCGCCGCTCCTGAGAAGCCGGGCACCGCGTCGGCCGGTGCGTGCGGGGACCAGGGGCCACCCTCCGCGGCGCCTAAGTCACCACGGCATGAAATCGCTGGTCAACAGCCCCGTACGAACCATGTCCCGATGGCTCGCCCGCTGGGTGCGAGCGCACCGTGCCGGATGTTCCACGTCTTCCCAATTCAAGTCTCCCCGACGCGAACAACGCGTGTACGACTCACGACGAATGGGACCTCGACGGCACGGCCCTCAGTGGGCCACACGCATTCGAGCCTTCGACAACGGTCGGTATGCTCATCCAGCCCTCGGAGCCGTGTCAACCGTCCCGTCGTGCCGCCGGACCGCATGATCGATATCCGGCAACGGTGTCGACCCGACTTTCCGGAACATCATTTCAGCAGGTCAATGCCGAAATCGCGGGGAAGACGCCGGAGCGGATCGCGGCCCGCGGCCGGCCACGCTCGGCGGAGGCCGGGAACCATGACTAGGTAATCAACCATTCTTTTGACGCGTGGAAACCGGACAGAGGCCCGGCGGCTAGGCTTGACACATGTCATGGACCGGCACGGCTCTTCCCTTTCTGACCGCCGCTCTGATTCTGCTTCTCCTGGCCGCTGTGCACCTGTACCTCTACCGGCGTGTGGTCGAGGACGTCTCGCGTGCGGGTTCACCGTGGCGGCGCGTGGGCGCCGTTCTGGTGGGGCTGTCCGCCGCGGCCACGGTGTCCCTGCTCCTCGCCGGGCCCGCGGAGCCTCCGTTCGAGGTCGCGCGCCTCCTGACCGTGACGGGTGACATCTGGCTGCCGCTGCTGGCGTACCTGACCGGGGCCCTGCTCCTGGGCGAACTGCTGCGCCCGCTGCTCCGACGGCTTCTCGACCGGCGTGCCGCGGCCCCGTCCCCGCTGCCCGCCGGCGGGGAAGGCTTGCCCCTCACCGACGGCGGGGCAAGCTCCACGCGGCGGATCTTCGTCGCACGTGGCGTCGCGATCGGCGCCGCCGCGTTCGCGGCGGCGGGCACGGCGGCCGGGGCCTCCGGTGAGCCCTCCGGGCAGCGCCCGGGGGCCCGGGCCGTCGAACTCGCGCTGCCCTTCACGGGGTTGTGGCGTGTCAGGAACAGCCCGGCGCGGCGGATCCCCAGTCATGGGACCGATCTCTTCGGCAGCAGTCACGCGGTCGACTTCCTCGGGGTGGACGAACGCCACCGCACGGCGGGCAGCCGCAGCTGGCGGACGTTCTTCGCCACCGAGCCCCCCGAGCTCTTCGTCAGCTTCGGCCGGCCCGTCCTGGCCCCCGGTGACGGCATCGTGGTCGCGGCCCACGACGGGGAGCCCGACCACGAGGCCCGCAGGTCCCAGGCGGCCCTGGTTCCGTACATGCTGGGCCAGGCTGCCCGCGTGCGCCGGGGGGTGAACGCGATCGCGGGCAACCACGTGGTCATCGCGCTCTCCGGGGAGGGCGGGAAGGGAGCGTACGTGGCCCTGGTGCACCTGCGTTCCGGCTCGGTCCGGGTGTCGGAGGGACAGCGGGTGGTGACCGGGCAGCAGCTCGCCGACTGCGGCAACAGCGGCAACTCCACCCAGCCCCATGTGCACATGCAGGTCATGGACAGCTCCGACCTGTCGGTCGCGCGGGGTCTGCCGATGCTGTTCCGGCGCTTCCGTGAATGGCCGTCCGGCCCGAAGGACTCCCGGATGCGGGATCTGGCGGTTCCTGGCGAGGAAGCCGTGATCGAGTCGTTCACGGCACCGCGGTCCGGCTGAACGGCCCATCCCCGCAGTCGCGTTCGCCACTCACGGACATGCGGGAGCGGCGCTCCCGGCCCAGGGGGGAGCCAGGAGCGCCGCAGGGGTGTCGGCCCGTACCGCTGAAGCGGTCAGGGCCGCCGGGCGGTCATCCGGTAGGTGATGGCGAACCCGATGAGGGACCAGACCGCCAGGACGGCGAAGGGGAGCCCCGCCACTCCCCCGGGTGGTGTGTCGAGCGTGTCCCGCACGGCCTCCGCCATGTACTGGAACGGCAGCACGGCGTGCACCGCGGCGAACCAGTCGGGCAGCCGGGACGCCGGGAAGGTGATCGGCGAGAACATCAGAGCCACGAACACGACGAGCTGGGAGATCAGGCGGGCGACCGCGGGCGACAGCCCGTACCCGATCCCGTAACCCAGGCCGATGGCGGTGAACGCCGTCAGCAGGACGGCGGGGAGGACCAGCGGACTGATGTCGAGGGAGAGGTCGAACCGCAGGCTGGCGACGACGAGGGCGGCCACCATGCCCGGCAGGGCGGTGAGCAGGGCCACCGTGGCGTCCGAGGCGACGAGGGCGCTGCGGGGCACCGGCAGCGACCGGTTGAAGTCGAAGATGCCTTCCTGCTTCGAGGAGGCGACTTCCTGCGGTCCGATCACCATGCCGACGGTGATCAGCCCCAGCACGGGGGCTCCTGTGGCGAGGTAGAGCGCGGTGGCGTCGTCCATCTCGGGCACGAGGTAGGCGAATCCGACGATGATGCCGACCGCCAGACAGGTCTGGATGACGAGGTTGAGGGGCAGCGTCGCGCGGCTGCGCAGCCCGGTCCACGCCAGCAGCAGGCCGTAACTACGCAACCAGTGACTCACTGTGCTCCCCCTTCTCGTCCTGTGCGCTCTCGTCGGATCCGGTCTCGCCGGCCAGGTGCAGATACACGTCCTCCAGGCCGACGGGGACGAGCGCGAACTCGTCGATGTCTCCGGCCTCGCGAAGTTGCTGGGCCCAGGCCAGGGCCGCCGAAGCGGCGCCGGAGTCCAGGGGGATCGCCACGCGCCGGGAGGCGCGTACCGGGGGCCCGGCGGCGGGGATGCCGGCGGGGAGAGGAGGAATGCCGTCGGCGCGCACGGCCGTCAGTTCCAGCCGGAACTCACCGACGGCGCGCGAGCGGAGCTGTGCGGCCGTGCCCTCCGCGAGCACCTTGCCGGAGCCCAGCACGACGATCCGGTCCACACTGCGCTCGGCCTCCGCCACGTTGTGGGTGACGAGCAGGACGGCGCAGCCCTGGTCGGCCAGGGCGCGGATCTGCTCCCACAGCAGCCTCCGCCGGACCGGGTCGACGTCGTTGGTGGGCTCGTCGAGCATCACGACCCGCCCGGGACGGGCCGCGGCCATACCGTAGGCGGTCAGTCTCCGCACACCGCCGGAGAGACGCTCGCCACTGGTGTCCGCCCAGGTGCCGAGGTCGAGGGCCGCGATCAGTTCGTCGGTGCGCACGCGGCTGTCCTGCTTGTTCATCCCGCGGATACGGGCCATGGTCCGGATCGCCTGACGGGGGGTCACACCGGCCAGGGGCGCGTGCGCCTGGGGCATCACCGCCACCATCCGGCGCACCTTCGCGGGCTCGGCGACCGGGTCGCACCCGTCGACCCGGATGGTGCCGGACGTGGGGACGGCGAGTCCGGCCACCTGGTTGATCAGGGTGGTCTTGCCGGCTCCGTTGTGCCCGAGGAGGCCGACGACCTCTCCCGCCGCCACCTGAAGGCTCACGCCGTCATTGGCGCGGGTGCCGTCCCGGTAACACTTCACGAGATCTTCGATGATTAACAAGTCTGCCGCCGTTGGGTCGGGAAAGAGGTATGGGCTGCGGGGCCGCGGGCGGCGCCCGCCCCGGCCGGCGGTGCCGGACCGGTCGGGGGAAGCTACCCGCGGCACCGGTGTCAGTACGCCACGCGCAGGAGTTTGTCGGCCGTGCCGGCCGGTACCCCGGTGAGCGCTCCCTTCACCGAGGCACGGTCCAGCGCGGCACCCACATCGGCGGGCGTGGCACGGGGGTGCCGGCCGAGGTGGAGTGCGGCCGCTCCGGAGGCGTGGGCCGCGGAGACGGAGGTACCGGAGGCGGTGAAGGTGCCGCCGCCGGGCCAGGTGGAGGTGATGTCGACGCCGGGGGCGTAGAGGTCGAGTCCCGTGCCGTAGTTGCTGAAGGAGGCGACATGGTCGGCACAGTCGGTGGAGCCGACGGTGATGGCCTCCGTCACCCGGGCCGGGGACGAGTGGGAGATGTCGTCGGCGCTGGCGCCCGCCGACATCGCGTAGGTGACTCCGGCGGCGAGTGAGTTGCGTACCGCCTCGTCGAGCACCTCGCTGACGGGGGCGCCGATGACGAAGTTCGCGACGGACGGTCCGTGCGCGTGCTCCGTGACCCAGTCGATGCCGGCCACCACCCCGGCCAGCGTTCCGCCGCCCTCGGCGTCCAGGACCTTCACCGAGATCAGGTGGGCCTTCTTGGCCACGCCGTGCTCGGTGCCGCCGATGATCCCGGCCATGTGTGTGCCGTTGCCGTTCTCGTCGCTGCCGTCCCCGCCGAAGGCGTCGAAGCCCGGGCGGGCACGCCCGCCGAAGTCGGGGTGCCCGTAGTCGATGCCGGTGTCGATCACGTAGACGTCCACCCCGGCGCCGGCCGAGCGCGGGTAGCTGTACGAGCCGCTGAGGGGCAAGGCGCGCTGGTCGATCCGGTCGAGTCCGCAGGACGGCGGGGACGACTGCGTCTTCGGGGCGGCGGGCGGGCGTCGCAGCAGGGAGTTCTGCTCGACCAGGCGTACGTCCGGGTCGGCGGCCAGGCGCGCGGCCTGGGCCGCGCTCCCCGTGGCCAGCACACCCTCCAGGGCGTGGTCGTACGTCTCCTCGGCCCGCATGCCGTACTCCGTGACGAGGTCCGGGCCGGCCCCCTCCTCGAGGAGCACCAGGTAACTGCCGTCCAGGGCACCGTCACTTCCGGCGTTCGCCACGGTCCCCGTGTCCTCGGCGTACCCCGGGGCGACCGCGGTTCCCATGCACAGGAGTACGCCCGCGGTGAGTACGGTGACGGTTCTGGCGCGGCGGCCGGTCGACCAGGCTGATGCCACTTCTTCTCCTCGGCTGAGTTCTGCGTTCCGCGACCACGCCCTCACCACGGAAAGCGGAGGTTCGAGCCCTCCGCTTCCCGGGCCGGGAGAACGCCACAGCGAATCCCGCCAGGTCGCCCGAGCCCGGTGGTCGGCCGCCCCCACGGTCCCAGTGACACCCGCGTTTCGGTCCCGAAATCCACGAGCGCTATAAGAACTCCCAGTTTTTCCGCGGTGTCCGGGCGCCGCCGAGGGCATGACACGCCTCACCGGCGAAGCTGTTCGCCTCAGCGGAACGAGGTGCTGCCGGACGGCCCGGGTCCGGCGCGGGGCAGGCGCACCGCGACGCGCAGACCATGGGGCGCGTCGGCGGTGAAGGTGAGCCGTCCTCCGAGGACGGCGGCGAGCTCGTCGGCGATACTCAGGCCCAGACCGGTCCCGGGGGCCTCCCCCGTCGCCGGGCTCCGCCAGAACCGGTCGCCGATCCGGTCGAACTCCCCCCGGGCGAGTCCCGGCCCCTCGTCGGCCACCTCGATGGTCGTCACGGGACCCGCGTCCCGCACGAGTACGGTGATCCGCCCGCCCCGGGGACTGAACTTGACAGCGTTGTCCAGAAGGCTGTCCAGGATCGAGCCGGCGAGGACCGCGTCGACCAGGAGCACGGCCGTCGAGTCGGAGTCGACCTCGATGCGGAGCGAACGGCTCTCGGCCTGGGGACGCCACGCCGTGACCCGGCTGGTCACCAGGTCCATGGCGGGGGTGCTTCCGGTCCCCACGGTGTGCGCCGCGCGTGCGGAGGCCAGTTCCAGGAGCCTGCCCACCATGGCGGCCAGCCGGTCCATCTCCTCCCGGATCAGCTCCACCTCCTGGCGGGTCTCCCCCTCCACGCTGAGGGACAGGGTCTCCATACGGAGACTCAGCACGGTCAGCGGGTTGCGCAGTTGGTGCGAGACGTCCGTCAGGAGGGAGGACTGCCGCTTGCGGCACCTGCGTCCGGCCTCGGCCAGGTCACCGAAGGCCGCGTTCATACGCCGCAGTTCGGGCGGCCAACGGGCGGGTGCCGGGCCGGAGCCCCTCGGGGGGCCGTCGAGGAGATCACGGGCCGCCCGCGCCAGTACGTCCAGCTGCCGTCGGTGCCCGGTCCACCGGGACCACGTGAGGACGGCGACCGTCACGGCGAACAGGTGGGGCATGTCCGCCGTACCGGGGAGGCAGGCTCCCTCGCGGGCCGCCCCGGCGGCGGAGGAAGGCGACCACAGCAGAAGGACGCAGCAGGCCGTCAACGCACTCGCCAGTCTCATCGTCATCGGCTACACGGCACCGTGGGCCGAGAGCCGGTGTCCGCCTCCTTCGACGGATTCGAGGAGGTGCGGAGCGCCGAGGCGTTCGCGCAGTGAGGAGATGTGGGCCGGGAGCGACTGTTCGAGTTCCGCGCGGTGGAGGCGCATCATCTCGTCGACGAGCCGGCCGGCGGGCAGCGTCTCGCCAGGCTGCCGTGCGAGGGCGACCAGGATGCCGAACTCCTCGGCGGACAGTTCGGTGGGGACGCCGTCGACCAGCACCACCCGTTCCCGCAGATCGATGCGTACGGGTCCGGCGAGCAGCAGCCCGCCGGGCGGGTCCTCGGCGTCCTGGTGCGCGCCCGCCCGCTGACGGCGCATCACCGCGCGTAAGCGGGCCAGCACTTCGGCCAGATTGTAGGGCTTCACCAGATAGTCGTCCGCGCCGAGATCGAGTCCTCGCACACACGAGTCGTGGTCGGCGCGGGCGGTCGTCACCAGGATCGGCACCGAGCTCACCGCCCGCATCCTGCCGCACAGGGCGAGCCCGTCGCAGTCCGGCAGACCGAGATCGAGGAGGACGGCGTCCGGACGGGACCGTTCGAGCAGCTCCATGGCGGCCTCGCCGGTGGTGGCGCACACGGCTTCCAGGCCCTGCTTGGCGAGCGCGGACCGCAGGGCCGCCTGTACGCGCTCGTTGTCCTCGACCACCAGTAGTCTCAACTTCGCCCCCGTAGCGCTCGGATCCCGCCGCGGTCACGGGTCAGCCGGCGCGTCCCGCGCGGCCGAGGGGCGTTGCGTCACGACGGTGGCGCACCGCACCACGGGCCCCACCCTACGAGGGCCCCGGACCGGCGTCTACGGTCGCGGATCCGGGCGGCCGTCCTCCGGCCGCTCCCCCGCGTCGGGGTCGGCCCGGATGTGGTCGGGAAGGAGCCGGGGCGGCCAGCAGCCGGGGGTGAAGACGCCCATCGCGTACGCCTTGGCCGCCAGGGCCGTGCGGTTGGGTACCTCGAACTGCCGCAGGAGGACCCCCACGTGGTACTCGATGCCCTGTCGGCTCAGGAAGAGCTTGGCCGCGAGACGTACCGTCGGGTCCCCCGCCGCCACTCCCTCCAGCACCTTCGCGGTGAGGGGTGCGAGCTTCCACCTGCCGTCCACGGGTGACGCCCTGTCGCGCCCACCGGTCTCCGCCGGGGTGAACTGGACGATGAGCACCTTCACCTGGCCGGCGTCGTCCCGCACGGGGTGGGCGGTGAGTCTTCCGGAGACCGCCGTGCTGTGCAGGGAGGTTTCCACGGAACGGTCGCCGGAGAGGGTCTCGGCTCCCTGGACCAGCCGGCCGAAGCTGCCGAGGACGTGCCGGCGCACACTCGGATGGAGGAAGTCGGCGAACTCACGCCCGCGCATCTCCTCGGGCAGCCGCCCGCAGCGGGCACTGAGCGCGCTGTTGACCGATCTCACCCGGAATGCGGTGTCCAAAAGGGCGAGTCCGATGCCGGATCGCTCGAACAGTAAGAGGAACGCGTCGCGGTAATCCTTGCAGGGAATATCCGCGTGCGGCAAAGACGGATCGATATCACGCAATGCGTCGATGGAGTTCAGCACATCGACGGGTTCCAGCACGTCGGACTGCACAGGAGATCTCCCTTCAGCGCTCCGCGGAGGCCCGCTCTTCACCCTGCTTCCTGCCTCGGCCATGTACACCAGACATTCCTCGCTTTCGCCATTTCGTGTATTCGGCCGACGTCCAGCACAGTAATGAGGGCGAACGCCGGGGTGCAATGGGCACCGTGGCCGGGGGCGCAACACTGTGGTCGGCGTGACTCGGTTCGGAGCAGCCCCGGCACACCGCGCCGACCGGCGAGGACGCCCCGGTGCCGCGGGCGGATGTCCGTTCCGGCACACGGTGATCACCGCGCGATGTCCGGACCGCGCCGTTGCGGCACCTGAATGCCCGAACAGCCTGCTCCGGCTACCCGAAAGTAGCCCGTTCGGTGCACCGATCGGTCAGCCGGCGATCCCGTTCGGGCGGACGGGACGGACCGGGGCCCCTGGGCGGGTGGCGCGGTACAGGTGCGCCTGAGCGTGCGGGCGGTAGGGAGCGGTGGCGCGCGGGCGCACGACAGCACGGGCGATACGGAGCGGCGCGGGCGCACGACGGTATTGGGCGGGTACGGATCAGCCCGGCGGCGCACGACGGTGCGTGTCAGAGCCGCTCGGAGAGCATGCCCGCGGCGAAGGCGGCCCTGCCCGCCATGCGCCGTACGACCGGCACGAGTCCGCTCCTGCCCTCGACGTCCATACGGCGGTAGACCCGGGTCAGGGTCTTCTCCACGGCCCGCCGCGTGACGCCGAGCGCGGCTGCCGTCTCCTGGTTGGTGTGCCCGAGCACGACGAGGGCGGCCACCCGGCGTTCGGTGTCGCTGAGTCCGCGGCCTCCGGGCGGAACGGCGTGCCGGGGCTCGCCGCGGAGGGTTCCCGTCCAGCACCACAGCACCGATTCGCCTGCCGCGTCGGCGATCCGGTCGGCCTCCGCGAGGAGTTCGGCCGAGCCCGGCCTGCCCGCGGCCCTGAGCCGGCTGCCGTACGCCGTCAACGCCCGCCCCAGCTCCAGCGTGTTGCCGGTCTCCCGGAGTACGGAGACCGACTCGGCGAGCAGGGACAGTGAATACGCGCCACCGACGACGGTGCCCCACAGGCGCAGGGTCCTGCCGACCTCGGAGTGGGATCCGGCCGTCCTGGCGGCCTCGCAGGCCCGGGACAGCAGGCGGAGGGCGTCCTCCTTGCGCCCCGCGCGGAGCAGCGGAGCCACCGACCACAGGTCCACCGGGAACAACGCCCGGCTGGACCAGGCCTTCTCCTCGGCCAGACGCGCGGCCTTGAGCAGTTCGTCCAGCAGGAGCGGCAGTTCGGTGACCGGCGCCGAGCGGGCACGCAACGCCCGGTCGGCCAGGCCCGCCAGCGAGATACCCACCCCCTGACGCTCCTCCAGGAGGGCTCCCAGCCGGCCGGAGAGCTGGGTGTCACCCGCCTCCAGGGCGACGGACGTGAGACCGACGACAGCCGGCCAGTCGTCGTCCGTCAGGGGCCCCGGCGCGACCGCGCAGGCGTCCGACGCGTCCGCCCAGGCGTCCGCCAGCCGGCCGGCCTGGAGCGCGCCGTACGCGCGCCAGCTCAGCAGCCGTGTCACCAGCGCCTCGTCCCCCCGTTCCCGGGCCGCGACCAGGGCGGAGCCCAGCCAGCGGCTCACGGGCCCGTCCACCCCGGTCGCCGTGCCGGCGGCGATCAGGAGTGCGGGCGCCGCGTGGGCGGAGGCCTCCTGAGGGGCCTCCTGGCCGAGCAGCCGGCGCACCAGACCGGCCGCCTCGGCGCGGGGCAACCGTCCGCCGAGGGTACCGGCGAAGACCAGGGCCGAGGAGAGTTCGCGTTCCGCCGCCGACCCGGGTCCGCGAACCAGCGTGCGCAGTCGCTCGACCGCGTCCTGCGGTGCCTCCGGGGCGGCCACCGTGCCCAGCCGTACGCGCGCCTCCAGCCGCAGCGCGAGACCCTCCGTGTCGGCGCCGGAGTCCCGCAGGGCCTCCGGTCCCCCGGCCGAGGCCAGCACCGAGGCGGTCTGCGGGGCGGTGAGGAACAGGGTGAGCGGGACGCCGGCCACGACCTCGGCGCGTTCCCGGACCGAGGTGAGCAGCTGGTTCGCCTGGACGGCGTGGCGCAGCGCAGCGGAGGTGTCCACACCCTGCTCCGCCGTGGAGAGGGCGGCGAGGAAGGTGCCGCGTTGCGCGCTGTCGGGCGGGAACTCCCGCAGTGCCCGGCGGAGGCAGCGGATCGCCAGGTCGACGGATCCGCGCCGCAGCAGGTCGTCGGCCGCGTCCCCCAGCACTCCGGCGGTTCCGGCCCATTCGCCGGGGCCGATCTCCAGGAGGTGGGGGACGATCCGTTCCGGCGGCGCTCCGCTTCCGTGGAGCAACTCCACGGCGCGGGTGTGCAGCGCGGCGCGGCAGGCGGGCGGGAGCCCTTCCTCGGCGATCTCGCTCACGCAGTCCCACAGGACAGGGGGCTCGCGGTGGTCCACGTCCCAGCCGAGGCGGAGCAGTGCGCGCCTCCCCTCGGCCAGTTGGGCCGGATCGAGGCCCGAGAGCCGGGCGAGGACGGCGGCGTCGCCGGTGTCGCCCAGGATCACCGCACAGTGGGCGAGCCGTCGCGCGGACTCCGGCTGACCGTTCATCACTTCGGACACCCGGCTCCGCAGACTCTCCGGGGCCGGCCGGGCGCGGGTGGCGTCCAGCAGGTCTGCGGGGGCGACAGCACGTGAGGTCCTCGCGCGGTCCAGCAGGGAGACCAGCAGGGCGGGGTTGCCGCCCGTCGCGTGGGTCCAGTCGGAAAGCTGGGTTCCGGTGAGTGTTGCGCCGCGCTCACCGAGCAGTGCCCGGACGCCCGCACGCCCGAGCGGCGCCATGCTGATCACGTGGTCGGCGGCTGCCAGCAGATCGTGTACGCACGGCCGGTCGGTGCGCGGGTCCCCCCGCCGGAACGCCGCCACCACGAGAAGCGGGACGGTCCGCGGGCCGTCGCACCAGCGGGCGAGCCCGGCGAGGGAATCCCGGTCGGCCTCGTGCAGGTCGTCGAGCAGGTAGACCTCCGGGGGGCCCGAGTGCGTGCCGGGTCCGGGCGGACCGAGGAGTCCGGTGGGGCGTGGATCCCTTCGCGTGCCCACGCCACGGCCGTGGCGTACGGCGAAGCCCTCGCCGGCGGCCAGGCCGGCGACGGTGGCGAGGAAGGCCGTACGGCCCGCGCCCGGTGGGCCGACGACCGCCAGGAACACGGCGCTGCCGCCCCGTACCCGGCTCATCGCCGCCCGGACGGACGCGACACCGTGCGTCCGGCCGCGGGTGACCGGATCCCCGCTCGCGGTGGGCGCCGTGAGGCCGTCGTCCCCCTGAGCCGTCATGTCCGCACCGCCTCCGGGTGCCCGGCCGCGAGAGATCGCGGACATCCGGTCCGAGCTTCCTCCGGGGGCACTTCGGTCCGGCAAAGCTTCGGGGCACCCTTCACGGTCTCGGCACGAGGCCGTCTACACATGACACAAGATTTTCATATAGTAACCAACGTGAGCTCGAGCCGATCAGAGCACGGACGTCATTTGAACCCTCCTCCGGCCTTTCGAACCACGCCCCAGCCCGCGGACACATCCCCGGCGCGTTCCCTCTCCACGGGGACCCAGTCCCTCTGGATCCCGCCGGGTCGATACGGCGCCCACTGCGTGGTGGTGGTCGGCGGCGTCGGGCACCGGCCCGCGGACGCGCTGGTGCGTCACGTCGGCCGGCTGAGCGGACGGGAACCGAGCGTCCGCCGCGTCGTGTGCCGCCACGAGGAGGCCGTCGCCGAACACGCGGCGCTGCGCCGGTTACTGAACCTGCACGGGTGCGATTCCCACCCGCGTACGACGCGGCGCACCGCTCAGCGTCTGGTCGAACGGTCGCTGAACCGCGCCCCGTTGGTGCTGGCTGTCGACGACGCCCAGTGGTGCGACGAGGGCACGATCCGCTGGATCGACGGGCTGATGCACGGCTCGGCCGGGGCCCCGCTGACCGTGCTGCTGAGTCTGACCGACGACATCCCCGCCGTCTCGGCAGCGGCGTTCGAGGCACTCGTGCTGCGCGACACCTGCACGGTGGCAGGGGGGCCTCCCCTCTGGCGGCCCGGCGTCAGAGGGAAGGCCCCCGCGCCGCCCGGCGCCGGCCCCGCCTCGGCCCCGCCTGGGACCGCTGGGCCCACCGGGGCCCCCGCTCCGGAGACTGCCTGGTCGCCCGGCAGCCAGGAGAACAGGCTGCTGCGGATCGTCCGGGCGGCCGTGCTGCTGCGCAGCACCGATCCCGATCTCGTCAGTCAACTGGCCGGACTGCCGCGGCAGATGACGGACCGGCTCCTCGGGACGGCCCTGGACCGCGGCCTGCTCCCCCGGCTCGACCCGGTGCTGGGCGCTCCGGCCGAGCTCGACCGGCTGATGGCTGCCCTGCCCCTCGCGGAGCGCGAGCAACTGCGCGCCCAGGCCGCGGAGATACTCAACGACGCGGCCCGCCCGGCCCGGCAGGTCGCCGAACTGCTGCTGGGCCTGCGCACCCTGGACCGCCCTTGGATGCGAACCCTGCTCAGGGAGGCGGCCGTGGCCGCCTTCCGTGAACAGCCGGCCACCGCCGTGTCCTTCCTGCGCCGGCTCCACGAGGCCGTGCCGGACGACCTCACCGTGCGCGCGGAACTGGCCGCCGCGCTCACCGACATCGACCCGGCGGACGCACTGCGGCACCTCGACGAGGTACTGGCCCGCTGCGACGACCCCGAGGTCAGGACGTTCGCCTCGGGAGCCCGGAAGCTGACAGCCCTCATGACACATCGCCTCTCCGATCGTCCCGTAGCGCTCGGCGCCCTGTTGCGCGAGCTGCCCCACCCTGCCTCCTCCTTGTCGTGCGGAGGTCCCGCCGACGACCTGGCGCTCTCCGCCCGGGCCCTGCGCACCGCGCTGACCGGCACCGACATCGGTGCCGCCGTCGCCGATGCCCAGCGGGTCCTGCGGACCGACCGTCCGCGCGCGGCGTGGGCGGCCGTCGCGGCCTCGAGGGTGCTCGCGCTGAGCGACGACACCGGCTCGGCACTCGCCCATCTGGACCGGGTGGCCGCGTACAGCCTGCGCCGGGAGGAGGACTGGGCCCTCGGCCACGCGGGAGCGAACCGGGCACTGCTGCTGCTGGAGTCGGGACGTACGGACGAGGCGGCCGAGGCGGCGCTGGCCGCCACCCGGCTCGCGGAGGCGCAGGGCGGTGCGGCCGGTAACCCTCTCGCATCCATCGCACTGGCCCTGACGTCGGTGGCCCGCGCCGACATCACGGGGGCAGCGGCGGCCCTCCGCCGCCTCGACGGCCTCGACCTCGGCGATTCCGTCTGGGAACACCATCTCCGTCTGACGGCCAGAGCCTTCGTCGAGCGGGCCCTCGGCCGGCCGGCCGAGGCCCTGCGGCTGCTGGAGGCGTGCGGTGCGGGTCTCGACGCGGCCGGAATCGGCAATCCCCTGTTCACGACCTGGTGGCTGCACAGCGCGGAGCTGCACATGAGCCTGGGGCTGCCGGGCCCCGCCAGGGAGCGGGCCGAGCACGGCCGGCGGCTGGCCGAGCGCTGGCCCACGGCCCGTAGCACCGGGCTGAGCCTGCTGGCGCTGGGGACCGTGGCCACGGGAACGGACCGGGTGGACCTGCTCACCGAGAGCGTGCGGGTGCTGCGCGACTCCGCCGACCAGCACGCACGGGTGCTGGCGGAGATACGTCTCGGCAAGGCGCTGCTGCGGCGTGGGGACGACAAGGCGGCACGAGGCAGGTTGCACGCCGCACGGGGTACGGCCGTGCGGTGCGGCATGACCGCCGTGGCGGGTCAGGCCAGGGCGGCGCTCGCGGCGGCGGGCGGCCGTCCCGCGTCGGTGACCCTCACCAAGGCGGAGCGGCCGGTCGCGGAGATGGCCGTGGCCGGTGCGTCCAACCGGTCGATCGCGGACACCCTGTGCTTGACGGTGCGCACCGTCGAGTACCACCTGACCAGCGTGTACCGGAAGCTCGGCGTTACCGGGCGCGCGGGCCTCGCGCAGCGGCTCGCCGCGTCCACCGGACACGGAGCGAGCCCGCCCGGCGAGGAACGCTGAGCGCGGAGGACCTGCCGCAGGCGGCGTCGCTCACCCGCAGTGCGCGCCGCCCGTACCCACGAGCCCCTCGCGCAGGGCGACCGCGACGGCTTGCGTGCGGTTCGGGCAGTTCAGCTGGGAGAGCACGAGGGCGACGCTGCGCTTGGCCACGTGTTCGGAGACACCGAGCGCCTTGCCGATCTGCTTGTTGCTCAGCCCGTCGACGAGAAGTTCCAGCACCTGTCTCTCCCGGTCGCCGAGGCGACCGGTCGACAGTCCGGCCGCTGTCCGCGCCCCCACGGCCCGCACGGGTGCCGCGGCCACCGGCGCCGGACGGGGCAGCAGGCGTTCGCCGCCGGCCACCCTGCGCAGGGCCTCCTCCAGGCCCTCGGTGGTCAGCGCGTCCTGGTCCAGCACGCCGTCGCACGCCAGGGCACCGCCGGACGCCACGCGCCGGACCTCCGCTCCGGGCAGGATCAGCACCACCCGGATCCCGTTCCTGCGGACCACGGCGGCCAGGTCGGCCGCCCAGCCGTCCTCACCCGCCCCGTCGCCGTTCACACACCACAGGGCGAGCACATCGCAGGACAGGACCAGCATCTGGAGCGCGTCGACGGGGGCGGCGGCCCCGAACTCCCCGGGCGGATGGACGGAGTACTGCTCCACGAGGGGGGCCTCCTCCAGCATGGCGGCGAGCCCCTGGCGGGCCACCTCGCCTCTGGCGACGACCGCCACTCTGACCGACTCCGACGTGTTCATGTGCCGCTCCCCGTCCGCCCGACCGACTGCACGGCGCGATCCGGCCAACTCCCGGCACCGTCGCACGCATTGGCGATTATCACTCGGCACGGAGCTCCGCCGTTCCCTCCGGTTCGTCGCGATCTCCTCACGGACGCAACCGCCTGGTGACGCGCGTGGAGCTTCCGCACCGGTACGGTCACGAGGGTGTGACAGCCGGGCCGACGGACTCCGGAGGGCGCGGATTATCAGCCGTCTCCGGCCTCCGGCGGGGTGGGGCCGCACCCGGGTGGACGAGCGGGCCGCCCACGGCCGCCGGGATCCGGCGGCCGTGGGCCTCACACGGTCACATCAGGCCGAGCGCCCGGAGCACGAGACGCTGACGCGCCGTCGGCAGCGCGGGCCAGTAGACGTAGCAGACCCCGCCCGTACCGCCCCTGACCGCCCCGTTCGCGTCGTAGCGCTTCGTGCGGAGCCAGATGTTCTCCCATTCCCGCCGCCGGTAGACGTGGCGGACCGCGTCGTTGTCCGGCGACGCGGGGTCGTTCGCGATCACGTCGCCCTCGGCCGTGAAGCCGATGACCGTCATCAGGTGGCCCGAGGTGCCGTAACCCGCGCCGGTCAGCTCGCCCTTGAAGAACGACTGGGACGTTATGACCGGGATGCCCGCGCCGATCAGCGCCTCCAGTTCGGTCAGCGACCCGAGCCGGGTGACGGCGGCGCTCATGTCCCGGTAGGTCGAGGCGTAGGCGGCGTTGAACGGCCAGTTGCCACACCCCTCGTACTGGTAGTCGAAGGTCTGGCGGGCGGCGTGGCAGACCTGTGGGTCGGCGATGCCCGGCTTGACCCACGCGAGGTCCTCGGCCGTGGGCCGCCGTCCCCAGTACTCGATGATCATCTGCGAGGAGGTCGGGCTGCACCAGGCCTCGCCACCGTTGTCGTACTCCGGGTACTCCCCCACGTGGACGTTCTGCGAGTAGCGGGGCACGGCGAGTTCCCGTACGACCCGGGGCTCTGTGGCCGGGACCGTGAAGCGGTCCGGGACGTCCGACGCCATGGCGCCGATCCGGTGGACGGTGGGGGTGATGCGGCTACCGGGTGTGCGGTACAGGGTGAGCCGCAGCCGGTACGAGACCAGGCGCAGCCCGCTCGCCGGGTCGTCCAGCGAGAAGGTGTCGGTCCAGATCGTGCTCCTGCCGTCGGTCTGGTCGTCCACGGAGGTCCGGCGGATGTCGGTGTCGCCGGCGGCCCAGCGGCCCATCACGTACCAGGGCGTGTCCGTGCCGTCCGAGTAGCTCCCGCGCAGTTCGATCTGGATCCAGGTGCCCTGCGGGGTGTGCGCGTTCCAGGAGGCGATCACCTCGGTGGCCGGGACGGCGGAGCGGTGGACCGGCGAGGTCCAGGTCGCGTACTCCCAGGTGGCGCTCGTACCGGTGTGCGGGTCGGTGTAGTCGGTACTTCCGACGGGAGCGGAGATCACCAGGCCGGCCCGGCGGCCGGCGACCGCGCGGGTGCCGTCGGCCGTCCCGCTCCGCCAGTCGGAGTACGTCGTCCAGAAACGGTTGTCCACGAGCGAGGCGGCCGCCGGGGAGGAGGAGCGGGAGCGGGAGGTGCCGGAGGGAGCGGCGGCGGCCTGAGCGGCGGAGGCCGCAGCGCCGGCACCGGCCGCTGCCGCGATCGCGGCGGCAAGCACGGTCCTGCGTGATGTCGGTCTGGTCATGGGCGAGACCCCCGGTCGGGTGAGCGGATTGGGGCTACGGGTGCCGATCGGGCCAACTATCGCGGGTCGGGGCCGGATCCTGCCAGTGATTCGACTCGCGCCGCGGGAGCAATATTGGTCTGGTCCACTGGCGTGACCTGCGGGAGACCGGGGCCGGGGCCGGCCGCTCTCGTAGGGTGGAGCCATGAACGACCTGGCGGACCGCGCACGCCGGCTGCGCTCCCTGCCGCCGTCCTGCGGGCCGGTGCGGCTGATCGCGGTGGACGGCCACGCCGGTTCCGGCAAGAGCACCTTCACGGGCCGGCTGGCCACCGCGCTCGGCGGCGCCCCCGTGCTCCACCTGGACGACCTGGCCACCCACGACGAGCTCTTCGCGTGGACGGACAGGCTCAGGGACCAGGTCCTGGATCCCCTTTCACGGGGTGAGCCCGCGCGGTACGCGCCGTACGACTGGACGGCCCGGCGGTTCGGGCCGCGCAGGACACTGGAGGCCGCGCCTGTGCTGCTGGTCGAGGGAGTGGGAGCGGGCCGCGCCGCTGTGCGGCCGTTCCTCGCGGGACTGCTGTGGATGGAGGGCGCGAGCTCGGCGTCCTGGGCGCGGGGCAGACTCCGTGACGGCCCGGCGCTCTCGGAGTTCTGGGACGGCTGGACGGTCGCCGAGCGGCGGCATTTCGCCGACGATCCGTCCTACCCGTTCGCGGACGTGGTGATACGGCGGATGCCCACGGGATACGCGTGGCTGAAAGGGCCTCGCATGGCAGCGGGGACGAGTCGGATCATCACAGAGGGTGAAGGATGAGGGTCGGCATACCGGCCAGTAGGAAGATGCCTCGGATGTGCCCCAACTCGGCTTGACCGAGGGGCCGTACAGGTCTTACGTTCTGGATGTGCGGCTTTTCGAAGCCCCCGCAGTCGCGAAGCCCCCGGTTGTTCCCCCGTGACCGGGGGCTTCGTTCTGCCCTTCCGCGCCGCCGGAAAGGGCCGTTCATTCACGCTCGGTGACCGCCCCCGAAGCGCCGGTAACGCCCTTAACCGCTCACTCCCTGTGCAGGTACGATGCGTCTCGGTGTGGTCAATTCCCGTCCACCGGACGGTGATTAGGCGCGCTGCGCTGGGCATGCTGTGCGGGCGGGACATTCGTGGGGGCACGGTTTGTGGGGGACCTGATGGACATCGGCACGCAGGGCACGCAGGCCCCGGCCGACCTCGCCTGGCTGCGCGGGGTGGACGCCTACACCATGGGCGCGTACCCCCAGGCCGAGGAGGAGTTCAGGACCGCGGTGCGTTTCGACCCCGGCATGGCGGACGGCTGGCTGGGCCTCCACGCGCTGCGGATCGACACCACGACGGCGCTGTTACGCATGTACCGCCACCGCGACCGCTTCGGCGAGCAGCGCAGGCGCCATCGCCGCACGCTCAACTCGTGGTACTGGCTGGGCTGGTGGGTACAGCCGGTGCTGGAGAGCCCTCGCGACCTGCTGCTCGCGCACGCCTCACACTGGCTGGACGGTCGCCATGTGCCAGAACTGGACCGCGCGTTGGCAGGTCTGCCGCCGGTCGACGCCGATCCGCAGGTCCGCTTCCTGCACGCCTGCCGCTCCTATCTGGTCAAGGACTGGGAACAGCTCGTCCGCACCACGGAACAGCTCATCGACGATCCGCTGCTCGGCATCGAGGCGGGGCTCTTCGGCGGGATGGCCCGGGTGCGCCTGGAGATGTACGGACAGGCGGAACCCCTCCTGTCCGCCGCGCTGATGCGCTGTCGCAGCGAACAGCCGCAGCGCAAGGAACTGCGCTACTGGCTGGCGCGGGCGCACGAGGGCACCGGCCGCAGCGCGGCGGCCCTGCCGTTGTACCGGGCGGTGCACCGCGTGGACCCGGCCTTCATGGACACCTCCGCCAGGCTCGCCGCCATCTCCGAAGGAGACGGTTTCGACGAGGCGGCCGATCTCGCCGCGGTCTCGCTGGCCGGCTTCGGTTCGGACGGCGCGGGCACGGAGACCCAGCCCGACGGGGACATGATCCTCGGCACCGACCTGGTGGACGGCCGGGAATCGTGGCCGGGCAGTGATCCGCAGCTGCTGTCCGGCGCCACCGTGCCGCCCCCCGGGACCGGCGGGGGTGCGCGGGAGAAGCCGGGCTCGCCGAGGGCCGCGGTCTTCCCCGCCGGCCCCAGCGATCCCGCGCTGCTGGCCGAGGCCCTGGCCGAACTGGAGCGCATGGTCGGCCTCGAACCCGTGAAACGCCAGGTCAGAGCCTTGTCCGCGCAGCTGAACATGGCGCGGCTACGTGCGGAGCAGGGCTTGCCCGTGCAGCCGCCGAAGCGCCACTTCGTCTTCTCCGGCCCTTCCGGCACGGGCAAGACCACGGTCGCCCGCATTCTGGGCCGGGTGTTCTACGCACTCGGACTGCTCGGCGGCGACCATCTGGTGGAGGCCCAACGGTCCGATCTGGTGGGCGAGTTCCTCGGGCAGACGGCGGTGAAGGCCAACGAGCTGATCGATTCGGCCCTGGGCGGGGTGCTGTTCGTGGACGAGGCGTACAGCCTCTCCAACTCCGGTTACAGCAAGGGGGACGCGTACGGCGACGAGGCGCTGCAGGTCCTCCTCAAGCGGGCCGAGGACAACAGGGACCACCTGGTCGTCATACTCGCCGGCTATCCGGAGGGCATGGACCGGCTGCTCTCCACCAATCCGGGACTCTCCTCGCGTTTCACCACCCGGGTGGACTTCCCCAGCTACCGTCCCCTCGAACTGACCGCGATCGGCGGGGTGCTGGCCGCCGAGAACGGCGACGTGTGGGACGAGGAGTCCCTGGACGAACTGCGCAGCATCAGCGGGCACGTGGTGGACCAGGGCTGGATCGACGAGCTGGGCAACGGCCGATTCCTGCGCACCCTGTACGAGAAGAGCTGCGCCTACCGCGACCTGCGGCTCTCCGGATACACGGCCGCGCCGACGCGGGACGACCTGGCCACCCTGCGGCTCCCCGACCTGATGCAGGCGTACGGCGAGGTGCTGTCCGGGCGGGGTCCGGCGGGCCGGGGGAAGCAGGAGCCGGGCGGGCTGTAGGGGCGTGACCGCCGGACGGACCCGAAGGGCCCGCCCGGCGGTGGTGATCAGCCCAGAGGTGCCATGACCTTCGGCGCCTCCACCGTGCGGCGGGGCACCGAGACCCGGTGGGCCGGGTCTCGGACCTCGCCCACGAGCATCTCCAGGACGTCCTCCATGGCGACGAGCCCGAGCACCCTGCCCGACGCGTCGGCGACCTGGGCGAGGTGCGTGGCCGCCCGGCGCATCACCGTCAGCGCGTCGTCCAGCGGGAGTTCGGCCCGTACGGTCGCCATCGGACGCCAGATCTGCTGGGGTACGGCCCGGTCGGTGTCCTCGAGATCCAGCACGTCCTTCACGTGCAGATAGCCCATGAACGGGCCGCCGCCCTCCGCACAGACGGGGAAGCGCGAGTAGCCGGTCCGTACGGTCAGCTCCTCGATGCGGCGCGGGGTGACCGAGGGATCCACCGTCACCAGCGCGGCCCGGTCGAGCAGCACATCGGTCACGGGACGGCTGCCCAGTTCGAGAGCGTCCCCGAGGCGTTCCTGGGCCTCCGGTTCGAGCAGGCCCGCCATGCCGGAGTCCTCCACCAGCCGGTTGAGCTGCTCGCTGGTGAAGACGGCCTCGACCTCGTCCTTCGGCTCGACCTTGAAGAGCCTCAGCACCAACCGGGCACAGGCCCCGAGCGCCGAGGTGACCGGCCGGCAGAGCCGGGCGAAGCCGACCAGTCCGGGGCTGAGCCACATCGCGGTCTTCTCGGGGGCGGCCATCGCCAGGTTCTTCGGGACCATCTCGCCGATGACGAGGTGGAGGAAGACGACGGAGACGAGGGCCACCGCGAAGCCGAGCGGGTGGATGAGGCCTTCGGGCACGTGCACCGCGTGGAAGACGGGTTCCAGCAGGTGGGCGACGGTCGGCTCGGCGACGGCGCCGAGCGTGAGCGAGCAGACGGTGATGCCGAACTGGGCGGCGGCCATCATCTGCGGCAGGTTCTCCAGGCCGTACAGGACCTGTCTGGCCCGGCTCGACCCGGCGGCGGCAAGCGGTTCGACCTGACTGCGCCGTACGGAGACGAGCGCGAACTCCGCGCCGACGAAGAAACCGTTGGCGAGCACCAGGAGACCGGCGAACATCAGCTGTACGAGACTCATCGCACGGCCTCCAGCAGATCCTGGGTGAGGCGCTCAGGCGGCGCGGGCGGTATGTCCGCCAGCCGGACGAAGCGGACCTGCTCCGCGCGGTAGTGGCCGACCTGGCGGACGGAGATCCGCCATCCGGGCAGTTCCGCGCGGTCGCCCGGAGCGGGGATGCGCCCCAGCAGATCGGCGACCAGTCCCGCCACGGTCTCGTACGGCCCTTTGGGCACGTCGAGCCCTGTCCGCCGCAGGCTCAGCACCCGGGTGCTGCCTTCCACGTCCCAGCCCGGGCGCCCGTCTTCGGCGACGACGGGTGTCAGCTCGGGACGGTCGGCACCTTCGGCGTCGTGCTCGTCCCTGACCTCGCCGACGAGCTCCTCGATGATGTCCTCCAGGGTGACGACCCCGGCGGTGCCGCCGTACTCGTCGACCACCACCGCGATCGGCTGCTCGCTGCGCAGCCGCTGGAGGAGCTGTTCGACGGGCAGGGATTCCGGCACCAGGAGCGGTGGTACGGCGATCGTGCTCACCGGGGTGCGCAGCCGGTCCTGGCCGGGGACGGCCAGGGCGTTCTTGAGGTGGACCATGCCGACGACCTCGTCGATGCGCTCCCGGTAGACGGGGAAGCGGGACAGCCCGGTGGCCCTGGTGAGGTTGAGGACGTCCGCCGCGGTCGCCGAGGACTGCAGCGCGCTGACCTTCAGACGCGGGGTCATGACGTGCTGCGCGGTGAGGCCGGCGAGGGACAGGGTCCGTACGAAGAGGTCGGCGGTGTCCTGCTCCAGGGTGCCGGCCTCGGCGGAGTGCCGGGCGAGGGAGACGAGTTCGCCCGGGGTGCGGGCGGAGGCCAGTTCGTCGGTGGGTTCGACGCCCAGCAGCCGCACCAGCCGGTTGGCGACGGTGTTCAGCGCGGTGATCACCGGGCGCAGAAGAGTGGAGAAGCGGTGCTGGGGTCCCGCGACGAACCGGGCCACCTGGAGCGGCCGGGAGACCGCCCAGTTCTTCGGTACCAGTTCGCCGACCACCATCTGGACGGCGGAGGCGAACAGCATCCCGATCACGACGCTCACTCCGGGGACGGCCCCCGCGGGCAGTCCGACGGTGGTGAGCGGTCCGGCGAGCAGCTGGGCGAGCGCGGGTTCGGCGAGCATGCCGACGACCAGCGAGGTGACGGTGATGCCGAGCTGGGTGCCGGAGAGCTGGAAGGACAGTTCACGCAGGGCCGCGACGACGGTGCGGGCCCGGCGGTCGCCTTCGGCGGCGGCGCGCTCGGCGTCCGGCCTGTCCACGGTGACGAGCCCGAATTCGGCTGCCACGAAGAATCCGTTGGCGAGGATGAGAAGGAATGCCGCGAGGAGCAGCAACAGGGGGGTGGTCATGCCGCCGCCTCCGGAGAGAGGGCGGCGCAGGTACTACCGGACGATCCGTCCATTGCTGGAGGGAGTCACTCCTTGGGTCGCAGGAAAGTGCCCCGCGGGCCCAGGGGGCCGTCTGCTGCGGGGCGGGGCGCACCCGGTGCGCCACCGGTCCAAGAATAATCGGGATCCGGCTCGGCGGGGCAGGGGGCTCAGCCGTTCTCCGTGGCGTCGTTCACTCCGCTGCCGTGGAATTCGGCGAGAGCGCGCAGGGTGCGGGCGTCACGGATCGCCCGCTCCTTGGCCATTCCGGGCTGGATTCCGAGTGCGGGCATGCTGGTGCCGTCGCTGAGGTCGAGGAAGACCCAGGGGTCTCCGGCACGCAGGTTGACGCGGAGGATCTCCGCCCAGGCCAGCCGCCGGGTGCGGGTGATGTTGACGACGGTGACCCCGTCCTCGTCCACGGTGATGTGGGGCCTGCTGAGCAGGGCGAGGACGCCGAAGAACAGCAGGGCGACGAGGACGAAGCTGGCGCGCTCCCCCGTACCGAGGTTCTCCAGTATCAGCGCGATCGCGGTGATGACGACGAATGTCGCCGCCCCCACGGCGAGCAGGACCACTCGGGTGAGGGTGGGCCGGAAGGTGGCCGGAAGGGAGGGAAGCCCGGGCGGCCGGGTCGCGGGAGCGGACATGGCGGCGCTGTCGTCCTTAGGTGTGCGGAGTTCCGGGTCTGCGGTGGTGCGGGGAGCACGGTGGTCCGGAGATGTGCGGTGGCCCGGTCGGGTGTGCTGATCCGGCCGGGCCCGGTCCGTCCGGCTGTCAGAGGCGGCAGGCGTGGATGGCCGTCGTGAGGATGGCGCGCGCCCCCAGCTCGTACAGGTCGTCCATGATCCGCTGGGCTTCCTTGGACGCGACCATGGAGCGGACGGCGACCCAGCCCTCGTGGTGCAGCGGGGAGATGGTCGGCGACTCAAGGCCCGGGGTGAGGGCGACGGCGCGCTCCAGGTGCTCGACGCGGCAGTCGTAGTCCATCATCACGTAGGTGCGGGCGACCAGTACGCCTTGCAGGCGGCGCAGGAACTGCTGGACCTTGGGGTCCTCCGCGTCGGCTCCCTTGCGCCGGATCACGACGGCCTCCGACGTCATGATCGGCTCGCCGATCACTTCGAGCCCGGCGTTGCGCAGGCTGGTGCCGGTCTCCACGACGTCGGCGATGACCTGCGCGACCCCGAGCTCGATGGCGGTCTCGACCGCGCCGTCGAGGTGGACGACGGAGGCCTTGACGCCTGCCTCGGCGAGGTGGGCCCCGACGATGCCCTCGTAGGAGGTGGCGATCGTCATGCCGTCGAAGTCCTGGGGACCGTCGGCCGTGCCGGGCTTCGTGGCGTAGCGGAAGGTGGAGCGCGCGAAGCCGAGCTGGAGGATCTCCTCGGCCTCGGCGCCCGAGTCCAGGAGGAGGTCGCGGCCGGTGATGCCGATGTCGAGGCGGCCCGAGCTGACGTAGATCGCGATGTCGCGCGGCCTCAGGTAGAAGAACTCGACCTCGTTCGACGGGTCGACGAGGACGAGTTCCTTCGACTCCTTGCGCTGCTGGTAGCCGGCCTCATGGAGCATCGCCATCGCAGGCCCGGAGAGTGAACCCTTGTTGGGGACGGCGATGCGCAGCATGAGGTCAGGTTTCCTTTGTGCGGAGGGATGTTCGGGGACGTTCGGCGGGGCTCAGAGGTGGGCGTAGACGTCGTCGAGGGAGATCCCGCGGGCGACCATCATCACCTGGACGTGGTACAGCAGCTGCGAGATCTCCTCGGCGGCGGCTTCCTTGCCCTCGTATTCGGCGGCCATCCAGACCTCGGCGGCCTCCTCGACGACCTTCTTGCCGATGGCATGCACGCCCTTGTCCACCAGTTCGGCGGTGCGGGAGGTGGAGGGGTCGCCGTCGGCGGCCTTGAGCTGCAGCTCGGCGAAGAGCTCTTCGAAGGTTTTGTTCGCCATGATGGTCCTTAGAATACGGGGTCCCGGAGCACTGCTCAGCGCCAGGGTTCGCTTACGGTCCGCAGCGTGGCCGCGGTGGCGACGGCCGCGGTGACCGCTTCGTGCCCCTTGTCCTCGTTGGAACCCTCGAGTCCGGCCCGGTCCAGGGCCTGTTCCTCGTTGTCACAGGTGAGGACGCCGAAGCCGACGGGTACTCCGGTGTCGACCGTGACCTGGGTGAGGCCGTTGGTGACGCCCTGGGACACGTACTCGAAGTGGGGGGTGCCGCCACGGATGATCACGCCGAGGGCGACGATCGCGTCGTAGCCGCGGCCGGCGAGCACCTTGGCGACCACCGGGAGCTCGAAGCTGCCGGGGACCCGCAGCAGCGTCGGCTCGTCGATGCCCAGGTCGTGCAGGGCGCGCAGTGCCCCGTCGACCAGCCCGTCCATGACCTTCTCGTGCCACTGGGCCGCGATCACCGCCACCCGCAGGTCTCCGCAGTTGCGTACGGACAGTTCGGGTGCGCCCTTGCCGCTCATGTCTCTCCTGTGTGTTCGTCGGTGGTTACTGGTTGCCGCAGGCGGACACGACGGTGGCGTCGAGCCACGGCAGGTCGTGCCCCATCCGGTCCCGCTTGGTGCGCAGGTAGCGGAGGTTGTGCTCGCCGGCCTGGACGGGCATGGGCTCGCGCCCGGTGATCCCGAGGCCGTACCGGACGAGCGCGGCGGTCTTCTCCGGGTTGTTGGTCATCAGCCGCAGGGTGCGCACGCCGAGGTCCCGCAGTATCTGCGCGCCCGCCGCGTAGTCCCGGGCGTCGGCGGGCAGGCCGAGTTCGAGGTTGGCGTCGAGCGTGTCGGAGCCGCGCTCCTGGAGTTCGTACGCGCGCAGCTTGGACACGAGCCCGATGCCCCGGCCCTCGTGGCCGCGCAGGTAGACGACGACCCCGCGCCCCTCGGCCGTGACACGCTCCATGGAGGTGTGCAGCTGGGGGCCGCAGTCGCAGCGCTGGGACTGGAAGATGTCGCCGGTCAGGCATTCGGAGTGCATCCGGACGAGGACGTCCTCGCCGTCCCCGATGTCGCCGTGGACGAGCGCCACGTGCTCGACGCCGTCGACGGTGGAGCGGTACCCGTACGCGGTGAACGGGCCGAAGCTGGTGGGCAGCCGCACCTCGGCCTCACGGCGCACGGTCGGCTCGGCGCTGCGACGGTAGGCGATCAGGTCCTCGATGGAGATGATCGTGAGGCCGTGCTTGCGGGCGAACGGGACGAGTTCGGGCAGCCGCAGCATCACGCCGTCCTCGCCGGCGATCTCGACGATGGCTCCGGCGGGGCGCAGCCCGGCGAGCCGGGCCAGGTCGACGGCGGCCTCGGTGTGGCCGTTGCGCACGAGGACACCGCCGGTGCGGGCGCGGAGCGGGAAGACGTGACCGGGCCGTACGAAGTCGCCGGGGCCCGCCGTGCCGCCCGCCAGCATCCGGAGGGTGGTGGCACGGTCGGCTGCGGAGATCCCGGTGGTCACCCCGTGTTCCGCGGAGGCGTCCACGGAGACGGTGAAGGCCGTCTTCATGGACTCGGTGTTGTGCGTGACCATCTGCGGGAGTTCGAGGCGTTCCAGCTCGTCGTCCTCCATGGGCGCGCAGATCAGGCCCCGGCACTCGCTCATCATGAAGGCGATGATCTCGGGGGTCGCCTTCTCGGCGGCGATGACGAGGTCGCCCTCGTTCTCCCGGTCCTCGTCGTCGACGACCACGACGGGCCGTCCGGCGGCGATGTCGCGGATCGCCTGCTCCACGGGGTCGAGCGAGAGGTCGTCGAGGGTGCGGTCGTGCAACCAGGCGGGCTGGGCTGTCATGCCGTGGCTCCCTTCAGAGCGGGTGTCCGCGTACGCAGCCACCAGTCGCGCATGCCCCACAGGACGAGCGCCCCGTAGACGACGTAGATGAGGCCGGAGAAGGCGAGGCCGCTGTGGAAGTTCAGCGGTACGCCGACGAGGTCGACGAGCAGCCAGGCGAACCAGAACTCGACCATGCCGCGCGCCTGGGCGATCATCGCCACGAGGGTCCCGGCGAAGATGTAGGCGTCGGCCCACGGGCTCCAGGAGAGCGACGGGAAGGCCGTGAACAGTCCGCCGACCGCGAGGGTGCCGAGTGCGGCGCCGCCCACCAGATACCCGCGCTCGCGCCAGGTGGCGAAGCGCACGGCGATGGAGCCGTCCTGGGCCTGCTGCCTGCCGCGGGTCCACTGCTGCCAGCCCCAGACGGCGACGGCGATGACGATCAGCTGCTTGCCGACGCTGCCCGCCTGCTGCACGGAGACGTTGGCGGCGACGAGGACGACGCCGGACAGAAGCTGGGCGGGCCAGGTCCACACCGAGCGAAGCCAGCCGAGCGCCAGGGCGATCAGGCCGATCGTGTTGCCGATCATGTCCGACCAGATGATGTGCTGCCCGAAGGCGGTGAAAGCCTCCGAGTTCAGCCAGTCCAGGGCGCTCATGCGACCGGCTCCCCGGCTTCGGGGGCGGAGCCGTGGGCGAGCAGCCGCTCGACGTACTTCGCGAGGACGTCCACCTCGAGATTGACCGGGTCGCCTGCCTTCTTGATGCCGAGCGTGGTCAGCGCGAGGGTGGTGGGAATGAGGCTGATGGTGAAGTAGTCGGGACCCGCGTCGACGACGGTCAGGCTGACGCCGTCGACGGTGATCGAGCCCTTCTCCACCACGTAGCGGGTCAGACCGGCGGGCAGGGAGATCTTCACGATCTCCCAGTTCTCGGAGACGGTGCGTTCGACGATGGTGCCCGTGCCGTCCACGTGCCCCTGCACGATGTGCCCGCCGAGCCGGCCGCCCAGCGCCATGGGGCGCTCCAGATTGACCCGGGAGCCCGCCGCCAGCGCGCCGAGGCTGGAGCGCTCCAGCGTCTCGGCCATGACGTCGGCGGTGAACTCGTTCTCCCCGAGGTCCACGACGGTGAGGCATACACCGTTGACGGCGATGGAGTCGCCGTGCTTGGCGCCCTCGGTGACGACGGGACCGCGCAGTCGGAAGCGGGAGGCGTCGTCGAGTTCCTCGACGGCGGTGACCTCACCCAGTTCTTCGACAATTCCGGTGAACACTCAGTTTCCCTTCCGAGCAGGGACGGGGACGGCGGTGATGCGCAGATCGGGGCCGATTCGGACGGTCTCGGTCACATCGAGGCGCAACGCCTGGGAGATGGTGGAGATTCCGGCGTCGGCGAGGGCCGCCGGGCCCGAGCCGAGGAGGACCGGAGCGAGATAGCCGACGACGGTGTCGACCGCTCCCGCGGCGACGAACGAGCCGGCGAGGACCGGCCCTCCTTCGAGGAGTACGGAACGGATGCCGCGCCCGTGGAGGGCGGCGAGCAGCGCGTCGATGTCCAGGCCGGGGCCTGTGGCGGCGCGCGGGAGGCGCAGCACGGCCTCCTCGGGGAGGTGACCCGCGTCGGCGTCGGCGGCGACCGCGACCAGGGTGGGCGCGGTCCCGTCGAGGACCCGGGCTCCCGGCCGTACGGCGGTGGCACCGGTGTCGACGACCACCCGGAGCGGCTGGGTGGCGCCCTCGACGCCGCGTACACCCAGCTGGGGGTCGTCGGCGCGGGCGGTGCCCGAACCGACCACGACCGCGTCGGCCTCGGCGCGCAGCCGGTGGACGTCGGCGCGGGACTCGGGGGAGGTGATCCAGCGGCTGGTGGAGTCGGCGGCGGCGATCCGGCCGTCGAGGGTGGCGGCGTACTTCCACAGGACGTACGGGCGGCCGAGGCGGACCGAGGTGAGCCACGCGGTGTTGCCGGTCTCCGCCTCGTCGGCGAGGAGACCCTGCTCGACCTCGACCCCCGCGGCGCGCAGGGTGTCCGCGCCGCCGGTGGCCTGCGGGTTCGGGTCGCTCACCGCGTAGACGACACGGCGGACGCCGGCCTCGATGAGTGCCTGGGCACAGGGGCCTGTGCGTCCGGTGTGGTTACAGGGTTCGAGGGTGACGAGGGCGGTCCCGCCACGGGCCCGTCCGCCGGCCTCACGCAGGGCGTGGATCTCGGCGTGCGGTCCCCCGGCGCGCCGGTGGAAGCCCTCTCCGGCCTGTTCCCCGGCGGCGTCGAGGATGACGCATCCGACGACCGGGTTCGGGCTGGTGGCGCCGAGTCCGCGGGCTGCGAGCGTGATCGCCCGCCGCATGGCGGTTCTTTCGGCTGCGGTGGCCACCGGGTCCTCCTGCCTCTTCGGGCACGGACTCCGGGGCCTGTCGATGACGACAGATGAAGCGGAACGCGAACAGGCACACGCCGAGTCCCGAAGGGACGGATGTGCTCGCCCCGGGACACCCCGGAACGCATCCGCCTACGGCGGCATACCTGTGACGGCCCGCCGCGCACTGCCTCCCATCCGGACTTTCACCGTCGGTCCAGGAATCTCACCTGGTCAACCGGCCGCTGGATGCGGACGGGTCGCGGACTATAACCGCCGGTTCGGAATTACACCGACCCCGGAGTGCGCTGCTGCTGGTACAGAGGTCATTCTGCCACGTATGGCAACGGTCCATACGGGTGACTTCTGTGGGACGGCTCACAGGTGACCGCGAGCCACGGGGTCGGCGGACCCGGCCCCCGGGGCGAAGAGAGCGTCCTGGGCCGCGTCCCGGGCGGCGATCAGTGCCCCGCTCATGACCGCGCCGCCGCCGAGCATCCCGGCCCTCACCTCGGTGCGCAGGGGTGACATACGGGCAAGCCGCTCCTCCACCCGCGCGGCGAGCGCGTCGCCCCCGGCGCGGCCGACCTCACCGGCCAGGACGAGGCAGCCCGGGTCGAGCACGGAGACGACGGCGGCCGCACCGAGGGCGAGGCGGTCGGCGAGTGCGGCCAGAAATGCCTCGCCACGCGCACCGCCGTCGCGCAGGGCGGCCCGTACGGCGAACGCGGCGGCGGGGTCCTGCTCCTGCGCCGCGTCGGGCGAGGGGGCCCAGGCCCTGATGCCGTGCTCCGTGGCCAGCTCGCAGACGGCCGCCGATCCCACCAAGGAGTGGAAACCGCCGTCACAGTTGACCGAGGAGGGGACCCCGGACGTTCCCGGCACGGGCAGGAATCCGATCTCCCCGGCCCCTCCCGAAGCACCGCGGCGCAGCTTCCCGTCGAGCATGACGGCCGCGCCGATTCCGTGGCCGAGCCAGAGCAGGACGAAGGTGTCGCGGTCCTCGGCGGCGCCGATACGGTGTTCGGCGACGGCGGCGAGATTGGTCTCGTTCTCCACGAGGACGGTCGCGGGCAGCCGTCGCTGGAGCTCCTTCACCAGGCCCCGGTGCCAGGCGGGGAGCCCCGCGGTGGACCTGAGTTCGCCGCTGAGGGGGTCGATCAGGCCGGGGGCGCCGATTCCCACGCTGTGGAGCGGGGCCGGGCCCGCGCTGCGGGCGGTGCGCTCCAGCATCGCCACGGCCCTCGCCACGGCCGGCCCCGTCCCGGTGTCGCTGCCGATCGGCAGGGTGGCCTCGGCGAGCGTGACACCGAGCAGGTCGGCGACGGCCACGGCGACGCTGTCCGTACGGACGTCGAGGGCGGCCAGGTGCGCACGGTCGGCGACGATCCCGTACAGACGGGCATTGGGCCCACGACGGTCCGCGCCGCTCTCCCCGACCACCCGGACCAGGCCGGCGTCCTGGAGCCGCTCCACCAGATCGGCGACCGTGGGGCGGGACAGCCCGGTCAGGGTCTTGAGCTGAGTGGCCGTCAGCGGGCCGTCCTGCTGGAGCAGTCGCAGGGCGAGCCGGTCGTTGATGGCCCGGGCGGTGCTCGGGGATGCGGGCATGCCGGGATCCTTCCAGATCGCTGACGGTCCGCCGCCAGGGGGTTATTTATCAGGCAGGGTTCCTGATAGTTTACGGCCCGCACCACGCGACGGGCGCCGGAGTCACCGGCGAGCGAGAATTCCCAGGGGAGGGCACGGCGTATGACAACGGACCCAGCGGTCCCGGTCTTCGGTACGGAGCAGATCAGACGGGCCAGGTACGCGGTCGCCGCGGTCTTCGCCGTGCACGGGGCGGTGACCGGCAGCTTCGCTACCCGGGTCCCCTGGATCCAGGACCACGCCTCGGTGAGCGCGGGGCAGCTCGGTCTCGCCCTCGCCTTCCCCGCCATCGGCGCGTCACTGGCCATGCCCCTGGCGGGCAGTGTCAGCCACCGTTTCGGGGCCCGGACCGCCCTGCGCGGGCTGCTGGCCCTGTGGACGCTCGCGCTGATCCTGCCCGCGCTGGCGCCGAACCTGCTCACGCTCTGCGCCGCGCTGTTCGTGTACGGGGCGAGCGCCGGGATGTCGGACGTGGCGATGAACGCGCTCGGTGTCGAGGTCGAGAACAGGATGGACAAGTCGATCATGTCCGGGCTGCACGGCATGTGGAGCGTGGGCGCCCTGGTCGGTTCGGCGGCGGGCACGGTCGCGGCGCACATCGGGGCCGACGCCCGGTTGCACCACACGCTGGCCGCCCTGGTGCTGACGGGGCTCGGCCTGGCCGCCTGCCAGGGGGTCCTGGACCTGCGCAGCGAGCCCGACGAGGAGCCGCCGCCGCGCTTCACCCTGCCGCCGAAGTCCGCGTTGGTCATCGGCGCTGTGGGTTTCTGCGCGGTGTTCGCCGAAGGGGCGAGCATGGACTGGTCGGCGGTGTACCTCCGTGACGTGATGGGCAGTTCGGCGGGTCTGGCTGCGGCTTCCACCACGGCGTTCGCCCTCATGATGGCCATCGCGAGGATCGCCGGCGACAAGGTCGTCGACCGGTTCGGAGCGGTGCGCACCGTCCGGGTCGGAGGCGTCCTGGCCACGGTCGGCGGACTGCTCGTGGTCCTGTCTCCCGGCCCGGCCCTCGCGCTCTGCGGCTTCGGACTGCTGGGCCTCGGCGTGGCCGTCGTCGTACCGCTGGCGTTCGCGGCGGCCGGTCGCAGCGGTACGAACCCCAGCCGGGCCATCGCCGGTGTCGCCACCATCACGTACACCTCGGGGCTGATCGCCCCGTCCGCGATCGGTTCGCTGGCCGAGGCGACCTCGCTGCTCGTGTCCTTCGGCCTGGTCACGGTGCTGGCCTTCGGGCTGGTCCTCGGTGCGGGGGTGCTGCGGGCCGGCGACCGCACGGTCGCGGGGGGCGTCCCGAAGCAGGCCCCGGCCGAGAGCCCGACGGGCGGCTGACGGCCGCCGCCAGGACGGCGAGGAGACCGGCGGAGCCCTCGCCCCGGCGCATCCCGGCGTGGTGGCGGGGTCCGCACGCCGGCTTCGCGGACCGTGCCCCGCCCGGGCGTGGCGCGGTCCGCCGCCCTCTCGTGACACGGTCCCGCGCCGGGGGTGGCGGGGCCGAGCACGAGGTCACGGCGCTGCGGCACTACCATGGCTCTGATCTTTTTCCGCGGATGGACCCACAGGGCGCACCGCACACACCAATCAGGGAGCGACCATGGGCCTCGGCGTGCGCTGGACCTTGCACGGCGACGGAAAGACGCCCGCACCGGGGGCCGTGGTGCGCCCCGACGAGCGGCTCTCCTGGCCCCGGACGTTCGGCCTGGGCGCCCAGCACGTGGTGGCGATGTTCGGCGCGTCCTTCGTCGCGCCCGTCCTGATGGGCCTCGACCCGAACCTCGCGATCATGATGTCCGGTGTCGCGACCGCCATCTTCCTGCTGGCGACCCGGGGCAGGGTCCCCAGCTATCTCGGCTGCTCCCTCTCCTTCGTGGGCGTGGCCGCCACGATCCGGGCCAGTGGCGGCAGCAGCGCAACGGTCACGGGCGCGGTCCTGGTCGTCGGCGCCGTGCTCTTCCTGGTGGGGCTCCTGGTCCAGCGGTTCGGGGCGCGAATCATCCACGCGGCGATGCCTCCGGTGGTCACGGGCGCGGTCGTCATGCTGATCGGGTTCAACCTGGCCCCCGTCACCGCGTCGACGTACTGGCCCCAGGACCAGTGGACCGCTCTGCTGGTCATGCTGTTCACCGGGCTGGCCGTGGTCTGCCTGCGCGGGTTCTTCTCCCGTATCGCGATCTTCCTCGGGCTGGTCTTCGGATACGTCCTGTCCTGGGTACTCGACCTGGTCTTCGGGAAGATCCACTCCCCGGCCGGCGGCGCCGAGGCCGTCGACCACTGGCGGCTGGACCTGTCGGCCGTCGCGGACGCGGACTGGATCGGGCTGCCGTCCTTCCACGCGCCGAGCTTCGAGTGGTCGGCGATCCTGGTCGCGCTGCCCGTCGTCATCGCGCTGATCGCGGAGAACGCGGGTCATGTGAAGGCCGTGGGGGAGATGACCGGCGACTCGCTCGACGACAAGCTGGGCACCGCCATCGCGGCGGACGGCGCCGCCTCGATGCTGTCCACGGCGGTGGGCGGCCCGCCGAACACCACGTACTCCGAGAACATCGGGGTCATGGCGGCGACCCGGGTCTACTCGACCGCCGCCTACTGGGCCGCGGCCTGCTTCGCCCTGCTCTTCGGTCTCTGCCCCAAGTTCGGCGCGGTGGTGGCCGCGATCCCCGGTGGGGTGCTCGGCGGCATCACCGTCATCCTCTACGGCATGATCGGTCTCCTGGGCGCCCAGATCTGGCTGAACGCCAAGGTCGACCTGCGCAACCCGCTCAACCTCGTACCGGCCGCCGCGGGCATCATCATCGGGGTCGGCGGGGTCAGCCTGAAGATCAGCGACAACTTCGAGCTGAGCGGCATCGCGCTCGGCACGCTCGTCGTGATCACCGGCTACCACGCCCTGCGGGCGTTCGCCCCCGCCCATCTCAAGACCCAGGAGCCCCTGCTGGACTCGGGCACCTCCCAGTACGACGAGGAGCCGCCCGCCGGCAAGGCCTGAGCGAGGCCGTGGCGCTCAGCCGGTGGCCAGTTCGTAGGCGTGGTCAGGGGTGAAGGATCCGGCCGAGCCCCTGCAGCCGTCGGACTCCCCCGGCGGTTTCACCCAGACATACGCGTCGGTCCCGGCCGCGCCGGTGTCCGTGGTGGGGGGGCCCTGCCCAGGGCCCGTCCGGCCGGGTCGCACCACTCAACGGCCGCCGGCGCGCCGTTGCCGTTGCGGCTGGTGTCGATGACGGCACCCATTCCGGGCGGGCCGCCGAGCGCGGCCGGCACCCGCCGCCCGTACACCCGACACCCCTCGTCCCCTCCTCCGGCGCCCGCTGTTCGTCCGTTCCGATGAAGTCTCCGGCCCGTCGGCGCCGTGGCGAGCCCATGGCTGGGAGGCTGCCCGGATGGACCGGATCGAGCAGTTCGCAATTCCGGCCGGCGCTGCCGGCACGGTGTCCGACGTCGGCGCGGTGATCGAGCGGATGCGCGCGTTCCGCTCCGACTGGCCCCCGGGTGACGGGCTGGGAGTCTTCAACCAGGTGTATCTGACGGTCACGGAGACGCTCCGCCGGAACCTGAGGGACGGGACATTCGGGGACGCCGAGGCCGTGTCCGCGCTGGACGTCCGGTTCGCCCGGCGTTATCTGACGGCGGTGGACACGGCCGCCGCGGGCGGAAGCCCGCCGGCGTGCTGGCGCCCGCTGTTCCAGTTCCGCCGCCATCCCGGCGTACGCCCGCTGCAGTTCGCCCTCGCCGGTATCAACGCGCACATCGGACACGATCTCGCGCTGGCCGTCGTGGACACCTGCCGTACGCTCGGCTGCGCTCCGGCGGACCTGGAGGAGGAGTTCGACCGGGTGGGCGATCTCCTCGTGATGCTGGAGGAGCGGATCCGCGACGATCTGATGCCCGGTCCCGATCTGCTGGAGATCGCCGATCCGCTGACGCATCTGGCGGGTGCCTGGAGCCTGGAGCGGGCCCGTGAGGCGTCGTGGACCGCTGCCGGCGTGCTGTGGCGTCTGCGCGGACTGCCGCTCCTGGCCGAGGAGTTCAGGGTGCGGATGGACGCGGGGGCCGGGCTGGTGGGCCGCTTCCTGCTGACTCCGTGCCGCTGATACGTTCCTCCTCGGCAGGGTCCTGCCGAGGAGGAACCGGCCCCGCGACCGGGGCGGCGGGTGGTCTCAGCCTCCGCGAGAGCGAGCCGCGCGACGGTGGTCTCAGCCCTCCGGGAGCTCGACCGGTGCGATCTCGTCGAAGACGTCGCCCGGCCCCGGGTTCGTCGGATCGGTGGTGCCGCCGAACTGGGCCATCACGCCCCACACGGCGTTGAGTGCCGTCTGCACAGCGCCCTCGGCCCATCCAGCGGTCCAGGAGATGTCGTCGCCGGCGAGGAACAGGCCGCGCTTGTCGGCCGGCAGCCGGTCCTGCATGAAGTGGGTGAACAGGCGGCGCTGGTAGCGGTAGTGCCCGGGCAGGTTGGCCTTGAACGCGCCCATGAAGTACGGCTCGTTCTCCCACGACACGGTGACCGGGTTGCCGATGACGTGCTTGCGGATGTCGACACCCGGATAGATCTCGCCGAGGGACTTGAGCATGACCTCCATGCGTTCCTCCGGCGAGAGGGGCAGCCACTTCAGGCTGTCGTCGCACCAGGTGTAGGAGAGACAGATGACGGCCGGCTTGTCGGGTCCGTCGTCCAGGAGGTAGGTCCCCCGGGTCATCCGGTCGGTGAGCGTCATGGACATCGTGTCCCGGCCGGTGGCCGCGTCCTTGTCGAGCCAGAACGGACGGTCGACCGGCACGAACAGCTTGGACGACTCCATGTAGTGGGTGCGCTCCATCGCCGTCCAGTGGTCGATCGGGAAGAGGGCGTCGTCGCAGGCGATCTTGGAGAGCAGCAGCCAGGACTGTCCGGTGAAGACGGCGGCCCGGTAGGTGCGGATGTCGCCGGTGGCGTCGGTGACGGTGATCCGGTTCCCGGCGGTGCGGTCGAGGCGGGTCACGGCGGTGCGCGGGTGCCCCCCGTGCAGGGAGGACAGCGACGTGCCGAGCGGCCAGTGCGTGATCTTCTGCGGCTCGCGGTCCCAGAGGCGCAGCGGCAGTTGCTGGCTGCCGCCGACGATCCCGCGGTGGTGGTCGTCGGCCTCGGTGTAGACGACGCGGAGGATCTCCAGGATGGAGTTGGGGAAGTCGGTGTCCCAGCCGCCGGTGCCGAAGCCGACCTGCCCGAAGATCTCGCGGTGCCGGAAGGAGGAGAAGGATTCGGAGCCGCAGAGGAAGCCGTAGAAGGTCTGGTCGTCGAGCTTCTCCACGAGCTTCGACCAGATCTCCCGGATGCGCGGTACGTCGCGCTCGCGCATGGCGCGGTTCATGTCGGAGAAGTCGGCGCCCTCCTCCAGGCAGGTGTTCCAGGCGTCCATCACCTCGCGGTACACCGGGGGCAGGTCGTCGATGGTGCGCGCGTAGTGGGACTCACCCTTGAGGTCGACGACGGTCGACGGGGTGGCCGGGGAGAGCGGGTTGGGAAACGGCTTCGTCTCCAGTCCCACCAGGTCGATGTAGTGCTGGAGCGCCGTGGACGAGGGCGGGAAGCGCATGGCGCCCATCTCGGCGGTCAGCGAGGGGTCACAGCCGTCGAAGCCGACGGTCCGGAGCCTGCCGCCGATCCGGTCGGCCTCGTAGACGACCGGCTTCAGGCCCATCTTCATGAGTTCGTACGCGGTGATGATGCCGGAGAGCCCGCCGCCGATGACGGCGACCTCGGTGCCGTGCTCGGTCGCCGGTATCTGCCCGATGCCCGCCGGATGGGCCAGGAAGTCGTCGTAGGCGTAGGGGAAGTCCGGCCCGAACATGGTGATCGGCGGCTGCGCGTCGGTGTGCTGGACGGCGTTGGGCACCGTGGACGTCATGGGGTACGGACTCCTAGCGGGGGAAGCGTGGGACGACGGGGGCGGAGGGCTCAGACGAGGGAGCCGTACAGACCGGGTACGCGGTCCCGCAGATAGGGGTTGGCCGCGCGGGACGCGGCGAGCAGGCCGGGGTCCACCTCGCCGAGGACGAGCTCCTCGCCCCGGCCGGCGCGGGTGCGGACGGCACCGTCGGGGGCGGCGATGCAGCTCAGCCCGGTGAACTCGAACTCACCTTCGCTACCCGTCCTGTTGACGTAGGCGATGTACATCTGGCTCTCGAACGCGCGGACCGGTACGAGGGATTCGGCGACGAACGGGTACGGGTGCATCAGCGCGGTCGGCACCAGCAGCAGCTCTGTCCCGGCCAGGGCGTGGGCGCGCACGTTCTCCGGGAACTCGACGTCGTAGCAGATCAGCAGTCCGATCCGTACGCCGTCCAGCTCGGCCTGCACCACGGGACGCTCGCCGGGGGTGAACCACTTCTGCTCGAAGGCGCCGAAGAGGTGGGTCTTGCGGTAGGCGGCGAGCCGGGTGCCGTCGGGGCCGATCAGCTGGGCCGCGTTGAAGAGCCGCTCCCCCTCCCGCTCCGGATAGCCGTAGTGGACGGCGAGCCCGTGGCGTACGCAGATGTCGGCGACGGCCCGCGCGCCGGGGCCGTCGGCGGGTTCGGCGAGCTCGAGGAGCGCGTCGCCGACGGCGTACCCGGTGAGGAACAGCTCCGGGCAGACCAGCAGCCGGGCGCCGGCGGACGCGGCACGCCCGGCGGCCTCGTCCAGGGTCGCCAGGTTGTCGGCCACGGAGCCGGGACGTCCTGAGCTCTGGAGCAGGGCGGTACGCAACGGCGGCATGGCTGACCTCGGGCGGGACGGGCGGGGTGGGAGACGTATCGAAGGTACGGCGCGGGCCGCACGGGCGACAAGACGCGTTTGTTGCGCGTACACCGTCGATCCGTTGCGTGCCCGGGCCGCTGTGCGAAGATTCGTTGCGTGCGGCGTCATCGCAGGTCAGGCAAGTGATTTCGGTCTCGGTACGCTCCGCCCGGCCACCCGTGGGCCGGGGGCGGAGGGCTCAGGCGGGTGGGCCCGAGGTGTAGCGCCGAAGGAGCGGGGAGAGCACGAGCACGGACTTCGTCCGCTCGATGTACGGCTCGCCCGCGATCCGCTCCAGCACCTGCTCGAAGTGCCGCATGTCGGCGGCGAAGACCTGCACGATCGCGTCGGCGTCGCCGGTCACGGTGGAGGCGGACGCGACCTCCGGGTAGGCGGACAGCCCACGCTTGATCGCCTCGGGGGCGGTGTTGCGGCTGCAGTAGATCTCGATGAAGCCCTCGGTCTCCCAGCCGAGCGCCGCCGGGTCGACCCGCACGGTGAAGCCCGTGATGGCACCTTCGGCGCGCAGCCGGTCCACTCGGCGTTTGACCGCGGGTGCGGAGAGGCCGATGAGCGCGCCGATGTCCGCGTAGGACCGTCGGGCGTCTTCGGCGAGGGCGTGGACGATGCGTTCGTCGAGGTCGTTCAGGCGCACTTCGGGTGGGTCACTTCTCTGCGACGGACGGTTCGGGGGCGGCGATGGCCGCCCCCGAAGTAGACCACGGGTCCGCCGCGCGGGGCGCGCCCGCCGCGGGGAGGGTAAGTCCGCCCCGCGGGGAGGTGGGTCAGAAGGGGAACTGCGAACGTCCGTGCTGGACCGAGATCCACTTCTGCGTGGTGAAGGCCTCCAGCATCGAGTCGCCGTTGAGCCGTCCGAGGCCCGAGTTCTTCTCCCCGCCGAAGGGGACGATGGGCTCGTCGTGGACCGTGCTGTCGTTGACGTGGATCATGCCGGTGCGGATTCGCTGCCCCACCCGTACGCCGCGCTCGACGTTCGCGGTGTGGACCGCGCCGCTCAGCCCGTACGGCGTGTCGTTGGCGATCCGGACGGCCTCGTCCTCGCCCTCGAAGGGGACGAGCAGGGCCACGGGGCCGAAGATCTCCTGCTGGAGCACGGGGGAATCGGCGGCGAGGCCGGTCAGTACGGACGGGCTCACCACGTTGCCCTCGGCCCGTCCGTGCAGCAGCGCCGTGGCGCCGGCCTCCACGGTCTCGTCGACGAGCCTGGACACCGCTTCGGCCTGCGAGGAGTTGATCAGCGGGCCGATGTGGGTGGCGGGGTCGGCTGGGTCCCCGACGTGCAGGGAGGCGACCTTGGCGACGAACTTCTCGGTGAACTCCCGCTCCACCGCGCGGTCCACCAGGATGCGGTTGGCCGCCATGCAGACCTGCCCCTGGTGGATGTAGCGGCTGAAGACGGCGGCGTCGACGGCGTAGTCCACATCGGCGTCGTCCAGGACGATCAGGGCGCTGTTGCCGCCCAGTTCGAGCACGGCGCGCTTGAGGTTGGCCGCGCAGACCGTCGCGACGTGCCTGCCGACCTTGTCGGAGCCTGTGAAGGAGATCACCTGCGGGACCGGGTGCTCCAGCAGGCTGTCCCCGATCTCGGCGATGTCGGTGACCACGACGTTCAGCAGGCCGGCGGGGAGTCCCGCCTCCTCGAACACCCTGGCTATGAGCGTGCCGCCGCAGACCGGGGTGTTCTGGTGCGGCTTGAGGACCACGGCGTTGCCCAGGGCGAGGGCGGGCGCGACCGACTTGAGGGACAGCAGGAAGGGGAAGTTGAAGGGGCTGATGACTCCCACGACGCCCACGGGCACCCGGTAGACGCGGTTCTCCTTGCCGTCGGTCGGCGAGGGGAGTATCTGGCCGGTGGACCGCAGCGTGAGCTGGGCCGCCTCACGGAGGAACTCCTTGGCCAGGTGCAGCTCGAAGCCCGCCTTCAGCCGGGTGCCGCCGAGCTCCGCGACGATCGCCTCGGCTATCTCGGCCTCGCGCTCCTCGACGACGCGCAGCGCCTTCTCCAGCACGGTCCGCCGGGCGTACGGGTTGGTGTCCGCCCACTGCTCCTGGGCTCGCTCGGCGGCCCGGTAGGCCTGGTCGACCTCGCCCGCCGTGGCGACGGTGATCGAGGCGAGCTTCTCCCCGCTGTACGGGTTGAAGTCGATGATGTCCCAGGACCCCTTCCCCGGCCTCCACTCGCCGTCGATGTACTGCTGGGCCAGTTCGGTGAAGAAGGTCATGAGATCCCTTACCGCAGAGACGAGGGGGCCGTTGATTGGCGCTCATATTACTTACCCTTCAACCAAGTTGAGGGAAGTCCGGCTCGCTCATACGTGAAAACAAACAGTCACCCAGCGGTCATCGACGTACAGAAGTCGACTGCGTACAGAAACAGGTGCCCCTTCCGGGAGACTCCCGGAAGGGGCACCTGTGGAGCACGGCGGCCGACAGCCGCCGCGCCGTCAGCTCCAGCTGGCGTGCAGCGGCTTGCCCTCCGCGTAACCGGCGGCGCTCTGGACACCCACGATCGCCTTCTCGGCGAACTCCTCCAGCGAGGCGGCGCCCGCGTAGGTGCAGGACGACCGCACACCGGCGATGATCGAGTCGATCAGGTCCTCCACACCGGGGCGGGTGGGGTCGAGGAACATCCGCGAGGTGGAGATGCCCTCCTCGAAGAGCCCCTTGCGGGCACGGTCGTAGGCGGACTCCTCCGAGGTGCGGTTCTTGACCGCGCGCGCCGAGGCCATGCCGAACGACTCCTTGTAGTACCGCCCGTCGGCGGACTGCTGGAGGTCACCGGGCGACTCGTACGTCCCCGCGAACCACGACCCGATCATGACGTTGGACGCACCGGCGGCAAGGGCCATGGCCACGTCGCGCGGGTGCCGGACGCCGCCGTCGGCCCAGACGTGCTTCCCGTGCTTCCTCGCCTCGGCGGCGCACTCCAGCACGGCGGAGAACTGGGGCCTGCCGACACCGGTCATCATCCGGGTGGTGCACATCGCGCCGGGGCCCACACCGACCTTGATGATGTCGGCGCCCGCCTCGATCAGATCGCGTACACCCTCCGCCGCCACGACGTTGCCCGCGACGATCGGCACCTGCGGGTCGAGCGCGCGTACGGCGGCGACGGCGCTGATCATGGACTCCTGGTGGCCGTGCGCGGTGTCCACCACCAGGGTGTCGACACCGGCGTCCAGGAGCTGCTTGGCCTTGCCCGCGACGTCGCCGTTGATGCCGACCGCGGCCGCGATGCGCAGCTTGCCGTTCGCGTCGGTCGCGGGGGTGTAGAGCGTCGCGCGCAGCGCGGCCTTGCGGGTGAGGATGCCGACGAGCCGTCCGTCCGCGTCGACCGCGGGAGCGAGCTTGCGGTTGGCTCCGTCCAGTCTGTTGAAGGCCTCGCGCGGGTCGATCTCCGCGTCGAGCACGACGAGGTCCTTGGACATGACCTCGGACAGCTGGGTGAAGCGGTCGACACCGCTCAGGTCGTGGTCGGTGACGACGCCGACCGGCCGGTGCTCGGCATCGACGACGACACCGGCGCCGTGTGCCCGCTTGTGCAGGAGGGACAGCGCGTCGGCGACGGTCTGGCCGGGGGCCAGCACGATCGGCGTGTCGAGCACGAGGTGGCGCTTCTTGACCCAGCTGATGACCTCGGTGACGACCTCGATCGGGATGTCCTGGGGGATGACGACCAGGCCTCCGCGGCGGGCGATCGTCTCCGCCATGCGGCGGCCCGCGATGGCGGTCATGTTCGCGACGACGAGGGGGATGGTGGTGCCGCTGCCGTCGGGCGACGAGAGGTCGACGGCCTGCCGGGATCCGACCGCGGAACGGCCGGGGACCATGAAGACGTCGTCGTACGTCAGGTCGTACGGGACCGAGGGGGAGGCCGTGTAGCGACCGGTGCCGGGTTCAAGAAAACGCATAACACCCATTTTTTCATACGAATCGGTGCAGGTCGCTTCCACGAAGACACAGCAATGCGCCCCCTCGTTCGTCGGTTCCTCCAAGGAGCCGCTTCGGGGACCGGGCAAGTGGAACCCTGCCTTACCCATGGACCTTACCCGAACAGGATTCGAGCACTCCCGATCATTATCCCTGGACCAGGTGACGAAGGGTCAGGTAGCTTCAAATTCGCAGGTCTCTGGGGTAAAGGCAACGCCGCCCGACAACCGGAACACCTGCCACACGCTCGACCGGAGAGGATGTGGGGTCTGCCTGTGGAGAGCGAACTGCCGGACATCTACTGCCCGTTCCCCCAGCGGAGTAATCCGCACGTGGAACACACCCGCGAGCATCTCGGCACATGGACGCGACGCACCGGCCTGGTCCACCGGGAGGCCGCCAGAGAGCGGTTCGAGCAGGCCGACTTCGGCGCATTCGTCGGCATGGTCTACCCGACGGCGAACGAGGAGCATCTCGATCTGGTCGCCGACTGGTTCGTCTGGCTCTTCCTCGTCGACGACCAGCTGGACGACGGTCACCTCGGACGCGACCCCGAGCGGGTACGCCATGTGGTCGAACGCATGCGCGCCGTGGTCGAGGGCACCGCCCCCGGCCTCCTGCCGGACGAGGAGGCCCCGGCCGCCGTCGTGGCCCTGATCGATTTGTGGGAACGTACGGTCCCCAAGGCCGCGCCGCACTGGCGCAGCCGGTTCTCATGGCACCTCATGGCCTATCTGACGACGGCCACCACCTGGGAGGCGGGCAACCGCGCCGCCGACGTCGTGCCGTCCGAGGCCACCTACATCACCCGGCGCCGGCACACCGGGGCCATCCACGTCTGCATGGACCTGATCGAGATCGTGGCGGGCATCGGCGCGCCCGAGTGGGTCCACAACGATCCCCGCTTCATCACGGCGCTGGAGGCCTCCTGCAACGTCGTGTGCTGGGCCAACGACGTCTATTCCTACGAGAAGGAGCAGGTCCTCGGCGAGATCCACAATCTCGTCCACCTGGTCCGGCACCATCGGGGCTACGGCAAGCAACAGGCACTCGAGCACGTGTGCGCCGAGATAGCCACCGAGACGGAACGGTTCCTCACGGCCGAGGAGGAGCTGCTCGAGCTGTACCCGCAGCTGGCGGGGGTGCTCGTGCCCTATCTCGACGGGATGCGGAGCTGGATGCGGGGCAATCTCGACTGGTCGCGGCAGACCCCGCGCTACAACCCGGACGCCGTCAGCCAGTACGCGGAGCCGGGGGCGTATCTGGAGGAGGCCGTACTGGGCGTGCGCACGGAGCACGCGCGGCAGACGGCGGGCGAGAGCCGCTGAGCCCGGACAGCACGGAGGCCGGACCCCCGCCCGGGTGTCCGGCCTCCGTGCTGTCCGGCCTCGGCCGGCGTGATCCGTCTCAGTCGTCGGGGTCGGCACGCTCCAGCGCCGGGCGCTGGCCCGCGGCGGACTCCGTCAGGAGGTAGTCGGCCGCCGCCGTGTCCGTGACGAGGCTGGTGACCAGGCCCGAGCGGAGTACCGCGCCGATCGCCGCCGCCTTGCGCTGGCCGCCGGCGATGGCCACCACCTCGGGAATCCGGCGCAGCCGGTCGGCCTCCACCGTGATGCACCGCTCGCCGAGATCCCGGCCGACCCTGCGGCCGTCGGCGTCGAAGAGGTGCGCCGACATCTCCGCGGCGACACCGAGCGAGGCGTAGTGGCCGCGTTCCTCGTCCGAGAGCATGTCGTGGACGGTGGAGATGCCCGGTTCCCACGACCCGATCGAGACCGCCGCCACCGTCACCTTGTCGAAGTACTCGAAGGCGCGTGCGATACCCGTCTGGTGGCGCAGGGCGGCGGCCGTGGCCGGGTCGGGCAGCAGCATCGGGGCGTAGATGGGGTGCGCCTCGCCTCCGGACACCTGGGCCGCGCGACGCACCGCCTCGACCGACCCGCGCTCCGCCGTCCCCGCGTCGTAGACGCCGGTCAGCTGCACGACCGTGCACGGCGGCAGCCGGTCGAGGGCCGCCGCCATGTGGATGGTGGAGCGGCCCCAGGCCAGCCCCAGCACATCTCCCTCGTTCACCAGCTCACCGAGCAGATCGGCCGCGACCTCACCGAGGTTCTCCGGGTCGGCGGCGTCGTCCTGCTCCTCCGCCGGGGATTCGACCACGACAGCGTGCCGCAGGCCGTAACGCGCCCGGAGCGCGTCGGAGCGCTCCGCGTCGAGCTCCGCCGGTACCCGGATCTCGATCCGTACGAGATCACGCTCGAGGGCCGTCTCCAGAACCCTGGCCACCTTGAAGCGGCTGACGCCGAACTCCTCGGCGATCTGGATCTTCGACTTTCCCTCGAGGTAGAACCGGCGGGCCATGGCCGCCGCCTGCACCAGCTCCGCGGGTCCCATCCGCATGGCTGACCGACCCGCCGAGATGCCAGACACCGCGATCTCCTCACTGCTGTTCACACGCCCGATACGCCGCTCATCCTGTCAGATCCGGCGATCCTTGATCCGGCCCGTCGGGCCGCGTTCATCTGCTCTTGTCTCAGTGGCCGCACGCCCAGGCGGCCGCGGCCGTGGCCGTGTCCGCCTGCGCGCGCAGCGCCCGCACCGCCTCCGCCGGGTCCTCGGCCCCGTACACCGCCGAGCCGGCGACGAACACGTCCGCGCCCGCCTCGGCGCACCGCTCGATGGTGGTGGCGGAGACGCCGCCGTCTACCTGCAGCCACAGTTCGAGTCCGTGCTTGGAGATCAGCTCACGGGTGCGGCGGATCTTCGGCAGCATGATGTCCAGGAACGCCTGGCCGCCGAAGCCCGGCTCCACGGTCATGATCAGCAGCATGTCGAGCTCGGGGAGCAGGTCCTCGTACGGCTCGATGGGCGTGGCGGGCTTCAGCGCCATGGAGGCGCGGGCCCCCTTCGCCCTGATCTCCCGCGCGAGCCGCACGGGCGCGGCGGCGGCCTCCGCGTGGAAGGTCACCGACCCCGCACCGGCCTCGACGTACTGCGGGGCCCAGCGGTCCGCGTCCTCGATCATCAGGTGGCAGTCCAGCGGGGTGTCCGTGGCCTTGCTCAGGGCCTCGACGATGGGCACCCCGAGCGTCAGGTTGGGCACGAAGTGGTTGTCCATGACATCGACATGGAGCCAGTCGGCGCCATCGACGGCCTTCGCCTCCTCGGCGAGGCGGGCGAAGTCGGCGGACAGGATGCTGGGGTTGATCTGGGCCATGCACCCAAGCCTGCCATGCTCCGCGCCACTTCCCCGCCTCGGTGCGCCCCAAAGCCTCACGGGATCATTACGGTTCTCACGATCCCGGCCTTTTCACCCCGCGATTCCGTCTCCCGGAGCCGGCCGGGGAGGCGGCTCCGGCGGGCAGGGTGGGATCCCACCGCCCTCACCGTCTCCCTTCCTCCCCTCCGCCCCGCCCGCTCGGCACACCCCGCGGGCCCCGCGGGAGCGGTCGAACCCGCCTCGGGCCGTACCAGGGCGCGGACAGCCTCTGGTGCCGGCCTTGAGGCTGTGTTAGAAACGCTGCGTGATCAGCGACCAGTTCCTGAGGGAGCGCCTCAGCATCGATCTCTGCCGCGTGACCAGCTGCTCCTGTTGAGCCTGGCCCGGCAGCGCTGAGCGCTTCCAGAACTGTGCGGCGTCGTCCGCCCGCCTTCCGGCCGCCCCTCGGGTGAGCCGGCGATCCCCTCCAGAACTCCGTCCGCGAGCCTGACCGGACCTGTGTCCGCGTACGGCGAGCCGGCGCACGCACGTTCTGCGGGGCCCCTCCCCCGTTGCCGCGGGCGCCCCACTCCGCGCCCCGCACCCGCCTGCCCGGCCCCGTCCGCCCGTTTCTTTCGGCGGCCGGGTGCCTTCGGCACCTCCCGACGGAGCCCGCCATGACCACACCCACGACGGAGCAGCGGCCACCCGGCCCGGCACCCTCCCGTGATCCCTCGGCCGTACCCCCGCCGAGCCGCCGCTCGCCCGGGAGCACCGCCGAGAGAACCGCACGGCTGCGGCGCGTGGGGCTGCGGCTCCTCGCGCTGGCCGTACTGCTCGCCCTCTGGCAGCTCGTCACCACCCTGCGCCTGTGGTCGCCGTTGCTGGTGCCGCCGCCGTCGGCCGTCTGGGACGCGCTCGTCGCGGCCTCCGGCACCCATGACGGGGTACGCGGCTACCAGGGCCACACTCTGATCGAGCATCTGGGCATCAGCCTGCGCCGGATCGCGATCGGCGCGGGCGCCGGTGTCCTGGCCGGGCTCGTGGCCGGGGTGCTGATGGGCACGCTGCCCTGGGTGCGGGTGGTGTTCGAACCAGCGGTGGCCTTCCTCCGGACGCTGCCGCCGCTGGCCTACTTCAGCCTGCTGATCATCTGGTTCGGCATCGACGAGGCACCCAAGCTGTGGCTGCTGGCGATCGCCGCCATGCCGCCCGTGGCCGTCGCCACCGCGTCCGCCGTCGCCTCCGCGCCCGCCTCGCTGGTGGAGGCGGCACGGGCCATCGGGGCCCGCCGCTCCCAGGTGGTGGCCTCCGTCGTCCTGCCGTCCGCGCTGCCGGAGATCCTCGTCGGCGTACGGCTGGCGTTCGGGATCGCGTACTCCTCGGTGGTCGCCGCCGAGACCGTCAACGGACTGCCCGGCATCGGCGGCATGATCCGTGACGCCCAGCGCTACAACCAGTCCGACGTGGTCGTTCTCGGGCTCTTCGCCATCGGTGTCTCCGGCCTGCTGATCGACGCGCTGCTGCGGGGTGCCGAGAACCGTTTCGCCCCCTGGCGCAGGCTCTCGTGAGCCACCTGCGCCGTACCACCCGAGCTTCCTGCCCGTGCGGATCCCACGATCGACGAACGAACGAAGGACTACGCCATGCCCGGAACACGCGGTCTGCGCCGCACCTCCCTGCTCGTAGCGGCTCTGGGGGCTCTCGTCGTCACCACGGCCTGCGGAACCGGCGGCGGAGGCGGTGACGGCCAAGGCGGCGGCAGCACGATCCGGATCGGCTACCAGGCCTTCCCCAGCGGCGACTTGATCGTGAAGGAGAAGGGCCTGCTGGAGAAGGCCCTGCCCGGCCACACCGTCAAGTGGATCAAATTCGACTCCGGGGCGAGCATCAACACCGCGTTCGTCGCCGGCTCGATCGATCTGGCCGCGATCGGCTCCAGCCCGGTGGCGCGCGGACTGTCCGAGCCGCTGAACATCCCGTACCAGGTCACCTGGGTCCTGGACGTCGCCGGTGACAACGAGGCGCTGGTGGCCCGTGACGGCTCCGGCATCGAGGACGTGGAGGACCTGGTGGGCCACAAGGTCGCCACACCCTTCAGCTCCACCTCGCACTACAGCCTGCTGGCCGCGCTCGACAAGGCGGGAGTAAACGCTTCGAAGGTGGAACTGCTCGACCTCGAACCGCAGGACATCGTCGCGGCCTGGTCGCGGGGCGACATCGACGCCGCCTACGTGTGGCTGCCCACGCTCGACGAACTCGGGAAGACCGGCAAGACCCTGCTCTCCAGCCGGGAACTGGCCGCGTCCGGGAAGCCGACGCTGGACCTCGGGGTGGCGTCCACCGCCTTCATCGAGAAGCAGCCCGAGGTGATCGCCGCCTGGCGCAAGGCGCAGGCACAGGCCCTGGACCTCATCCATGACGACCCGTCGGCCGCCGCCGACGCCGTCGGCAAGCAGCTCGGGATCGACCCCGGCGACGCCGCCACCCAGCTGAAGCAGGGCATCTTCCTCAAGCCTGCCGAACAGGCGGACGACAAGTGGCTGGGCCGCCCCGGAAAGGTCGGCGGACTGGCGGAGAACCTGCACAGCGCGGCGGAGTTCCTGGCCGGGCAGAAACAGATCCCCGCCGCGCCGGAGCTCTCCGAGCTGGAGAAGGCCGTCTACGTGGAAGGGCTGAGCGATGCCGTCTCCGGATGACCCCCGCGAGAACACCCGGGACGGTGCACGGGAGGCCGGACCCGCGACCGTCACTCCCGCCGTCTCCGTCCGTGACGTGACCCATCGCTACGGTCGCGGCCCGGACACCGTCACGGCCCTCGGCCCGCTGTCGCTCGATGTCCCGGCCGGCGAGTTCCTGGTGCTCGTCGGCCCTTCGGGAAGCGGCAAGAGCACACTGCTGCGGCTGATCGCCGGCTTCGAACGGGCCTCGTCCGGTGACGTGAGCGTGCACGGCGGGGCACCCGAGCCGGGGCGTCAGGCGGGAGTCGTCTTCCAGCAGCCACGGCTGTTCCCCTGGCACACGGTCGGGGAGAACATCTCCCTGGCGCTGCGCTACGCGGGGATCCCTCGAGCCGAACGCCCCTCACGCGTCGAGGAGTTGCTGGAGCGGGTCGGTCTGGCCGGCACCGCCCGGCGCAGGACGTGGCAGATCTCCGGGGGCCAGCAGCAGCGGGTGGCCATCGCCCGGGCCCTGGCCGGCGGCAAGGACCTGCTCCTGCTGGACGAGCCGTTCGCCGCGCTGGACGCGCTGACCCGTGAGCGCCTCCAGGAGGACCTGAGAACGGTGAGCGCGCGTACGGGGATCACCTCGGTCTTCGTCACGCACAGCGTGGACGAGGCCGTCTTCCTGGGCACCCGCGCGGTCGTCCTGAGCGGTGGCCCGGGCACCGTGGCCCTGGACGTCCCGATCCCCCTGCCCCGTACGGGCGCCGACGACCCGGACGGGCTACGCGGACTGCCGGAGTACGCCGCGTTGCGCGCCGAGATCGGCGCAGCCGTACGCGACGCGGCCCGCTGATTCCCCGGGGCCGCCCGTCCCGGCGGGCGGCCCACACCCCCCGACGGAGACAGGAGTCCCCATGTCCCTCACCACGCCCCTCGGTCCCGCCCCCGCACTGCGCTCCACCCGGCTGCCTCCGGACGGACTGTACGAGGGCACCCGCGAGCTGCGCAGGCTGGCGCCGGGTCAGCCCGACCGGCCCTACACGCTGTTCGACGTCGTTCCGCTCGGGCCGCTCATCGGCGCGGAGATCGGCGGTGTCGACCTGACCCGTCCGCTCACGCCGGCCGTGCGCGGGGAGCTCGACCGGGCGCTGCTGGAGTGGAAGGTGCTCTTCTTCCGGGGGCAGCACCCCAGTTCGGCCGAGCAGCGTGCCTTCGCCCGCAACTGGGGCGAGCTGGAGACCAACCCCCTGCTGGCCACCGGCGACGATCCGGAGGTGGCGCGCTTCGACCGCTCGGCCACGCCGAGTTTCGAGAACGTCTGGCACACCGATGTGACGTTCCGCGAGCGGCCCGCGCTCGGCGCGGTCCTCCACCTGCGCGAGGTGCCTCCCTACGGCGGGGACACCATGTGGGCCGACATGGCCGCCGCGTACGACAACCTTCCGCCGGAGACCAGGGCACGTCTGGAGGGGGCGCGGGCGGTGCACGACTTCGTGCCGGGGTTCGCGCGGTTCACCCCTCCGGAGCGGCTGCTCCCCTTCCAGGACCGCTTCCCGCCGGTCGAGCACCCGGTGGTGCGGACGCATCCCGCCACCGGACGCCGGATGCTCTTCGTCAACACCTCGTTCACCACCCGGATCGTGGGCTGGGACCAGGAGGAGAGCGACCGGATGCTGCGGCTGCTCTTCCAGCAGGCACACGTCCCCGAGTACCAGGTGCGCTTCACCTGGCGCGCGGGTGACGTGGCGTTCTGGGACAACCGGGCGACGCAGCACTACGCGGTGAACGACTACGCCCCGCACCGCCGGATGGCCGAGCGTGTCGCCGTCGCCGGGGACCGCCCGCGCTGACCGGGAACCCGCGCGACCTGAGAGCCCGTGCGGCACCGCGCCGCGTCGGTCCGTACGGAGCCGCTCGGCGCCGGCCCGTGCGGCACCGCGCCGCGTCAGCCCGTTCGGCGCAGCAGGGCCAGGTACATCGCGTCGGTGCCGTGCAGGTGCGGCCAGAGCTGGATGTCGGGCCCGTCGCCCAGCGCCGGCACTCCGGGGAGCAGCGGACGGGCGTCGATCCACTCGGCCTCGGCCGGTGCCCCTCCCCGTCCCTTGAGCACGTCCTCGACGACGACACGCGTCTCGGCCAGATGCGGCGAGCAGGTCGCGTAACCGACCACCCCGCCGACGCGTACGGCCTTCAGCGCCTCGCGCAGCAGACCGCGCTGCAGGGGTGCGAAGCCCTCCAGATCCTCGGGCCGGCGCCGCCAGCGGGACTCGGGGCGCCGGCGCAGTGCGCCGAGGCCGGAGCACGGGACGTCCATCAGGACCCGGTCGAAGGAGCCGGGCCGCCACGGCGGCCGGGTGCCGTCGGCGGTGATCACCTGGTAGGGCCCGGGGTTGCCGGCGAGCGCGCGCTCGACGAGCCGGGCCCGGTGCGGCTGCTTCTCGGCCGCGAGCAGGGTCGCGCCGCGCCCCGCGGCCAGCGCGGCCAGCAGCGCGGCCTTGCCGCCCGGTCCCGCGCAGCCGTCGAGCCACCGGCTGTCCTCGCCCTCGACGGGCGCGGCGGCCAGGGCGGCGGCGACGAGCTGACTGCCCTCGTCCTGCACACCGGCGCTGCCGTCCCGCACAGCGGCCAGGGCCCCGGGCTCGCCGCCCTCGGCCATCCGCACGGCGTACGGCGACCAGCGGCCGGGCAGGCCGCTCTCCTCGCCGAGGGCGTCCAGCAGTTCGTCGGGGGTCGAGCGGCCGGGGCGCGCCACCAGCGTGACCTCGGGCCGCTCGTTGTCCGCCTCCAGCAGGTCCTCGATCCCCGCGCGGCCTCCGCCGAGGGCGTCCCAGAGCGCGGAGACGACCCACCGGGGGTGCGAGTGGACGACGGAGAGGTGCTCCTCGGCGTCCTCCTCGTACGAGGGGGCGACACGCTCCATCCAGCCGTCGAGGTCGTGCGCGGTGACCTTGCGGAGCACGGCGTTGACGAACTTGGCGCGCCCCTCGCCCAGCACCACCCGCGCGAGCTCCACACTGGCCGAGACGGCCGCGTGGGTCGGGATGCGGGTGCCGAGCAGCTGGTGCACACCCATGTTGAGCACGTCGAGCACCGGCGGGTCCACCTCGCGCAGCGGCCGGTCGATGCAGGCGGCGACGATCGCGTCGTAGGTGCCCTGGCGGCGCAGCGTGCCATAGACCAGCTCGGTCGCCAGCGCGGCGTCCCGGCCCTCGAAGTCGCCCTTGGCGCGTGCCTTCTTCAGCAGCGGCGGGAGGACGAGGTTGGCGTAGGCGTCGCGCTCGTCGACGGCCCGGAGCACCTCGAAGGCGAGGAAGCGGACCGGGTCCTTCTTCGGGCGGCGGTGGGGCTTGGCGGGACGGCGACGCTGCTGGTCGTTCACGTGAAAGGTGCTCCGCTGATGGTGAGGGGGCGATCCCGTCCAGCGTACGTCGCCGGTCCCCGCCGGCCGGTCCCGAGGCCGCCGACGGGTCCCCGGGCCGGGCGGCCGGTCCCGAGGCCGCCGGCCGCCCGGGGCCTCAGAGGCCCAGCAGCTCCCCGTGGGCGATGCGCACCCCGCGGGCCCAGTCGGCGGCGCGCATCGGCTTCTTCCCCTGCGGCTGCACCCACAGGAGCTCCACGGCGTGCGAGCCGGTGCCCACGTACACGTTGTTCTTGCCCACGGACAGCTCGCCCGGGGCGAGATCCGTGCGGTCGAGGACGGGCACGACCTGGACCAGCTTCAGGCGTTCCCCGCGGAAGAGGGTCCAGGCGCCCGGTGCGGGGGTGCAGCCGCGCACCACGCGGTCGACCCGGAGGGCGGGCGCGGACCACTGCACCTGGGCGTCCTCGACCGTGATCTTGGGGGCGAGCGTCACGCCGTCGGCGGGCTGCGGGACGGCGTGCAGGGTGCCGTCCTCGATACCGTCCATGGTCGCGGCGAGCAGCCCGGCGCCCGCGAAGGCGAGCCGGGTGAGCAGGTCGCCGCTGGTGTCGGTGGGCCGGACCTCCTCGGTCAGGACGCCGTACACGGGTCCCGAGTCCAGCCCCTCCTCGATCAGGAAGGTCGAGGCGCCGGTGACCTCGTCCCCGGCCATCACGGAGTGCTGCACGGGCGCGGCCCCGCGCCAGGCGGGCAGCAGCGAGAAGTGGAGGTTCACCCAGCCCCTGGCCGGGACGTCCAGCGCGGTCCTGGGCAGCAGTGCGCCGTAGGCGACGACGGGGCAGCAGTCGGGTGCGATCTCACGCAGCCGGGCCAGGAAGTCCTCGTCGCGCGGCCTGACCGGCTTGAGCACCTCGATCCCGGCCTCTTCGGCGCGCTCCGCCACGGGGCTGGCCACGAGCCGGCGCCCTCGCCCGGCAGGGGCGTCGGGGCGGGTCACCACGGCGGCCACCTCGTGGCGGCCGGAGGCGATCAGGGCGTCCAGGGCGGGAACGGCGACCTCGGGGGTGCCTGCGAAGACGAGCTTCATGGGTGGCGGACTGCCTCTCGGGCCGGAACGTACGTGGCGAGCAGCACACCAGTCTAGGGCCTCGCGTGAACCCGGCCACGGGGAGCGTACGCGGGCGTCGTGCGCCCCGCGCACATGCACATACGCCCCTATTGCGTGACCACATGGCCGGGTGACGCGTTGGTCAAGTGAGATTGACCGAAGTGGACCGCCCTCACGCGGTCCGATCCCTTTCAACGCCGGTTCGAGAGGCTTCTTCATGGCCGACCACGCAACCCACGACGCCCAAGCGCGTGCCAGCCTGCACCTGTTGGTGCGGGACATCGAGCGGGTCCGGCGGCAGGTGGACGCCCTGCGCACCCTCACTGCGCAGCTGGGCAACGTCTACCGTCCGCGCCGCTCCGGCCCGTCCGCGGGCTTCGTCGTCTACGGGAGGGCGCCGGCCCCGACGGTGCGGCTGGCCCAGGAACTGCGGGACAGCGTCGAGACGCTGGTGACGGCGGCGGTGGACTTCGACCGTTCGCTGGGGTTCTCGTGGGACGCGGTGGGTTCTGCCCTCGGCGTCACCAAGCAGGCGGTGCACCGCCGTTACGGCGCGCGCCGCAACACCCCGCAGCCGGGGTCGGCGGAGGCGGCTGCCGAGACCGTGAACCGCCCGCTGCCCGCGGCGCAGAACTCCTCCCCCGCGCTGCCCTCCGTGCCCGCGGCCCGCTCCATGCCGCCGCAGCCCTCGGACCGCCCGGGAGCGTTTCCGGGGCCCCGTAACGGCTGAGGAGCGCCAGGACCCAGGACCCGGCCCAGGCGTCGTCAGCCGATGTCCAGGGGGTCGATCCTGATCCGTACCGGATCGCCGGTGCCCTTGGCCGTCCGGGCGGCCTGTGCCGTCTTCAGGGCGGTCGCCAGCGCCGCGCCCCGCCCCGGCGGAACCCTGATCAGCGCCCGCTCCCAGGTGTCGCCGGGCGGGGCGTCACCCTGCCTGCGGGGCCTGCCGGGAGCGGCGCCCGGCACCTGTACCGGTCCGAGCACCTGCGCCTCAGGGGGCAGCTCGGCACCCGCGAGGAAGGCGGCCACCGCCTCGGCGGGGCCTGTCACCGAAGCCATCCGGGACACGGGCGGGAAACCGAGCTCGGCCCGTTCCGCGAGCTCTCGGCGGGCATGGCCGACCGGGTCCCAGCGGACCAGGGCCTGGACGGGCCGCAAGGTCGGTTCGGCCACGATCACGACCGTGCCCCCTTCCGGCTGGCCCCGCACCAGCGCGGCGGCGGCCGTCCAGCGCCGCAACGCCTCCTCGCCGGCCCGCAGGTCGGGCCTGCCGACCATCGCCCAGCCGTCCAGGAGCAGCGCAGCCGCGTACCCGCCCTCGGCCACCGGTTCGGCCCCGGGGGTGCTGACGACCAGGGCCGGCTGTCCGGGCACGGAGTCCAGCACGTGGTCGCGGCCCGACGTCCGCACGGGAACGGCCGGGAACGCCCGGCCCAGCTCCTCGGCGGTCCGGCGGGCCCCGACGATCTGCGCCCGCAGCCGCACACCGCCGCAGGCGCCACAGCTCCAGGCCGTTTCGGCGCGCCCGCACCAGGCGCAGTCGAGCTTCCGCTGGTCCGGCGCTTCCAGGGGACCCGCGCAGTGCCGGCACCGCGCGGGTTCGCGGCAGCGCTCGCAGGCCAGTCGGGGGGCGTACCCCCTGCGCGGGACCTGGACGAGCACGGGCCCGCTGCGCAGTCCGTCCCGTACTGTCTGCCAGGCCAGGCTGGGCAGTCGCGCCGAGCGGGCCGCGCCGTCGCGTGCGAGCTCCCCGTCGCCGACCGTACGGACCAGGGGTGCGGCGATCCGCAGCTGGTCCCGGTCCGCGCGCAGGGGCAGGGCCCAGCCGCTCTCGACCAGCTGCGCGGCCTCGACCGTGCAGGTCGTCCCGCCCAGCAGGAACGCACACCGGCCGTGCGCGGCCCGCAGCTCCAGAACCTCCCTGACGTGCGGGAAGGGGGCGTTGTCGTCGCTGTGGCTGGAGTCCCCGTCGTCCCAGACGGCCACCAGCCCGAGATCGGTGACGGGGGCGAACATGGCGGCCCTCGTGCCGACCACCGCGCGCACCGATCCGCGCCGGACGGCGAGCCACTGGCGGTAGCGCTTCTCGGGGCCTGACTCGGCCGTCAGCAGCGCGTGCCGCCCCTCCCCCAGCACCCCGGTCAGGGCCGCGTCGACCCGCCCGGCACTGCGCCCGTCCGGTACGACGACGAGCGCGCCGCGGCCGGAGGCCAGGGTTGCGGCCACGGCGCGGGCGATCTCCTCGGGCCAGTGCGGTCCGGGCAGCGCGGTCCACACGGCGCGTGGCGCCCCGCCCTCCGCCAGAGCCCGCAGGAAACCGGGCCCCTGGGCGTAGCGCTCCCAGGTACCTGGTTCCGGAGCGGGCGGGGGCGGAAGGGGCGCGGGCGACGGTTTGGACTCGGCTCGGCCGTTCCTGGGCGGCACGGCGAGCTGCAGCACATCAGCGAGGCTGCCGGCATAGCGGTCGGCGACGGCCCGGGAGAGCTCCAGCAGCTCGGGCCCGAGCACCGGCTCGGGTGAGACGACGTAGGCCAGGGCGGCGAGGGCGCCCTGGTAGTCCGAGGAGGCGCGCCGCTCGATCAGGAAGCCGTCGATGAGACCGCCGCCCTCGCGCCGCCCGCCGCGGACCTGCCGGCCTCCGGCGCCGAACCGGACCCGGACGCGGACACCGGGCTGTGCCGCGGCGTCGAGCTCCTCCGGGACGGCGTAGTCGAAGTACTGGTCGAGGTGGAGCGCGCCCTTGTTCACCAGGACACGGGCGACCGGCAGCTCCGCGGCCAGCGCAGCTCCCCGCCAGGTCCTGGGCTTGGCGCGCGGCACCTTGGCCTGGCGCACCGTCTCCCGGATGAGCGCAAGCTGCTCCGGGGCCCCTGCGCCGGGGTCGTCGGACCGCTCGTTGTCGCTGCTCACAGCCAAATTCCTACCAGACGCCACCGACAGAGGCGCCGGACGGCGAAACGGCCCCCGAGATCAGGATCGGCCGCGGCGGGGTTCTTTCACTGCGGGGACACCGCCCCGCTCCAGAAGTATCCGCAGCCTTCGCACCGGGAGCCGGAGCCACCATGGGGCACGGCACCCGCGCACCGCACCCCGATTTCCGGGCCCTGGCACACGCCCGGGGCCCGGACCCGCGTCGCGGTGTCCGGGCCCCGGGCGAGAACGAGGGGCTCGGCTCAGAGCCCCGCCGCCTGGCGCAGCGCGTCCACGCGGTCGGTGCGCTCCCAGGTGAAGTCGGGGAGTTCCCGGCCGAAGTGGCCGTACGCCGCGGTCTGGGCGTAGATCGGGCGGAGCAGGTCGAGGTCGCGGATGATCGCGGCCGGGCGGAGGTCGAAGACCTCGCTGATGGCGTGCTCGATCTTCTCCGTGTCGACTGCGGCAGTGCCGAAGGTCTCGACGAACAGGCCCACGGGCTCGGCCTTGCCGATCGCGTAGGCGACCTGGACCTCGCACCGGGTGGCGAGTCCGGCCGCGACGACGTTCTTGGCGACCCAGCGCATGGCGTAGGCGGCCGAGCGGTCCACCTTGGACGGGTCCTTGCCCGAGAAGGCACCGCCACCGTGGCGGGCCATGCCACCGTAGGTGTCGATGATGATCTTGCGGCCGGTCAGACCGGCGTCGCCCATCGGGCCACCGATCTCGAAGCGCCCGGTCGGGTTCACCAGGAGGCGGTAGCCCTCGGTGTCGAGCTTGATGCCGTCCTCGATGAGCTGCGCCAGGACGTGCTCCACGACGAACTCGCGGATGTCGGGCGCGAGCAGCGAGTCGAGGTCGATGTCGGAGGCGTGCTGCGAGGAGACGACGACGGTGTCGAGGCGGACGGCCTTGTCGTCGTCGTACTCGATGGTGACCTGGGTCTTGCCGTCGGGGCGCAGGTACGGGATGGTCCCGTTCTTGCGGACCTCGGACAGCCTGCGTGAGAGGCGGTGCGCGAGGTAGATCGGGAGCGGCATCAGCTCGGGCGTCTCGTCGCAGGCGTAGCCGAACATCAGCCCCTGGTCGCCGGCACCCTGCTTGTCGAGCTCGTCCTCGTCGCCCTCGACACGCTTCTCGTACGCCGTGTCGACACCCTGGGCGATGTCCGGGGACTGCGCCCCGATGGACACGGAGACGCCGCAGGAGGCTCCGTCGAAGCCCTTCTTGGAGGAGTCGTAACCGATCTCCAGGACCTTGTTGCGCACGAGGTTGGGGATGTCGGCGTAAGCCTTGGTCGTGACCTCACCCGCGACATGCACCAGACCAGTGGTGATCAGGGTCTCGACGGCGACGCGCGAGGAAGGGTCCTCACGCAGGAGCGCGTCCAGAATCGTGTCGCTGATCTGGTCAGCGATCTTGTCGGGGTGGCCCTCGGTGACGGACTCCGAGGTGAAGAGACGGCGGGACACATCGCTCCCTGGGGTTGCAGCGGCTGCTGGCTGATCATTGGTGGACCGCCGGGAGCTGCGCCCGGCACATTCCGTCGACCAGTTTATCGGTCGCTCCCGGTGAATGGGCGACACGTCTCGCCCCTTGGAGGGTCTGTGACCTGCGGCACCGTTGACGGCAGTACGAAAATTCGCCCTTTCGGGGGCACAATAAGGCTGATTGTCGTGAGATTCCTCCCAGTCGGTCCGGCCTAGCCGGTCTGGCCGAAACGGGCCGCCACCAGGTCCCACACCGTGTCGGCGAGTGCCTCCTTGGGACCGTACGGCACAGCGGTCTCCGCTCCGTCCGCCGCGAGCACGACCGCCTCGTTCTCCTCCGAGCCGAAGGTCTTGCGCTCCCCTACCTCGTTGACGACGAGGAGGTCGCAGCCCTTGCGGCGGAGCTTCTCGCGGCCGTTGGCGAGGACGTCGTCCGTCTCCGCGGCGAAGCCCACGACGATCTGCCCCGGCCGGGCACGCTCCGCGGCGACCTCGGCGAGGATGTCGGGGTTGCGGACGAGGGCGATGGGCGCGGGCTCCTGGCCGTCCTTCTTCTTGATCTTGCCCGAGGCGTAGGCCGCGGGCCGGAAGTCGGCGACCGCCGCCGCCATCACGACCACGTCGGCGTCGGCTGCGGCCTTCAGCACGGCTTCACGCAGCTGCACGGCGGTCCCGGCGTGCAGGACGTCGGCGCCCGCCGGGTCGGGGAGCCCGGTGTTGGCCTCGACGAGGGTCACCCGGGCGCCACGGGCGACCGCCGTGCGGGCCAGGGCGTACCCCTGCTTGCCGGAGGAGCGGTTGCCCAGGTAGCGGACCGGGTCGAGCGGCTCACGGGTGCCGCCCGCGCTGATCACCACATGCCGGCCGGCGAGGTCGGCGGCCACGGGGCCACGGGCCAGGACGCCCCGGCAGACCTCGAAGATCTCCCCGGGGTCGGGCAGCCTGCCCTTGCCCGTGTCCACGCCGGTGAGCCTGCCCACGGCGGGCTCGATGACGACGGCGCCACGGCGGCGGAGGGTGGCGACGTTCTCCTGGGTGGCGGGGTGCTCCCACATCTCCGTGTGCATGGCGGGCGCGAAGACGACCGGACAGCGCGCGGTGAGCAGGGTGTTCGTGAGGAGGTCGTCGGCGAGGCCGTGGGCGGCCTTGGCGAGCATGTCCGCGGTCGCGGGCGCGACGACGACGAGATCGGCGGCCTGGCCGATCCTGACGTGCGGCACCTCGTGCACACCGTCCCAGACCTCGGTCGACACCGGGTTCCCGGAGAGGGCGGACCAGGTCGCCGCTCCGACGAAGTTCAGCGACGCGGCGGTCGGGACGACCCGGACGTCGTGGCCGGACTCGGTCAGCCTGCGCAGCAGCTCGCACGCCTTGTACGCGGCGATGCCTCCGCTGACCCCCAGGACGACCTTCGGCTTCTCCACTGCGTCTCCCCGCACTCGTGTCTCCGCGCACTCGCGTGCGGCCTCATGACGTACGTACTCCATGCTGCCTCACCGCGCCCTCGGCACTGCGGCGGGCCCGGCCGCGGACACACCACAGGCCCGGCGGACGTGCCGCCGGGCCTGTGGTGAAGGTGCGTTTCCTGCGTACCGCCTGATTACTGCGCGGGGCCCTCGATGGCCTCGGAGGTCAGCAGGCCCGCGTTGATCTCGCGGAGCGCGATCGAGAGCGGCTTCTCGTGCACGTGGGTGTCGACGAGCGGACCGACGTACTCGAGGAGGCCTTCGCCGAGCTGCGAGTAGTACGCGTTGATCTGACGCGCGCGCTTGGCGGCGTAGATCACGAGGCTGTACTTCGAGTCGGTGGCCTCGAGGAGCTCATCAATCGGCGGGTTGATGATGCCCTCGGGCGTGGTGATGGAAGAGGACACTCTCTGCCTTCCGAAGGGGATAGAGATCAAAGAGATCTTTGATCATGCTGGGTTCCGCAGTGGTGCTGCTCTGCGTCCGTGGACCGGTGAGGATCTGTGAGATCAGCCGTCGGTGCCGCGGAGGCCGGAAGCCTGCAGCATCAACGTTAGCAGCTCGCGTGCGACGTCCTCGACGGAGGTGTTGACGAGCGTCGTGTCGAACTCCGCCTCGGCGGCCAGTTCGACCTTCGCCGCGGCGAGCCGGCGCTCGATCACGTCGGGCGCCTCCGTCCCCCGGCCGGTGAGCCGGCGCACCAGCTCGTCCCAGCTGGGCGGCGCGAGGAAGACGAGCCGCGCATCGGGCATCGACTGGCGGACCAGCCTGGCGCCCTGCAGATCGATCTCCAGCAGCACCGGCTCACCCGCCTCCAGGCGGTCGAGGACCGCCCGGCGGGGGGTGCCGTAACGGTTGCCTGCGAATTCGGCCCACTCCAGCAGTTCGCCGTTGGCGACCAGCTTGTCGAACTCCTCGTCGTCCACGAAGAAGTAGTGGACGCCGTTGCGCTCGCCGGGGCGGGGCTTACGGGTCGTGGCGGACACCGAGAGCCAGACCTCGGGGTGAACCTTGCGCATATGAGCGACGACCGTGCTCTTACCGACCCCGGAGGGGCCGGAGAGCACGGTCAGCCGCGGACGTGCGTCCGGGGGCACGGGGGACGTCCCCCGGGATGTTGCAGCCATGGGGCGATTATCCCCGTTCTCAGGAGTGCCTGAGAACGTCAGGCGGCGCTGCCGCCGAACTCACGCTCCAGGGATGCGATCTGGTTGGAGCCGAGACCCCGGACCCGGCGGCTCTCGGAGATGCCGAGCCGCTCCATGATCTGCTTGGCGCGGACCTTGCCCACGCCCGGCAGGGACTCGAGAAGAGCGGAGACCTTCATCTTGCCGATGACGTCGTTCTCCTGGCCCTGCTTGATGACCTCATGGAGCGAGGCGCCGGAGTGCTTGAGTCGATTCTTGACCTCGGCCCGCTCCCGGCGAGCCGCGGCGGCCTTTTCGAGCGCGGCTGCGCGCTGTTCAGGGGTAAGGGGCGGAAGAGCCACGCCTACGTCACCTCGGATGTCGATCTGTCGGATACGGACCGGTGAGGAACCCTGTAGCCCCACACCTGGTGAGCAACGAACAACGAGTGCTCGTTGGCTCTCGACGGAGACTAGCGGCCATGGCCGCCTGAGTCAGCGAGAACAGACGAAAAGTCCTGGTCAGCCTTGGCCGACCGGGACATTTCGGCCATAACAACCCGGATTTCTGGTCAGGATTCCGTCAACCGCCTGTTACGTGGCATCGTCAGTCCTCCGAGACGGCCGCACGGACCTCGTCCGCGAACCGTCCGGCGGCTTCGCGCAGCCCTGACGCGTCCGGTCCGTGGCACAGCACGCCCCGGCTCACGCTCGGCACCACGTTGCCCACGGCGGCGCCGAAGACCCGGGGAAGATCCGCGGGGGTCGCGCCCTGGGCGCCGATGCCGGGAGCGAGCAGCGGACCGTTGATCGACAGATCGGCCCCCGCGTCCCCGAGCGTGGCACCCACCACCGCGCCGACGGAGCCGAGCGGCGTCGCGCCGGCGTTCTCCGCCGCCATGTGGTCGAGCATCAGCTGGGCCAGCGAGCGCCCGTCCGCCGCGGTGGCGCGCTGGACCTCCGCGCCCTCCGGGTTGGAGGTGAGCGCGAGCACGAAGACCCCCGCCCCGGAGATCGCCGCGGCGTCGAGCGCCGGGCGCAGCGAGCCGAAGCCGAGGTACGGCGAGACGGTGACCGCGTCGGAGAACAGCGGTGAGTCCTTGTCGAGGTAGGCGGCCGCGTAGGCCCCCATCGTGGAGCCGATGTCGCCGCGCTTGGCGTCCATGAGCACCAGGGCCCCGGCCGCGCGGGCCTCCTCGACCGCCTTCTCCAGGACGGCGATGCCGCGCGAGCCGAAGCGCTCGAAGAAGGCGGACTGCGGCTTCAGCACGGCGACGCGGTCCGCCAGGGCATCGACGACCGTACGCGTGAAGCGCTCCAGGCCCGCGATGTCGTCGTTCAGGCCCCAGGAGGCGAGCAGGGAGGCGTGCGGGTCGATGCCGACGCAGAGCGGCCCGCGGGTGTCCATGGCGTGGCGCAGGCGCGCGCCGAAGGGTGCAAGGGTCACTGCATGACCTTCCGTGTCTCGGCGCCGACGGCTTCGGCGAGGGTGGCGTACGGGGAGGCGGCCAGCCGGGCGGCCAGGCCCTTGTGGATCGCACGGGCGTAGAACGGGCCCTCGTAGATGAAGGCGCTGTAGCCCTGCACCAGCGTGGCGCCGGCGAGGATGCGCTGCCAGGCGTCCTCGGCGTTCTCGACGCCCCCGACCCCCACGAGGGTGAGCCGGGTCCCCACGCGGGCGTACAGGCGGCTCAGTACCTCCAGGGAGCGCTCCTTGAGGGGTGCGCCGGAGAGCCCACCGGTCTCCGCGACCAGGGACGCCGCGGAGCTCAGGCCGAGACCTTCGCGGGCGATGGTGGTGTTGGTGGCGATGATGCCGTCCAGGCCGAGCTCGACGGCCAGGTCGGCGACCGCGTCGACGTCCTCGTCCGCGAGGTCCGGGGCGATCTTGACGAGCAGCGGGACCCGCCGGTCGGTGACGGTGCGGTCAGCCGCCTCGCGCACGGCGGTGAGCAGCGGGCGGAGCGCCTCGGTGGCCTGGAGGTTGCGCAGGCCGGGGGTGTTCGGCGAGGAGACGTTCACGACGAGGTAGTCGGCGTGGGCGGCGAGCCGCTCGGTGGACTTCACATAGTCGCCCACGGCCTCGGCCTCGGGTACCACCTTGGTCTTGCCGATGTTGACGCCGACGGTCGTGCGGAAAACCGGGGTGCGGGCGGCGAGGCGCTCCGCCACGGCCGCGGAGCCCTCGTTGTTGAAGCCCATGCGGTTGATCAGGGCCCGGTCGGCCACCAGGCGGAACAGCCGCTTCTTCGGGTTGCCGGGCTGCGGCTCGCCGGTGACCGTGCCGATCTCGACGTGGTCGAAGCCGAGCATCGACATGCCGTCGATCGCGACGGCGTTCTTGTCGAAGCCGGCGGCGAGCCCGAAGGGTCCGTGCATCCGCAGGCCGAGGGCCTCGGTGCGCAGCTCCTCGTAGCGGGGGGCGAACGCGGCGGCGGCGAACGTGCGCAGGACCGGGGTGCGGGCGGCGAGGCGGATCCAGCGGAAGGCGAGGTGGTGCGCCCGCTCCGGGTCCATCCGCTTGAAGACGAGGCGGAAGAAGAGTGTGTAGATCACAGGTGTCCTCATGAAGAGGGGGACACCGTTTCCGGTGTCCCCCTGTGGGCGGCTGGCCCTCAGTCGCGGGCCGCGGTCAGGTGTTCCGCGTGTTCCTGGAGGGAACGTACGCCGACGCCGCCGTGGTTGAGCGCGTCGATGCCCTGGACCGCGGCGGCCAGCGCCTGGACCGTGGTGAGGCACGGCACGGACCGGGCGACGGCCGCGGTGCGGATCTCGTAGCCGTCGAGCCGGCCGCCCGTCCCGTACGGGGTGTTGACGATGAGGTCGACCTCGCCGTCGTGGATCAGCTGGACGATGGTCTTCTCGCCGTTGGGACCCTCGCCCTCGGAGAGCTTGCGCACGACCGTGGCGTTGATGCCGTTGCGCTTGAGGACCTCGGCGGTGCCGGAGGTGGCCATCAGCTCGAAGCCGTGGGCGACCAGCTCGCGGGCCGGGAAGATCATCGTGCGCTTGTCGCGGTTGGCGACCGAGATGAAGGCACGGCCCTTGGTGGGCAGCGGTCCGTAGGCGCCGGCCTGCGACTTGGCGTACGCCGTGCCGAAGACGGAGTCGATGCCCATGACCTCACCGGTGGAGCGCATCTCCGGGCCGAGGACCGTGTCGACGCCGCGGCCCTGGATGTCGCGGAAGCGCGACCACGGCATGACGGCCTCCTTGACGGAGATCGGCGCGTCCAGCGGCAGGGTGCCTCCGTCGCCGGTCTTCGGCAGCAGGCCCTCCTCGCGCAGCTCGGCGATGGTGGCACCCAGCGAGATGCGGGCGGCGGCCTTCGCGAGCGGGACCGCGGTCGCCTTCGAGGTGAAGGGGACGGTCCGCGAGGCGCGCGGGTTGGCCTCCAGGACGTAGAGGATGTCGCCGGAGAGCGCGAACTGGATGTTGATCAGCCCCCGTACGCCGACGCCCTTGGCGATGCCCTCGGTGGAGGCGCGCAGCCGCTTGATGTCGTAGCCGCCCAGGGTGATCGGGGGCAGCGCGCACGCCGAGTCGCCGGAGTGGATGCCGGCCTCCTCGATGTGCTCCATGACGCCGCCGAGGTAGAGCTCGGTGCCGTCGTAGAGAGCGTCGACGTCGATCTCGATCGCGTCGTCGAGGAAGCGGTCGACCAGGACCGGCCGGGTGGGGCTGATCTCGGTGGACTCCTCGATGTACGAGGACAGGCGGGTCTCGTCGTAGACGATCTCCATGCCCCGGCCGCCGAGCACGTACGACGGACGGACGAGGACGGGGTAGCCGATCTCGTCGGCGATGGCCTTGGCCTCGGTGAAGGTCGTGGCGGTGCCGTGCTTCGGGGCCGGCAGGCCGGCCTCGGCGAGAACCCGGCCGAAGGCGCCGCGGTCCTCCGCGGCGTGGATGGCCTCCGGGGAGGTCCCCACGATCGGCACGCCGTTGTCCTTGAGCGCCTGCGAGAGGCCGAGCGGGGTCTGGCCGCCGAGCTGGACGATCACACCGGCGATCGGGCCGGCCAGCGACTCGGCGTGCACGATCTCCAGGACGTCCTCGAGCGTGAGCGGCTCGAAGTAGAGCCGGTCGGAGGTGTCGTAGTCGGTGGAGACGGTCTCCGGGTTGCAGTTGACCATCACGGTCTCGTAGCCCGCGTCGCTCAGGGCGAAGGAGGCGTGGACGCAGGAGTAGTCGAACTCGATGCCCTGGCCGATGCGGTTCGGGCCGGAGCCCAGGATGATCACCGCGGGCTTGGTGCGGGGCGCGACCTCGGTCTCCTCGTCGTAGGAGGAGTAGAAGTACGGCGTCTTGGCGGCGAACTCGGCGGCGCAGGTGTCGACCGTCTTGTAGACCGGCCGGATGCCCAGCGCGTGCCGGACCTCGCGCACGACGTCCTCGCGCAGGCCGCGGATCTCAGCGATCTGGGCGTCGGAGAAGCCGTGCCGCTTGGCCTCGGCGAGGAGGTCGGTGTCGAGGCGCTCGGCCGCGGCCAGCTCGTCGGCGATCTCCTTGATCAGGAAGAGCTGGTCGACGAACCAGGGGTCGATCTTCGTGGACTCGAAGACCTCTTCCTGGGTGGCGCCGGCGCGGATCGCCTGCATCACGGTGTTGATGCGGCCGTCGGTGGGACGGACGGCCTCGGCGAGAAGCTCGGCCTTGTCGCCGGGCTCGCCGGTGAAGGCGAACTGGGAGCCCTTCTTCTCCAGGGAGCGCAGCGCCTTCTGGAGCGCCTCGGTGAAGTTGCGGCCGATCGCCATGGCCTCGCCCACCGACTTCATGGTGGTGGTGAGGGTGGAGTCGGCGGACGGGAACTTCTCGAAGGCGAAGCGGGGGGCCTTGACCACGACGTAGTCGAGCGTCGGCTCGAAGGAGGCCGGCGTCTTCTCGGTGATGTCGTTGGGGATCTCGTCGAGCGTGTAACCGACGGCCAGCTTGGCGGCGATCTTGGCGATCGGGAAGCCGGTGGCCTTCGACGCGAGCGCCGAGGAGCGGGAGACGCGCGGGTTCATCTCGATCACGATGATCCGGCCGTCGGCCGGGTCGATCGCGAACTGGATGTTGCAGCCGCCGGTGTCGACGCCGACCTCGCGGATGATCGCGATGCCGATGTCGCGCAGCCGCTGGTACTCACGGTCGGTGAGCGTCATCGCGGGCGCCACGGTGATCGAGTCGCCGGTGTGGACGCCCATCGGGTCGAAGTTCTCGATGGAGCAGACGACCACGACGTTGTCGTTCTTGTCGCGCATCAGCTCCAGCTCGTACTCCTTCCAGCCGAGGATGGACTCCTCCAGGAGCACCTCGGTGGTCGGCGAGAGCGTGAGGCCCTGTCCGGCGATGCGGCGCAGCTCCTCCTCGTCGTGGGCGAAGCCGGAGCCGGCGCCGCCCATGGTGAAGGAGGGGCGGACGACGACGGGGTAGCCGCCGAGGGTGTCGACGCCTGCGATGACGTCGTCCATGGTGTGGCAGATGACGGAGCGGGCGGACTCGCCGTAACCGATCTTGGCCTTGACGGCCTCGACGACCCCCTTGAAGAGGTCGCGGTCCTCGCCCTTGTTGATGGCCTCGACGTTGGCGCCGATGAGCTCGACGCCGTACTTCTCCAGGACACCGTTCTCGTGCATGGAGATCGCCGTGTTGAGCGCGGTCTGCCCCCCGAGGGTCGGGAGCAGCGCGTCGGGGCGCTCCTTGGCGATGATCTTCTCGACGAACTCGGGGGTGATCGGCTCGACGTAGGTGGCGTCGGCGATCTCCGGGTCGGTCATGATCGTCGCCGGGTTGGAGTTCACCAGGATGACGCGCAGGCCCTCGGCCTTGAGCACACGGCAGGCCTGGGTGCCGGAGTAGTCGAACTCGGCGGCCTGCCCGATGACGATCGGACCGGAGCCGATGACCAGGACGGACTGGATATCGGAGCGCTTAGGCACGCTGGCCCTCCATCAGGGTGACGAAACGGTCGAAGAGGTACGCGGCGTCGTGCGGGCCCGCGGCTGCTTCGGGGTGGTACTGGACGCTGAAGGCAGGCTGGTCGAGCAGCTGGAGCCCTTCGACGACCTGGTCGTTCAGGCATACGTGGGAGACCTCGGCGCGGCCGAACTCCGTGTCGGAGACCTTGTCGAGCGGGGCGTCGACGGCGAAGCCGTGGTTGTGCGCGGTGACCTCGACCTTGCCGGTCGTGCGGTCCTGCACGGGCTGGTTGATGCCCCGGTGGCCGTACTTCAGCTTGTAGGTGCCGAAGCCGAGCGAGCGGCCCAGGATCTGGTTGCCGAAGCAGATGCCGAAGAGCGGGGTCTTGCGCTCCAGGACACCGCGCATGACGGAGACGGGGTGGTCGGCGGTGGACGGGTCGCCAGGGCCGTTCGAGAAGAAGACACCGTCGGGCTGGACCGCGTAGACGTCGTCGAGAGTGGCGGTGGCCGGCAGGACGTGCACCTCGATGCCGCGCTCGGCCATGCGGTGCGGGGTCATGCCCTTGATGCCGAGGTCGATCGCCGCGACGGTGAACTTCTTGGTGCCGAGGGCGGGGACGACGTACGCCTCCTTGGTGGCGACCTCGGCCGCGAGGTCGGCGCCGCTCATCTCGGGGGCCTGGCGCACCTTGGCGAGCAGTGTGCCCTCGTCCTGGATCGCGTTGCCGGAGAAGATGCCGACGCGCATCGCTCCGCGCTCGCGCAGATGGCGGGTGAGCGCACGGGTGTCGATGCCGCTGATGCCGACGACTCCCTGGCTCGCGAGCTCCTCGTCCAGCGACCGGCGGGAGCGCCAGTTGGAGGGCACCCGGGCGGGGTCGCGGACGACGTAGCCGGAGACCCAGATCCGCTTGGACTCGTGGTCCTCGTCGTTCACGCCGGTGTTGCCGACGTGCGGGGCCGTCATGACGACGACCTGGCGGTGGTAGGAGGGGTCCGTCAGCGTTTCCTGGTAGCCGGTCATGCCGGTGGAGAACACCGCCTCGCCGAAGGTCTCCCCCACGGCCCCGTAGGCGCGGCCGCGGAAGGAGCGGCCGTCCTCCAGGACGAGTACGGCGGGAGCTTTTCCGGCTCCCCGGGTGGAGATCGTCATCGTGCGGTGCCTTCCGTCGAGCTGGTGAGGTTGTTGTCGGTGTGGCCGGCGAGCCGGTTGACGGCGTCGACCCATGCCTGATGCTCGGCCGCGTGGTCGGAGCGGAAGCCCGAGTCGATCAGCTGGTCGCCGTGCGCCCAGGTGATGACGAGCAGGCCGCCCTCGGGCAGGACCTTCCCGGCGAGCGCCTTGTCGAGCCTGGCCTCGCGCAGCGCGCCGGCCGGTACGAAGAAGTCGGCGGCCCCGGGGCGTACGACGTCGAGACCCTGGTCCGTGAGGGTCAGCTCGACCCTGCTGCGGGTCCCGAGGCCGTGGGCGACGATCCGGTCGAGCCACTGCCCCGCGGTCGTGGACGCGTGGTAACGCCCGGAGAGTGTGAGCAGGCTCTCCCCGTCCGGGAACCCGTCGGGGGTGGTGGCGAGCTCGGGCAGGCCGGACTGGAGACTTCCCCGCCACTTCCATCCCTGGCGCATCAGCCAGTAGACGAAGGCGACGAAGACGATCAGTCCGACGACCCAGCTGATGCGGGCGGACCAGTCCGTCACTTCGGCCGACTTCTGCTCGGCGGCCAGTCGGTACAGCTGGTAATTGGGGTGGAGTGTTGTCACGCGAGCTTCCCGTCGACGACCGTGGCACGGCCCCGCAGGAAGGTGTGGGTCACTCGGCCGGGCAGCTCGCGACCCTCGTACGGAGTGTTGCGGCTGCGGGAGGCGAAGCCCGCGGGGTCCACAGCTCCACGGTATGCCGGATCGACCAGGGTGAGGTTGGCGGGCTCACCCGCCGAGACGGGCCGGCCGTGTCCTTCGAGCCTTCCGATGGCCGCGGGGCGGAAGGACATGCGGTCGGCCACGCCCGCCCAGTCGAGGAGCCCGGTGTCCACCATCGTCTGCTGGACCACGGAGAGCGCGGTCTCCAGGCCCACCATGCCCATGGCGGCGGCGGCCCACTCGCAGTCCTTGTCCTCGTGCGGATGCGGGGCGTGGTCGGTGGCGACGCAGTCGATGGTGCCGTCGGCGAGCGCCTCGCGCAGGGCCATGACGTCGGCCTCGGTGCGCAGCGGCGGGTTCACCTTGTAGACGGGGTTGTAGGACCGCACGAGCTCGTCGGTGAGCAGCAGGTGGTGCGGGGTGACCTCGGCGGTGACGTCCCAGCCCTTGGACTTGGCCCAGCGGACGATCTCCACGGACCCGGCGGTCGAGAGGTGGCAGATGTGCACGCGGGAGCCGACGTGGGCGGCGAGCAGCACGTCACGGGCGATGATCGACTCCTCGGCGACGGCGGGCCAGCCGCCGAGACCGAGCTCGGCCGAGACGACGCCCTCGTTCATCTGGGCGCCTTCGGTGAGGCGGGGCTCCTGGGCGTGCTGGGCGACGACGCCGTCGAAGGCCTTCACGTACTCCAGGGCGCGCCGCATGATCACGGCGTCGTCGACGCACTTGCCGTCGTCGGAGAAGACCTTCACCCCGGCGGCGGAGTCGTGCATGGCGCCGAGCTCGGCGAGCTGCTTGCCCTCCAGGCCGACGGTGACGGCGCCGACGGGCTGCACGTCGCAGTAACCGGATTCCTTGCCGAGCCGCCACACCTGCTCGACGACGCCGGCGGTGTCGGCGACGGGGAAGGTGTTGGCCATGGCGTGGACGGCCGTGAAGCCGCCGGCCGCCGCCGCCTTCGTGCCGGTGAGGACGGTCTCGCTGTCCTCACGGCCGGGCTCGCGCAGATGCGTGTGCAGGTCGACGAGGCCGGGCAGCAGGACCTGGCCGGCCGCCTCGATCACGGTGGCGTCGCCGGCCTCGAGACCGGTGCCGGTGCGGGCGATGGTCTCCCCGTCGATGAGGACGTCCAGCGGCTCGCCGCCGAGGACCTTCGCACCGCGGATCAGGATCTTGCTCATGATTACTTGTTCTCCTCGGTACGGGCGGACGCGGAGGGCAGAGCGGTCTCGGAGCCGCCCAGAAGCAGGTACAGGACGGCCATGCGGGTGGAGACGCCGTTCGCGACCTGCTCGACGGCCGTGCAGCGGTCGGAGTCGGCCACTTCGGCCGTGATCTCCATGCCGCGGACCATGGGGCCGGGGTGCATCACGATGGCGTGCTCGGGCATCCGCGCCATGCGCTCGCCGTTCAGGCCGTAGCGGCGGGAGTACTCGCGCTCGGTCGGGAAGTAGGCGGCGTTCATCCGCTCACGCTGCACACGCAGCATCATGACCGCGTCCGACTTGGGGAGCACGTCGTCGAGGCGGTAGCTGACGTCGCAGGGCCACTGCTCGACGCCGACCGGCACGAGGGTGGGCGGGGCCACGAGGGTGACGTGCGCACCGAGCGTGTGCAGCAGGTGGACGTTGGAGCGGGCCACCCGGCTGTGCAGGACGTCACCGACGATCGTGATCCGGCGGCCTTCGAGGTCCCGGCCGATCCCGGCGTCGGCCCCGACCAGCCTGCGGCGCATCGTGAAGGCGTCCAGCAGGGCCTGGGTGGGGTGCTCGTGGGTGCCGTCACCGGCGTTGACGACGGCACTGTCGATCCAGCCGGAGGTCGCGAGGCGGTACGGGGCCCCGGAGGCTCCGTGCCGGATGACGACGGCGTCGGCGCCCATGGCCTCCAGGGTCAGGGCGGTGTCCTTGAGCGACTCTCCCTTGGAGACGGACGAGCCCTTCGCGGAGAAGTTGATGACGTCGGCGGAGAGGCGCTTGGCGGCGGCCTCGAACGAGATGCGGGTCCTCGTCGAGTCCTCGAAGAACAGGTTGACGACCGTGCGTCCACGCAGGGTGGGGAGCTTCTTGATCGGCCGGTCAGCTACCCGGGCCATCTCCTCGGCGGTGTCGAGGATCAGGACGGCGTCGTCGCGGGTGAGGTCAGCGGCGGAGATGAGGTGACGGGGGGTCCGGGGGCTTCCCCCGGGAGGGCGCAGCATCTGGGGTCTCCATGAAGGGTGGAGGGATCAGGCAGGCGGGCGTGCCGGAGCAGCCGTGCGGCCGGTGGGGCGCACGGGAGGTGATGCGGCTACTGCTCGCCTGCCGGGACGGTCTGCTTGACGCCGAGCAGCACGGCGTCGCGGCCGTCCTCCTCGGCGAGCTGGACCCTGACCGTCTCCCGCAGCGACGTGGGGAGGTTCTTGCCGACGTAGTCGGCACGGATCGGGAGTTCGCGGTGACCACGGTCGACGAGGACCGCGAGCTGTACGGCACGGGGCCTGCCGATGTCGCCGAGGGCGTCGAGCGCGGCGCGGATCGTCCGGCCGGAGAAGAGCACGTCGTCGACCAGGACGACCAGCCGGTCCTCGATGCCCTCACCGGGGATCTCGGTACGTCCCAGGGCGCGCGCGGGGCGCATGCGCAGGTCGTCGCGGTACATCGTGATGTCGAGCGACCCGACCGGCGTCTTTCGGCCGGTGATTTCTTCGAGCTTTCCGGCGAGCCGCCGCGCGAGGAAGACCCCGCGGGTCGGGATGCCGAGCAGCACCACGTCGTCGGCGCCCTTGGCGCGTTCGACGATCTCGTGGGCGATACGGGTCAGAGCCCGGGCGATGTCGGGAGCCTCGAGAACGGGGCGTGCCGCATTGCCGGTCCGGTCATGCTGTGCGTCCATAAGAAACGGACCTCCTTCTCCGCCTCACTGGACGGACGTTAAAGGACGTCGAAATTGCGTCATCCACACTACCAGGGCTTGTGTGAGGCCCCGGCCCCGCCCCCGGGAGGTGGCAGTCCGGACCTTTCGGCTTGACGCAGCCAAGTAACGCTGCGTAACCTCACAGTGAGTTACCAGCCACGCGGCCCAGCCGCAGAATGTTCCAGCGTCCGGGGAGCCTTATGTCCAGCGAATACGCAAAGCAGCTCGGGGCCAAGCTCCGCGCCATCCGCACCCAGCAGGGCCTCTCCCTCCACGGCGTGGAGGAGAAGTCGCAGGGCCGCTGGAAGGCCGTCGTGGTCGGTTCCTACGAGCGCGGCGACCGCGCCGTGACCGTGCAGCGCCTTGCCGAGCTGGCCGACTTCTACGGCGTTCCGGTGCAGGAGCTCCTGCCCGGCACGACCCCCGGCGGTGCCGCCGAGCCGCCGCCGAAGCTGGTCCTCGACCTCGAGCGTCTCGCCCACGTGCCGCCGGAGAAGGCCGGACCGCTGCAGCGTTACGCCGCGACGATCCAGAGCCAGCGCGGCGACTACAACGGCAAGGTGCTCTCGATCCGCCAGGACGACCTCCGCACCCTGGCCGTGATCTACGACCAGTCGCCGTCCGTGCTCACGGAGCAGCTGATCAGCTGGGGTGTGCTGGACGCCGACGCGCGTCGCGCCGTCGCCCACGAAGAGGGCTGAGCAGCTCTCGCGTTTGACGTCCCGCCGGCCCGGCGGGGTCCCGAGGACCCCGCCGGGCCGGCTTTTTCGTGCCGTCCCTCATCCGCTCGCAAGAACGCCGAAGGGCCCACGGTCCATGACCGTGGGCCCTTCGTCCGGCTCGACGCCGCCAGGATCACTGATCCCGGCGGAGGTTCGGCTTGAGGTCCTTGAACCGGGCCAGCAGGCCGTTCACGAAGGCCGGGGAGTCGTCCGTGGAGAACTCCTTGGCGAGCTGGACCGCCTCGTCGATCACCACGGCGTCCGGGGTGGAGTCCATCCAGATCAGCTCGTACGCGCCGAGCCGCAGGATGCTCCGGTCGACGACCGGCATGCGGTCGATCTCCCAGTCGACGGCGTAGGTGACGATGAGGTCGTCGATACGGTCCGCGTACTGCGCGTACCCCTCGACCAGCTCCATCGTGAATTCACCGACCGGCGGCTGACGGTCGTCGGTCCGCGAGAGCCGTACCCAGTCCGCGAGGACCGTCTGCACGGACTCACCGCGCTGGTCGGCCTCGAAAAGGATCTGGAAGGCGCGCTTGCGGGCCTTGTTCCGGGCAGCCACGGTTAGCTGTTCACCCGGCCGAGGTAGTCGCCCGAGCGGGTGTCGACCTTGATCTTCTCGCCGGTGGTGATGAAGAGCGGGACGCCGATCTCGTAGCCGGTCTCCAGGGTGGCGGGCTTGGTGCCACCGGTGGAGCGGTCGCCCTGGACGCCCGGGTCGGTGTGCTGGATGGTCAGCTCGACCGCCGCGGGCAGCTCGACGTACAGCACCTCGCCCTCGTGCTGGGCGACCGAGGCGGTGAAGCCCTCGATCAGGAAGTTGGCGGCGTCGCCGACGGCCTTGCGGTCGACCATGAGCTGGTCGTACGTGTCCATGTCCATGAAGACGAAGTACTCGCCGTCCATGTACGAGAACTGCATGTCCCGGCGGTCGATGGTGGCCGTTTCGACCTTCACGCCGGCGTTGAACGTCTTGTCGACGACCTTGCCGGAGAGCACGTTCTTGAGCTTGGTGCGCACGAAGGCGGGGCCCTTGCCGGGCTTGACGTGCTGGAACTCGACGACGGACCAGAGCTGGCCTCCGTCGAGCTTGAGCACCAGGCCGTTCTTGAGGTCGTTCGTGGAAGCCACGGTTGCGGAATCTCCTGGACTGAAAGCTGGTGGACAACCAACGAACGCGCGCTAGAGCGCGAGCAGCTCCTTGGTCGTAATGGTGAGTAGCTCGGGTCCGCCGTCCGCCTCGGGGCGCACGACGAGCGTGTCATCGATCCGGACACCGCCCCGGCCCGGGAGGTGGACCCCCGGTTCGACGGTGACCGGCACACAAGCGTCCAGTTTACCCATGGCTGTCGGTGCCAACTGCGGGTCCTCGTCGATTTCGAGCCCGACCCCGTGCCCGGTGCTGGGCGGAAGGCCGTCCGAGTGGCCCGCCGAGTCCAGGAGATGGCGTGCCGCGCGGTCGACGTCACGGTAGGCGGCTCCGGGCACGAGAGCCTCCCGTGCACCCCTCTGAGCGGCGAAAACGAGGTCGTAGAGCTCGATCTGCCAGTCCGCGGGACTGGTTCCGATGACGAACGTCCGGCCGATCTCGCAGCGGTACCCGCGGTAGTTCGCCCCGAGGCACACCGAGAGGAAATCCCCTTCCTCGACCCTCCGGTCCGAGGGCCGGTGGCGGCCCAGGCCAGAGTGGGGTCCGGTCCCGACGGAGGTGGGGAACGCCGGGCCGTCCGCACCGTGGTCGACGAGCCGGCGCTCCAGCTCCAGGGCGAGGTGGCGCTCCGTACGGCCCACCAGGATCGATTCCAGGAGCTCTCCGAGGGCCTGGTCGGTGATCTCGGCGGCGATCCGGAGGCAGGCGATCTCCTCCTCGTCCTTGACGATCCGCAGCTGTTCCACGGTGTGCCCGAGGTCGGCCAGGCGCAGGTGAGGGGCGACGGAGAGCATGGCGCGGTGCCGGGCGACGGTGAGGTCGTGCTCCTCGACGGCCAGCGAGTCCGTGTCCGCCGAGAGGGCCAGTCCGGCCGCGGCGACGACGGGGTCACCGTCGGGATCGGGCAGCACGTCCACCCGCAACTGCTCGTCGGGACGCCCGTGGGAGGGGTCGCCGGTGGGTGCGCGGGGGCAGAGCAGGACGTCCTCGCCCGCTCCGAGCAGCAGCACGGCGCCCGGCGGGGCTCCGCCCGCCAGATAACGGACGTTGGCGGGACGGGAGACCAGGGCTGCCGCCGACCCGGCGGCGGCGTACCGGTCGCGCAGCAGCCCGCGTCGGACGGCGTACACCTCTGACATGTTTTCGAGCCTACGAGCGCCGGAGAGCGCCCGCCCGGTCAGCGCACCCGACCGGGGACGCAAGCGGCGCTACCAGGTCGGCGGGCTGGCTATGGAGCGGGCCAGGACGTCGTCGAGCACTCGGGCGGTCGTCTCGACGTCGTAGGTGGAATTGTCGATGATCGGCAGGCCCGAGCCGTACCAGCCGGCCATCCGGCCGTGGATCCGGGCCACTTCCTCGTCGGAGAGCCTGCGGTTCCCGCTGCGGGCGGCGTTGCGCTCCAGGACGACCTCCAGGCCGGGCAGGAGGACGACGGGCAGCAGTCCGGGTCCGACGTGCCGCTTCCAGCCGCCGAGGCCGACGACGGGCCGGTCGGGGAAGACGGCGTCGTCGAGGATGCAGGAGATGCCGTTGGCCAGGAAGTTACGGGCGGCGAAACCACAGGTGCGCCGGGCCAGGCGGTACTGCGCCTCGGAGTGGTCGTTCCATCCCGCCTGCGGGTCGGCGAAGCCGGAACAGACCCACTCGCGGACGTCGTCCAGGGAGACGTGCGCGGTCGGGACCCGGCGACGGCCGGCCCAGAGCTTGGCGACGGTGGTCTTGCCCGCTCCGGCCGGACCGATCAGGAGCACGGCCAGGGTCGCGGCGCCCGTGCCCGGCTCGGCGGGCTGCGCGGGCAGCGGTACGGGGCCGCCCGGCGGCAGCTGGACGTGCCCGGTGGTCTCCGGGGACGGCGGCCCCGGGGCGTGCTGGGGCGCGGGCGCCTGGGTCACAGGGGCCTGGGGCATCGGCGTCAGGGGCGCCGGGGGAGGAAGGGGCGGCCCTTGCGGGCCGGGCCTGCCTGAGTGCTGGGCCTGGGCCTGGTGCGTCCACGGCCCGTTCCCGGGACCCTGGGGCGGCGGCAGCGGGGCCCCCACTGCATGCTGCATCCGGTGCCACTCCGTCTCGTACAGGCAACTGGCGCTGGTCGACGGCAACCGTACCTTCCCCGGCCGCCAGGCTGTGAACGGGCGGGGAAGGCACGAAGTGCCCGGTGTCAGTCCGTCAGTTCGTCGGCCAGGGCGCGCAGGGCGAGCCGGTAGGAGCCGATTCCGAACCCTGCCACGGTGCCTGTGGCCACGGGAGCGACCACCGAGGTGTGGCGGAATTCCTCCCGTGCGTACGGATTCGAGATGTGTACCTCGATCAGCGGGGCGGTGCGCTGGGCTGCCGCGTCCCGCATGCCGTACGAGTAGTGCGTGAACGCACCCGGGTTGAGAACGACCGGAATTGATCCGTCCGCCGCCTCGTGCAGCCAGCGGATCAGTTCGCCCTCGTCGTTGGTCTCGCGCACGTCGACATCGAAGCCGAGCTCCTTGCCGAAGGCCCGGCAGGTGTCGACGAGACCGGCGTAGGACGTCGCCCCGTACACGTCGGGTTCGCGGGAGCCGAGGCGGCCCAGGTTCGGGCCGTTGAGCACGAAGACCCTGCGGGCCGTCATGCGGAGACCTCCCCGTAGGCGGCGAGCAGGACGGCCGGGTCGGGCCCCTCCAGGACGGTGGGCTTGCCGATGCCGTCGAGGACGATGAACCGCAGCAGATCACCGCGGGACTTCTTGTCGACCTTCATGTTCTCCAGGAGCTTGGGCCACTGGTCACCGCGGTAGGTGAGCGGCAGCCCGACGGACTCCAGGACGGCCCGGTGCCGGTCGGCGGTCGCGTCGTCGAGACGTCCGGCGAGCCGGCCCAGCTCGGCGGCGAAGACCATACCGACGGAGACGGCGGCGCCGTGGCGCCACTTGTAGCGCTCGTTCTTCTCGATGGCGTGGGCCAGGGTGTGCCCGTAGTTGAGGATCTCCCGCAGGCCGGACTCCTTGAGGTCGCTGGAGACGACCTCGGCCTTGACCCGGATGGAACGCTCGATGAGCTCCGCGGTGTGCGGCCCCGCGGGCGTACGGGCGCCCTGGGGGTCCGCCTCGACGAGGTCGAGGATGACCGGGTCGGCGATGAAGCCGGCCTTGATGATCTCGGCCATACCGGAGACGTAGTCGTTGACCGGCAGCGAGTCCAGCGCGGCGAGGTCGCAGAGCACTCCGGCCGGCGGGTGGAAGGCACCGACGAGGTTCTTGCCCTCGGCCGTGTTGATGCCGGTCTTGCCGCCGACCGCCGCGTCGACCATGGCGAGCACGGTCGTGGGCACGGCGATCCAGCGCACCCCTCGCAGCCAGGACGCGGCGACGAATCCCGCCACGTCGGTGGTGGCGCCGCCGCCGACTCCGACGATGACATCGGTGCGGGTGAAGCCGGTCTGGCCCAGCGCCTTCCAGCAGTAGGCGGCGACCTCGACGGTCTTGGCCTCCTCGGCGTTCGGCAGCTGGATGGCGATCGCCTCGTAGCCCTGGGCGGCGAGGTCCTCACGGACGGCCTCGCCCGTCTCCGCGAGCGCCTCGGGGTGCAGGACGGCGACCCGCTTGGCGCGCTCACCGATGAGGCCGGGCAGCTCGCCGAGGAGCCGGCGGCCCACGAGCACCTCGTACGGGTCGGTGCCTGCCGTGCCGGCGATCTGGATGCGCGTGGTGCCCTGCTCGCTCATGCGTGTGTTCTCCCGGCCGGGCGGCACGGTCCCGACCGTGCGATCCGGCAGTTCCGTTGCGTCGAGGACCGCCTGGGCGACCTCTTCGGGGGTACGTTCGTCGGTCGCGACGGTCGCGCCGGCCACTTCCTCGTACAGATGGCGCCTGGCGTCCATGAGTTCGCGCCACTGCCGTCGTGGGTTGACGGCGAGCAGGGGGCGGGCGGTGTTCAGCCCCACCCGCTTGACCGCCTCGTCCACGTCCATCGACAGGTAGACGACCCGCCGGCCGGCGAGCAGCCCACGGATCTCCTCGTCCAGCACCGCACCGCCCCCGAGCGCGAGGACACCCGGGTGGACGGCGAGCGCGTCCCGCACCGCCTGGCGCTCCAGGGCGCGGAAGTGTTCCTCGCCCTCGTCGACGAAGATGTCCGCGATCGGCTTGCCGGTGGTGGCCACCACGTCCGCGTCGGTGTCGCGGTAGGTGGTCCCGAGCCGCTCGGCGAGCAGCTCGCCCACCGTCGACTTGCCGACACCCATCGGGCCGACCAGGACGATCAGCGGGCCGCTCACCGGATCTGGAGGTGGGAGAGGTAGGACTGCACGTTGCGGTGGGTCTCGGCGACGCTGTCGCCGCCGAACTTCTCCGCGACCGCGTCGGCCAGGACCAGCGCGACCATCGCCTCGGCGACGATCCCGGCGGCGGGGACCGCGCAGACGTCCGAGCGCTGGTGGTGCGCCTTGGCGGCCTCACCGGTGACGACGTCGACCGTGGCGAGCGCGCGGGGCACGGTGGCGATGGGCTTCATCGCGGCACGGACCCGCAGCAGCTCCCCGGTGGTCAGTCCGCCTTCGGTGCCACCGGAGCGGCCGGAGGCGCGCCTGATCCCGTCGGCGGTGGCCACGATCTCGTCGTGCGCCTTCGAGCCGGGGACCCGGGCGAGGTCGAAGCCGTCGCCGACCTCGACGCCCTTGATGGCCTGGATGCCCATCAGGGCGGCGGCGAGGCGGGCGTCGAGCCTGCGGTCCCAGTGGACGTGCGAGCCGAGGCCGACGGGGACGCCGTACGCGAGCACCTCGACGACCCCGCCGAGGGTGTCGCCGTCCTTGTGGGCCTGGTCGATCTCCGCGACCATCGCCTTCGACGCGTCCGCGTCCAGGCAGCGCACCGGGTCGGCGTCGAGCCGCTCCACGTCGGAGGGCTTGGGGTAGACGCCGTAGGGCGCCTTGGCCGCTGCCAGCTCGACGACGTGGGAGACGATCTCGATGCCCGCGGTCTCCTTGAGGTAGGAGCGGGCGACGGCGCCGAGGGCCACACGGGCGGCGGTCTCACGGGCGCTCGCGCGCTCCAGGACGGGCCGGGCCTCGTCGAAGCCGTACTTCTGCATACCGGCCAGGTCGGCGTGACCGGGCCGGGGGCGGGTCAGCGGGGCGTTACGGGCCTGCGCGGCCAGCACCTCGGGTTCGACCGGGTCGGCCGACATGACCTGCTCCCACTTGGGCCACTCGGTGTTGCCCACCATGACGGCGACGGGCGAGCCCATGGTGAGGCCGTGCCGGACGCCGCCGAGGAAGGTGACCTCGTCCTTCTCGAACTTCATCCGCGCGCCGCGCCCGTAACCGAGCCGCCGCCGGGCGAGCGCGTCCGCCACCATCTCCGTGGTGACCGGGATGCCGGCGGGAAGACCCTCCAGCGTCGCCACCAGTGCGGGGCCGTGCGATTCCCCCGCGGTCAGCCAGCGCAACCTGCTCAACGGTGCTCCTCATGCTCGCGCCTGAAACTGCAACGGCGCGACCGGGTGCGCGGCCCTGGCCCGCCGCCTCCGATCCTCCCACGACCAGGAGGCCTGACCCGCCGCCGGTCCAGCAGACGGACGTTTCGGCCGTGTCTCAGCGGAGTGAAGGGGGGTCCGGAGGGCGAGGAGGACCGCCTGCCGCAGTTCACAGCGGTGACGGCGGCCCCGGTCCGGCGTCACCGCTGTGAACTGCGGCAGGCATGATGAGAGGAGCGGCTGCCCTAGCGTCCGCGCGCCGCGAGCGCCGCTTCTCCGGCCGCCCGCATGACGGCGAGCGGGGCGTCGCGCCCGGTCATCTGTTCCACCTGGAGGACGGCCTGGTGCACCAGGAGATCGAGGCCCCCCACCACGCCGGCTCCGGCTGCCGACCATCGGGAGGCCAGCGCCGTCGGCCAGGGCTCGTACAGCACGTCGAACAACGTTCCCGGGGCCTGCGGCACGGCGTCCGCCAGGGCGTCCGTGGTGCCGGCCGGCGTGGTGGCGATGACCAGAGGCGCGTGCAGGGCCTCCTCGGCGCGGGCCCAGTCCGCGATCCGCACGTCGAGCCCGAGACGGTCGCCCCAGCCGCGCATCTCGTCGGCCCGTGCGGCGCTGCGCACGTAGGCCGTGACCGGGCCGGTGCAGATCTCGGCGAGGGCGGCCAGCGCGGAGGACGCGGTGGCTCCGGCGCCCAGGACGGAGGCCGACTCGGCCTTCTCGACGCCACGTTCGCGCAACGCCGCGACCATGCCTGGGATGTCGGTGTTGTCGCCGACGCGTCGGCCGTCCTCGGTGAGGACGACCGTGTTGACCGTCTCGATCGCCGCCGCCGCGTCGCTGATCCCGTCCAGCAGCGGGATGATCGCCCGCTTGAGCGGCATGGTCAGGGAGAGACCCGCCCACGAGGGGTCCAGGCCCTCGACGAAGCCCGGGAGCCCGGCCTCGTCGACGTCGAAGCGGTCGTACGACCAGTTGACGAGCCCGAGTTCGGCGTAGGCGGCCCGGTGCAGGTCGGGGGAGAGCGAATGGGCGATGGGCGAGCCGAGTACGGCGGCGCGACGGGTGGTGCTCACTGGTCTGCCTTGTTCTCTTCGTACTGCCTGCGGTTGCGCTCGTGCTCCTCGTTCGTCACGGCGAACAGCGTCTTGTCCTCGGTGACGGAGACGAAGTAGTACCAGGGACCCGACGCGGGGCTGATCGCGGAGTTCAGTGCGTCCGCGCCCGGATTGGAGATCGGGCCGAGCGGCAGCCCCTTGACGCTGTACGTGTTGTACGGGTCGTCGATCTTCCGCAGATCATCGACGGCCCCCACGTCCAGCGTGCTCTCCGCCCGGATGTAGTTGATCGTCGAGTCGAATTCGAGCCTGCCGACGGTTTCGAGATTGTCCGGCTTGAGCCGGTTGTACACGACCCTCGCGACCTTGTCGAAGTCGTGTTTGTACTTGCCCTCTTTCTGGACGAGGCTCGCCACGGTGATGACGTCGAGCGGAGAGTCCAGATTCAGCTTCTCCGCGTTCTCCTCGAGATCGAGTTTCGCGTATTCCTTCTTCGCCCGGGTCACCATCTTCTTCAGCGCGTCCTCGGGCTTGGAGCCCTCGGGGACCGCGTACGCCGCCGGGAAGAGGAACCCTTCCAGCGGATCCTTGATCTCCGGGTCGTCGTCCGCCCATTCGGGCAGCCCGAGGCTCTCCGCCTTAGTCTTCGCGACACCGGCCGTGGTGCCGGACTTCAGCTTCAGCCGCTTGTCGATCGCATCGTAGACACCGATGGTGCTCGTGCCCTCGGGGATGATCATCGCGTTCTGGCTGGCAGGGTCCAGCATCATTTCCAGGGCGTTGTCCGCCGACATCTCCTTCTTCAGGAGATAGACACCGGCCTGGATGGATTTCCCCTTGGGATTTCCGTTCTGCGCCGAGATGAAGGCGCCGGACGATTTCACGACGCCGGCCTTCTTCAGGATGCTCGCGATCTCGTTCCCCAGAGCGCCCTCGGGGATCTCGACCTCCACCGAGCCGCTGCCGCTGCCCGCGTAGTCGGGCGCCTCGCCGAACTGGCTCTGGTAGTAGGAGTAGCCGAAGTAGCCCACTCCCCCGAGCCCACCGACGAGGATCACGGAGACGACCAGGCAGGCGCAGCCGTTGCGGTTCTTCTTCTTGCTCTTGCCCCGGCAGTCACCGCCGCCCCGCCTGCTCTCCCGCGGGTCGTCGTCGTACTCGTCGCCGTAGCCCTGGCCGTCCCCGGGCTCCCCGGAACCCCTGGAACCGCGGTCCGACGGCTGCTCGTCGGCGCCCGTGAAGAAAGGATGCGTCTCTTCCGGCTGCACCTCGGGGTCCCAGTCCGGGCTCTGCTGCTGGGCTGCCTGCTCGCGTCGTCCCGGAGGCTGCGGCGGGGGGTAGGCATCGGGGGTGCCGTAGTGGTCGGGCTGCTCGCCGTAGCCACCGGCGCTGCCGTACGGGGGCTGGGCCCCGTACGGCATCGCCGGCTGCTGGCCGGTGTCCCAGCCGCCGTCGTAGGGCGGCTGCTGGGGAGGCTGCTGCCCGTACGGGTCCTGCCCGCCGTACGGCTGCTGGGGGTGCTGCTGGGCGTAAGGATCCTGCTGGTGCTGCTGGGCGTAAGGGTCCTGCTGGTGCTGCTGCTGCGCGTAGGGGTCCTGCTGGTGCTGCTGCTGCGCGTAAGGGTCCTGCTGGTAGCCCTGCTGGGCGTACGGGTCCTGCGCGTAGGGCTGCTGCTGGCCTTCGTACTGGCCCTGGCCGTGGGCGGCCTCACGGCCTCCCCATCCCTGGTCCCCGTACAAGGGGTCCTCGGGATGCCACGGTTCGGAGCCGGAGCCCCGGCCATACTCAGTCATCGATCCCCTTGAGCCGCGAGACGACGCTCCGCCTCTTCGCTTTGCTGTGCGGTGCCTGTTCGAACACCGGCGCATCGCGCGGAACGTTACCGTATCGCGATCAGACAACCACTTCGACGCCCTCGCCCGGAGCAGCGCCTGACGCCCGTTCGGACTCCAGAGCGTTCTGGAGGATCACCACAGCGGCAGCCTGGTCGACGACAGAACGGCCCTTCTTGGACTTCACGCCCGAAGCGCGCAGCCCCTGAGTGGCCGTCACTGTGGTCATCCTCTCGTCCACCAGGCGCACCGGGACCGGCGCGATCGCCCGGGCGAACACCTGGGCGAAGGCACGGACCTTGACCGCCGCCGGGCCCTCTCCCCCGCCCAGGGAGCGGGGGAGTCCGACGATGACCTCGATCGGCTCGTACTCCTGGACGAGCTGCCCGAGCCGCCGGTGGGCGGCCGGGACGTCACGTCCCGGAACGGTCTCCACCGGCGTCGCGAGGATCCCGTCGGGGTCGCACGAGGCGACCCCGATCCGGGCGTCGCCGACATCGATGGCGAGCCGGCGGCCACGGCGCATCTCCGGCATGCCGGACGTCACGCGGTCTCGGTGACGAGGCGTTCGACAGCGGCGACGGCGTCACCGATGGCGTCCGGGTTCTGGCCACCGCCCTGGGCGACGTCCGGCTTGCCGCCGCCTCCGCCACCGAGGGTCTTGGCGGCGGTGCGCACCAGGTCACCGGCCTTGAGGCCGCGCTCGCGGGCGGCCTCGTTGGTGGCGATGACCGTCAGCGGGCGGCCGTTGGCCGTGGTGAACAGGGCCACGACGGCCGGCCGGCCGCCCTGGATGCGCCCACGCACGTCGAGGACCAGCTTGCGCAGGTCGTCGGCCGAGGTGCCGTCCGGCACCTGGCCGGTGACCAGGGCGACACCGCGGACGTCCTTGGCCGACTCCACGAGCCCGGCGGCGGCGGCGAGGACCTTCTCCGCGCGGAACTTCTCGATCTCCTTCTCGGCGTCCTTGAGCTTGCCGAGCATGCCGGAGATCTTCTCGGGAAGCTCTTCGGGGCGGCCCTTGAGCAGCTCCTGGAGCTGGGCGACGACCGTGTGCTCCTTGGCGAGGAAGTTGTACGCGTCGACGCCGACGAGGGCCTCGATGCGGCGCACCCCGGAGCCGATGGAGGACTCGCCGAGCAGCTTCACCAGGCCCAGCTGGGCGGTGTTGCCGACGTGCGTTCCGCCGCACAGCTCCTTGGAGAAGTCGCCGATGGTCACGACGCGGACCCGCTCGCCGTACTTCTCGCCGAACTCCGCGATGGCGCCCTGCTTCTTGGCCTCGTCGATGGACATGACCTCGGCCTGGACGTCGAGTTCCCGGGAGAGGACCTCGTTGATCTTCTGCTCGACGTCGGTGAGGACCGTGCCGGGCACGGCGGCGGGCGAACCGAAGTCGAAGCGGAAGCGGCCGGGCGAGTTCTCCGAACCGGCCTGGGCGGCCGTCGGGCCGAGGGCGTCGCGCAGCGCCTGGTGCGTGAGGTGCGTGGCGCTGTGGGCGCGGGCGATGGCACGGCGGCGGGTGTTGTCGATGGCGGCGTAGGCGGAGGCCCCGACCGTCACCTCTCCGACCTGGACCGAACCCTTGTGCACGGAGACGCCCGGAACCGGCTGCTGCACGTCGCGGACCTGGATGACGGCGCCGCTGTCGAGCTTGATCCGGCCCTGGTCGGCGAGCTGGCCGCCGCCCTCGGCGTAGAACGGGGTGCGGTCGAGGACGACCTCGACCTCGTCGCCCTCGGTGGCTGCGGGCGAGGGCACGCCGTCGACGAGGAGGCCGACGATCTTGGACTCCCCCTCGATGCTGGCGTAGCCGGTGAACTCCGTGACGCCCGCGTTGTCCGCGACCTCACGGTAGGCGGACAGGTCGGCGTGGCCGGTCTTCTTGGCCTTGGCGTCGGCCTTGGCGCGCTCCCGCTGCTCCTTCATCAGACGGCTGAAGCCGTCCTCGTCCACCGAGAGGCCCTGTTCCGCGGCCATCTCCAGCGTGAGGTCGATCGGGAAGCCCCAGGTGTCGTGCAGCAGGAACGCCTTGTCGCCGGCCAGGACCTTGCCGCCGGCGGCCTTGGTCTCGGTGACGGCGGTGTCGAGGATGTTCGTGCCGCCCTTGAGGGCCTTGAGGAAGGCGGCCTCCTCGGCGAGAGCGACGGTCTCGATGCGCTTGCGGTCGGTGATCAGCTCCGGGTACTGCTGCCCCATGGTGTCGACGACGACGTCGACGAGCTCACGCACGACGGGACCGGTGGCGCCCATCAGCCGCATGTTGCGGATGGCGCGGCGCATGATGCGGCGCAGGACGTAGCCGCGGCCCTCGTTGCCCGGGGTGACGCCGTCGCCGATGAGCATGACGGACGTGCGGATGTGGTCGGCGACGACCCGGAGGGAGACGTCGGAGCCCTGCTCGGCGCCGTAACGCACGCCGGTGAGCTCGGTGGCCTTGTCCATGACGACGCGCAGGGTGTCGGTCTCGTACATGTTCTGCACGCCCTGCAGGATCATGGCGAGGCGCTCGAGACCGAGTCCGGTGTCGATGTTCTTCGACGGCAGGTCCCCGAGGATCGGGAAGTCCTCCTTGCCGTCACCGGCACCCCGCTCGTACTGCATGAAGACGAGGTTCCAGATCTCCACGTAGCGCTCGTCGTTGACGGCCGGGCCGCCCTCGACACCGAACTCCGGGCCTCGGTCGTAGTTGATCTCCGAGCACGGGCCGCAGGGCCCGGGGACGCCCATGGACCAGAAGTTGTCCTTCTTGCCCAGGCGCTGGATGCGCTCGGCCGGGACGCCGATCTTGTCGCGCCAGATGGCCTCGGCCTCGTCGTCGTCGAGGTAGACCGTGATCCACAGCCGCTCGGGGTCGAGGCCGAAGCCGCCGTCCGCCACGGAGCTCGTGAGAGCGGCCCAGGCGAACTCGATGGCGCCTTCCTTGAAGTAGTCACCGAAGGAGAAGTTGCCGCACATCTGGAAGAACGTGCCGTGCCGGGTCGTTTTGCCGACCTCTTCGATGTCCGGCGTACGCACGCACTTCTGCACGCTGGTGACGCGCGGGGCGGGCGGCTTGACCTCACCGAGGAAGTAGGGCTTGAAGGGAACCATGCCCGCGGGGACCAGCAGCAGAGTCGGGTCGTCCGCGATGAGCGACGCCGAAGGCACGACGGTGTGACCGCGCTCCTCGAAGAAGCTCAGCCAGCGGCGGCGAATTTCAGCCGACTCCATCAGTAGTCCTCATTCCGGTTGTTCGAGTTGTAGGGAAGTGCGCGGCGGGCGGCGAGTTCGGGGTCGGCAGGTGCCTCGATACCGAGAGCCCCGCCCAGTTCCGCCTCGCGTCTGACCATGCCCTCACGGACGTCGAGGGCGAAGTCCTTCAGCTTGTGGCCCGCCTCGATCGCCTTGTCGGCGGCCTGCGCCGCGAGGCTCTCGGGGGTCAGCTGCCGGATCTTGCGGTTGACCTTGGTGGTGGCCCAGACACCGGCGGCTGCGCCGGCGGTGAACCAGAACGTACGGCGGAACATCGCTGCGTCAGTCCTTCTGTCCGCGGGAGCTTCGGCCGTTCCGCTTCCTGTCACGGGCGGACGGCACGGTACGGCCGACGATGACGGTGCGGCGGGAGGCCCTGCGCGCGGGCTCGGACTCTCCGGCGGTACGGCGGCCGATCGCCTGGCGCACGCCGTAGCCGAAGGCCGCGACCTTCACGAGCGGACCGCCGAACGTCGAGGCGACGGTGGTGGAGAGCGCGGAGGCGTTGGAGGTGACCTCCTGGACGTCGCTCGCGATGGCGTCGACCTTGTCGAGCTGGGTCTGCGCGGAGCGCAGGGTGGCTGAGGCGTCGGCGAGCAGCGGAACCGCCTGCTCCGTCACGTCCGCCACCAGTGCCGTCGTCGCCTTGAGCGTCTGGGCCAGCCTCACCAGTACCACGGCGAGGAAGGACACCAGGATCGCCCAGAAGACAGCCACCAGGATGCCGGCCACCTCTCCACCGGACACAGTGCACCGCTCTCTGCTCGTCGCCCGCATCGGCCGGGGCATCTCCCGGCCGGCGTTCTGTCTGTCTCTGTTCGGCCGGCGCGTACCGCCACCACTGCCGATCGTCGTCCCCCGAGCCTATCGCGCCGGGCGTCACGCGCCGTACCGCATTACGGGCGGGTGGTGCGGGTGGCGGGGCGGGTGGTGAGACGGGCGCCGGGAGCGGGGAGATTGTACGGAGAGCTTATGTGCCAGTACTCTGCGTGTTTCATGCGACGCCCTCAGCGCCCCTCGCCCACCCCCGACGACGCGGAGCCCGTCCCTGTACGTGGAAATCTCCCGGCCGAGCTGGACAGCTTCGTCGGCCGCGAGGACGAACTGGCCGAACTCGACGCACTTCTGCGGGAATCCAGGCTGGTCACCGTGGCCGGAGTCGCCGGGGTGGGCAAGACCCGCTTCGCCTCCCGGGCGGCGGCGCTCATGGAGAAACGGTACTGCGACGGGGTGTGGATCGCCGAGCTCTCGACCGTCCGTGATCCCGAGCTGCTCGAACACGCCCTGGTCGACGCACTGGGGCTGACCGACCACACCCACCGGCCGCCACGCACCGTTCTGGTCGAGCACTGCGTCGGCCGCGAGCTCCTGCTCGTGATCGACGGTTTCGAGCATCTGCTCGACGTGTGCGCCGATCTCGTGCGGGAGCTGCTGCGCCGGGCACCGCGCCTGCGGGTACTCGCCGCCGGCCGCCGGCCGCTGCGGGTGGACGGCGAACTCACCTTCCCCCTGGCGCCGATGGCGGACGACGAGGCCATGGAGCTCTTCGCCCGGCGCGCCGCCGCGGTGCGGCAGGGGTTCAGGCTGACGGACGGCAACCGGGAGACGGCCCGGGAGCTCTGCCGGCGTCTCGACGGCATCCCGCTCGCCCTCGAACTCGCGGCGGGAAGGCTGCGCGCCCTGACGATGGAGCAGGTGCTGCACCGCCTCGACGACCGCTTCCGGCTGCTGACGGGAGGGAGCCCCAACGCGCTCCCCCGCCACCAGACGCTGCGTACGGCCATCGGCTGGAGCCATGAGCTGTGCGCTCCGGAGCAGCGGTTGCTGTGGGCACGGCTCTCGGTGTTCGCCGGGCAGTTCGACCTGGAGGCCGTCGAGTACATCTGCAGCGGCCCAGGGCTGCCGGCCGACTCGGTGCTCGACGTCCTCGACGCACTGCTGGCCCAGTCCGTCGTGCTGCGCGAGGACTCGGCCCTGGGCAGCCGGTTCCGGCTGCTGGACACCGTGCGGGAGTACGGCGCCGAGTGGCTCCGGGCCACGGGGGACGCCGAGCGGCTGCGCCGCAGGCACCGGGACTGGTACCTGGGGCTCGCCACCTGGTGCGAGCTCGACTGGTTCAGCCCCCGGCAGGCCGATGCCGCGACCAGGATCGACAGCGAGCTGCCCAATCTCCGCCAGGCCATGGAGTGCTCGCTCGAGAGCCCCGACGAGGTCCATCTCGCGCAGTACCTGGCGGGCACCCTCTGGTTCTACTGGACCGGGTGCGGGCACCTGTCCGAGGGCCGCCACTGGCTGGACCACGTCCTCGCCGAGGAATCCCCCCACGACCCCTCGCGGCTGAAGGCCCTGTGGGTCCTCGGTTACGTCGCGGTGCTCCAGGGCGACCCGGCCGGCGCGGTCTCGGCGCTGCAGGAGTGCCGCGAGGAGGGCGAGCGCTCCCAGGACGCCTCCGCCGTGGCCTACGCGGTGCACCGCACGGGCTGCCTCTCGCTCGTCACGGACGACGCTGCGCGCGCGGAGGAACTGCTGCGCGAGGCGCTCGCGCGCTACCGGGAGATCGGCGAACTGAACAGCAACGTGCTGATGGCCCAGGTCGAGCTGGGCATGGCCATGGCCTTCCTCGGAGATCTGGACGGCGCCGAGGCGATCTGTGACGAGGTCCGCGAGATCTGCGAGGACCACGGCGAGCGGTGGGCCATGGCCTACGCGCTGTACGTCCTCGGCTTCGCGGCACTGCAGGCGGGGCTGAGCGGACGGGCCCGCCGGATGCTGGAGGAGTCCTTGTCCATCGGGCACACCTTCGACGATCTGCTCGGCACGGCGCTCTCCCTGGAGCTGCTCGCCCTCATCACGGTGGTCGAGGGTGACGCGACGGAGGCGGCGGTGCTGCAGGGCGCGGCGGACCGGATCTGGCCGTCGGTCGGCCTGCCGCTGTTCGGATCCGCCCACTACGGCAGGCCCCGGCTCCAGTGCGAGGAGAGAGCCAGGGCGGCGCTGGGCGACACGCGGTACGACGCCGCACGGGCCGCGGGCCGTCTGCTCGACACGAGGACGGCGGTGGCGCGGGCACTCGGCGCGGGCGCGGGCACGGCTCCGGAGGCCGCTCCCGGCTGCGGGGCCCCAGGGGAAACGCGAAGGCCCGCCGCCTCCCGTACGACGGGAAGGGGCGGGCCCGAACTCGGTTGAGAGCTACGCCTGCGTCAGCGGGCGTAGTACTCGACGACGAGCTGCTCGTCGCAGATGACCGGGATTTCCTTGCGGTTCGGGTCACGGTCCAGGCGGAAGGCCAGGGCCTTCAGGTTCACCTGGAGGTAGCGCGGGGTCTCGCCATCGGTGTCGTAACCACCCTCGCGGGCCACCTGGAAGGGGACCTTGGAGCGGCTGCGCTCGCGGACCTGCACGACGTCGTCGGGGCGCACGCGGAAGGACGGCTTGTCGACCTTGCCACCGTTGACCTCGATGTGGCCGTGGACGACCATCTGGCGGGCCTGGTAGATGGTGCGGGCGATGCCCGAACGCAGGACCAGGGCGTCGAGGCGGCGCTCGAGCTCGACGACCAGCGCCTCGCCCGTCTTGCCCTCGGCCTTACGGGCGCGGTCGTAGGCACGCGCCATCTGGCGCTCGCTGATGTCGTACTGCGCACGCAGACGCTGCTTCTCGAGCAGACGGACCTTGTAGTCCGAGTTCTGCTTGCGGCCACGGCCGTGCTCGCCCGGCGGGTAGGGGCGGGCTTCGAAGTACTTGACAGCCTTCGGCGTCAGGGCGATGCCGAGGGCACGCGACTTCTTGACCTTGGGACGCGACTGGTTAGGCACGTTCTCCAGACCTCCGTTGTAGGTTAGGTTAGGCTTACCTTACTCAAGGAGATCGCATGTCTCGCCCTGGGAACACCACACACGTCACGGACAGCACAGACAGCGACGGCGCACACGAAGGCGCCGTAACGACGGAAGGCCGATCTGATCGTGGTCAGCCGCGTCCCAGCGGGCTTGATAACACTCGGATGCCGTCAGCAGCCGAGCGCACACGAACTCTCGTACAGAGTACCTGCTCCGCGGTGCTGCTCGTACCGGGGCTGTCGGTGGCCCATCCCGGCCAGCTGATGCCCGACTCCAGGAGCGTCGGCCCGGAAGGGGATCTGTTCCTCGGCTTCCTCGCGGATTCGCCGGTCGTACGGGCCGCGACGCGCGCTCAGGGCGACGAGCTGACCGCCGTGCTGGAGCTCACCGATGTCGCACCGGTCTCGGTCCCGCACCGCATCCGCGGCCGTGCCCGCGTCGGCGGCTGGCTCACCTCGGTGCCGGGCCTGGCACAGCCGGGCCGGATGATGCTCCGGCTGGAGTTCGGCGAGGCGTCGGTCGACGACCTGTGGGGGTACGAGGAGGTCGAGCCGGAGGACTTCCGGGACGCCGTGGCCGACCCGCTGGTGGCCCACGAGGCCGAGCTGCTCCAGCACCTGCACGCGGCCCACGGCGATCGGATGGCGACGCTGTCGGCGCTGCTCGGTGAGAGGGGCGACTGCGGCTGCGCCGAGGGCGGGACCAGGGCCGTGCCGGTCGCGCTCGACCGCTTCGGTCTGCGGGTGCGGTTCGTCGAGGGCGGCGGGGCCTGCTTCGATGCCCGCTTCGAATTCCCCGAGCCGGTACGCGACATCGCCGAGCTCCGCCGTGCCATGCACACGCTCTTCGAGGCCGCGGCCTGCTGAGCCGCGCGGCTCACGCAGACGCCCCGCCCCCCTGCTCCGTGCGGCCGAGTCGCTCGCGGACCCGGTCCACCACGTCCGCGTACCGCGCCTCCGCGCCGTACCGCGTGGGTTCGTAGTAGCGGCGGTCCCGGACGGCGTCCGGGGCGTACTCCTGGGCGGCGATCCCGCCGGGCACGTCGTGCGGATAGACGTAGCCCTGGGCGTGGCCCAGCTTCGCGGCGCCCTTGTAGTGGCCGTCGCGCAGATGGGGCGGGACGGGGCCCGCGAGGCCCCGGCGCACGTCATCCTGCGCCGCCGAGATCGCCAGGGTCGCCGCATTGGACTTGGGGGCGAGAGCGAGCGCGATCGTGGTGTGACTGAGGGTGAGCGCCGCTTCGGGGAAACCGATCATGGCCACGGCCTGGGCCGCCGCGACGGCGAGGGGCAGGGCCGCCGGATCGGCGAGCCCGATGTCCTCGCTGGCGGAGATCATCAGCCGGCGCGCGATGAAGCGCGGGTCCTCCCCCGCCTCGATCATCCGGGCCAGGTAGTGCAGTGCGGCGTCCACGTCGGAGCCGCGGATCGACTTGATCAGGGCACTCGCCACGTCGTAGTGCTGGTCGCCGTCACGGTCGTACTTCACGGCGGCGCGGTCGACGGTCTCCTCCAGCGTCGTGAGCGTGATCTCCCGCTCGTGCGTCGCGAGGGCCGCTCCGGCGGCCGCCTCCAGTGCGGTCAGCGCCCGCCGGGCGTCGCCGCCGGCGATGCGCAGCAGATGCGCCTCGGCGTCCTCGGGCAGGGTGACGGCACCGCCCAGTCCCCGCTCGTCCGTGAGGGCCCGGCGCAGCAGCGCGCGCAGATCCTCGTCGGTGAGCGGCTCCAGGGTGAGGAGCAGGGAGCGCGACAGCAGCGGGGAGATGATCGAGAAGTACGGATTCTCCGTGGTGGCCGCGATCAGAGTGACCCAGCGGTTCTCCACGGCGGGGAGCAGGGAGTCCTGCTGGGCCTTGGAGAAGCGGTGGATCTCGTCGAGGAAGAGGACGGTCTCCTTGCCGAAGCCGCCGGTGGCGCGTCGAGCGCCCTCGATGACGGCCCGGACCTCCTTGACCCCGGCGGTGATCGCCGAGAGCTCGACGAAGCGCTTGTTGGTGGCCTTGCTGACCACGTACGCCAGGGTCGTCTTTCCCGTGCCGGGCGGGCCCCAGAGGATCACCGACGAGGGCCCGGCGGGTCCTCCACCGCCCTCACCGACCAGGCGGCGCAGCGGCGATCCTGGCTTGAGCAGATGCTGCTGGCCGACGACCTCGTCCAGCGTACGAGGGCGCATCCGGACAGCGAGGGGGCTGCTGGACGGGTCCTTCTCCTGGCGGTCTTCGGCTGCTGCGGTAAAGAGGTCGGGCTCCACGTCACGAAGCCTATGTCACCCCACCGACAGGACCGCCCGGCGCGTCAGCTGGTCCAGAAGTCCCACCAGCGGGTCAGGATCAGCATGCCGATGATCCCGATCCAGAGCACCGGCGGCACCCAGTGGAACTCGGTGAGGGCGTTCCGCAGCCAGGCGGGCGCGGGCAGGATGCCGTGCTTGACGTTGTGGACGGTGACGTAGCAGAACATGACGATCGTGGCGACCCAGGCCAGGCAGCACCACAGGCAGAGCGAGTTGATGTTGTACAGCGACTGGTACTGCAGCCAGGTGCAGAAGCCGACGCCGAACAGCGTGCCCGCGTTGAGGCCCAGCCAGTACCAGGCGCGGAAGCGGGCGCCGGCCAGGAGCGCCATGCCGATGCCGATGACCACCGAGTAGGTGGCGATGCCGAGCATGGGGTTGGGGAAGCCGAAGGCGGACGCCTGCTCGCTCTTCATGATGTTGCCGCACGCGACCACGGGGTTCAGGCTGCATCCCGGCGTGAAGCTCGGGTCCTCCAGCAGCTTGAACTTGTCGATCGTGATCACCCAGGCGGCGAGCAGTCCGGCGGCGCCCGTGATCACCAGCAGCAGCGCGAGCGCGCGACTGCCGCCGAAGGTCCTGGCTCCGTTGTCCTCGTCCTGCCGGGAGGAGGGATGATCTACCGCTGCCATCGTCATATCGCCGTTCCATCACTGAGTAGCCAGCCGGGCACGGTCATTGTGCCGTACCGCTGTCGCGCCCAGCCGTTCGATCGGCGTAAAGACGTTCGTGCGGCCCGCCCGGAATCCGGGGCCCCGCAGGGCGTCCGGCTCGGCGAAGGAGCCCATGGCGGGCGTACGCAGCGGGGACGACGGAGCGGTGCGGGAGCCCGGCGTGCACCGGGCCGTCAGCCACTGCTGGCGACGGCCCAAGATCGGAATCACCTGGCGGGATTAATTCGCTCCGGCCAGGTTGACGGCGGGACTCCCGCCGGACTGACGGCGAAGGCGGATCCAGGAGGACCCACCGCCCCGGCGCGCCCGTGCCCGCCCGGACGAACCGGGCGGGCACGGGGTGAGCACGCGGCGGCGGTCAGGCCAGCCGGGCCCGTACGGTGTCCACGAGGGCGTCGAGCGCGACCGCCTCCTGGTCGCCCGACTCCATGTCCTTGAGCTGCACCGCGCCATCGGCGAGATCACGCTCACCGGCCACGATCGTGTAGCGGGCGCCGGAGCGGTTCGCGTTCTTCATCGCGCCCTTCAGGCCGCGCCCGCCGAAGGCGAAGTCCGTGGCGACGCCGGCCTTCCGCAGCTCCGTCACCAGGCCGAAGAGCACCCGCCGTGCCTCTTCGCCGAGCGGTACCGCGTACACGCTGGTGGTGGCCGGGATCCCGAGCTCGATGCCTTCGGCCTCCAGGGCGAGCACCGTACGGTCCACGCCGAGGGCCCAGCCGACAGACGGCAGCGACGGGCCGCCGATCATCTCGGACAGGCCGTCGTAGCGGCCGCCGCCGCCCACCGCGGACTGGGAACCCAGGCCGTCGTGGACGAACTCGAAGGTCGTGCGGGTGTAGTAGTCGAGGCCCCGGACCAGCTTCTCGTCGTCCTCGTAGACCACACCGGCCGCCGTGAGCAGCTCGCGGACCTCCTCGTGGTACGCCTTGCAGCCGTCGCAGAGGAAGTCGCGCAGCATCGGTGCGCCGGTCAGCTGCTTCTGGACGTCGGTCCGCTTGTCGTCGAGCACCCGGAGCGGGTTGATCTCGATGCGACGGCGGGTCTCCTCGTCGAGGTCGAGGTCGCGCAGGAAGGTCTGGAGCGCCTCGCGGTAGACGGGGCGGCACTCCTTGTCGCCCAGCGAGTTCAGCAGGATGCGGAACTGGCTGAGGCCGAGCGAGCGGTACGCCTGGTCGGCGAGGATGATCAGCTCGGCGTCCAGCGCGGGGTCCTCGGCGCCGATGGCCTCGGCACCCACCTGCGAGAAGTGGCGGTACCGGCCCGCCTGCGGCTTCTCGTAGCGGTAGTACGAGCCGGAGTACCAGAGCTTGACGGGGAGGTTGCCCGCCTTGTGCAGGTTGGCCTCCAGCGCCGCGCGCAGCACGGAGGCGGTGCCCTCGGGGCGCAGGGCGAGCTTGTCGCCGCCCTTGGTCTCGAAGGCGTACATCTCCTTGGACACGATGTCGGTGGACTCACCGACACCGCGTGAGAACAGGGCGACGTCCTCGAATCCTGGCGTCTCGATGTAGCCGTAGCCGGAGTTCTTCAGAGGTGCGGAGATCGCCTCGCGCACCGCGAGGAACTTCGCGGAGCGCGGCGGGATCAGGTCGTACGTGCCCTTGGGGGCCTGGAAGGTACTCACGGTGTTTTCTCTCGTCACATTCCTCGGCGGGGCGCGTCCAGGCCGTGCAGATACGGATTGGAGGCGCGCTCTCGGCCGATGGTCGTCTGGGGGCCGTGGCCGGACAGCACCACGGTCGAGTCGTCGAGCGGCAGGCACACGCGGGCCAGCGACTCGAGCAGCTCGGCGTGGTCGCCACCGGGCAGGTCGGTGCGTCCGACGGAGCCGGCGAAGAGCAGGTCGCCCGAGAAGAGGACCTGCGGCACGTCCGCGGCCTCGGGCATCCTGAACGTCACCGACCCCTTGGTATGGCCGGGCGCGTGCGCGACGCCGAACTCCAGGCCCGCCAGCTTCAGGAGGGAGCCGTCCGTCAGCTCCTCGACGTCGGCGGGCTCGCCCACGGTCAGCTCTCCCATGAGCGGCATCCCGATGGAGCGGCCGAGGGCCTTCTCCGGGTCGCTCATCATGTAGCGGTCCTCGGGGTGGATCCAGGCGGGGACGTCGTGGGCGCCGCAGACGGGGACGACCGAGGCGACGTGGTCGATGTGGCCGTGGGTGAGCACGACGGCGACGGGCTTGAGCCGATGCTTCTTCAGCGCTTCCTCGACGCCCTGGGCGGCCTGGTGGCCCGGGTCGATGATCACGCACTCCTCGCCTGCGGCGGGGGCGACCAGGTAGCAATTGGTCCCCCAGGCCCCGGCGGGGAACCCGGCAATGAGCACGATCGTCCTTAGTGTTCGTCCGACGGGAAGGGCCGCGGAGAGGAAGGCGGCAGATCAGAGCCTACCGGCGCTCCTCATTCCACAGCTAACCCATATACCGTACGGGGCAATCCAGGCCCGATCACACGACGTACAAGGAGACCATCCGGTGGTCAGCAGCGATCAGCGGCGGCGGCAGCTCGCCCGGGAGAAGTTCGAGCGGCAGCAGCAGCGCCGGGAGGAGGCTCGCCGCAGGACGAGGCGCCTCACGGCGATCATCGCATCGACGGTGGCGGTGGTGGCGGTCATCGGAGTGGGCTCGTACGTCTTCATCGACGGCGACGACTCGAAGGACTCCGCGGACGCGGCCGCGAGCGCGAGCCCTTCGCCCTCCCCCTCGGCGAGCGAGAGCAGTGAGCCCGAGCCCGAGATGACGATCGACAAGAAGGCCGATTACACGATGGCCCTCGCCACGAGCCAGGGCGACATCGCGATCGAGATGGACGCGGCGAAGACGCCGCACACCACGAACTCCTTCAAGGCCCTCGCGGACAAGAAGTACTTCGACGGCACGAAGTGTCACCGGCTGACCACGGAGGGCATCTTCGTCCTGCAGTGCGGTGACCCGAAGGGCGACGGCACGGGCGGTCCCGGCTACACGATCCCGGACGAGAACCTGACCTCGCTGGGCAAGGCGGGCGACGACGGTGCGGTGACGTATCCGGCGGGCACCGTCGCGATGGCGAACACCGGTCAGCCGGGCACCGGCGGCAGCCAGTTCTTCCTGGTCTACAAGGACACCAAACTGCCGCCCAGCTACACGCCGTTCGGCACCATGGACGATGCCGGCCTGAAGGCGGTCCAGAAGGTCGCCCAGGCAGGCGTCGCCGACGGTGCGAGTGACGGTGCCCCCAAGAAGACGGTCACGGTCGAGAAGGTGACCGTCGACAAGGCCTGACCCCGGGTGGCCACCCGGTGTCCGTCCCCCGCGGGCGGACCGGAGAATTTCAGCCGCGCTGAGTGCGGACAGCCGGGTGGCCGGTCGCCTAGATTGGCGTTGTGCAGGGCGGGCGCTGCCCGCCCCAGGAAACTGTGGACGATGCACGGGGGCGAACTCCCCCGATGCATCAGGTGGAGGAGGCGCTGTGAGCAGCGACCCGTGGGGCCGTGTCGACGAGACGGGCACCGTGTACGTGCGTACAGCCGAGGGCGAGCAGGTCGTCGGATCGTGGCAGGCCGGTTCCCCCGAGGAGGCTCTGGCCTATTTCGAGCGCAAGTACGAGGGCTTGGTGGTCGAGATCGGCCTCCTCGAGCGGCGGGTGAAGACCACCGACCTCTCGGCGAAGGACGCCACGGCGGCGATCGATCACCTGCGTCAGCAGGTCGACGAGCACCACGCCGTCGGCGACCTGGCCGCGCTCGGCAAGCGACTGGACACGCTCGTCGCGACCGTCGACTCGCGCCGCGAGGAGCGCAAGGTCCAGAAGGCGAAGCAGACCGACGAGGCGCGTCAGGCCAAGGAGGCCCTGGTCGTCGAGGCGGAGGAGCTGGCGCAGAGCGAGCAGTGGCGGTCGGCGGGTGAGCGTCTGAGGGCGCTGGTCGACACCTGGAAGGGGCTGCCTCGTCTGGACCGCAAGTCCGACGACGAGCTGTGGCACCGCTTCTCGCACGCCCGTTCCGCCTTCTCCAAGCGCCGCAAGGCGCACTTCGCCGCGTTGGACGCCCAGCGCGAGGAGGCCCGCAAGGCCAAGGAGAAGCTGGTCGCCGAGGCCGAGTCGCTCTCCGGCTCGACCGACTGGGGCGCGACCGCTGCCCGCTACCGCGACCTGATGACCGAGTGGAAGGCGGCCGGACGCGCCCAGCGCGAGGCCGAGGACGAGCTGTGGAACCGCTTCCGCGGTGCCCAGGATGTGTTCTTCGCGGCCCGCAGCGGTGTCTTCGCCGAGCGGGACGCGGAGCAGGGCGAGAACCTCAAGCTCAAGGAGGAGCTCGCCACCGAGGCCGAGAAGCTGGTCCCGGTGACGGATCTGAAGGCGGCCAGGGCCGCGTTCCGTTCGGTCAACGAGCGCTGGGAGGCCATCGGCCACGTTCCGCGTGACGCCCGCCCGAAGGTCGAGGGCCGGCTGCACGCGGTGGAGCGTGCGCTCCAGGAGGCCGAGGAGGCCGAGTGGCGCCGGACGAACCCGGAGGCGCGGGCACGCGCGGAGGGTCTGACCGGTCAGCTCCAGGCGGCCGTCGACAAGCTGCGTACGCAGATCGACACGGCGCGTGCCTCGGGCAACAACGCCAGGGCCGACAAGCTCTCCCGTGAGCTGGAGGGCCGTCAGGCTCTGCTGGACCAGGCACTGAAGGGCCTGGAGGAGTTCGGCGGCTGACGCCGCCCACGCCACAGCGACGTGAGGGCCCCCGTGCGCGTGCGGGGGCCCTTCCGTGTGCGGACCGGCAGCGAACGCGCGCCATGACTGCCGGGTTCCCGCAATGAATCCTGAGCCGCGGGACGCGAGGCTCTTCGCACCGGCAGCGTCGTACGACCGCCGGATCCGACGACCACACCACGTCCCTGAGGCAGGCCCGCCATGAGAGCGACCCGTACCGTTCTGGCCGTCACGGCCACCGCCCTTTTCCCGGCCCTCCTTCTCGCCGGCCCGGCCTTCGCCGCAGGTCCGGCATCACCGGCATCCCCGGCGCACGCCCTCGCGACGGCGGGGGTGCCCGATGGGCCCGCCACCTCGGCGGGCGACGTGTCCGACGACGACCTCCGGGTCGCGATCCTGCGCATCCTGGCCGACGAGGACAGCGGCAGAAGGGTGATCCGGGAGGCGAACGAAGCACTCGACATCGGCACCACGGAAGCCATGCGGTACTTCCTGGAGACCGGCTACCCCCTCGCCCAGGCCGAGGACGACCAGGTCGCCCTCTTCCGCATCCTGGCCGACCCAGACTCCGGCAAGCGGGTCACCCAGGAGATCGGCACGCTGCTCGACAGCGGCACACCGCAGGACGTCCGCCGATGGCTGGAGACCGGCTACCGGCTCGCCCAGGCCGAGGACGACCGCGTCGCCCTCTTCCGCATCCTCGCCCGCCCGGACATCAGCGACGCGCTCCGCGCGGCCGTCGCCGAGGTGATCGACGGCACTCCGGAGGAGATGCGCCACTTCCTGGAGTACGGGCAGTACGAGATCGACGGCTGAGGCCGCGCACCGCGTCCGTCTGCCGGGGCGGTGCCTGCCGGGGCGGCCCGGCAGGCACCGCCCCGGCGGGCGGGACGAGGTGTTACGGCCGCCGGGCCGAGGTGACCCGGTAGACGTCGTAGACGCCCTCCACGCCCCGTACGGCCTTCAGGACGTGACCGAGGTGCTTCGGGTCGCCCATCTCGAAGGTGAACCGTGAGGTGGCCACCCGGTCCCGGGAGGTCTGCACGGCCGCCGACAGGATGTTGACGTGCTGGTCGGACAGGACGCGCGTGACGTCGGAGAGCAGCCGCGACCGGTCCAGTGCCTCGACCTGGATGGCGACGAGGAAGACCGACGACTGGGTCGGCGCCCACTCGACGTCGAGGATGCGCTCCGGCTGCTGCGAGAGCGAGTCGACGTTGACGCAGTCCGCGCGGTGGACGGAGACTCCGCTGCCCCGGGTGACGAATCCGATGATCGGGTCGCCGGGGACGGGTGTGCAGCAGCGGGCCAGCTTGACCCAGACGTCCTCGACGCCCTTGACGACCACGCCCGGGTCCGCCTTGGCCCGGCGCTTGTTGCGGCCGTGCGAGGGCGGCGAGCTCTCCGCCAGGTCCTCGTTGGCCGCGTCCTCACCGCCGAGCGCCTGGACGAGCTTCTGGACGACGCCGGCGGCTGCGACATGGCCTTCGCCGATCGCCGCGTACAGCGAGGAGATGTCCGGGTAGCGCATCTCGTGGGCGAGCGTGACGAGGGAGTCGCCGGTCAGGATCCGCTGGATGGGCAGGTTCTGCTTGCGCATGGCCCGCGCGATGGCGTCCTTGCCCTGCTCGATCGCCTCGTCCCGGCGCTCCTTGGAGAACCAGGCGCGGATCTTGTTGCGTGCCCGGGGCGACTTGACGAACTGGAGCCAGTCACGGGAGGGTCCCGCGCCTGCCGCCTTGGAGGTGAAGACCTCCACCAGATCGCCGTTGTCGAGCGTGGACTCCAGCGGCACGAGCCGCCCGTTGACCCGCGCCCCTATGGTCCGGTGGCCGACCTCCGTGTGGACGGCGTACGCGAAGTCGACCGGCGTCGCGCCGGCGGGCAGCGCTATGACGTCGCCCTTGGGCGTGAAGACGAAGACCTCGTTGCGCGAGAGGTCGAAGCGCAGCGACTCCAGGAACTCGCCGGGGTCCTCGGTCTCCTTCTGCCAGTCCAGGAGCTGCCGCAGCCACGCCATGTCGTTGACGGTGTCCTGGCCCCGGCCGCCGCCCGTGTTCTTGGGGACGTCCGTGCGGACCTTGGAGGCACCGGCGACGGCCTCCTGCTTGTACTTCCAGTGCGCGGCGATGCCGTACTCGGCGCGGCGGTGCATGTCGAACGTACGGATCTGGAGCTCGACGGGCTTGCCGCTGGGACCGATCACCGTGGTGTGCAGCGACTGGTACATGTTGAACTTGGGCATCGCGATGTAGTCCTTGAACCGCCCGGGCACCGGATTCCACCGGGCGTGGACGGTGCCGAGCGCCGCGTAGCAGTCGCGGACCGTGTCGACGAGGACCCTGATGCCCACCAGGTCGTAGATCTCGGCGAAGTCGCGGCCTCGCACGATCATCTTCTGGTAGACGCTGTAGTAGTGCTTCGGCCGGCCGGTGACGGTGGCCTTGATCCGGGCGGCGCGCAGGTCGGCCTGGACCTCGTCGGTCACTATGGCGAGGTACTCGTCCCGCTTGGGCGCGCGCTCGGCGACGAGGCGGACGATCTCGTCGTACATCTTGGGGTAGAGGATCGCGAAGGCGAGGTCCTCCAGCTCCCACTTGATGGTGTTCATGCCCAGGCGGTGGGCGAGCGGCGCGTAGATCTCGAGGGTCTCGCGGGCCTTCTTCTCCTGCTTCTCCCGCTTGAGGTACCGCATGGTGCGCATGTTGTGCAGCCGGTCGGCCAGCTTGATGACGAGGACCCGGGGGTCCTTGGCCATCGCGACGACCATCTTGCGCACGGTCTCGGCCTGGGCGGCCTCGCCGAACTTGACCTTGTCCAGCTTGGTGACGCCGTCGACGAGCAGCGCGACCTGGTCGCCGAAGTCCTTGCGCAGGGTGTCCAGGCCGTACTCGGTGTCCTCGACCGTGTCGTGCAGCAGCCCGGCCATCAGCGTCGCCGGGTCCATGCCGAGCTCGGCGAGGATCGTGGTGACGGCGAGGGGGTGGGTGATGTACGGGTCGCCGCTCTTGCGCTTCTGGCCCCGGTGCCAGCGCTCGGCGACCTGGTAGGCCTTCTCGATCTGGCGCAGGGTGGCGGACTCGATCTTGGGATCGTTGCCTCGGACCGTGCGCAGGAGGGGTTCGAGGACCGGGTTGTACGGGCTGGAGCGCTGCACGCCCAGGCGGGCGAGGCGCGCACGGACCCGGTTGGAGGAGCCGCCGGAACGGGCGGGCGGGGCCGGCGGTGTGGCGGAGGGCCTGGCCGGGGGCTTCGCCGCCGGGGCCGAGGACTCGGCGGCGGGAGGCGCCGGGGGCGCCTGCTTCGACGCGGGAGGGGACGGCGGCTTCGCCCCGGAGACGGGCGCGGCCTTCGTCCCGGGGGGCGGGGCCGGCTTGGCGGGACCGTCGGGAGTCTGGGGGGCCGGAGCCTGGGCGGGGCCCTGCGTGTGCTCGCCGGAGGACCCGGACTCGCCCGCCGCCGCGGCGGGCTGGGCCTTCCCGGGCGTGGCGGAGGCCGCCGCGGGCTTTTCGGGCTGCGGGGCGGCGACTGGCTGGGCCTCGTCTGGCAAGAGCGCTCCTCGTGCGGATCCGGGCTACCGGAAAGCCCATGGTATCGACCTCGGCGCAGGACCTCGCCCGGGGACGGTGGAACCCCTCACAACGCAGGACGGGCACCCGGTGTTCCCGGGTGCCCGTCCTGTTCGTCCTTACACGCGCCGAGGTGGCGCGGCGCAGGTCAGAGGGTGATCAGAGCCTCCAGCGGAGCGTCCCGCAGCCCTGCCTCCAGTCGTGCGCGGCCGGCCAGGAATCCGAGCTCCATGAGGACCGAGACGCCGGCGACCTGGGCCCCGGCCCGCCGGATCAGCTCCAGCGAGGCCTCGGCGGTGCCGCCGGTGGCCAGGACGTCGTCGATGACCATGACCCGGTCGTCGGCGCACAGGTCCTCGGCGTGGATCTCGATCTCGGCCGTGCCGTACTCCAGCTCGTACGCCTGCCCGAGCGTGGCACCGGGCAGCTTCCCGGCCTTGCGCACGGGCACGAAGCCGAGGCCTGCCCTGACCGAGACCGGTGCGGCGAGGATGAACCCGCGCGCCTCCAGTCCGACGATCTTGGTGGCTCCGTGCCGTACGCACAGTTCCGCGAACCAGTCCGTGAGCGCGCTGAAGGCCACCGGGTCCGCGAGCAGCGGGGTGATGTCCTTGAACAGCACTCCGGGCTTCGGGTAGTCCGGTACGTCACGGATCCGGCTGAGCAGGAGCTCCCGGGTCGCCTGGTCGATGCTGGTGCTCGTCATCGGCGGTTCCTCGGACTCCGGCCGTGGCCTCCGGGCTGGCGGCGCTGGCCGACGACGGCAGCGGCGGGCTCGGAGTCCTCGTCGAAGTCCTGCTCCCGGTCGTCGCGCTCGTCCTCGAGGGACTCGCCCTTGGCCGCCGCGGCGGCGCGCTTGGCGAGGATCCGCTTCTTCAGTGCCTTTATCTGCGGCTCGCGTTCCTTGAGGTCGGCGACCAGCGGGGTGGCGATGAAGATCGAGGAGTACGCACCGGCGGCGAGGCCGACGAAGAGCGACAGCGAGATGTCGTTCAGCATGCCGGCGCCGAGCACACCGCCGCCGATGAACAGCAGACCGGCGACCGGCAGCAGCGCCACGACCGTGGTGTTGATGGAACGCACCAGGGTGCCGTTGATGGAGCGGTTCGCGATCTCGCTGTAGGTCCAGCGGGTCTGCTTGGTGATCCCCTTCGTGCCCTCCTTGAGGCTGTCGAAGACGACGACCGTGTCGTAGAGGGAGTAACCGAGGATGGTGAGCAGACCGATCACGGTGCCCGGCGTGACCTCGAAGCCGACCAGGGCGTAGACACCGACCGTGATGGTGATGTCGTGGATCAGCGCGATGAGGGCGGCGACGGCCATGCGCCACTCGAAGGCGATGGCCAGGTAGACCACGACCAGGACCATGAAGATGCCGAGGCCCGTCCAGGCCTTGTTGGCGATCTGCTCGCCCCAGCTGGGACCGACGAGGTCGGCGTTGATCTTCGCCTCGGGGATGCCGAGGTCCTCGGAGAGCCGGGCCTTGATCTGGTCGGCCTTGTCGGTGTCGACCTCGGTGATCTGGATGCGGAGCCCGCCGTTGCCGAGCTCCTGGACGATCGCCTCGTGGCCGGAGGCCGCGACCGCGTCCTCGTGGGCCTGGCTGACGGACACCTTGGCCTTGGTGTCGGTCGTGAAGACCGCGCCGCCCTTGAACTCGATGCCCATGTTCAGTCCGCTGACCGCCAGGCCGAGGATGGCCGTGATGGTGATCAGGATCGAGACGCCGTACCAGATCTTGCGCTTGCCGATGAAGTCGTAACCGACCTCGCCACGGTAGAGCCGGGCGCCGAGATTGCCGAGTCGCGACATCTCACGCCTCCTTCGGGTGGTCGGTACGGACGTTGACGCGGCGCGAGCGACGCAGCGGCGGCTTGGCGCCGAGCCGCTTCGGGTCCAGGCCGGACCACGGGTGACCGCCGCCGAAGAACTTGGTGCGGGCCATCAGCGTCATGACGGGCTTGGTGAAGAGGAAGACCACGACGACGTCGAGCAGGGTGGTGAGGCCGAGCGTGAAGGCGAAGCCCTGGACCTTGCCGACGGTGACGAGGAAGAGCACGGCAGCCGCGAGGAACGACACGAAGTCGGACACGAGGATGGTGCGCCGGGCCCTGGGCCAGGCACGCTCGACAGCCGGCCGCAGCGTGCGGCCTTCCCGGATCTCGTCCCGGATGCGTTCGAAGTACACGATGAACGAGTCCGCCGTGATACCGATCGCCACGATGGCACCACAGACGGCCGGGAGGTTCAGCGCGAAGCCGATGGCCGGGCCGAGCAGCGCCATGATCGTGTACGTCAGGATGCCGGAGGCCAGCAGGCTGAGCAGCGCGATGAGAGCCAGGCCGCGGTAGTAGGCCACCAGGTAGATGACGACCAGGGCCAGGCCGATGGCGCCGGCGATGAGACCGGCCTCCAGCTGCTCGCCGCCGAGCGCGGCGGTGACGGTGGTGACGGTGTCCTCGCTGAAGGACAGCGGGAGCGCGCCGTAGGACAGGACGTTGGCCAGGTCCTCGGCGGACTGCTGGGTGAAGCTGCCGGAGATCTCGGCGCTGCCGCTGAGGGTCTCGTTGACCTGGGGCGCGGAGACGACCTCGCCGTCGAGGGAGATCGCGAACTGGTTCATCGGCGACGTCTGCGTCGACAGCTTCTTGGTGATCGTCTGGAACTTCTTGGAGCCCTTGTCGGTGAACTCCATGGAGACGAGCCAGATGCCGCGCTGCTGGTCGAACTGGGCCTTGGCGTCGTCGACGTCCGTGCCGGAGACCTCGGCCGGGCCGAGGAGGTACTTGGCGTCACCCTCGGAGCTGCACGCGACGGTGGGGTCCTCGGGCTTGACGCCGTCGCCGGCCTTGGCGCGGGCCGCCTCGTCGGTGCAGTCCAGGGCGGTGAACTTCTTCTCCAGCGCCGCGGTGGCGGCGTCGGGGGTCTGGGTCGCCGCGGGGCTCTTCGACGAGTCCGCCCCACCGGAGGCGCTGCCGGACGGGGTCGGCGTCGTGTCCTTCTTCAGGGCGTCGGTGACCGCACGGCCCTGGGTGGTCGCGCTCGCCGAGGGCGTCGTCTTCGAATCGGAGGCCGTTTCCGGGTCGGTCGCCTTCGCGCTGGGCGTGGCGCTCGCCTCTCCGGAACCGCTCGCGGACGGGCTCGCGGAACCCTCGGGCGTCGGCCCCCCACCGGTGACGGTGAGCACGGGCCGGAAGTAGAGCTGGGCGGTCGTGCCGACCTGCTCCCTGGCCTGCTTCGAGTTCGTGCCCTTGGGGATGTTGACGATGATGTTCGATGCGCCCTGGGTCTGAACCTCGGCCTCGGAGACACCCAGACCATTGACACGGCGTTCGATGATGCTGACCGCGGTGTTCATGTTGGTCTCGTTGATCGCCTCAGGCTTGCCGGGCTGGCTCTTCGCCTTGAGTGTGATCGACGTGCCGCCGGCCAGGTCGATCCCGAGCCGGGGCGTGGTGTGCCCGGACAGGAACATCCCACCGGTCAGGGCGACCATGGCGATGAGGATCAGAGCCAGGGCACGGCCCGGCCTGCCCTGTCCACCGGTTGAGCCCCGGCCTTTCTTCGGTGCTGCCACCTTTTCGTTTCTCCCTGTCCAACCGCCCCGCGCCGGGTACGCGCCCGAGCGGCCACGAAGTGTTGTGGGGACCCGCCCCCGCAGAAGACCGCACGTCCCGTGAGACGCCGGACACCCGTGGGTGTCCGGCGTCTCTGGGTCGTGGAACTACTTCGCGTCGCCCTCGCCGTCGGCCTTGGCGTCCTTGACCTCGGAGTCCTTCGCGGCGGTGTCGTCCTCGGCCTTCTTGCCCAGGTCGATCTTCGCGACGTCGTCGTCCGCGTGCTCACCAGTGAGCGAGGAGGCGTCGTCGGGCACGACCGTGCCGTCGGTCTCCAGCTCGTCGTCGCCGTGGACGATGCGGTTGTACTCCGCGTCGTCCAGGACGGCCCCGATGGCGTTCTTGGCGTAGACGGCGTGGACGCCGGGCGCGACCTCGAGGAGCACCGTGTCGTCCTGGATCTCCTTGACGGTGGCGTACATGCCCCCGATCGTCCGGACGCCCGTGCCGGGCTGCATGTCGTCGCGCATCTGCGCAGCGGCCTGCTGCTTCTTCTTGGCGGACCGGGTCATCAGGAACATGGCCCCGATGAGCACGATGAAGGGGAGGAGGGTCACGAGACTCACGGGACGGAACTTCCTTCGCACGACCACGTCGAACTCACGCGGCCTGGTCTACGGGGGTGGGTACACCGACCTGTACGGGCGGCATCGGCGGAGTCTAAGCGAGTCCGCATCATTGGAACAACGTCCAGCATCGCACCCTGGTTCCCGTGCTGGCCAACCTGTCCTGTGTCACGCCCCGAACAGGCCCTGTTGTCCCTTTACGCCGTGCTGAGGGGGGACGAGCCCGAGGTGGGCCCAGGCCGCGGGGGTCGCGACCCGGCCACGCGGGGTCCTGGCGAGCAGACCCTCCCGTACGAGGAAGGGCTCGGCGACCTCCTCGACCGTCTCGCGCTCCTCCCCCACCGCCACGGCGAGGGTGGAGAGCCCGACGGGGCCGCCCCCGAACAGCTTCAGCAGGGCGCCGAGCACCGCGCGGTCCAGCCGGTCCAGGCCCTTGTCGTCGACCTCGTACACCCGCAGGGCCGCCGCGGCGATGTCCCGGTCGATGCGGCCCTCGGCCTTGACCTGGGCGTAGTCACGGACGCGGCGCAGCAGCCGGTTGGCGATACGGGGCGTGCCCCGGGAGCGCCCGGCGATCTCGGCGGCGCCCGCCGGGTCTATGGCGACGTCGAGCAGGCCCGCGGAGCGGTGGATGACCCGCTCCAGCTCGGTGGGAGCGTAGAACTCCATGTGTCCGGTGAAGCCGAAGCGGTCACGCAGCGGGGGCGGCAGCAGCCCGGCCCGGGTGGTGGCGCCGACGAGGGTGAACGGGGGGAGCTCCAGGGGGATGGCGGTGGCCCCGGGTCCCTTGCCGACGATGACGTCGACGCGGAAGTCCTCCATCGCCATGTAGAGCATCTCCTCCGCGGGCCGCGACATGCGGTGGATCTCGTCGAGGAAGAGGACCTCGCCCTCCTGGAGCGAGGAGAGGATCGCCGCGAGGTCTCCGGCGTGCTGGATGGCGGGCCCGGAGGTGATGCGGATCGGGGCGCCCATCTCCGCCGCGATGATCATGGAGAGTGTCGTCTTGCCGAGGCCGGGGGCGCCGGAGAGCAGGACGTGGTCGGCGGTGGCGCCCCGGGCGCGGGCGGCCTTGAGGACCAGGTCGAGCTGTTCGCGCACCTTCTCCTGGCCGACGAACTCATGGAGGTCCTTCGGGCGCAGGGCGGCCTCGACGGCGGTGTCCTCGCCGTCCGCGCCGGCGTCGACGAGGCGGTCGTCGAGCCGCTCGTCGGTCAGTTCGCCGGTGTCGGGCCCGGTCTCGTCCCAGTTCATCTCGTCAGTCCCGCCTCGGGTGTTTCGGTGCCGGACCGTGCGGTGTTCCGGCCGGCGTACGGGGCGTGTGGCCCCTGGGTCAGCGTGCGCGGTTCAGTGTCTGCAGGGCCGCGCGCAGCAGTTGCGGCACGGGGGCCTGGCCGCCGTCCGCGATCGCGGCCTCCGCCTGCGGTGCGACGGCGCTGACGGCCTCGTCGGCCTCACGGGTCGCGTAGCCGAGGCCGATCAGGGCGGCTCCCAGCTGGTCGCGCCAGGAGGAGCTGACGGCCGTGCCGACACCCTGCTGCCCGATGTGCGCGCCGACCGGCTCGCCGAGACGGTCCTTGAGCTCCAGCAGGAGCTTCTGCGCGCCCTTCTTGCCGATGCCGGACACGGCGGTGAGCGCCTTCTCGTCACCGGTGGCGACGGCGATGCGCAGGGCGTCCGGGCTGTGGGTGGCGAGCATGGCCTGGGCGAGCCGGGGGCCCACACCGCTCGCTGTCTGGAGCAGCTCGAAGACCTGGCGCTCGTCGTCGTCGGCGAAGCCGTAGAGGGTGAGCGAGTCCTCCCGGACGACCAGGGAGGTGGCGAGCCGGGCGTCGTTGCCGATCCGCAGGCCGGCGAGGGTGCCGGGGGTGCACTGGACGGCCATGCCGATGCCGCCGACCTCGATCACGGCCGTGGTCGGGGCGAGCGCGGCCACCGGGCCGGAGACGAAGGCGATCATGCGGTACGGCCTTTCAGCGTGCGATGGGCGGCGACGGCCCGCTGCAGTCGGTTCTGCGCGGGCGCGCGCCAGATGTGACAGATGGCGAGAGCGAGGGCGTCGGCCGCGTCCGCGGGCTTCGGCGGCGCGTCGAGCCGCAGCAGCCGGGTCACCATGGCCCCGACCTGCGCCTTGTCGGCGCGTCCCGAGCCGGTGACGGCGGCCTTGACCTCGCTGGGGGTGTGCAGGGCCACGGGGATGCCGCGGCGGGAGGCGCAGAGCATGGCGACCGCGCTGGCCTGGGCGGTACCCATCACCGTGCGCACGTTGTGCTGGCTGAACACCCGCTCCACGGCGACGAATTCGGGCCGGTGCTCGTCGAGCCACGCTTCGATGCCCTGCTCGATGGCGACGAGCCGGTGGCCCAGCTCCGCGTCGGCCGGGGTTCGCACCACGCCGACGCCGATCATCGTGAGCGGCCTTCCGGCGACGCCCTCGACGACTCCGACACCGCACCGGGTCAGCCCCGGGTCCACGCCCAGCACCCGCATGAAAGGGCCCCCTCCGCCGCTCGGTCATCTGTTCCCGCAGGCTATCGGGTCCCGCTGACAATGCGACGGGCCGACGGGGTGTGTCCCGTCGGCCCGTCGGCGTACCGCAACGCCGTCTCAGGCGTCGACCTTCTCCATGACCTCGTCGGAGACGTCGAAGTTGGCGAAGACGTTCTGCACGTCGTCGCTGTCCTCCAGCGCGTCGATGAGCTTGAAGATCTTGCGGGCGCCCTCTTCGTCGAGCTCGACCTGCATGGTCGGGACGAAGTTCGCCTCGGCCGAGTCGTAGTCGATGCCGGCGTCCTGCAACGCGGTGCGGACCGCGACCATGTCGGTGGCCTCGCTGAGCACCTCGAAGGTCTCACCGAGGTCGTTGACCTCCTCGGCACCCGCGTCGAGCACCGCTCCGAGCACGTCGTCCTCGGACAGCTCGCCCTTGGGGACGATCACGACGCCCTTGCGGTTGAAGAGGTACGAGACCGAGCCCGGGTCCGCCATCGAGCCGCCGTTGCGGGTCATGGCGACACGGACGTCGGAGGCGGCACGGTTGCGGTTGTCGGTGAGGCACTCGATGAGCACCGCGACGCCGTTCGGGCCGTAGCCCTCGTACATGATCGTCTCGTAGTCGGCGCCGCCGGCTTCGAGACCGGCGCCGCGCTTGACCGCGGAGTCGATGTTCTTGTTCGGGACCGAGCTCTTCTTGGCCTTCTGGATGGCGTCGAAGAGGGTCGGGTTGCCGGACACGTCGGCGCCGCCCGTGCGGGCCGCGACCTCGATGTTCTTGATCATCTTCGCGAAGAGCTTGCCGCGCTTGGCGTCGATCACGGCCTTCTTGTGCTTCGTCGTAGCCCATTTAGAGTGGCCGGACATCTGCCTTCTCCTTCGCGTCACCAAAATCGATCCGAACCCGAGAGATCCTACCGGGATCGGATCAGCCCACGGCGCGCACCATGTCGGTGAAGAGCGCGTGCACCCGGTGGTCGCCCGTCAGCTCGGGGTGGAACGACGTCGCCAAGGCGTTTCCCTGGCGTACGGCCACGATATGACCGCCGTGCACCGCGACGACCTCCGCGGCGGCGCCGACGGACTCCACCCAGGGGGCCCGGATGAAGACTCCGTCGACGGGGCCGCCGGGCACGCCCTCGACCTCGACGGCCGCCTCGAAGGACTCGTTCTGCCGCCCGAAAGCGTTACGGCGCACGATCATGTCGATGCCGCCGACGGTCTCCTGGCCGGAGCGAGGATCGAGGATCTTGTCCGCGAGCATGATCATTCCGGCGCAGGTGCCGTAGACCGGCATCCCGGCGGCGACCCTCTCGCGCAGCGGTTCCAGCATGCCGAAGAGGACGGCCAGCTTGGACATCGTGGTGGACTCGCCACCGGGAATGACGAGGCCGTCGACCTCGGCGAGCTCCTCGGGCCGCCGGACCGGCCTGGCCACGGCGTCCGCCGTGGCCAGGGCGATCAGGTGTTCCCGTACGTCGCCCTGGAGAGCCAGGACTCCGATGACAGGGGTGTCGGTCATCGGTGCTTACCAGCCGCGGTTGGCGTAGCGCTCGCCCTCGGGCAGCGTGTCGCAGTTGATGCCGACCATGGCCTCGCCCAGGTTGCGGGAGGCATCCGCGATGATCTTCGGGTCGTCGTAGAAGGTGGTGGCCTTCACGATGGCGGCGGCGCGCTTGGCCGGGTCGCCGGACTTGAAGATGCCGGAGCCCACGAAGACGCCCTCGGCGCCGAGCTGTCGCATCAGGGCGGCGTCGGCGGGGGTGGCCACGCCACCGGCCGAGAACAGGACGACGGGCAGCCGGCCGAGCTCGGAGACCTCCTTGACCAGCTCGTACGGGGCGCGCAGCTCCTTGGCGGCGGCGTACAGCTCGTTGTTGTCGTAGCCGCGCAGCCGGGCGATCTCGTTCTTGATCTGGCGCAGGTGACGGACCGCCTCGACGACGTTGCCGGTGCCCGCCTCGCCCTTCGAGCGGATCATCGCCGCGCCCTCGGCGATACGGCGCAGCGCCTCACCCAGGTTGGTGGCGCCGCAGACGAAGGGGGTGGTGAAGGCGAACTTGTCGCTGTGGTTGACCTCGTCGGCCGGGGTGAGGACCTCGGACTCGTCGATGTAGTCGACGCCGAGGGACTGCAGCACCTGGGCCTCGACGAAGTGGCCGATGCGGGACTTGGCCATCACGGGGATGGAGACGGCCTCGATGATCTCCTCGATCATGTTGGGGTCCGACATCCGGGCCACGCCGCCGTCCTTGCGGATGTCGGCCGGCACCCGCTCCAGGGCCATGACCGCCACGGCGCCCGCGTCCTCGGCGATCTTCGCCTGCTCGGCGTTGACGACGTCCATGATCACGCCGCCCTTGAGCTGCTCGGCCATGCCGCGCTTGACGCGGGCGGTGCCGGTGGCCGGGGTCTCGGTGGACTGCGGGGTGCTGGGGAGCGTGGACACGGATCGACCTCACTGGGGTGGAAGAGCTGAATACTGCAGCCCCGAGCAAACGCTCCGGAAGCAGTCCACAGCAAGGGCCAATGAGGAGCCTGTGGATCCTTCTCCCGCCGGCCGGCTCCGGCACCCCTGCGGGCCGGCTGCCGGGACAGGCCCCGCCAGGCCCCTGGCCCGCCGCTTCCTCCCTCAGCTGCCGGGACGGTCGGCCAGGGCGACGGGCGGCGCGTCGTCCATCTCGAACGCGAGGGGGAACGGGGCGTGGCCCGCGAGCCGGAACAGCCGAACGGTCCGGTGCCTGCGCAGCGCGCGGGCCGCGCGCACCGCGTCGTTGTGGAAGCGGCGCGCCATCGGTACGCGGCGCACGGCGGCGGCCAGTTCCCTCGCCGCGTCCTCGCCGCCCGGCACCTCCTTGACCGCGTCGACCTGCGCGGTCTCGCCGAACACGGCGCGCAGGGCGGTGGTCAGTTCGCTCTCGGCGACCTCGCGCTGCTCCTCCTCGGCCTGCCGCGCCGCGTGCGCCGCCTCGTAGAGCACGATGGACGCCGCGGGGTCCAGGACACCGGACGTGGCCAGTTCCTGGGTGACCGAGGCACGGCGCAGCAGCTGGGCGTCCAGCGCCGCGCGTGCCGCGTCGATGCGGGCGTGGAGCCGGTCGAGCCGCCCGGCGGTCCAGCTGAGGTACAGGCCGATCGCGAGGAGCGCGACGACGATCCAGATGAGGGTTTCGATCACGGGCGCAAAGGCTACCGTCGGCGCGCCCCGCCCGGTTCCGCCGGTGCGGCCCTGAGGCGGGGCCCTGTCCCGCTCAGTCCCTGGCGAGGCCGAAGCGGGCGCGCAGACCCGTGCGTTCGTCGGTGTCGACGGCGGCGGCCCCGTCCGTCACCGTCTCGTACACCGCCAGGATGTCCGCGCCGACCGTCGTCCAGTCGAAACGGCGCACGTGCGCGCTGCCGCGCTCACGCAGTCCCGCGCGCCGGTCCGCGTCGCCGAGCAGCCGGATCGCGGCCTCGGCCAGCGCGTCCGCGTCCTCGTTGGCGAACAGGTCGCCCGCGGAGCCCTGGTCGAGCACCTGCGCGAAGGCGTCCAGGTCGCTGGCGAGCACCGCCGCGCTCGCCGACAGCGCCTCGACCAGGATGATCCCGAAGCTCTCACCGCCGGTGTTCGGCGCCACGTACACGTCCACGCTGCGCAGCAGCCGCGCCTTGTCCTCGTCGCTCACCATGCCGAGGAACTCGACCCGCGAGCGCATCTCCTCGGGCAGCGAGGCCACGGCCTCCTCCTCGTCACCGCGTCCCGCGACCAGCAGCCTGGCGTCCGGGCGGGCGGCGAGGATCGCGGGGAGTGCCTTCATCAGGACGGGCAGCCCCTTGCGGGGCTCGTCGATGCGCCCTATGAAGCCGAGCGTGCCGCCCTGCCATTCGGCCTTCGGCTCCGCGCGGGCGAAGAAGTCCACGTCCACGCCGTTGGGGATGACCACGGCGTCCCCGCCGAGGTGCTCGACGAGGGTCCGCCGCGCGTACTCGCTGACCGCGATGCGCGCGCTGATCTTCTCCAGCGCGGGCTGGAGGATCGGGTACGCCGCGATCATGGCGCGGGAGCGCGGGTTGGACGTGTGGAACGTGGCCACGATCGGCCCCTGGGCCGCCCAGCAGGCGAGCAGGCCCAGCGAGGGCGAGGTGGGCTCGTGGATGTGGATGACGTCGAAGGTGCCCTCGTTCAGCCAGCGCCGGACGCGCGCGGCGGACAGGAAGCCGAAGTTGAGCCGGGCGACCGAGCCGTTGTAGGGCACGGGCACCGCCCGGCCCGCGGACACGACGTACGGCGGCAGCGGCGTCTCCTCGTCGGCGGGCGCGAGCACGGAGACGTCGTGACCGAGGCGGATCAGGTGCTCGGCCAGGTCCCGGATGTGGAACTGCACTCCGCCCGGAACGTCCCAGGAGTACGGGCAGACGATGCCGATCTTCACGGCGCTTCCCTCTGAGGGTCCAGATCGGAGACCCAGAGCCGCTGCAGCATGTGCCAGTCCTCCGGATGCTCGGCGATCCCGGTGGCGAAGGCGTCGGCCAGCGCCTGTGTCATGGAGGACGTCTTCTCGGCGCGGCTGCCTGACTCCGGTACGGGGACGGGCGGATGGACCCGCGCCCCCATGACGGGCGTGCCGTCGTACCAGAGGGTCGCGGGCAGCAGCAGGGCGCCGGTGTGCTGGGCCAGCAGGGCCGGACCGGCGGGCATGCGTGCGGTCTCCCCGAAGAAGTCCACCTCGACGCCGGAGGCCGACAGGTCACGGTCGGCGACGAGGCAGACCAGCCCGCCCGCGCGCAGCCGTCGCGCGAGGGTGCCGAACGCGGCACCTCCGCTGTGCGGCAGGACCTCCATGCCGAGGCCCTGGCGGTAGGCCACGAAGCGGTCGTAGAGGGTCTCGGGCTTCAGCCGCTCGGCGACCGTGGTGAACGGCACCTTGAGGCCCGTGGTGACCCACGCGCCCGCCAGGTCCCAGTTGCCCAGGTGCGGCAGCGCGAGGACGACCCCCTTGCCCGCCTCCAGGCCCTCCGTGACCCGGTGGATGTCGCGTACGTCGATGGACGCCGCGATCCGCTCCGGGCTCCAGGCCGGGAGCCGGAAGGACTCCATCCAGTAGCGCATGTACGAGCGCATGCCGGCCTTCGACAGCTCCGCGAGCCGGTCGGCGTCCGCGTCGGGCACCACCCGGGCGAGGTTCGACTCCAGGCGCAGCACGGACTTGCCCCGCCGCTTCCACACCTGGTCGGCGAGGGTGCGGAAGAGCGCGGCCGCGGCGGGCTCGGGGAGCTTCTTGACCGCGCCCCAGCCGAGGCCGTAGAGCCCGTCCGTCAGGCGTTCCTTCAGGTCGGATCGGGTGCCGCTCACTGTGCGGACTCGCTCCCGCCCTGGACGGCCGCCGCGGCGGCGTCGGCCTCGGCCGACTCCCTGCGGACGGTCACCACGCGCTGGACCAGCGTCACCAGGCTTCCCACCGCGACGATCCACAGCGCGATCGGCAGCAGGACCTGGATGCCGGGCACCCCGAAACCGTGCAGACCCGCGAGACCGGCGGCCACCAGGGAGATCACCAGGCGCTCGGCGCGCTCCACCAGGCCGTTCACGGCGACGGGCAGGCCGATCGACTCACCGCGCGCCTTCGTGTACGAGACGACCTGGCCGCTGGCCAGACAGAAGATCGCGACCGCGCAGAGCACGTTGTCGTCGCCGCTGCCCGCGTACCAGAGGGCGAACCCGGCGAAGATCGCCCCGTCCGCGACCCGGTCGAGCGTGGAGTCGAGGAACGCCCCCCACCGGCTGGAGATCCCGGCCTGCCGGGCCATGTTGCCGTCGACCAGGTCCGAGAAGACGAAGACCGTGATCACGATGGTGCCCCAGAAGAACTCCCCCATGGGGAAGAAGACCAGCGCACCTGCCATCACTCCGGCCGTACCGACGAGGGTGACCGCGTCGGGGCTGACCCCGAGGCGGAGCAGCAGAGCGGCGAACGGTGTGAGGACACGCGTAAAAAATGCACGCGCGTACTTGTTCAGCATGGCCTTCCCGAGGTTCGGTGGGCCGCGCGGCCCCTTCGGCCACCGGCTGGCCCATCGTAGTCACGAGCCGCGCCGCGCATCGGCGGGGCACCCCGTCCCGCCGGATGTCCCGGAAGTCACGCGCCGCCGTGCACGACGGATGGACGGCGCACGGCACGGGTGAAAAGCTCGGAAGACCGCGGGCGTCGCCGAAGCCGCCGCCACGGCTCCCCTCCGCCCGTGCATCCATCCCCCAGTACTCGCGGCACTGCCACCGATCGGGAGGCACGCATCATGGGCGACAGGACTCATACACACACCGGGGCCGCCGGCAGGGCGACGACGGCCGACAGGCCCGCTTCCGTACGGAACGTGGTGCTGGTCGGCCACAGCGGCTCGGGCAAGACCACTCTGGTCGAGGCACTCGCGCTGACGGCCGGGGCGCTCAACCGGGCAGGCCGGGTCGAGGACGGCGCCACCGTCTCCGACTACGACGAGATCGAACAGCGCCGCCGGCGCTCCGTGCAGCTCTCGCTGGTCCCCGTCGAATGGGAGGGTCACAAGATCAACCTTCTGGACACCCCCGGCTACGCGGACTTCGTCGGGGAGCTCAGGGCCGGTCTGCGCGCGGCGGACGCGGCCCTCTTCGTCGTCTCGGCCGCCCAGGAGGCCGACGCCGTGGCCGGCACCACCCGCGCGGTCTGGGAGGAGTGCGCGGCCGTCGGGATGCCGCGCGCGATCGTCGTCACGCACCTGGACACCGCGCGCACGTCCTTCGAGGAGATGACCCGGGTCTGCGGCCGGATCTTCGGGCATGACGACCCGGACGCCGTGCTGCCCCTCCACCTGCCGGTACAAGGCCCTGAGGGCCCCGACGGGCATGCCCAGCTCACTGGGCTCACCGGACTCCTCACCCGGCGGATCTTCGACTGCTCCACCGGGGAACGGCGCCGGCTGCCACCCTCGGGCGACCAGCAAGGGCCGCTCCAGGAGGCCCGCGACCGGCTCATCGAGGGGATCATCGCCGAGAGCGAGGACGAGACACTGATGGACCGCTACCTCGGCGGCGAGGAGATCGAGGTCGCGACCCTCATGCGCGATCTCGAACGTGCGGTGGCCCGCGGCTCCTTCCATCCCGTGCTCACCGCGGCCCCGGCGGCCGACGGCGCGGGCCAGGGCGTCGGCACCGTGGAACTCCTCGACCTGATGTGCGCCGGCTTCCCCTCCCCTGTGGAGCGCACGCTCCCGGCCGTCTCCACGCCGGAAGGTGCCCCGCGGTCCGCCCCGGTGTGCGACCCCGAGGGGCCGCTGGTCGCGGAGGTCGTGAAGACCGCCTCGGACCCCTACGTCGGCAGGGTCTCCCTGGTCCGCGTCTTCTCGGGGACGCTGCGTCCGGACGAGACCGTGCACGTGTGCGGCCACGGCCTCACCGGACCGGAGGGCGGGTCGGGCCCCCGCCACGAGTCCGACGTACGCGTCGGGGCGCTCTCGGCGCCGTTCGGCCGACAGCAGCGCCCCTTGGACAGCTGCATCGCAGGGGACCTGGCCTGTGTGTCCAAGCTCGGCGGGGCCGAGACCGGCGACACCCTCTCGGGGACCGGGGAACCGCTGCTGATCGAACCCTGGAGCCTGCCCGACCCGCTGCTGCCGCTGGCGGTGCGCGCCCACAGCAAGGCCGACGAGGACAAGCTCTCCCAGGGGCTGGCGCGCCTGGTCGCCGAGGACCCCACGATGCGACTCGAACAGAACCAGGACACCCATCAGGTCGTCCTGTGGTGCATGGGCGAGGCCCACACGGACGTGGCGCTCGAAAGGCTGCGCAGCCGGTACGGAGTACAGGTCGACGCCGAGCCCCACCGCGTCCCGCTGCGCGAGACCTTCGCCTCGCGGACCGTGGGGCGCGGCCGGCACGTCAAGCAGTCCGGCGGGCACGGCCAGTACGCCGTCTGCGAGATCGAGGTGGAACCGCTGCCGCCCGGCGCGGGCATCGAGTTCGTCGACAAGGTGGTCGGCGGCTCGGTGCCACGCCAGTTCATCGCCTCCGTGGAGAAGGGCGTACGCGCCCAGGCGGCCCGTGGGGTCGCGGCCGGGCACCCTCTCGTGGACGTGCGCGTGACACTGCTCGACGGGAAGTCGCACTCGGTGGACTCCTCCGACGCCGCCTTCCAGACCGCGGGCGCACTGGCGCTGCGCGAGGCCGCCGCCGACACCCAGGTCCAGCTCCTCGAACCCGTCGACGAAGTGGCCGTGCTGGTTCCCGACGACTACGTGGGAACCGTCATGAGCGACCTCGCGGGCCGGCGCGGCCGGCTCGTCGGCACGGAACAGGAGACCGGGGACCGCACACTCGTCCGCGCCGAGGTCCCCGAGATCGAGATCGGCAGGTACACCGTGGACCTCCGCTCCCTGACGCACGGCACAGGACGGTTCGACCGGGCGTACGCCCGGCACGAACCCATGCCGCCGCAACTGGCCGAGCGCCTCCGCAAAACACAGGAAAACACCGCAAATGTCAGCTAGCTGACCGGATATGGCGCCTCCCGTCCCTCCCGGCCGCGTCGTCCGGGCGGGCGGCGGGCCCGGACGATACGCTGTGGTCCCAGCTCAGAAGGTGTGCGACGTACGGTAGTTGGGAACAGCCGCAGGAGCAGGCCGTGCGGGCGAGTGGGGGCGACAGTGGCCAACGACGGATTCGATTTCTCTCCCGGAGCGCAGATCCCGCTCCAGGGTTCAGGCGGACAGGCGGTGGCGACCAATGCCCTCGCCTCCGCCGCGTACCGTGACAGCGACGTGTCGGAGATCCTCAAGGCCAACAGCGAGTGGCACAAGTCCGAGGTGAAACCGGGCTCGTCCACGCTGTTCAAGTCCGACTACTTCAAGCCGAATCTGGGCGAGGCCTTCTCCCGGGCCGTGCAGGAGCGGATGCTCGGCGGCGGCCGCGCCGCGCTCATCCAGTCCTTCGGCACCGACCCGCAGACCGTCGTCGAGCACTGCCTGTCCGCCACCCGGCTGCGCAAGGCACGCGACACCAAGCTGACCCTGATCACGGCCGTCTGCGGCTTCGTCTTCCTGCCGGGCATGCTCCTGTGGGTCCTCGCCTTCCGGCTGCGGGACTCCCTCGCCAAGTCCAAGGACAAGTTCTTCCAGGCACTGGGCGGTGTGCTGCTCGTCGTCCTCGGCGGCGCCGCCGCGTTCTTCCTGATCGCCATGCCGCTCACCGGCTTCCTGGCGCTCTACCTGCGCGCCGCCGCCGTGGCGCCGCTGATCGGCTGGCTGCTCGCCAAGCGGATCGCGGAGGCCTCGACCAGGGACCTGCGGGCCCGCTGGGAAGGGCTCCTCACCGGCGCCGGGGTCAGCGCGAAGATCCCCGAGGCCGTGCCGAAGAACCCCAACGAGACCGCACGCGAGGCCCTGCGCCAGGGCCTGGAGAAGCTGTCGGCGGAGCAGCAGTCCAACGCCGTGTTCTACGCCGGCCCCAAGGGCATCCTCGGCATGGGCACGCGCTGGGGCAGCTGGCAGCTCGCCGAGGAGCTCACCCCGGAGGACCCCACCAGGGAGATCCACCAGTTCCGCAGCTGGGACGTCGTACGCGCCGTCCACGACCAGCTGAAGCTGCTGGAGCGCGGCCCGCTGAACACCGGCGGTTTCCCCACGCCGTCCGTCAAGCACTGGATCGTCTCCCCCGTCGGTGAGAACGCCGACTCCGTCTCCCGTCCCGAGGGCGAGGACGTCGCCACCTTCCAGGTGAAGCCCCACGAGATACAGCGCATCTGCAACCACCAGCAGTTCGGCAGCGGCGACCGGCACTACCTGGGCGTCCAGTTCACCCTCTGGGACGGCCAGCTGGTGATCACGATGCTGATCAGCGTCACCGTGCTCCACGAGACCCTCCGTATCGAGGTCACCGGGCATGCGCTGGGCCCCGTCCACGGCCTGTTCCTCACCAAGCCCGAGGCGCCGACCAAGACGGTCAAGAAGGCGGTCAGGTTCTGGGAGACCCGCAAGGTCTCCCTCCCCCTCGTCACGGCGAGCGAGGTCGTGAGGCTCGCCCTGCGCGCCCCCTTCACCTGGTACCCGCCGCTGCTCGACTACCTGGGCGGCAAGATCGTCCTGCCCGAGCCCTTCGGCCTGCGCCACGCCTGGGCCGCCAAGCCGTGGGGCCACCGCTTCATGGCCGACGACGCCATGCGGACGGCCACCCCGGTCCTGCGCGTCGTCCACGCGGCGACGATGCGGGTCCTGAAGGAGCACGGCGTCGACACCGAGCGCTTCGACAACCGCTCCATGATCCTCAGCGGCCTGGTCCAGGACCCCGCCCCGCGCAAGGCCGACGTCTACGACGCGTGACCTCGGCCCGGGGCGGGTGCGGCCGGCTCAGACGGACGGCAGCTCGGCCGGCCAGACACCGGCCAGCATCGTCCGGGTGTCGCCCAGCAGCTGCGGGAGCACCTTCGTGTGACCGACGACCGGCATGAAGTTGGTGTCCCCGCCCCAACGGGGCACCACGTGCTGGTGGAGGTGCGCGGCGATACCGGCGCCGGCCTCGGCCCCCTGGTTCATCCCGATGTTGAAGCCGTGCGCCCCCGAGGCGGCCCGCAGCGCGACCATGGCCCGCTTGGTGAAGTCGGCCAGCTCGGCCGTCTCCGCGCCGTCCAGCTCCGTGTAGTCGGCCACGTGGCGGTAGGGCACCACCATGAGGTGCCCGCCGTTGTACGGGTACAGGTTCAGCACCGCGTAGACCTTCTCACCGCGCGCGATGACCAGCCCGTCCTCGTCCGACTTCGACGGAATCTCGCAGAACGGACAGCCGTCCCCGGCTCCCGGGCCGCTCGGCTTGCTCTCACCCTGGATGTAGGCCATCCGGTGGGGCGTCCACAGGCGCTGGAACGCGTCGGGCGTCCCTACTCCGAACTGCTGCTCCGGCTCACTCGTCATGCCGGCCAGCATATTGCGTCACTCCCGCCGCGCGTGTCGCCGGGGCGGTCCCCGTGGGCGCACCGCGATGCTGGCGCCATGAGCGACCGCACCCCAGCCCCCGCCCCCGACCGGCTCGCGGAGTGGGAGCAGCGCACCGAGGTGCCCCTCTTCGCCGCGGCCCTGGTCTTCCTCGCCGGCTACGCGGTACGCGTCCTCGCCCCGGTCGGCGCCCAGCCCTGGCGCGACATCGCCCTCGCCCTGGTGGCCGCGACCTGGCTGCTCTTCGCCGTCGACTACGGCGTACGGCTCCGGCTCAGCGGGCTCGGAGGGCGCTTCGTCCACACCCACTGGCTGGACACGGTGGTCCTCCTCCTGCCGCTGCTGCGCCCCTTGCGCCTGGTCAAGGTCTACACGGCCGTCCGGCACCGCACCGGCGGGCCCCGGCTGAGTCTGTACGCCCGGGTGATGACGTACGCCGGCCTGACGGCGGTGCTCCTCGGCTTCTCGGCGGCGCTCGCCGTGTACCACCAGGAACAGGGAGCGGAGGGCACGACGATCCGCACGTTCGGCGACGCGATGTGGTGGGCGTGCGCGACGCTCACGACGGTGGGCTACGGCGACGCCGTGCCCGTGACCTTCGGGGGCCGGGTGATCGCCGCGCTCCTGATGGCCTGTGGGCTGGCGCTGCTGGGGGCGGTGACGGGGTCGTTCTCGTCGTGGCTGGTGGAGGTGTTCAGGCGGGAGGACGACAAGAAGCCCCCGGCGAGCGTGTAGCTCCTCCGGGGGCTTCGGGTCAGGCGGGGATCACACCTGGACGCGGCGCTCCACCACGTCGGCGAGCTTGGCGATCGCCTCGTCGCGGGCGATGCCGTTCTCCTGCGAGCCGTCGCGGTAGCGGAAGGACACCGTGCCCGCGTTCATGTCCTCGTCGCCGACGATGATCATGAACGGGACCTTGGCGCGCTGGTGGTTGCGGATCTTCTTCTGCATCCGGTCCGACGAGGCGTCCACCTCGACCCGCAGCCCCTTCTTGCGCGCCTCGGCGGCGAACTCCTGGAGGTACGGGATGTGGGTGTCACCGATCGGGATGCCGACCGCCTGGACCGGGGCCAGCCAGACCGGGAAGGCGCCCGCGTAGTGCTCCAGCAGCACCGCGAAGAAGCGCTCGATGGATCCGAACAGCGCACGGTGGATCATGACCGGGCGCTGCTTGGTGCCGTCCGGGCCCGTGTACTCCAGGTCGAAGCGCTCGGGCAGGTTGAAGTCGAGCTGCACGGTCGACATCTGCCAGGTCCGGCCGATGGCGTCCTTGCACTGCACCGAGATCTTCGGCCCGTAGAAGGCGGCGCCGCCCGGGTCCGGGACGAGCGGGAGGCCCTGCTTCTCCGCGACCTGACGCAGCGTCTCGGTGGCCTCCTCCCAGACCTCGTCCGAGCCGACGAACTTCTCCGGGTCCTTGGTGGAGAGCTCAAGGTAGAAGTCGGTCAGACCGTAGTCACGGAGCAGGTTCAGGACGAAGGTGAGCGTACGGTCGAGCTCCTCCGCCATCTGCTCCTTGGTGCAGTAGATGTGCGCGTCGTCCTGGGTGAAGCCGCGCGAGCGGGTCAGCCCGTGCACCACACCCGACTTCTCGTACCGGTACACCGTGCCGAACTCGAAGAGGCGCAGCGGCAGTTCGCGGTAGGAGCGGCCGCGCGCGTCGAAGATCAGGTTGTGCATGGGGCAGTTCATCGGCTTGAGGTAGTAGTCCACCCCGTCGTCGAGCTGCATGGGCGGGTACATGCCGTCGGCGTACCAGTCCAGGTGGCCGGACTTCTCGAAGAGCTTGCCCTTGGTGGCGTGCGGGCTGTAGACGAACTCGTAGCCCTCCTCCTCGTGGCGGCGCCGCGAGTAGTCCTCCATGGCCCGGCGGATGATGCCGCCCTTGGGGTGGAAGACGGCGAGACCGGGGCCGATCTCGTCGGGGAAGGAGAACAGGTCCAGCTCGTTGCCCAGGCGGCGGTGGTCGCGCTTGGCGGCCTCCTCCAGGAACTCCAGGTGCGCCTTGAGCTCGTCCTTGGTGGGCCAGGCGGTGCCGTAGATGCGCTGGAGCATCGGGTTCTTCTCGCTGCCCCGCCAGTACGCCGCGGCGTTGCGCATCAGCTTGAACGCCGGGATGAAGCGGGTGGTGGGCAGGTGCGGACCCCGGCAGAGGTCCTTCCAGCACAGGTCCCCGGTCTTGGCGTCGAGGTTGTCGTAGATGGTCAGCTCGCCGCCGCCCACCTCGACGTCCGCGCCGTCGTCCGTGGAGGCGGAGCCCTTGATACCGATGAGCTCCAGCTTGTACGGCTCGTCGGCGAGCTCCTCGCGGGCGGCCTCGTCGGTGACGACGCGGCGGGAGAACTTCTGGCCCCGCTTCTGGATCTCCTGCATCTTCTTCTCGATGGCCTTGAGATCCTCGGGCGTGAACGGCTTCTCGACGTCGAAGTCGTAGTAGAAACCGTCCTTGACCGGCGGGCCGATGCCCAGCTTGGCCTCGGGGAAGAGCTCCTGCACCGCCTGCGCCATGACGTGCGCGGTGGAGTGCCGCAGGATGTTCAGGCCGTCCTCGGACGAGATCTCGACGGGCTCGACGACCTCGCCGTCCTTGAGCTCGTACGCGAGGTCCCGCAGCTCGCCCTCGACCCGCGCGGCGACGACGGTGCGCTGCCCGGGGAAGAGCTCGGCGGCCGTCGTGCCCGTCGTCACCACGTGCTCTTCCCGCTCGGAATCGCGTTGGATGATCACACGGACGTCTGACACCGGTCTCTCCTGACTGAGGGGGTGCGTCGCTTTCCTCTTGCGCGCGCAAGAGGAATCGTACCGAGCCGGGGGGCCTCGACGCGAAAGGGATACCGGGGCCGCCTATTCCTCGTCCCCGGTGCACGCCTCCTCGAAGAAGTCCACGTTCTCCTGGAGCGACTTCATCAGCCGGTCACGCTCCGCCTCGTCCACCTGGACGGGGGCGACCTGGGAGGCGCCGGTGAGCCGCCGGAAGCCGCCTCGGTTCTCCAGCCTTCCCTCCACTCGCAGCGGCAGCCCGACGAGGTGGGCGTGGCCCGCTATCCGGTAGGCCTCCTCGTCGAGCTCGATCCGTACGTGCGCGACCTCCGCCCCGGCCAGCACCCGCAGGCGTACGACGCCGGGGCCGCGCGGCGCGGAGCGGCGCAGCCGGACGACGGCCCCGGTGATCCGTACGGGTACGGAGGGCTCGTCCTGGAGATAGCGCACCCCGGCGAGACGGAGGGCGGGCAGGTCGCCCGGTGAGAACTCCACGGGTTCGGGGCGCGCCGGGCAGCCTTCGGGGGTTCCCGCGGCCGGCGCCCAGGCCAGCGTGATCCTGGCGCCCTCCGCTCCCCGTACCAGGGAGACGAGCGCCTCGGTGAGCTCCCGGCTGACTCCCGCGGCCACGGCGGCGTCGAAGGCGTCCATGCCGCCGGTGGCGCGCTGGTAGTCGACGGCCTCGCGGGTGGCGTTGAGCGCCGCGTAGAGCTGCACGGCGACGGCCCGCCCCTCCGCGACGGGGACGAACGCGGTGAGGCCGCGGCCCGACGACACCGGCCCCACGAGGGTTCCGTCGAGTGCCGCGCGGGCCTTCCTGCTGTGCCGTGCGCCGTGGTGTCCCGCGCGGCCCCGCAGGGCGAGGGCGCCGGCCAGGAGGATCTGCCGGGCCGCCGTGCGCAGCTGGTCGGTGCCGGTCCAGTCGGCCGCGCCTGCGGGTTCCTCGGGCACGTGCCGCCACCAGCGGATCTCGTCACTGGGCACGGTGAGCGCCACGATGATCTCGCGGGCCGAGGGGGCGGCGCTGCGGGCGAGGGCGGTGAGGGCCTCGGCGAGCAGGTCTTCGCTGTCGGGGAAGGCGGTGGTGTCCGGCACCAGCAGGCTGGTGCCGGGGGCTGCGGAGCCGGGCGGGACCCAGCGGCTGTACCGGCCCTGGGTGCCTCCGCGCCGGTTCCAGCCGTGCCTGCGCAGCAGCGCGCAGAGGACGGCGGGATCGACGCGCGCCGGGTCCGGGACCTGGCCGGGCCCGGGCTCCCCGCCGTACGGGTGTGCGCGTGTTCCCGCCGGGACCGTTCCTCCGGTGGGCTCGTCCGTCGAGCGGTGCATCAGGGTCTCCCTCCCGCCCCGACCCGGGCCATGATGTCGCAGAGCGCGCGGTCGTCGAAGATCCGCGAGGTCGGGATCCGCACGGTGGTCCGGTAGCGGCCCGTCACGGGGTGGCCGGCCAGATTCGTCCAGTAACAGCAGTGCCGCAGGTCGAGCCGGTCGTGTCCGGCCCGCAGCCAGTCGTCCTGGCTGCGGGGCACGAGCATCACGACCAGGATCTTGTGCACCGAGACCGGTGTGCGGGCCAGCTTCACCAGATGGGCGTTGTCGAGGGTGAAGGAGAACGCGGCGCCGGGCGGGTGCGCGGGGATCTGGTAGGTGCACTTGAGCTGCACCTTGACGGTCACTTCGTCGTCGACGGTGTGGTCGGGGGCACCGTGGCTGACGTGCCAGTCGATGCCGTTGTCGGGGAAGGGCTGCGAGAGCGAGCAGCCCGCCGCCGCTGCCACGGCGTGGAGGTAGCCCACCTGGAGGGTCTCCATGCAGGCGGTGGTGGCGAGTGTGCCGCGCAGCGGTGGTGCGTTCCGCTGCTGCGGCGGCTTTCCCCCGTGGCCCTCGGTGCGGGCGGGACTCCCTGGGTTCGGCTGCGCGAGCGCCATGGCTCCGTGCCTTCCGGGCTGTGCCGACCGGTTGCCCGGTCTCCGCTGCCGGGCTGGTCAACTTCCGTGCCCGTCACTTGTGTTGTCACCGCAGGAGAGGGCCCGTAAACGGCGTATCAGGCATAGGGCGCGGGTATCACCGAACCGGGCAGAGGAATCCCGTCATCTGCCGCGCAGGCGCGAGGAGTTCGGGGATGATGCATTGGTTCGAGGGGCCGCTGGCGGCTTTTGACACCGAGACGACAGGCGTGGACGTCGAGGAGGACCGGATCGTTTCGGCCGCTCTCGTCCTCCAGGACGCGGCGGGCGGACGGCTCCGCGTCACCCGCTGGCTGGTCAATCCGGGGATTCCGGTGCCGCCCGGCGCCACCGAGATCCACGGTCTGACCGACGACCATCTGCAGCGCAACGGCCGGTGGCCGGCTCCGGTGGTCGAGGAGATAGGCCGCGCGCTGGCGGAGCAGTGCGCGACGGGGCGGCCGCTGGTCGTGATGAACGCACCGTTCGATCTGACACTGCTGGACCGGGAGCTGAGGCGGCACCGGGCGTCGTCGCTGGCGGGGTATCTGCGGAACAAGCCGCTGTGCGTGCTGGATCCGCGGGTCCTGGACAAGCATCTGGACCGCTACCGCAAGGGCCGCCGGACGCTGACGGACCTGTGTGAGCTGTACGGGGTGACGCTGGACGGCGCCCACGACGCGGCGGCGGACGCGGCGGCGTCTCTGGAGCTGGTACGCGCGGTGGGGCGGCGGTTCTCCGCCCGGCTGGAGCGGCTGTCACCGGCGGAGGTCCACTCGCTCCAGGCGGTGTGGCACGCGGCGCAGGCGCGTGGACTGCAGGCGTGGTTCGAGAGGAGCGGCACACCGGAGGTGGTCGACCCGGCATGGCCGCTGCGCCCGGAGCTGCCCGCGGCGGCGTGATCAGGTCCGGGTACGCGAAAGCCGGTCCGTCGGCGATGGCGACGGACCGGCTTTTCCCGGGTGGGCGATACTGGTTTCGAACCAGTGACCTCTTCGGTGTGAACGAAGCGCTCTCCCACTGAGCTAATCGCCCGGGAACGGGTTGAACCATACAGGGCTCGGCGGTCTCCGTTCAAACCGCTCCCAGCCACGCCCTCAGTCCGCGGCGTCCGGCGCGCATCATCAGCGCGTGGTTGGCACGGAAGACGAGCCGCCCGGGGACGGCGAGCCTGCGCAGCAGCGCCCTCCGCACGACGGCCTCCTGCTCGTACACGATCCGGCTGCCGCCGTCGTGGGGGGCGACGGTCCAGCGCGCCCAGCCGTCGAGGTCACCGCTCATCTCCGCCTCCAGGGTCCGCGACACGGGGTCGCTGTGGCGCTGCCGCAGCGTCAGGACGAGGTCGTAGGGCAGCGCCGAGCGGAAGCGCGCCCTGGCGGTGGCGTTGTCGATCCGGCTGACCTCGCGGACCTGGGGCCACCAGCGCGGATAGTCCTCGGGGCGTTCGAGGGCCGCGTACACGGCGTCGGGCGGGGAGGGCAGCTCCCACACACTCGTGAAGCGGTAGTGGTTCCAGTCCATGGCTCCAGTCTGCGTGCGGGGGCCTACTCAGACGTGGAACTGAGTAGGAGAACGCATGTACGCGCATGTGGTCGCCGCCACACTCCCGTTCATGGAACATGTGCCGCCGCCCGCAGAGGAATTGGCGCTCCTCGACCGTGAACTGGCCTGGCTGGACGCCCGCCGGGTCCAGTTGCTCAACCGTCGTGCCTGGCTGCTCGGTGTGCTGCGTACGCCGGTCGCACCGTCGTGGCCCCACGCGCCCGGCACCCGCCCGTCCGCTCCGGCGCCCGGCACCCCGCCGTTCGCTCCGGCGGCGCCGGCGCACGGCACGCAGAACGTGCTGCTGGTCCTCGGAGGGCTGCTGCTCACGGTCGCCGCGATCGCGTTCACCCTGTTCAGCTGGGGCGAGATGGGGATCGCGGGTCGTTCGGCGGTGCTCGCGGTGGTGACGGCCGGAGCGCTGGTGGTGCCCGCTCCGCTGCTCGGCCGGCGGCTGCCCTCGACGGCGGAGGCGGTGGCCACGCTGGCCCTGGTGCTGACCGTCCTGGACGCCGTGGCGCTGCACGCGGTGGCGGCACCGGGCACGGACGGGTTCGCGTTCTCGGCGGTGGCCTCGGCGGTACTGGTGGTGATCTGGACCGCGTACGGGCTGTCGCTGGGGAAGCTGCGGGTTCCGCTGCCCGCGGCCGTGGTGGCGGGGCAGTTCCCGCTGGTGTTCGCGGCGTGGGCGGTGGAGGCACCTGCGGCCGGCTTCGGCTGGGCGCTCCTGGTGACGGCGGCTGCGGATGTGGCGGTGGCGCTGTGGGGCCGGGGGCTCGCGGTGCGCGTCACGGCGTGCGCCGGTGCACTGCTGACGGGGCTGATCGCGCTGGGTCTGGGGCTGGCGCTGTCCGTGTCCGCGAGTGACGCGCTCGGGGCCGTGGGCCCCGGGGCCCTGCTGCTGGCGGGCGGTGCGCTGGCGGTGGCCGGGGCGTTGCGCGCGCCGAAGGAACTGGCCGTGTTCGGGGGCCTCGTCGCCGGTCTGGCCACGGTGGCCGCGGTGGGCGGTGTGCCGGCGGCGGCCCTGCCGTGGGGCTGGGCGGTCGTCGTGCATCTGCTGTGCGGTGCGGCACTGTCGGGCGTTCTGCGGCTCCGCGTCCCCCTCCCGGTGCGCCGGGGTGTGCTGGCGGCGTCGGCCGTCGTGGTGGGGGCCGCGGTGCTGTGGGCGGTGCCCGTGGTGGCCGCGGTGCTGCTCGGTCCGGTGACGCTTGCGGGGGGCGTCTGGTCCGGGGCGCCGGAGGGCCTGCGGGACGCACTGGGGGGCACGATGCCCTGGTCGGCCTCGGCCTCCTCACCCGTGGTGCTCGGGGTGGCGGCGGGCCTGGCGGCCGCGCTCCACGTCAGGTGGCCGCAGGCCCTCCCGGGCAGGAGCGGGCGCGCCGCGGCCGGGGCGGCGGCCACCGTCCTGGGCTGGGGCGCGCTGCTGGCGCTGCTCGCGGTGGCGGACGTGCCGTACCCGGTCGCGGTGGGCGTGGAGCTGCTGCTCGTAGCGGCGCTGCTGGCCGCCTCCGTACGCCGGGGCGGCGACGCTCTCGCGGTGACCGGCCTGGTGTGCGCGCTCACCGGCGCGGCGAGCGCAGGGGTGCTCGGACTGGCCGCCGAACCCGCGACGTACGTGGTCTTCGGAGGCCTGGCCGTGCTCTTCGGCGGTGCGGCTGCCTGGTCGGGGGTGAGTGCTGTGCGGTCGGTGCTCGCCTGCGGCTCGGTCCTGTGCGCGACGGTGCTCGCCGTGGCGGCCGGGGCCTCACTGGGGTGGAGTGCCCCGCACACGGCCCCGCTGGTGCTGGTGGTGACCGCGGCGACGGTGCTGCTGGGGGCACGGACGCGGGTGCCCGCTGTGGCGGTGCCGGTGGAGCTCACGGGGGCCTTCGCGGCGCTCGTGGCCGTGCTGCTCGCGGTGACCGACGCGCCGTTCCTGTCCCTGGTACTGGGTCTGTGCGGGGTTCTGGCGGCCGGTTCGGCGCTGCGGCCGGAGCGCCGCCGGGCGGCGGGGTATCCGGCGGCGGCGCTGTTCCTCGCGGCGGCTTGGGTGCGGCTGGCGGCCTCGGGGGTGACGGACCCGGAGGCCTACACACTGCCGGTCTCGGTGGCCGCGTTCGTGGTGGGGCACCTGCGCCTTCGCAGGGATCCCTCCGCGTCCTCGTGGGTGGCCTACGGTCCGGCCCTGTCCGTGACGATGGTGCCGAGCCTCGCCGTGGCCTGGGGCGACCCGCACTGGCTGCGGCCCCTGCTGCTGGGGATCGCGGCGCTGGTGGTCACCCTGGCGGGCGCCCGCCTGCGGCTGCGGGCGCCCCTGGTGATCGGTGGTGCGGTCCTCGCGCTGGACGGGCTTCACGAGCTGGCCCCGCACGTGGTCCAGGTCCTCGACGCGCTTCCGCGCTGGGCTCCCCCGGCGCTCGCCGGGCTGCTGCTGCTCGCGGTCGGCGCGACGTACGAGCAGCGGCTGCGCGACGCGCGCCGGGTGAGGGAGAGCTTCGGCCGGATGCGTTAAGGCATCTTGTCGCCGACCAGCGCGAGGTTCTGGATGGCGGCGAGGCCGTACAGAGCGGTGCTGTTGGTGCTGACCCAGGCCGCTTCGCTGCCCGGCACCGGACCGGTCGGCCCCTCGATCTTCTTGGTGCTCCAGTCGGTGCTCTCCTTGTAGTCCCACGCGTCGGCGCTGCTGTAGAACTGCTTCCACGCCCGGGTCGCCAGGGTGACGTCACCGGTCCGTACGGCGGCGTAGGCGTCCTGGCGTGAGTGGCCCTGGAACAGCAGCAGAGTGCCGAAGTTGCTGCCGTAGCGGGCGGTCTGTTCGGCCTTGGTGGCGTTGAAGTAGCGGCAGTAGTCGATCCAGGCGGCCTCGAACGCCGGCATGTCGATCATGTCGATGAGTTCGGCGTTGAGTTCGACCAGTCCGAACATGGCCGAGAGGTGCGAGACGCCGACCGCGGGCTTGTCGGCTATCGCGAACTTCCCGGTGTCGAGGTCGTAGAGGGCGGTGCCCTGGACGAAGCCGTTGGGCTGGGCGGCAATGGTCTCCATGGTGGACAGGACGCGGTCCCTGGCCTTCTCCCACTTCGGTCCGCGCCGTTCCCACTCGGTGAGCCAGGCGGAGACGAGCCCGCTCCAGTCGGTGCCGAAGCCGATGGACAGGGCGTGGCGGTCCGGGGTGTAGGGCTCGGTGCGGATCTTGCGGATCGGGTCGAGGGCCAGGAAGGTCTCGTCCGAGTCGACGTTGGCGTGCATGAGGTCGCCGACGCGCTCGTCCGCGGTGAGGAAGTAGAACATGCGCCGGTAGGTGGTGTTGGCGATGCGCTGCTGCTTGGCGCTGTCGGCGTAGTGCTGGACGCCGTGGCGCGTACCCAGGCCGGCCCATTTGCCGAGGTGGTAGACGTCCACCTCGCCGGTGTGCCGGGTCATGGCCTCGGCGAAGCGGTAGATGTCCGCCCGCCCGGAGCGCATGTAGGCGTACCAGAGCCAGAGGTCGGGCGAGAGTTCGGAGTTGTCCCAGGCGTAGCCGCCGACGTCGTAGCACCACTGGTGGCGGGTGGGGTCGTAGGTGTGCATGATGTCGCCGTAGTCCCAGAAGCCGTACCAACGGCGCATCTCCACCTGGTCCTTGTAGTACGTGAACAGGAAGTCCAGGTGGTCCTCGATCTTCGACTTCGCGGCGGTGGAGCGGTCGGGTTCGGCGAAGAGCCCGCCGAAGACCTTCGCCTTGACCAGCTGCGCGGGCGGCGCGGCGAGCTGGGGCGGGGTGCGCACGGCCTCGACCTGCTGGGCGAGCGTCTCGGGGGACGGGGTGGACTCGTTGGCCCAGAACAGGAGTTCGCTGGTCCTGGCTATGCCGTACGGGGTGCCGAACCCGGGTTCGTAGTCCTCGTACGTGATGTTGAGGCCCTCGACCTGTTCGGGGTAGGTGTCCTGCCCCATGCCGTCGTGGTAGAAGCGCAGATCCATGGGCTGGGCCTCGGGCGACCAGAGCCAGAGCGTGACCTCGGCCTCGTCGGTGTGCGCGTCACGGATGTCGAGCTGGGCGGGGTGCTTCTCCCAGAAGTCCCGCAGGCCGAAGGAGAATCCGCCGCTGGGGCCGCCGACGTAGCCGAAGCCGGACGCCCTCCTGCCGCCGCCCGCCCCGATCCAGCCGTGCCCCTTCTTGGTGCGCTTGCGCAGGCCGAAGCCGTCGGCGGAGAGCTGGGAGAGGGTGTAGTCGCCCCATTCGGGGATGTACTGGAGCCGGGTGGTGACCCGCTGGTCCCAGGTGGCGGGGTCGGGGAGCTTCCGGCCGGCGAACTGCGCCTCGCGTACGGCCGCCCCGGGGTCGCGGCGCAGACCGGTGATGCCCTTCACCGCTTCGCGCAGGAGTCCGGTGCCGTCGCCGCCGATGCGGATGTGACGGTCGTAGGCGGCGTCGCGCATCGGCACGGTGAAGCGGACCCCGAGGCCCCGGACGAAGTCGCCGGACGCCTTGCCGGGCTCCACGGTGCCGTCGTAGGTGATGGTGTGCACCATCCGGAAGGATTCGGCGCCGGCGTAGAAGTAGAAGCGTACGGAGAAGGGCATCCAGGAGCGCGAGCCCTTGCGGTGCTTGCCGTCGATACGTACGACGGCCCGGACGGGGCCGTCCTGTTCGAGCACGGCCTCCTCGACGACGCTCTCGAAACGCTCGAACTTCTCGCTGCCCTGGTCACCGTCCTCGATCTCCCCCTGGCGTACGAGGACGAGACGGCCGTTCCGCGCGATCTCGGTGGAGCCCCGGGTGACGGTCTTGACGAGGGCGGAGCCGTTCGTGCCGAGCTTGGCCGTGATCACCCCGGTGGAGACCGTGATGGTGCCGCCGGCGCGCACGGCGGTGACCTTCTTCGACGGGGCCGCGGGGACACCGGCGGTCAGGGAGAACTTCTTGGCGGTGACCTCGGGACCGACGGCGTGCGCGGTCCACTTGAGCGAGCCGTCCGGCCAGTAGCCGATCGGCCAGGTCTGGACCGGGACGTCCTTGCCGTCCTCGGTGGCCAGAGCGAAGGTCTGGTCCTTGGCGTACTGGCCCTTGGGCCAGGGCACACCGAGCGTGGAACCGGGGGCCGCGCCGAGCCCGCCGGACTCCAGCCACGTCAGCGGGACCGGTTCCGCCGCCTCCCGCGCGCTCTGGGCGGCGGACGCGGGGGTGGCGCCGAGCGACCAGCTGAACTGCGCGGCGGCGCCGGCCGCTGCGGCGGCCTTCAGGAGCGTTCTGCGGGGCATCCTGGACATGGTTGTGCCTCTCTCCGTGCGGGATCGGGACAGGGACGAACAGGGAGGGATCTGCGGGTCAGTGCGAGAGCCGGCGCGCCTGCACCGCGGTGGCCGCGGCGGCGACGGCCCCGACGACGGGGACGGCCAGCGGCAGGATCATGGCGCCGGACAGCACGACGACGGCCATGCCGCACACCAGCAGGAGGGAGCCGGCCGGGTCGCGGACCGTGGTGCGGCCGGCCTCGGCCAGGAGGCCGCGCCAGCGCGCTCCGGGCTCCCAGCACGTGGCGGCGCGCAGCACGGCGACCAGGAATCCGATCATGGCGAGGATCCCGACGGCCCCCACGAGCGGCCCGCCGGGCAGCCCGGCGCGTACGGCCGCGAGGTCGAGCCAGAGGAGTGCGGCGGCGGCCCAGACGGCCGCGCCGACGAGCCATCCGCCGCGTGCCGCCGCGAGGGCGTCGGTGGCGAATTCACGCAGCCCGCCGCGTTCTCCGCCGAGGTAACGGCGCAGGTGCCGGGTCCCCGCGGCGAAGGCCGCGGGGAACGTGAACACGGGCAGCGCGGCCACGGCGATCCACACACCGACGAGCAGGCATTCGGAGAACAGGGCGAAGCGGTCCATGGCGCGGGTGCGCCTGGCCTGGGTGCGGGCCTTCGTCGCCATGGTGCGGTCAGCCCTTCAGGCCCGAGGTGGCCATGCCGTCGATGAGATAACGCTGGAAGGCCACGAAGAAGGCCAGCACCGGCAGCAGGGCGACCAGGGACATGGCGATCATGCCGCCGTAGTCCGCCACCGCGTCCTGGTCGATGAACATCTTCAGGCCCATGGAGACGGTGTACTTGTCCGGCTCGTTGAGGTACAGCAGCGGGCCCATGAAGTCGTTCCAGGCGTTGATGAAGGTGAAGATCGCGCTGGTGACGAGCGCCGGCCGGCAGAGCGGCATGACGATCGACCAGTAGGTCCTCAGGTGCCCGCAGCCGTCCAGCCGGGCCGCCTCGTCGAGTTCCTTGGGCAGCCCGCGCATGAACTGCACCATCAGGAAGACGAAGAAGGCGTCGGTGGCCAGGTACTTGCCGATCAGCAGCGGGGTGAAGGTGTTGATCAGCTCCAGCTTCTGGAACATCACGTACTGCGGGATGATCAGTACGTGGTACGGCAGCAGCAGCGTGCCGATCATGATGGCGAACATGGCGTTGCGGCCCGCGAACCGGACCTTGGCGAAGGCGTAGGCGGTCAGTGAGCAGGACAGCACCACGCCGATCACGGAACCGACGGCTATGTACGTCGAGTTCAGGAAGAACGTCGAGATCGGGATGTCGGCGATGCCCTCGGTGAGCCGGGTGTAGTTGTCACCGATGGGGTCGGCCGGGAGCAGGTCCAGGGCGCCGATGATCTCGGCGCTCGGTTTGAACGAGGCGCCGATCGTCCACACCACGGGGTACAGGACCACGGCGAGGATGACGAGCGCACCGAGGTGCCAGGCGAGCGCGCCGGGGCCCCGGCGGCGTACGGCAGCTGTCAGGAGACTCATCGGCCGCCCTCCTCGTAGTGCACCCAGCGCTTCTGGGACCAGAACAGCACGGCGGTGACCAGGCCGACCGCGACCAGCAGCAGCCATCCCATGGCGGATGCGAAGCCCATGCGGCTGTTCACGAAGCCTTGTTCGTACAGGTAACAGGTGTAGACGAGCGTCGCGTCGGCAGGTCCGCAGCTGCCGTTGCTGACGATGTAGGCCGAGCCGAAGATCTGGAACGAGTGGATGGTCTCCAGCAGGACGTTGAAGAACAGCACCGGCGAGATCATCGGCAGGGTGATGTTGAAGAACTTCCGCCAGCGGCCGGCTCCGTCCATCTCGGCGGCCTCGTACAGCTCCTGCGGGACCTGCTTGAGGCCGGCCAGGAAGATGACCATCGGTGCGCCGAACTGCCAGACGGTGAGGGCGATCAGCGCGTAGATGATCATCGCCGGATCGCCGATCCAGCCACCGGTCTCGACGCCGAACACCTTCTGCGTACGGTCGACGATCGCGTCGTCCGAGAACAGCGCACGCCAGACGATGGCCGCCGAGACGCTCGCGCCGATCAGCGAGGGGGCGTAGAAGGCCGCCCGGTAGAAGGACTGGCCCCACCGCTTCTGCGCGAGCAGCATGGCGACGGCGAGTGCGGCGGCGAGCTTGACCGGGGTGCCGATCAGCACGTACCAGGAGGTCACCTCGACCGACTGGCGCCAGCGGGGGTCGGCGAACATGTCGGTGAAGTTCTGCAGACCGATCCAGCGCGGTGCTTCGAACAGGTTGTACTCGGTGAACGAGAGGTACAGCGAGAAGACCATGGGCCCGGCGATCAGGAACAGGAAGCCCGCGATCCAGGGCGACATGAACAGATAGCCGGCCAGGTTCTCCCCGGAACCCCGCCGCTTCTTGGCGGCGGGCGGCGCGCTTCCTCCGGGACCGTGCCGCTCGGTGGCGGAACGGTCGTCCCCGGGAGCGATCACGGCCGGGGAGGTGTGGATGTGAGTCACCACGGTCCTCTCAGTTCGCGGCGAGGGCGGTCTTCGCCTCGGAGAAGAACTGCTGCACGGAGTCCTTCGGCGAGGTCTTGCCCAGGGCCAGGTCGGCACCGATGCGCAGGAAGGCCGCCTCGACGACGTCCGCGCCCGCGGGGTGCGGCGTGATGGGCTCCAGCACGCCCGCGTCGGCGATGGCGGTCTCGTACGCGCCGATCGCCTTGCTGGGGGCGTCGGTGGGCTCGTACGCCTCGAACTGCGCGGTGGTCGCGGGCACCCCCCGGTCGTAACCCATGATCCGGGCGACCTCGGGGTCGTGCGTCATGAAGCTGATGAAGGTCGCCACCTCGGCCGGGTGCTTGGTGCGCGCCGTGCCGCTCAGCATCAGCGAGCCGAGATACTGGCCGGTCTTCTTGCCGTCGGTGCTGGGGATGGGCGCGAGGCCGTAGCTGCTCTTGCCCTCGGCGCTGTAGCGCACCGAGAAGTTGTCCCAGGTGAACTCGCCGGCGGACAGGCCCTTGGCCGTCGCGGAGGCAGGCTTGAGCTGCTCGACCTTCTTGGGGTCGGCGTAGATGCCCGACCTGACCCGCTCCAGCGCCTCGGTCCAGTACGGCAGCAGTTCGGCCTCGCCGAAGCCCATGCCGTCCTCGGTGAAGAAGGCCTTGCCGTTCTGGCGGAGTATCAGGTCGTAGAGGTACATCACCCCGTGCGGCCCGGCGTCGCCGGCAATCTTCTGGCCGTTCTTGATCTTCTGGAGACCGGCGTACCAGTCGTCCCAGGTCCAGCCGATCTCGGGGGTGATGCCCGCCTTCTCGTAGACCTTCTCGTCGATGACCAGAGCCATCGAGTTGCTGCCGACCGGCACCCCGAGCAGCTTGCCGTCGATCTCGGCGAACTTCTCCAGCCCGGAGCGGAAGCCGGTGAGGTCGAGGTTGCCGGCCTTCGCCTGGGGGTTGAGGTCGAGGAGGACGTTCTTCGCCTCGTACTTGCGCAGGAAGGTCACGGCGTTCTGGATGACGTCCGGCGGGTTGCCGCCGGCCGCCTGGGTGTTGAACTTCTTCCAGAAGTCCGGGTACTGCTGGAAGTCGGTCTTCACCTTGATCTTCGGGTGCTTCTTCTCGAAGAGGGTGACGCACTGCTGGACCTTCTTCGCCCGGTCGTCGGCGCCCCACCAGGAGTGCCGGATGGTGACCGGACCTCCGGAGCCACTGCCTCCGCCCGAGCCGCAACCGGCCGCTGTCAATCCGAGACCGGCCGCCGAGAAACCGGCCAGCTTCAGCATCTGCCGACGGTCGATGCCGCTGTTCCGAGACATGGCTCGCCCCCATCCATTCGCATTGAATCGTTTTAGAAAGCGCTTGCTGGGTCAAAGTAAGGAGCCGCACCCAGCACGTCAACGGTTCGGACGAAAATTCGGTCGGCTGTCGGCGGGCCGAACAGACCCGGGGCCGGGCGCCACCAAGGCGCACCCGGAAACGCCGATGGCCCGGAAGCTTCTCAGAAGCTTCCGGGCCATCGGACCGGGGTGGGCGATACTGGGTTCGAACCAGTGACCTCTTCGGTGTGAACGAAGCGCTCTCCCACTGAGCTAATCGCCCCGGCGCACGGCATACATTACCCCATGTCAGCGGCGCCTTCGGACCATCACCGGATCACTGGTCGATCTTCCACGGCATCACGATGCCGAACTTCCAGACGTAGATCCCGACCAGCACCGCGACGATCAGCAGCCCCAGCGTGGTGAGGATGATGTTGCGCCGCCGGACCTTGGGGTCGAGGGCGCGCTGGGCGGCCTCCGTGACCTTGCGCCGGGTCCAGCGCAGGACGAGCTGCGCCCAGACGAACTCGGTCGCCCAGATCGCCATACCACCGAAGATCACCAGCCACCCGGGGCCCGGCAGCGGCAGCATCACGATGCCCGCGCCGACCACCGCCAGGCCGACGACGAAGATCCCGACCTGCCAGCTCAGGTGAAGCACCCGCGACGCCCGGATGTACCGGGGGGCCCGGGACCCCAGCTCACGCTCCGCCGTCCGTTCGTCCCCCGTGGCGGAGCCGGGCGCCGATGTCGCGGCGACCACTTTCCGCTCGTCACTCTCCGCGTTCATGGAGCCAACCTACCCGAACGGCGATCGTCACCGGAATGGACGCATGACCCAAAGTTACACACCGCTGCACGAGGGACCCGAAGCATCACAAATAGGTCAGAGGGGTTTACAACGCCACCGTAGGTGGCATGTCGATTTCGCCGACGTGCGAATCCCCGAGCGCACACTGAGCGAAAGGCCCTGGCGCTTATGAACACCACGGTCAGCTGCGAGCTGCACCTGCGCCTCGTTGTGTCGAGCGAGTCCTCACTGCCTGTACCCGCGGGCCTGCGGTATGACACGGCCGATCCCTATGCCGTGCACGCCACCTTCCACACCGGAGCGGAGGAGACGGTCGAGTGGGTTTTCGCCCGTGACCTCCTGGCCGAGGGGCTGCACCGGCCCACCGGCACCGGAGACGTCCGCGTCTGGCCATCTCGTAGTCACGGCCAAGGCGTCGTCTGCATCGCGCTGAGCTCCCCTGAGGGCGAAGCCCTGCTCGAAGCCCCGGCGCGGGCCCTGGAGTCGTTCCTGAAAAGGACCGACGCCGCGGTCCCGCCGGGCACCGAGCACCGTCACTTCGACCTCGATACGGAGCTCTCACACATCCTGGCCGAGAGCTGAGCCAGGCCGAGAGCTGCGGGACGCCGTCCGACTCGGGGAGACGGCGTCGCGCGGACAACCTCATAGGGCGGACACCGGCGCCGTCGCCGCGGAACCCACCGCGGCGGCGGCGCCGGCGCGCACGGTGGGTACCCCCGGCGCGTGGTGGGCACCAACCGGGACTCGGCCCGCGGACGCGCGAGGGCGGCCGGTGGGCGCCGGTAAGACAGCCGCCCCACGGGCACCGCGCACACCACGCACCCGCCTGCTCCCGGGGCGCCCTGGAGAGCCCGCCGGGCGCCCCACAGGCCCCCGAGGACCGCCCGGCGCCACCGCCCGGGCCTCTCGTGGCGCCCGAAAGCCCACACCGGGCCCTGAGCGCCTCCGCCGAGCCAGTAGAGTCAGCCCGCATCGGCGGGCGCCCGTCCGCCGGAGGCCAGGGAGCGAAGCGTGCTGATCCCACACGACACCCGGATCGCCCTCGAAACGGTGGTCGATCTGGTGAACACCGCACCGGAGACCGCCGCGGGCGACGGGCTCGCCGACCTCGCCGCGCTCTACGGCTTCGCGGAGCGCCACCACATCAGCGGCGTCGGGACCCTCACCGAGAAGGACCTGCGCGCCGTGCAGGACGTACGGAGCCGCTTCGCCGAGATATTCGCGGCGCCCGACGCCCGTACCGCGGCGGACCTCGTCAACGGGCTGGTCGCCGCCGCCGGCACCACTCCGCAGCTCACCAACCACGACGGTTACGACTGGCACGTCCACTACTTCGCTCCGGACGCCTCGATCGCGGATCACCTGGCTGCCGACTGCGGCATGGCCCTGGCCTTCATCGTCGTGGCGGGCGAGCAGGAACGGCTGCGGCGCTGCGAGGCTCCGGACTGCCTGGACGCCTTCGTCGACCTGTCGCGCAACCGCTCCCGGCGCTACTGCTCGAGCCGCACCTGCGGTAACCGGCTCCATGTCGCCGCGTACCGCGCGCGGCGCCGCGAGGCGGCCGGCTGATCACCGCAGGGCCTGAGAGCAGCAGGAGACCGCGCCGGTCGCCCCACGGCCTCACAGCAGTAAGAGATCGTGCAGGGCGGCCATGAGCAACAGGCTGCCGACCACCGTCAGGAAGATCATCAGGGGCGGCTGGGAAAGCGCGAAGAGGCAGCCACGCGGCTCTTCGGCAGGGGGTGCGGGGGCGTCGCCCCGGGATGTGTCCACCATCTCGTAGTGATCATGACGCAGAGCGGACCCCGTTGGCGATCAACGGACCCTTTTCCAGGGCTGGTTCACCCTCTCCGGGACCTGCGAAATCGCTCCCGTGCCCGAACGGCACCCATGTGTTCGCGCCACGGGTGCGGCGAAGGTCCGCGCGCCCCGCTCCCGGAGCTCAGCGCGGAGCCGCGCTGGAGGCGCGCACCACCAGTTCCGGCTGAAGGACCACGCTGCGGTGCCGGTGGCTGCCGTCCTCGTCGTCCGCCTCCTCCAGAAGCAGTTCCGCCGCCATGCGGCCCATGACCACGGCGGGCTGCCGGACGGAGGTGAGAGGAACGGCGGCCGCCGCCGCGAACTCGATGTCGTCGTAACCGACGATGGCGACATCCTGGGGCACCCGCACCCCGGCCGCGTACAGCGACTGCAGGACACCGAGCGCCAGCAGGTCGTTGGCACAGAAGACGGCCGTCGGCCGCGGTACGAGGCCCAGCAGCCGGGCCCCCGCGTCACGGCCCGCCGCGACGTCAAGGCGGTCGGAGGGGATCTCGACCAGGGCTTCCGGGCCGAGCCCGGCCTCGGCGAGCGCCGCGAGGGCACCCTGCCGGCGGTCCCGGATCTGGTGGAGGTCTCCCGGTCCGCTGACGTAGGCGACGGAGCGGTGACCCGCCGACACGAGATGCCCGACGGCCAGCATGCCGCCGCGCACGTCGTCCACCGAGACGGCGCAGGTGTCGGTGGACGCCGCCACCCGGTCGACCAGCACATGGGGAATGCGGTGACGGGCGAAGGCCTCGAGGTTGCCGCCGGTGGCATCGGCCGGGGTGACGAGCACGCCGCAGACCCGCTGCTCGGCGAAGAGCCCCAGATATTCGGCCTCCTCCTCCTGGCTCTGGCCGCTGTTGCAGACCATCACACCGAGACCGGCCTCCCGCGCCGCGCGCTCGGCGCCACGGGCGATGTCCACGAAGAAGGGGTTGCCCATGTCCAGCACGAGCAGGGCCATGATCCGGCTCCGGCCGGCCCTGAGCTGCCTGGCCGACTCGCTGCGTACGTAACCGAGCTCCTCGATCGCGGCGAGCACCCTGGCGCGGGTGTCGGGGAGCACCGCCTCGGGGCGGTTGATCACGTTGGAGACCGTGCCCACCGAGACTCCGGCCTGCCGGGCCACGTCCTTGATGCCTGCCACACGCCCCACTTGTCCTGCCCCACTGATGCGTTCGGCCGCCGCAGGTCGGCGCCGGGTCTCCCTGGTCCGCGGGCGGACGTCCGGCTCGATCCGTCCGACCGTCGCCCTGACCGCACCCTGGGATTGAATTGTTTCAATCCGTCCGGGACGCTAGCCGCACCCCGGGGACACCGTCAAGATCCGGACTGCGCAACCCGAATATACCGACGTGCGGCGCCCTCGGGGATTAGCGCTGCCGCATTTCGGCATGAATCGATTCATATCCAGCAGTTCCGCGAGGCACCGGTCAGATGCCGTGCTTCTTCAGAATGGCCTCGATGTCGCTGAAGTCGTCGCCGGGCGCCGTCTCCCGCTGCTTCTTCCGCGGCTCGGCCTGTGCCTGCGGGGCCGCCGCACCGGATCCCGAGGTCAGCGACGGCGACGAGGCCGCCGGGGCGACGGCAGCGCCCCGCTCCGCCTTCCGGGCGGCCCTGCGCTCCTTGCGCGTCGATCCGGCGCGGCGTTCCACGGCCCGCGTGGTCATGAAGAGCAGCCAGGCGACGGCCAGCAGACCGAAGCCGATCCAGACGCTCGGCTTGAAGGCGATGTCCGACACCCACTGGACGACCCCGGTCATCACCAGCCCCAGAGGCACCAGCGAGTAGGCGGCGATCCGGGTCGCCGCGAGGAACCGCTTGCGGTACGCGGTGATCGCGGCGACACCCAGGCCGGCCGCCGACACCGCGGAACAGATGGTCTCGGCAAGCATCGGGGCCTCCAGCGATCGGAAAACTGTCCTTCCATCCTGCACCGGTCGCCGCCGGCGGGGCCACGGTTCAGAACCACATCAGGGACATTTCAGGGCCGTGCTCCTCCCCAGGTCCCGGTTGGGGCGCGTGGGTCCGGCCTGAAAGACTGATTCCATGAGCGATTCCCCCTCCGCAGCGCCGGTCGTCCTCGACCTCTGGTGCGAGCTCGAGTGCCCCGACTGCCACCAGGCCCTCTCCGATGTCCACGCCCTGCGCGCCCGCTACGGCGACCGGCTGGAGATCCGGCTGCGTCACTTCCCCCTGGAGAAGCACAAGCACGCCTACGCGGCGGCCCAGGCGGCCGAGGAGGCCGTCGTCCAGGGCAAGGGATGGCCGTACATCGAGGCCGTCCTGGCCCGCACCGCCGACCTCGCGCGCGGCGGCGAGCCCCTGCTGCTGGAGGTGGCTCGCGAACTGGACCTGGACGCCGAGGAGTTCGACACTGCTCTGATCGACGGCCGGCACCTGCTGATCGTGGACGCGGACCAGGCCGAGGGCAAGGCGATCGGGGTCACCGGTACGCCGACGTATGTGATCGGCGACGAGCGGCTCGACGGCGGGAAGAGCCAGGAGGGCCTGCGCGCGCGGATCGAGGAGATCGCCGACCGGCTGCTGGCCGCCCAGGGCTGAGCGGCCTGCCCGCCGTCGAGGCCGGGGCGGGCCCGAGCCGGTGCGCCGGGCCGGGGAGCCCGCGTCGGCCGAGCGCCGGACCGCGGGCGTACGCCACAGCCTGCCACCGGCCGGGTCGTCGTCGTCCTCTACAGCGCCTTGGCCAGGTTGTACTGGGTGACCTCGTAGCCGAGCGACTCGTACAGCCGCAGTGCGGGTGTGTTCGAGGCGAAGACGTGCAGACCCAGCAGCCCCAGGCCCGCGTCGAGCGTGATGCCCTCCGCGAGGTGCATCAGCGCCCGGCCGTACCCCCGGCCCCGGTTCCCCTCGCGCACCTCGACGTCGAACACGTAGCCGAGATCCTCGGCGTGGGGGCTCTCGCGCCGCGCGACCCAGACGTGGCCGACGACGGCCTCCCCGTGGACGAGGACATGGAAGTGCATGCCCGGGGTGTTCTGCCCCTCCGGCAGGTTCGCCGCGTGGTCGGCCTCGGACTTGAGCCTGGCCTGCTCCTCGGGGACCCCGCGCTCCATCCAGCTCCGCGCGTACGTCTCGACGCCGGTGGCGGCCCACTCGGCGTACTCCCGCTCCGTCATGGGGCGGCCGGTGACGCCGGCCGGCAGGGCGGGGGCCGTCCGCCGGAGCGTCTTCAGCATGTTCCGGCTGCGCTCGGTGTAGCCGAGCACGGCCGCCAGGGCCCGGGCGGCCTCGTTGCCCGCGGGGGCGACCAGGCGGACCTGGGTGCAGCCCCAGCTCCGCAGCACCTCCTCCGCCGCGAGCGCGGCGATCGTGCCCCGGCCGCGCCTGCGGTCCGGTTCCCCGATGCTGAGCGACTGCAGTATCCCCGCCGTGGGCCCGAAGGCGGGATCGGTGGAGATGGCGACGGTCCCGACGGGTCGTCCGTTGTCGCAGACCTCGTAGGTGCGTGCCCGCGCGCCGTCGGCGCCTTGCTCGATCGGCCCGGCCGGCCGGAGGGTGGTGGTCATCAGGGTGTTCTATCCGCTGGAGGGCGGCCCGTCACCCCCATTACGGAAGCCGGGCCGCCGGCGTGCTCACGGATCGAGGTCGTCGGACGCGCGCTCGTCGAAGATCCGGGCCGCCTTCGCCGTGACCGGCCCCGGGGCCCCGGGCAGCTGCCGGCCGTCGACCCGGTGGACGGCCTGGATGTCGCGGAGCGTCGAGGTCAGGAAGATCTCGTCGGCCCGTTCCAGCACGTCCAGGGGGAGGTCCGTCTCCTGGGCGCCCGTCCACTCGACGGCCAGGGCCCGGGTGATTCCCGCGAGGCAGCCCGAGGCGACGGGAGGGGTGTGGATGCGGCCGTCGAGGACGACGAAGACGTTGGAACCGGTGCCCTCGCAGAGCTGCCCCACCGTGTTGGCGAAGAGCGCCTCCGACGCACCCTGCGCGTGGGCGCGCGCGAGGGCGATGACGTTCTCGGCGTACGAGGTGGTCTTGAGGCCCGTCACCGCTCCGCGTTCGTTGCGCGTCCAGGGGACCGTGATCACGGCCGTGCTGTCGGGGCGGCGGGAGACCTCCCCCTGGGCGACGATCAGGCTGGGGCCCGCGTCGCCACGGTCGGAGCCGAGCGGGGAGAGTCCCCCGGTGTAGGTGATCCGCAGCCGGCCGAGCTCCATGGGGTTGGCCTCGACGACGGCGGCCACCGCCCGGCGGACCTCGTCCTGGTCGGGCTCGGCCAGGCCCAGCCCCGTGGCGGAGCGCGTCAGTCGGTCGATGTGCCGGGTGAGGGCGAAGGGCCGGCCCCCGGCGACCCTGACCGTCTCGAAGACGCCGTCCCCCACGGTCAGCCCGTGGTCGAGCACGGACAGCCGTGCGTCATCGGCATCGCGCAGCCCGCCGTTGACCCAGATCCTCATGACGCGGTCCTTCCTGTCTCCTCGTATGCGCCTGACGCTACAGCGAGCAGCCGGGAGGCCTTGAGCTCGGTCTCCGCCCATTCGCGGGCCGGGTCGGAGCCCCAGGTGATGCCGGCTCCGGTCCCGAAGCGCAGGAGCGGCTCGGGACCGGTGCGGTCGATCCAGAAGGTCCTTATGCCGACGGCCAGTTCGGCGGCTCCCCGGTCCGCGTCCACCCAGCCGACGGCTCCGCAGTAGGGGCCGCGGGGGGCCGTCTCCAGAGCGTCGATGATCCGTAGCGCGCTGGACTTGGGCGCGCCGGTGACGGATCCGGGCGGGAACGCCGCGGTGAGCAGTTCGGGCCAGCCGGCGTCGTCGGCGAGCCGCCCGCGCACGGTGGAGACGAGGTGGACGAGCCCGGGGTGCTTCTCCACCACGCAGAGGTCGGGGACGCTCACGCTGCCGGTGGCACAGACGCGGCCCAGATCGTTGCGGACCAGGTCCACGATCATCACGTTCTCCGCGTGGTCCTTCTCCAGGAGGTCGTCCTCGGTGCGTCCCGTCCCCTTGATCGGGCCGGATTCGACGGTCCGGCCGTCGCGGGCGAGGAAGAGCTCGGGAGACGCGGTCGCGATCTCCACGCCGTGCCCGGGCAGCCGGATGGTCCCCGCGTACGGCGCCGGGTTGCCCCGGGCCAGCAGCGCGGTGAGCGCGTCCACGTCGGCGCCCGGGTCGGGCAGCGGGGCGGAGAGCACCCGGCAGAGGTTTGCCTGGTAGACCTCGCCGGCCGCTATGTGTTCACGGATCCGTCGCACCCCCGCCTTGTAGGCGTCCTCGTCCAGTGATGTCGTCCAGTCGTCCGGGGCCGGACCGCGCCAGGCTCCGGGCACCGGAAGGGGGACCTGCTCGGACCGTACGGTGGCGAAGCGCGCGCAGACGAGACGGCCTTCGAAGTCGGCGGACACCGCCCAGAAACCGGACGATCCGAGAGCGGCCGGATCGCTGGTCACGTCCTGCAGACCGGTGGCGACGAGGCCGCTGAAGCGGGCGAGGGGGGTGAGGTCGTGCACGCCGTCGAGTCTAGGACGGCGAGCGGTGACCCGCGGGTGCGCGACGGTGGCGCAGCACGCTGCGCAAACGCGTTTTTGTGCTGGCCCGGTAATCCGCTAGAGTTCAACACGTCGCCGGGACGCGCAAGCGGACCGGGAAGGACAAGCGGACGTAGCTCAGTTGGTAGAGCGCAACCTTGCCAAGGTTGAGGTCGCCAGTTCGAACCTGGTCGTCCGCTCGCAGAAGGTGGGGGATCTTCCCGAACTCCCACCCCTGGTGGAGTGGCCGAGAGGCGAGGCAACGGCCTGCAAAGCCGTCTACACGGGTTCAAATCCCGTCTCCACCTCCAAGGACGATTAGCTCAGCGGGAGAGCACTTCCCTGACACGGAAGGGGTCACTGGTTCAATCCCAGTATCGTCCACCGATCCGCAAGGATCCCCGCGCGATTAGCTCAGCGGGAGAGCGCTTCCCTGACACGGAAGAGGTCACTGGTTCAATCCCAGTATCGCGCACGCAGTACACGCAGGGTCACCCTGCGCGATTAGCTCAGCGGGAGAGCGCTTCCCTGACACGGAAGAGGTCACTGGTTCAATCCCAGTATCGCGCACCAGCAAGAACCCCCGGTCGTCTCGACGACCGGGGGTTCTTTCGTGGGCCTGGGGGCCGGTCAGCCGGTGAATAGCTGGGTGGCCTTGCGGGCGAGCTCGTACAGTCCGTAGGCGAACGGCACGGCGACCCAGAGCCAGACGAACACCATGAGCGGCTTACGACTGCTGGTGGACACGGGGACTCCCTTCCTGTGCCTCGTGGAAGCGTGCGTGGACGGGGCGGATGCACTCGTTGGCGACGAAGCCGACGACCAGCAGGCCGATCATGATGGTCAGCGAGGTCGTGTAGAGGCTGGGGCCGCTGTGACCGGCCCGCTCCCCCGCGTCGGCGACGCGGTTGACGATCAGCGGACCCAGCACGCCGGCGGTGGACCAGGCGGTCAGCAGACGGCCGTGGATGGCCCCGACCTGGTACGTGCCGAAGAGGTCCCTCAGATAGGCGGGCGCGGTCGCGAACCCTCCGCCGTAGAAGGAGAGGATCACCAGCGCGCAGCAGATGAAGAGCGGCTTGGAGTCGTTGCCGAGCTGGGCTATGACGACGTACATGAGTGCCCCGACGCCGAGGTAGACCCGGTACATGTTCTTGCGGCCGATGAGGTCCGATGTGGAGGACCAGAGGAGTCTGCCGCCCATGTTGGCCAGCGAGAGGAGGGCGACGAAGCCCGCCGCCGCGGAGACCGAGACCGGGGTGGAGGTGTCCGCGAAGAAGTCCTGGATCATGGGCACGGCCTTCTCCAGGATGCCGATGCCCGCGGTGACGTTCATGCACAGGACGACCCACAGGCACCAGAACTGCGGCGTGCGCAGGGCGTTGCGCGCGGACACCTGGGCGTTGGTGACGAGCCTCCGGGTCTCCTGCTTGGGTTCCCAGCCGTCGGGGAGCCAGCCCTCCGGCGGTACCCGGACGAGGAACACGCCCAGCGCCATGAAGGCGGCGTAGACGACACCGTGCACGAGGAAGGCGGTGGCGATGCCTGAGCGGTCCGTACCGAAGCTCTCCAGCATCCCGGTGGACCAGGGCGAGGCGATGAGGGCGCCGCCGCCGAACCCCATGATGGCGATGCCCGTGGCCATGCCGGGGCGGTCGGGGAACCACTTGATGAGGGTGGAGACCGGCGAGATGTAGCCGATGCCGAGCCCGATGCCGCCGATGAAGCCGTAGCCGAGGACGACGAGCCAGTACTGGCCGGTCGCGGCGCCGAGCGAGGCGACGAGGAAGCCGGAGGAGAAGCAGACCAGGGAGACGAACATCGCCCAGCGGGGGCCGTTGCGTTCGACGAGCGTGCCGCCGAAGGCCGCGGAGAGCCCGAGCATGACGATGCCCAGCTGGAACGGCAGGGCGCTCGCGGTGCCCGACAGGTCGAGCGCGGATTCCAGCGGTGGCTTGAACACGCTCCAGGCGTAGGCCTGTCCGATGGAGAGGTGCACGGCGAGCGCGGCGGGTGGCACGAGCCAGCGGCTCCACCCCGGGGGCGCGACAGTTCGGGACCTGTCGAGGAAGTTCATGATCCCGCACTCTAGGCACCAGCCATGGCCATGACTAGATCATGAACGGAAGTCCGTCGACCGTATGCAATGCGGGTCCGGGCGCGGGGCCCGGACCCGCCCGGCGGCGTCGGCCGCGCGGCAGACCGGTCAGGAGGAGAACAGCATCCGGCCGAAGCTCTTCTGACGGTGGTGGCCTCCGTAGTGACCGCCCTGGTGCGGCGCGCCCCAGGCGGGTGCGGGGGCGGCGGGGTAGGCCTGCGGGGCGGGCGGGGCAGGCGGCGCCTGCTGGGCCCACTGGGACTCCAGGCGGGTCAGGGACTCCAGCTCGCCGTAGTCCAGGAATATCCCCCGGCAGCCGCTGCACTGCTCGATCTGGACACCGTTGCGGTTGTACGTGTGCATCTGGGCGTGACACTTGGGGCACTGGATCATCGAATCGGCTCCTCAGTCGTGAGACGTCGCCGGATGCATGCCCGGCGGCGATCGCTTCACCCTACGACGCGGTCTCGGACACCAACTCGGGCGGGAGGGAGGCAATACGGACACATGCATCGATCATCAACTGTTCCACCTCATCCGGACTGCGTCCCTCCGCAGCGGACTTGGCCAGGGCGAGGGCAGCCGTCTGCACCGTGAGCGCGCGCGCCGGCACGTCCAGGTCGGGCCAGGGATCCCCTTCGGCGCGCACCGCGGGGCCGCCGGCGGCGCGATAGGTGTCCAGGAAGCGCAGCCAGACCTCCGGGGGGAGCAGCCCCGCCGCGTACCAGGCGGCGGGGCGCGCCAGATCCCACGCGGGGTCGCCCGAACCGGCGTCGTCGACGTCGATCAGCAGCCAGGGTCCGTGCGGGGCGGGATGCCGGACGAGCTGGCCGAGGTGCAGGTCCCCGTGGCAGAGGAAGCCGTCCCTGCCCTCGGGCGTCCGCTCCTCGGCGCGGGCCCAGCCGGGGAGCCCGTGCCACGCCGCGAGGACCGGCGCTGTGGCCGGGTCCCCGGGGAGGGCCGCGCGCATCCGCGCGACGGCCCTGGCGGCCTTGGCCGGTCCGCGCATCGGCGGGAGCGGGCGGGGCGGCGGGGTGCTGTGCAGCCGGGCCAGCAGGACGGCGGCCTCTTCCCAGGGTGCGGCGTCCGGGTCGGAGGGGTCGACGGGTTCGCCGTACGGCCAGAGGCTCACCACGCGGCCTCCGGCGACGCGGGGCGGCGCGTCCCGGCCGGGGAGCGGCGGGAGCAGGATGCCCGCGAGCCGGGGAGCCGCGGCCAGGGACAGCCGGTCGGTCAGGGCCGGGACCTCGGCGTCGGGAGCGTGGGCCTTGGCGACGACCGGGCCGCTGCGGACCACCGTGCCGTCCGGCCGGTCCGCGAGCACCTGGGGCGGGGCGCAGACACATGCGGTGCTGAGGCGGTGGGCGGCGTCGTGCGCGAGGCCGCCCAGCACGCGTACGACAGGGGTGGTGGTCATCTGCTCGGCTCCCCCGACGGTGATCTGCCGACCCGCGGCCGGCCCGGGCGATCGTACGCGGGCCGCAGGCAGGACGGCGGGACGACCCCGGCGATCGACGCGGACCGCAGGCAGGCCGGCCAAAAGACCCCGGACAGCGCGATGTCCGGCCAGCTCCCCAGCTGGCCGGACAAACGCTGCCGCCCGCCGCACCCCCGTCCCCACGGGGCTGTTGGCCGGATGTCCCGGTCCGGACCGCTCTTCCGGACCCGGGGCGCCGCTCAGCGCCCCAGCATCACGCCCACGGACGACGCCTGTGTGACCACTGCGTCCCAGCCGCCGAAGACGACCACGAGCAGGGCCGCCAGAGGAAGAACCATCGCCGTCGCCACCAGCGGGTGGCGACGACCGGACGGGCGTGCGCCGAACGAGGCGTAGGCCCTGCGTCCCTGCGTGCGGATCATCGTCCGCGTGGCGGCGTCCGCCATGGTTCCTCTCCTGACCTGTTCCGGAGCGGCGGGCGTCTGGCCTCGGGGGACGAGTTCCTCGCCCGCCGCATGACTTCAACACTAGGGAGGCGCGAGCCACCCGGCGTCATGCCCGCGTACCGAATGCCGGGCCTCCCGGAGGATGAGCCGGTGCACTTCGGTGTACTCCCCTGGGTGGAGAAACTGTGCTGGTTGCGGTACCCAGCACCTAGGGGAACGCCGCGGATTCCCCCGTTCGGGCGGCGCGCGGCGGTGGTGCGGAAACGTCTCCTGCCGCGATCGCCGGCCGCTGGGCGGGGTCATGGGCGCCAGGAGCAGGTGCAGGCGTGCAGGTGCACAGAGGTGCTGTGCGGCGCGGGTGCTGTGCGGGGCGGGCCCGCCCGGACGCACAGCACCTGACACGGCACTACTGGGGGTCGAGGCCTCCGGCGAGCGGGCGCTCTGAGGCGTCCTCCCGGGGGACCGGCTGTTCGACCAGGGCGAGCACCCTGGTCGCCATGAAGCGGGCGGTACGGACAACTGATCCACTTCGGGTGACTTCACTCACTTCCACCACACCCCGACGGACCGCTGTCTCCACCCGGCGGCCCGCCCTGGAGGCCACCACTTCGTACGTCCTGGTCGTGTCACCCGCGTCCACGACTATTTCCACACGATCGCCCTTCATTGATCCAACTCCCCCTTCGGTGACGGATCTTTGGGATCTCGCACAGGTCACGGAGTCTGGATCCCCGGCTCCTTGACCACCCCTCAATTCTCCCACCGGGGACTGACAATCGATGAGGCGGTGAGGGCGCGGCCTCTGAGCGCGCCGCGCCGCGGGTACGTAAGCTGTGCCTCGTCAGGCGGACCGGCAGCGGGGATGGGCAGACGATGGCGATGATGCGGCTCCGGCGCGAGGACCCGCGTGTCGTCGGCTCGTTCAGGCTCCACCGGCGGCTCGGCGCGGGCGGCATGGGCGTCGTCTATCTCGGATCCGACCGGCGGGGCCAGCGGGTGGCGCTCAAGGTGATCAGGCCGGACCTGGCGGAGGATCAGGAGTTCCGCTCGCGTTTCGCACGCGAGGTGTCCGCCGCACGGAGGATCCGCGGCGGTTGTACGGCGCGCCTCGTGGCCGCCGACCTCGAGGCGGACCGCCCGTGGTTCGCCACCCAGTACGTACCCGGGCCGTCCCTCCACGACAAGGTCGTGGAGGAGGGCCCGCTGGCCGCCGCCGAGGTGGCCTCGATCGGGGCGGCGCTGTCGGAGGGGCTGGTGGCGGTGCACGAGGCAGGTGTCGTCCACCGTGACCTCAAGCCGTCGAACATCCTCCTCTCCCCCAAGGGCCCCCGGATCATCGACTTCGGTATCGCCTGGGCGACCGGCGCCAGCACGCTCACCCATGTCGGGACGGCGGTCGGCTCGCCCGGTTTCCTGGCGCCCGAGCAGGTGCGCGGCGCGGCCGTGACTCCGGCGACCGACGTGTTCTCGCTCGGCGCCACGCTTGCGTACGCGGCCATGGCCGACTCGCCCTTCGGCCACGGCAGTTCCGAAGTGATGCTCTACCGCGTGGTCCACGAGGAACCGCACCTGTTCGACGTGCACGACGCCCTCGCCCCACTCGTACGGGCATGTCTGGCGAAGGACCCCGAGGACCGGCCGAGCACGCTGCAGCTCTCCATGCGGCTCAAGGAGATCGCGGCCCGCGAGGCGCAGGGGCTGCAGGAGCGCAGGCCGCCCTCGCAGCGCGGCGAGCAGGAGCTGGACCGGCCGACGGGCCGGCTGGACGGTCCGTACACCGAGCAGTCCACCCGCCGTACGGCCGGAGGCATCGCCCAGCCTCCGCGCGCCCCGGGGCGGCGACCGGCGTCCTCGCGTCAGGCTCCGCCTCGTACCGGCGGCTCGCAGCCCCGGCCGTCCCGTAACGGCACACGGCCGGGCCGGCAGCCCAACGCGCCGAAGGGGACGAACGGCACCAACGGCAGGCCTGCCTCCCGTCCTGGTGTCCGGACGACCTCCGCGGGCAACGGCGGAAAGCGGCGGCCGGCGAATCCGCGGCTGCTGCGGCAACGGCTCGTCGTCTTCGTCGTGGTGACCCTGCTGGTGGCGCTGGGTATCGCCGCCGCCCAGGGGTGCCAGGGCCCCGCCCGCGGACTCGGCGGCTCTCCGTCGCGGACGTACGACGGAGCCGCCTCGCAGCCCGCGCGGTCGGCGGCTGCCGAGGGCTCCCCAGCCGGTCAGGCGGAGTCGGGCCGGGTCGCGTAGAAGACGACGGCGGAGGCCGCGGCGACGTTGAGCGAGTCGACTCCCGCGTCCATCGGGATCCGTACGTGGGCGTCGGCCGCGGCCAGTGCCGCGGGCGTGAGGCCGTCGCCTTCCGTACCGAAGACGAGCGCCAGCTTCTCGTGGCGCCGTGCGACGAGTTCGTCCAGTGTGATCGACCGGTCGCTGAGGCAGAGCGCGGCCGTGGTGAAGCCGGCCTCGCGCAGCAGGCTGACGTCCTCGGGCCATGAGGTCAGGCGGGTCCAGGGGACGTGGAAGACCGAGCCCATCGACACCTTCACCGCCCGCCGGTAGAGCGGGTCGGCGCAGCGCGGGGTGAGAAGGACGGCGTCCACGCCGAGTGCGGCGGCGTTGCGGAAGGCGGCACCGATGTTGGCGTGGTCGACGATGTCCTCGAACACGGCGACCCGCCGTACGTCACCCCGCTCCGGGGTGAGCAGGGCGCGGACGTCGGGCAGTGGCTCGCGCCGCATGGAGGCGAGGGCACCCCGGTGCACGTGGTAGCCGGTGACCCGCTCGGCCAGCTCCGGTGTCACCGCGTACACCGGAGCCGTGGCCTCGTCGATCACATCGCGCATGACGTCGATCCACTTGGCGGTGAGGAGCATGGACCGCATCTCGTACCCGGCGTTCCCGGCGCGCCGGATCACCTTCTCGCCCTCGGCGATGAACAGCCCCTCGGCGGGTTCTCTCCGGCGCCTGAGTTCGACGTCGGTCAGACCTGTGTAGTCGGCCAGCCGGGGGTCGTCCGGGTCGTCGACGGTGATGAGTTCAGCCACGGGGATCGCTACTGCCTTGTCGGGTGGTGGGATGCGGCGAGGGCCTGCCCTGGGCAGGCGTCCCCCGGCTCAGTCTGCGAGCGGTCCGGCCATGTCCGCGCCGACGGCGACGACATCGCCGATGACGATGACGGCCGGGGGCCGGACCTCTTCCGACACGACCCGCTCACCGACGGTCGCGAGGGTCGCGTCGACCCTGCGCTGGGCGGCCGTGGTGCCCTCCTGAACCAGGGCCACAGGGGTGTCGGGGGACTTGCCGTGGCTGATGAGCGCCTGCGAGATGGGGCCGATCTTGTCGACGGCCATCAGCAGGACCAGGGTGCCGCGCAGCTGCGCGAGGGCCTGCCAGTCGACCAGCGAGCGCGGGTCGTCGGGCGCCACATGGCCGCTGACCACGGTGAACTCATGGGCGACCCCACGGTGGGTGACGGGGATCCCGGCGGCGCCCGGCACGGAGATCGAGCTGGAGATTCCAGGGACGACGGTGCAGGCGATGCCCTCGGCGGCGAGTGCCTGCGCCTCCTCCATGCCGCGGCCGAAGACGAAGGGGTCGCCGCCCTTGAGGCGGACCACGGACTTGCCGGCCTTGACGTGGTCGATGAGCGCCTGGTTGATCGCCTCCTGCGCCATGTAACGGCCGTACGGGATCTTCGCGGCGTCGATGACCTCCACGTGCGGAGGCAGTTCGTCGAGCAGGTCACGCGGGCCGAGCCGGTCGGCGATGACGACGTCGGCCTCGGCGAGGAGACGGCGGCCACGGACCGTGATGAGGTCGGGGTCGCCGGGGCCTCCGCCGACCAGAGCCACCCCGGGAGCGCGGGTGCGGTGGTGCGGGGCGGCGAGCGTACCGTCACGCAGGCCCTCCACGATCGCGTCGCGCACCGCGGCGGAGTGCCGGGGGTCGCGGCCCTGCGAGGTGGTGGTGAGCACCGCGACGGTGATGCCTTCGCTGCGGCCGGTGGCGGGGGTCCAGGCCGTGGCCGCCTCGGCGTCGTCGCTGCGGACGCACCAGGTGCGGGTGCGTTCGGCCTCTGCTGACGCCGCGTCGTTGGCGGCCGCGTCGGACGACGCGACGAGCGCGTACCAGGTGTCGGCGAGGTCCCCGTCCTGGTACCTGCGGCGCTCCCAGCGGATCTCGCCCGTGTCGGCCATCGCCTCGACGGACGGCGTCGCGGACGGTGAGACGAGGGTGATGTCGGCTCCGGCCGCGATGAGGGCGGGCAGCCGGCGCTGGGCGACCTGGCCGCCGCCGACGACGACGACGCGGCGCCCGTTCAGGCGCAGTCCGACGGGGTAGGCAGGGTGATCGTCATGCTCGGCCATGGGCGGGCGGGCTCCTCGTGCAGGGTGCGGTGTGCTGCGGGCCGCTGCGGCGGTGGAGCGGCTGTGACGTGAGGTGGAGCGGTGGGGCGTGGGACCACGATACGGGGTGGCCCTGGCGAGGGGTTTCGCGGTGCGTCCGCCGTGGCCCGGGGCGGGCACGGCCTCCGGCCCTGGTCCGAACCCGTCCTGGTCCCGGTCCTCGTACGCCGGACGAGCCTGGGGTCCCCAGGTCCTGGCGGGTGCGGAGTACGCGGGACGGGTTCGCCCGCGCGAGGCGGTGCCCGGACGGGCTGTGGGGCGCGTCCGGGCACAAGGGCCGCCTACTTCTCGGTGACGCCCGCGGAGTCGAAGGTCGCCACCTCGTGCATCGCGCGGGCCGCGCTCTGCACGATGGGGAGCGCGAGCAGCGCGCCCGTGCCCTCGCCGAGCCTGAGGTCCAGATCCACCAGCGGGCGCAGACCGAGCTTGTTGAGAGCGGCGACATGGCCGGGCTCCGCGCTGCGGTGGCCCGCGATGCACGCGGCGAGCGCCTCGGGAGCGATCGCGCGGGCGACCAGAGCGGCGGCTCCGGCGCTCACACCGTCGAGAATCACCGGCGTGCGGAGGGACGCGCCGCCCAGGAGGAAGCCCGCCATGGCGGCGTGCTCCAGGCCGCCGACCGCGGCCAGCACCCCGATCGGGTCGGTGGGGTCGGGCTGGTGCAGATCCAGGGCGCGGCGGACCACATCGACCTTGCGGGCGTGCATCTCGTCGTTGATGCCGGTGCCGCGACCGGTCACCTCCGCCGGGTCCATGCCGGTGTAGACGCAGATCAGCGCGGCCGACGCGGTGGTGTTGGCGATGCCCATCTCGCCGGTGAGCAGGCCCTTGTTGCCGGCTGCCACCAGGTCGCGGGCGGTCTCGATGCCGACCTCGATCGCCGCGAGCACCTCTTCGCGGGTGAGAGCGGGGCCCGTGGTGAAGTCGGCCGTACCGGCACGGACCTTCCTCGGCAGCAGGCCGGGGGTGGCGGGGAGCTCCGTCGCGACACCGACGTCGACGACGCAGACCTCGGCACCGACCTGGGCGGCGAAGGCGTTGCAGACGGCGCCGCCTCCGAGGAAGTTGGCGACCATCTGGCCGGTCACCTCCTGCGGCCACGCGGTGACGCCCTGGGCGTGCACCCCGTGGTCCCCTGCGAAGATCGCGACGGCGGCGGGCTCCGGGATCGGCGGCGGGCAGAGCCGGGAGAGCCCGGACAGCTGCGCGGAGATGATCTCCAGCATGCCGAGCGCGCCGGCGGGCTTCGTCATCCGCTTCTGGCGTTCCCACGCCTCGCCGAGCGCCTTGGCGTCCAGCGGGCGGATGCCCGCGATGGTCTCCTGGAGCAGGTTGTGCGGCTCCTCGCCCGGCAGGGCGCGGCGGCCGTACGTCTCCTCGTGGACGACCCAGGACAGCGGGCGGCGCTTGGACCAGCCCGCCTGCATCAGCTCGGGCTCCTCGGGGAACTCGTCGACGTAGCCGACGCAGAGGTAGGCGACGACTTCGAGGTGCTCGGGCAGGCCGAGCGCGCGGACCATCTCGCGCTCGTCGAAGAAGCTCACCCAGCCGACGCCGAGCCCCTCGGCACGGGCGGCGAGCCAGAGGTTCTCCACGGCGAGCGCCGAGGAGTACGGCGCCATCTGCGGCTGCGTGTGCCGGCCGAGGGTGTGCCGGCCGCCCCGGGTGGGATCGGCGGTGACGACGATGTTCACCGGTGTGTCGAGGATCGCCTCGATCTTCAGTTCCTTGAACTGCTTCGCCCGCGCCTTGGGCAGCGACTTGGCGTACGCCTCGCGCTGACGCTGCGCCAGTTCGTGCATGGAGCGCCGCGTCTCCGCGGAGCGGATGACGACGAAGTCCCAGGGCTGCGAGTGGCCGACGCTCGGCGCGGTGTGCGCGGCTTCGAGGACGCGGAGGAGGACCTCGTGCGGGATGGGGTCGCTGCGGAAGCCGTTACGGATGTCGCGGCGCTCCCGCATGACGCGCAGGACGGCTTCGCGCTCGGCGTCGGCGTAGCCGGGCGCGGGCGGAGAGACCGGGACGGCCTCGGGCGCCTCGGGTACGTCCGAGACGGCCTCGGGCGTCTCAGGAGCTTCCGGCGCCTCAGGAGTTTCCGGCGTCTCGGGTGCTTCCAGGGCCTCAGGCACCTCGGCGAGCGGGGCGTCCTGGGCCGTGGACGGTTCCCCGGCCGCGACGGGCGACTCGGTCTGCGCGACCTCCGTGTGCTCAGGAGCCTGCGCCTGTGAGATCACCGCCTGCGGGGCCTCCGGTTGCGGAACGTCCAGTTCCGGAGCCTCGGGGTCCTCTGCTTCCGGGGTCTCTGCTTCCTGGGTCTCGATGATCTCGGGCCCGGTGGCCTGTTCCGGCTCCTCGGGGAGGCCAGGAGCGGCGGCCTGCGGCACGGCGACGGGCTCGGCCGCCGGGGCCGGCGCGGCCTCCACGGCGGGCTCGGGAACGATCTCGGGCTGCTGGACCGCCACCGGCTCCCGCGATTCGGGGACTTCGGGTGCGGACGGTACGGCCTCGGGCTCGGCCGCCGCCTCTGCCACAGGCTGTGCCACGGGGGCCGCCGGCGGCTGCGGTGCCGTCTGCTCGGGCCCGGGCGCCGACGCGGGTTCGGCCTGAGTCCCTGCCGCGGGCGTAGGAGGGAGGTGCGGGGAGGGCTGAACGGCCTCTTCCACCGGCTCGAACGGCGTCGGAGGGGCCGGGGCGACGGCGGCGTCCAGGACCGGTTCGGCGGGGATCTCGGCAGGGTTCTCGACCGGAGGCTCAGCAGGTACGGAGGCGGGCCCCTGCGGCGGCAGCTGGACGAGAGCCTCCCGCGGAAGCTCCTCCGCCGTCTCCATGACTGCCTCGGCGGGGGCGGTGTCCTGGGCGACCGTTTCTGCGGGCACGGGAGACGGCTCCGGCGTGACGGCCTCGCCGGACACGGCCTGAGCGGCGGTCTCGACCGGCGCCACGGGCCCGACCGGCGCCACGGGCCCGACGGGCTCGACGGGCGCCACGGGCCCGACCGGCGCCACGGGCCCGACCGGCGCCACGGGCCCGACGGGCTCGACGGGCGCCACAGGCTCGACCGGCGCCACGGCCTCGACCGGCGCCACGGGCTCGGCGGGCACTACGGCGTCGGCAGCGACCTGCTCCGGGGCCGCCACCGGCTCCGGAGCGGCGGCCACCGCTTCCGGCACGGCGACCGGCTCGGGCGCGGCCACCGCCTCCGGTGCCGCCACCGGCTCGGTTTCCGGGGCGCCCCACGCGGGTGCGCCCTGCGGCGGGATCTCGCCCAGCTGCGGGCCGGGAAGCAGAGCGGCGTCGTCCGCCGGCAGGTCGTAGTACTCAGGACCCGTCGTGGGGGGTCCGGCGTGCCGGGCGGGCATCGGGGTCTGCGGCGCCCCGGCAGGCCCCCGGTCCGCGAGCGAGCGGACCACTCCCCCGGTCGACGACCCGCCGTAGGTGGGTGCCTCAGTGGACGAAGGACCGCGGTGCAGCGGCCGGCGTGCCGGAGCGGCGGCAGCCGGGACCTGCGCCGCGTACGGCTCGGGCTGGCTCACGGGCGCGGCGGGTGCGTCACTCCACGCGCCCTGAGCCGCGGGCATCAGAAGGAGGTCGTCGTCCTCGGGGGTGACGTGCTCGGAGGGCTCGAGGTAGGTGTAGGCGTCCTGGGCGGGGATGCCCGGCTGCTCCACCATGCCTGCGTTCTCCGGCAGTCCCTCGCCCGGGATCTGGCCGGTGTCAGTCATGCGTACCCCTCGCCCATCGTCAGTGCTCCTTCGCCCTTCGCCCGGGATGCCCGAACCACGGCACGCCGGTGCTCGTCAACAAGAACGAGCGGGCTCGCCGCGCGGCACGAAACGCGCGCGGAGGTATACATTCTCGCGGTCGTTCGCCGCCGCGACAGACAGTTCCGCCACGGCTCGCTGTGGACTGCGCCACGTTGCGCGTCCCCCGGTTGCGCTGTACCACATCGCGGACCAAAACGGTCCACTTTTCCGGACATTGACGAACGAATTATCGAACGCCCGGGCGCGGTACAACAATCGGTCAGCCTACCTCGCGCCTCGGCGCGGGCGGCTCAGGGGGCGAGGTCGGAACGTACGGCGGAGAGCAGGAAGACGACGGAGCGTTCACGCTCCGCCCAGCCCGAGGTGTCCAGTTCGACGGACTGGAGCAGCTGGCACTCGACCGTGTAGCCGTTCTCCACGAGGGCCGCGCCCAGGGCCTCCGCCTCGTCACGGTTCGAGGCATGGGTGACGATACGTTCCGGCCGCCGGTCGGCCACCGCGGTGACGACCCGGACGCCACCGCCACCGATGCGCACGACATCGGGTTCCGGCAGGCGTTCCAGGACGTGCGGCGCCGTGCCCCGGACCACCTGCACGGCCACCTGGAAGTCGCGGGCGGCGGCAGTCGTACGGGCGCAGGCGCCGGGGTCGCTGTCCACGGCCAGCACGGCCGCTCCGAAACGGGCCGCTTCCACGGCGAGCGCTCCGCTGCCGCAGCCGATGTCCCAGACCAGGTCACCGGTACGGGGTCCGAGCCGCGCCAGTTGGGCGGCTCGCAGCCCGGGCGCCTCGCCTTCGCCGCCCTCCCCCGCGCCGTCCTTTCCGGGGCCGTAGGCCGAGGCGGGCAGCGCCCAGCCCCGGACGTTCTCCGGCTGGGCGGGGCGACGGCCCGCGATCCAGGCGCCGTTGGCCGTGGTCTCGGGGCCGCCGCCGACGGCGATGACGACGTTGGGGTCACGCCAGGTGTGGTCGGCGGTCTTGTCGGAGGTGAGGACGGTGACCCGCTCGCGTACGGTGCCGAGTTCCTCGCAGATCACGAAGGTGCGGTGGACCCCTTCGAGCAACAGGGCGAGTTCGGCGGGACCGGCTCCCGGGGAGGTGAGGACGGCCACCTTGTGGTGGGCGCGGATGACGTTGACCGCGCGGCGCAGGGTGCGCGGATGGGCGACGACGATCTGCGCGTCGTCCCAGGGCATGCCGGCCCGGGCGAACGCGGTGGCGACCGAGGAGACGGCGGGCACGACCTCGACCTCGAGGCCGTGTTCGCGGGCGCGCAGGGTGCGTACGACGCCGAAGAATCCGGGGTCGCCGTCGGCGAGGACCACGGCGCTGCCGCGGTGTCCGGCGATCCTGCGGGCGGCCAGGTCGACACTGCCGAGGCGGATACGTTCCGCGCGCTCGGGCACCTCGGGGAGCGCGAGGTGGTGGGCGGCGCCGGCGACGAGGGTGGCGGCGGAGAGCGCGGCCGTGGCCGCTCTGGTCAGCGGCGAGCCGTCCCAGCCGATCACCGTGACCCGGTCGGCCATCGTCGTCAGTCTCCTGGGGGTGTAGCAGGCGGGGGCACTCCTCCGGGGGGCGGAGCAAGGGTGAGCGTATCCGGTCCGTACCAACGCCTTGCCGGTGGCTCCCCCAGGCAGGGCGGGGAGGTCAGTTCCAGTCGTTGTACGTGCCGTAGCCGCCCGCATCGGCCAGCTGCTCGGCAACGCCTTCCAGGTCCTCGGGCAGCAGGCCCCACACGATGAGGTCGGTCCTGATGTCGGTCCAGCCGCCGTCCGTGCCGTTCTCGGTCCGGGTCCGCGCTATGCGGGCGTTGCGCAGGACGCCCTCGCTGATGCAGCCGAGCTTCTGGGCGACCTGCTGGGAGGCGGTGTTGCCCGCGGGGGTGCGCAGCTCGATGCGCTCGAAGCCCTGGTCGCGGAAGAGCCACTCGGCGAGGGCCAGCACGGACTCGGTGGCGTATCCCTCACCGCGTGCCCAGGGGGCGGTGATGTAGCGGACCTCGGTGGCCAGAGTGCGCCGGTCGGTGTTCAGAAGCCGGACGGATCCGACGAGGCGCTGGGTGAGGAACTCGGTGACGGCGAAGACGATGCCGTTGCCCTGGGTGCGCTCGGCGGGGGCGATCCGGCGCACCCACCGTTCCGCGTCGACCTGGGTGTAGGGGTAGGGGGCGTCGGTCCAGGCGGTGACCAGCTCGTCGTTCATCATCTCGATGTACGCGGGCACGTCGGCCATGTCGAAGGGGCGCAGCACCAACCTGTCCGTGCTGATGGAGATGGACGGGAAGGTGAGAGTCATGCGCAGCTCCATGCCGAGGACCGTGTGAAGACCCAGCATGCAGCATCAGGCCGATGATGTGCATGGCCGGGTCGCCGCACGGCGGAGCCCCGCACACCCGGTGGGGTGTGCGGGGCTCGTGGAGCAAGTGGTGCCCGGACGTCAGGACTTGGCGTCCTCGCCGAAGGCGGGGACGATCGAGCCCTTGTAGGTGTCCTCGATGAACTTCTTGACCTCGTCGCTGTTCAGGAGCTTCGCGAGCTTCTGGACCCGGGGGTCCTCCTCGTTGCCTTCCTTGACGGCGAGGATGTTGGCGTACGGGTTGCCCTCGGCCTTCTCGAGCACCAGGGAGTCCTTGCCCGGCTGGAGCTTGGCCTCGATCGCGTAGTTGCCGTTGATCACGGCGGCGTCGACGTCGTCCAGGGCGCGGGGCACGGTCGCGGCCTCGACCTCCTTGAACTCCAGGCCCTTCTTGTCCGTGATGTCGCTGAGCTTGGCGTTGGTGCCCACGCCGTCCTTGACGGTGATCAGGCCGTTCTCGGCGAGCAGCTGGAGCGCGCGGCCCTCGTTGGTGGTGTCGTTCGGGACGGCGACGGTCTGGCCGGCCTTGATGTCCTTGACGTCCTTGATCTTCTTGGAGTAGAGACCGAGGGGCTCGAGGTGGACGTCGGCGACCGGGACGACGTGGGTGCCGTTCTTCTTGTTGAAGTCGGTCAGGTAGGGCCGGTGCTGGAAGAAGTTGGCGTCGACCTGGCCGCTCTCGGTGGCGGTGTTGGGCAGGACGTAGTCCGTGAACTCCTTGACCTCCAGCTTGAGGCCGGCCTTCTTCGCCAGGTTGTCCTTGACGAAGTTCAGGATGTCGGCGTGCGGCGTCGGGGACGCCGCGACGACGAGGGCCTTGGAGGTGTCCGCACTCGCGCCGGACCCGCCCTTGGCGGCCGGGTCGGAGTCCGTACCGCAGGCGCTGAGCCCGAAGGCCAGGGCGGCGGTGGCGGCTGCGGCAGCGGTGATCTTGATGTTCTTGCGCACGAAGAGTGCCTCTTTCCGGTGGTGACGGTGGTGCGCCCGGACAAGGAGTTCGGGCTTCAGGGGGAGATGAGGTTCAGGAGGCGGTACGGCCCCGGCGGGCCAGCAGCCGTACGGCGCCGTCGCCGATGAGCTGGACCACGGTCACGATGACGATGAGCAGCACGACGGTGATGAGCATGAACTGGTCGTCGAAGCGCTGGAATCCGTAGGTGATGGCCTTGGACCCGAGTCCTTCGCCGCCGACGGCGCCGGCCATCGCGGAGTAGCCGATGAGCACGATGACGGTGGTCGTGACGCCGGAGACCAGCGAGGGAAGGGCCTGGGGCAGCAGGACCTTGCGGACGATCGTGGGGATGGATCCGCCCATCGACTGCACGGCCTCGACGAGCCCGTGGTCGACCTCGCGCACCGCCGTCTCGACGAGCCGCGCGAAGAAGGGGATGGCGCCGACGGCGAGCGGCACGATCATGGCGGAGGGGCCGATGAAGGTGCCGACGACCCAGGTGGTGAAGGGGATCAGGGCGATCAGCAGGATGATGAACGGCAGCGAGCGGCCGATGTTCACGATCACGCCGATGACCTTGTTCACCACGGTGTTCTGCAGCAGTCCGCCCTTGTCGGTGAGGACGAGCAGGATGCCGAGCGGGAGTCCGCCGATGACGGTGACGAGGGTGGACCAGAGCACCATGTAGAGGGTGTCGACGGTTCCCTGGGTGAGCAGTGGCTGCATTTCGGACCAGGTCACTTCGCCACCTCCTTGGTGAGCGGTGCGGGGGTCTGTGCGGGGATGTCCGCGGTGGCGGGGCCGCCGTTGACGACCTCGGCCTGGAGGCCCTGTTCGCGCAGGAAGCCGATGGGTACGACGTTCTCCTCGAAACGGCCGGGCAGCTCGATGCGCATGCGGCCGATCTGCTTGCCCGCGACGGTGTCCATCGCCGCGCCCAGGATCGAGATGTCGATGTTGTACGTACGGGAGAGCTGCGAGATCACGGGGCGGGCGGCCGCCTCGCCGTGGAAGGTGACGTCGACGACGGTGCGGTCGGGGGCGGAGGGGGAGCCACCGACGGGGAACAGCGTGTGGGCCAGCTCGGAACCGGGGGTGGCGAGCAGTTCGCCGACCGTGCCCGATTCGACGATGCGGCCCTTCCTCATCAGCGCGGCGGAGTCGCAGACCGTCTTGACGACGTCCATCTCGTGCGTGATGAGCAGGACGGTGAGGCCGAGCTCCTGGTTGAGGTCGCGCAGCAGCTGGAGGATGGAACGGGTCGTCTCCGGGTCGAGCGCGGAGGTCGCCTCGTCGGAGAGGAGTACCTTCGGGTCACCTGCGAGGGCGCGGGCGATGCCGACGCGCTGCTTCTGGCCTCCGGAGAGCTGGCCCGGGTAGGCCTTCGCCTTGTCGGCGAGGCCGACGAGGTCGAGGAGTTCCAGCGCCTTGCGGGTGCGGGCCTGTCCGGAGATCCCGAGGATCTCGAGGGGCAGCTCGACGTTGTCCCGGACGGTGCGTGAGTCCAGCAGGTTGAAGTGCTGGAAGACCATGCCGATGCGGCTGCGCGCCTGGCGCAGTTCCTTGCCGGCGCGCCTGCCGCGGCCCGCGAGGGCGGTGAGGTCCTGACCGGCGACCGTCACCGTGCCCGACGTGGGGCGTTCGAGGAGGTTGACGCAGCGGATGAGGGAGGACTTGCCGGCGCCGCTCTGTCCGATGACGCCGTAGACCTCGCCTTCGCGGACGTGCAGGTCCACGCCGTCCAGGGCGGTGACCTCACGGCCGCGTGACTGGTAGACCTTCGTGAGGCCCGAAGTGGTGATCACAGGGTTTCCGTCACTGTCGAGTGCACGGCGCGGTGTCCGCCGGGCACGGGGCATTCGTCTGATGAGACTTTTCTCAGTGGTCGACCGGTGGGAGTCTCGGCATGTGCGCGGACCGGCGGACGGCCGGGGGCGGCACAGACCAGGGCAGGCTCGATCCGCTGGATGCGGACGGCACGGGCTCGGTCTCGCTTCGGGGCGCGAGGCTCAGGCGGGGGCCCTCAGAAGGCGCGCATTCGACACGTACAACGAGCACCGGGCGTCGTGATCGCCTCGGTCGCAGGGCTGCGGTAGCTCGTCGTGGTCATGGCCCAAGTAAAACAGACGTAACGTTCCACCGAGTCTTACTGTCCGGATAGCGGACAGCGCGAGGTGCGCGCATCACTTGCCGAGACCCCCGCCATACCCGCTTCGACCTGCGAAAACGTGGACCCCGCCCGACCTGTCCACCGAGTGCGGGGCGATCTTGCTGTGGTCGCGCTGTGGCAAAGGCCACGATTCCGGGGGCCGCCTCCCGCCCCTCCCTCCGCCCTTCCGGCCCCGGCCACGCGACCGGGGCCGCACGTGGTGGCCGCCGCCGCCCGTAATACCCTCGCTTCATGCTTGACGCCCTGACGGTCGCGGTCGCCGTGACCGCGCTCGCCCTCGCCGCCTGGTGCGGACACGCCGCCTACCGGGACCAGCCCACGAAGGACTGGCACTTCATCGGGATGGCGGTCGTCTCCGTCCTCGCGCTGGCGCAGCTGCTCGTCGGGATCGTGCAGCTCGCGCGGGGCGAGCGGCCCGATCAGGGAATGACGATCTTCATCGCCTATCTGATCGGTGCCTTCGCGGCCGTGCCGGCGGCGGCGTTCCTGTCGCTGTCGGAACGGACCCGCTGGGGTTCGGTGACGGTGTCGGCCGGGGCGGTCGTGCTCGCCGTCCTCGAAGTGCGGCTCTACGACATCTGGGGAAACTGACCATGAGCGACACCGAACGCACGAGGGCCCCGGAAGACGCCCGGCCCTCCGGGAAGGTGCAGCAGTTCGAGCTCGGCAGCGGGCCGGGACGGGTACTGGTCTGGTTCTACGGGGTGTTCACGGTGGCCGCCGCGTCCCGCTCGGTCGTCGAGATGATCCTGGACTTCGACAAGGCCCCGCTCGCCTACGTGCTCTCGGCGCTCGCCGCGGTCGTGTACGGCTTCATCACGTACTCGCTGGTGCGTGGTGGGGAGAAGGCGCGCAGGGCGGCGCTGATGTGCTGCGCCGCCGAGCTCGCGGGCGTACTGATCGTCGGCACCTGGACGCTGGTGGAGCCTTCCGCCTTCCCGGACAGCACGGTGTGGTCGGGATTCGGCATGGGCTACCTGCTCATCCCGGTGATCCTTCCGGTCACCGGGATGATCTGGCTGCGCCGCGCGCGTACCGCCTGACGCGGAGCCTCACAGGGGCCGTTCAGGCACTGGCCACATAAGCCGGCGCGGTGGCTTCCTTCTCCAGCAGGACCAGCCGGACACCGTCCCGTCCGGTGGCGTTGCCCACCCGCGCGTAGCCGGCCTTGCGGTACAGCCGCAGATTGCCTTCGCTGCGCTCGCCGGTGTGCAGCCGGAAGCGGGTCGCCGAACGCCCGTCGGCCAGGCCCGATTCGGCGGCGCGCAGGAGCCTGCCGCCGAGGCCGTGGTTACGGAGCCTGGGGTGGACGCAGAGCTTGCCGATCCGGCCGACGCCGTCCTCGTCGGTGAAGCCGCGTACGGAGCCGACGACTTCGTCGCCGAGCCGGGCCACGAACACGAGATCGGTGGCGACTTCGTCCCGGACGGAGTCGAGGGTCTGGACGAGTGGGTCTATCCGGTAGTTGCCGTAGAGCTCCGCCTCGCTCTGGAAGCAGAGGTACTGGAGTCTGAAGATCTGCTCGACGTCCTGCGCTGTCGCCGCCGAGATGGTCACGCTCATGCCCATGTGTGCATGCCTCCCGCTCACCTGGTCCGCCGGTTGTCTACCGCTCCTTTCCCCGCAGTTCAGGAGCCACAACCTCCGCCGCGAGCATTCTGCGCAGACATCCAAGGCATCGGGAACGCATAGGACCCAAACTGCCCTGTGACATACCCAACTCCCCTGCGATTTCCCGGTACGTCGGATCGTGGGGCGCCAGCATCGCTTCGAGTAAGCGCGGGCACCTGCCGGGCAGCCGGTTCACCGCGGTGCGCAGAGCCCGGCGTTCGGCGGCTCCGAGCGCGAGGCGTTCGGGACAGCCGGCCCAGTCGCCCGGGGACTCGCCTCCCGCGTAGGAGCTCTCACGCCGGGCCCTGCGGCGGGCGGTACGGACCTCGGCCCGCACCGCGGCGCGGACCCGACGGGCCGGGTCGGCGGGAAGGCCCGGACCGGTCGGGCGCTCCAGCAGCCGCACCCACACCGCCTGTTCCAGGTCCGCGGCTTCCACGCCCGCGGCATGCGCCTCGGCTCCTGCCTCGGCTCGCACGAGCGCGTGCAGGGCGCGTACGAGGGCTCGTCCGCCGTCCTCCGCCCGGTCGGCCAGGGGACTCGGAGCATGATCAAGAAGAGTCATGCCCCGTCAACGCTTCCCGTGCGCGGCCGGTTGCCACGTACGGGGAGCTCCACCCGACCGGGGCATCCCGGCCGGGCGGCTGACGCCCCAGGGGCCCCGGAACCGTCCGGCAGGGCTCACCGGGTGAACGGCACCTGCCGGGCCGCCCCGGGGCGGCCCGGAACCGCACCCGGCGGCGTCACGGCCTCAGGCCTTGGCGAAGTCGGCCGCCGCGAGCAGAGCGGTGTCCGGGTTGTCGGAGAAGATCCCGTCGATGCCCGCGTCGAAGTAGGCCCGCAGGGCGCCGAACGCGTCGCCGTACGCGTTCGGGTCGGTGCCGCGCCGGAAGTCGGCCGGCAGGAAGGCGTTCTCGTTGCGCAGTGTGTAGGGGTGCAGGACGAGGTCCCGCGCATGGGCGTCCGCGACCAGCGTGGTGGGGGTGGTCAGACGTCCCGCCGCGTCCTTGGGTATGACCAGGTCCAGCGTCGGGCCGATGCCCTGCGCGAAGGAGGCGATCCACTTCAGCCCCGCGGGCTTCACCAGGTCCGCGACCGTGCGCGGGTCGCCCGCCTCCACGAAGTCCCAGGGCCGTTCCTTCGGTCCGGACAGCAGGACCACACGAGGGGTGGACACGAGCTTCGACAGCCGCTGCATGGAGCTCGGCTCGAAGGACTGGAGGATGAGCGGGGAGTTCGCGCGGTGGCGGCCGTGGCGGCGCAGCAGCCGGGCGAGCGGCTCCTCCAGGCCCAGCCCGAGACCCCTGAAGTAGGAGGGGTGCTTGGTCTCGACGTAGAGCCAGACGGACCCACCGCGCTTGCGGCCCTCCTCGTCGGCCCAGCGCAGGACCTCCTCGAAGGTGGGGATCTGCCAGCGGCCGTCGTACAGCGTGTTCTCCTGGCGGGTGCCGGGGATGCGCTCCTCGGCCCGCAGGGTCTTCAGCTCGGCGAGGGTGAAGTCCTCGGTGAACCAGCCGGTGAGCGACACGCCGTCGACCTTCTTGGTCGTCCGGCGGCTCGCGAACTCGGGGTGGTCGGCGACGTCCGTGGTCCCGGTGATGTCGTTCTCGTGGCGGCAGACGAGGTGGCCGTCCTTGGTCGGCACGAGGTCCTGCTCGACGATGTGCGCGCCCATGTCAAGGGCCAGCTGGTAGGAGCCGAGGGTGTGCTCCGGCCGGTAGCCGCTGGCTCCCCGGTGGCCGATGACGGTGGGCACGGGCAGGTCCCGGTAGGAGCCGTGCCTGCCGCCCCGCGCACCGGACTCCCCGCTCGCGGCGGCGTTCGCGGTGCCGGGCAGTCCGAGGGCGGCCGTCCCGAGGACCGCGGCCCCCAGGAGTGTCCGCCGACCGGGTGCAGTCTGCGCGCGCTCTGTCATGAATGCTCCTCGCATGTGATGTCCCGCACCTTCGGGGCAGGCTTGATCGTAGGCAGCTACGCCATCGGCGGGGCGGCCTGTGGACGAACATGGCGGAAACACACGTCAACACTGCGTATCGGCTCGGTGAACCCGATGTGCGCGGAGGCGGTACCCGCGAGTATCGTCCTCACCTGCACAGACCCTCACGAATTCCCGCCCCGGCCGCCCGGCCACGAAACCGGAGGACGCGTTGTCCCGACTCACGGTCATCAAGGCAGTGCTCGGACCGATCCTGCGGCTGCTCTTCCGGCCCAGCGTGGAGGGCGTGGAGAACATCCCGGGGACGGGTCCGGTCATTCTCGCGGGGAATCACCTGACCTTCATCGACTCGATGATCATGCCGATCTGCTGCGACCGGCCGGTGTTCTACATCGGCAAGGACGAGTACGTGACCGGCAAGGGCGTCAAGGGCCGGCTGATGGCCTGGTTCTTCACGGGCTGCGGGATGATCCCCGTGGACCGGGACGGCGGGCGCGGCGGTGTCGCGGCGCTGATGACGGGCCGCCGGGTCCTGGAGGAGGGCAAGGCCTTCGCGATCTACCCGGAGGGCACCCGCTCCCCCGACGGCCGTCTCTACCGGGGCCGTACGGGTATCGCGCGGCTCACCCTGATGACGGGCGCGCCTGTGGTGCCGTTCGCGATGATCGGCACGGACAAGCTGCAGCCGGGCGGCGCCGGCCTGCCCCGCCCGGGCAAGGTCACGGTCCGTTTCGGTGAGCCGATGGAGTTCTCCCGCTACGAGGGCATGGACCGCGACCGCTACGTGCTGCGGGCGGTGACGGACTCGGTGATGGCCGAGGTGATGCGGCTGTCCGGCCAGGAGTACGTCGACATCTACGCCACGAAGGCCAAGGCCGCCTGAGCCGTACGGGTGTTCTTCGAGTGGCCCGGCGCGTGATCGCGCCGGGCCACTCGTGCGTCCGGGCACCGCTTCCGCCCTTCCCGGGACAGGCCGCCGCTCCCTCACTCCTGTTCCCGGGCGGTCACTCGTCGGGGATGATGCCGTCCTCCAGCTTCTGGCCGCGCAGCATGAACCACGCGGCCACGGCGGTCGCGAGGAGGACCACGGCCCCGACCGCCGCCGACACCCGCAGCCCGTTGACGAAGGCCTCCTGGGCCGCGACGACGAGTTCGCTCCCCTGGTGCGCCGGCAGGTGTTCCGCCGTCTCCACGGCACCTCCCAGCGACTCGTGGGCCGCCGCCTCGGCGGCGGCGGGGATGCCTTCGGGTGTTCCGAAGCCCCGGTAGACGCCCGTGACGATGGACCCGAGCAGCGCGATGCCGAGGGCGGCGCCGAGTTCGTACGCCGTCTCGGACACCGCCGACGCCGAGCCCGCCTGCTCCTTCGGGACGCTGGAGAGGATGACGTCGGAGGTCACGGTGAAGGCGAAGCCGGCGCCGACGCCCACCACCAGGAGCAGGACCCCGATCAGGGGATAGCCGGTCTCCTTGTGGATCACCGTGACCACCGCCAGCGACACGCCGATGGCCCCCAGCCCCACGGCGACCACGGAGCGCACCGAGTAGCGGCGTGCGACCCTCCCGGCCAGCAGCCCGGCCGTCACCGCGCCGACGGCCGCGGGCAGTTCGGCGAGCCCCGCCTCGAGTGGTCCTCTGCCTTGGACCAGCTGGAGGAACTGGGAGAGGAAGAAGACGATCCCGGACAGGCCGAGGATGGTCAGGAGGTCGGCGAGGACCGCTCCGGAGAACCCACGGTGGTGGAAGAGCCGCATGTCCAGCAGGGGGGCGGGCAGCTTCAGCTGGCGGCGCACGAACCAGGTGAGCGCTCCCGCGCCGCCGACGGCCGCCACGCCGGTCCCCCAGCTCACCCCGTGGGCCGCGGCCTCCTTGATCGCGTACACGATGCCGATCATTCCGACCAGGGAGAGCCCCACACTGGGCAGGTCCCAGGGGCCCGGCGCCGGATTCTTCGACTCGGGGATCATCTTGATGCCGACGGCGACGAGGACCGCCATCACGGGCAGGTTGATCAGGAAGACCGAGCCCCACCAGAAGTGTTCCAGCAGGAGGCCGCCCACGACGGGGCCGACTGCGGCGCCCGCCGATGCCATGGCACCCCAGATACCGACGGCGAGACTGCGTTCCCGCGGGTCGTGGAAGAGGTTACGGATCAGGGCGAGCGTGGACGGCATCAGCGTGGCACCCGCGACACCGAGCAGGGCTCTGGCCAGGATCATCATCTCGGGGCTCGTCGCGTAGGCGTTGAGCACGGAGACCGCCCCGAAGGCCGTGGCACCGGTCAGCAGCAGCTTCTTGCGGCCGATGCGGTCGCCGAGGCTGCCCATGGAGACGAGGAGGCCGGCGATGACGAAGGAGTAGACGTCGCCGATCCAGAGCAGTTGGGTGCCGGTCGGTTCGAGGTCCTCGCTGAGGAACGGCGTGGCCAGGCCCAGCACGGTGGCGTCCACGGCGACCAGCAGCACGGCCAGGACGAGCACGGTGAGGGCGATCCACCGGCCCGGATGATGGGGATCGCCCGTGACGCCCGCGTGCTGAGAGGTGCTGCTCATTTCTCCACGCTCCGGCGTGCGCCGCCCAGCAGCAACTCGACGACCATGTAGGGGAAGTCCTGGGCGGCGACCCGCCCCGTCTGCACCGACCACGCGCAGCTGCTGATCAGGCCGTACAGTGCCTCGGTCAGCCACGCCGGGGTCAGGTCGATCCGGAACTCGCCGCGCTCCTGTCCGCGCCGGAAGAACGCGGAGACCCGGGCGTCGAGGCGGCTCCAGCCCTCGTTGACGTCGTCGCCCTCGAAGAGCTGGTTCTCCGTGACGAGGAAGGACAGCAGTCCCGCGCTGGGCTCGACGGCCGTGATCAGCCGTCGCAGAGCGTCCTCGGCGCTGCCCTCGTCGAGCCCGGCGGCCTCCAGGGCGGCTTCGAACTCCCGGATCCCGAGATCTTCCAGCGCTCCCACAAGGGCGTCCCGGCCCGCGAAGTGCCGGTGCAGGGTGGCGCGGCCGATTCCGGCGGCCCTGGCGACCTCGTCCATCGTCGCCGTCGATTTATGGGTCAGCAGCGCGGCGGCGCTCCGCAGCACCTGCTCGCGATCAAGAGTCATGAGACGACACTAGCCCATATGAGACATGGACGTCCCATTGGCCGACCCGCGCGTGATGCCTCGGAGCGCGGAGGCTCAGGAGGCACCATGACGGGATGAAGCCGCTGCTGCTGATCGACGTCGACGGTCCGCTCAACCCGTACGCGGCACTGGCCCGCCCCGCGCCGCCGGAGGGCTATCTCCTCCACCGGATGCGCCCGACGGGGTGGAAGGCGGGAGTGCCGCTGCCCGTCCTGCTCAGCCCCGGTCACGGTGAGGAGTTGCTGGCGCTCGCCGGCCGGTACGAACTCGTGTGGGCGACCACCTGGAAGGACGAGGCCAACGAGTGGGTCGGCCCGCGCCTCGGGCTGCCGCCACTGCCGTACATCGACTGGCCCGCGATGCACGCGATGCCGGCGGACGGGACGTACTGGAAGACGCGGTACGTCGTCGAGTACGCGGACGGCCGGCCCTTCGCCTGGATCGACGACGAGATCGCCGCGCCGGACATCGAGTGGGTCGCGGCGCATCACCCGGGCCGTGCCCTGCTGAGGCGGATCGACCCCTGGGTGGGGCTGGTGCGGTCGGACTTCGAGGCGCTCGCGGACTGGGCGTGAACCGGACCCGCGACACGGCGGGCCCGCCCCCGGTCCCACCGGTACGGGTCAGGCGCCGGTGGGCCCATTTCCACGGGCCAGGGCGGTCAGCTCCAGGGCAGTGAGGCCCGGTGGCGCCAGTACGCCTCCGGCTCCTCCACCAGCGCGGCAAGCCTGTCCAGCCGGTCGGTGTCCAGATCGAGGAGGGGCGCGTGCAGGTTGGCGGCCAGCTGCGTGACCGTCGCCGCGCCGGACAGGACGACTCCGGCCCACGGCTGGTGGAGCACGAGTGCCAGGGCGACGGCGTCCGCGTCCAGTCCCGCCTCGGTGCCGATCTCCCGGAGGACGGCGGGCGCCTCGGTTCCGGCGAGCCGGCCGTTGGCCATGGCTTCCTTGACGATCACGGTGAGCCCCGCGTCATGGGCCTCGGCGAGCGCGGGCCCGGCGGAGGTCTCCAGGGCGTTGAAGGTCGCCTGGACCGTACGGAAGAGGGGCTCGCCGTCCACGGTCACGGCCAGGGCGGACCGGATGGCGTCCGCCTGGGCGGGCCCGCTCGCCGAGAAGCCGATCGTGGTGCCCTGGGCCGCGAGTTCGGCGAGCCGGGCGTGCAGGTCCTTGTCGCTCAGCGCGGGGCTGTCGGCGGTCACCGAGTGGATCTGGTAGAGATCGAGCCGGTCCCCGAGCAGTTCGGCCGTTTCGGCGTGCTGTCGTTCGAACGCGGCCAGGCTGTGGTCCTTGACCTCGTGCGCCTCGGCGTCGCTGCGCCAGTCGGCGGTGTAGGTGTAGCCCCATTTGCTGCCGATGACCACGTCCGTCACATCGGGGCGGGCGCCGAGCCAGTCCGCCAGGAACTCCTCGGCACGGCCGTAGGAGCGGGCCGCGTCGATGTAACGGACACCCTGCGCGTATGCGGCGTCCAGGAGTTCATGGGTGTGGGCGCGCAGGGCGCCGGCGCTGCGGTCGCCGGGAAGGTCCCGGTCGCGGTGCGGGGTGATGTAGCCGGGCCTGCCGACGGCGGCCAGGCCGAGCCCGATGTGGGAGGTCGGGGTGGTCGCTCGGTTCAGGCGGGCGAAGGGCATCGCGGGCTCCTCTGGGTCGGTTCCGAACGCCTTCCCGTCAACGTAGCCCGCGATGCCTGCGAATCAGCCGCGCGCGGTCGCCCAGGCGTGCTGCGTCACCAGGTCGGCCTTCACCTCGGCCAGCTGGACGGCGACGGCCGAGGGGGCCGTCCCGCCGCGCCCGTCACGTGAGGCCAGCGCGCCGGGCACGTTCAGCACGGTGCGCACCTCCGGGGTGAGGTGCTCGGAGATCTTCGCGAACTGCTCGTCCGTCAGCTCGTCGAGCTCGATGCCCTGCTGTTCGCACACCTTCACGCACTCCCCCGCGACCTCGTGGGCCACACGGAACGGCACACCCTGCTTGACCAGCCACTCGGCGATGTCCGTGGCGAGCGAGAAGCCGGCCGGTGCCAGCTCCTCCATGCGCTCGCGGTTGACGGTGAGCGTGGCCATCATCCCGGTGAACGCCGGCAGCAGGATCTCCAGCTGGTCGCAGGAGTCGAAGACGGGCTCCTTGTCCTCCTGGAGGTCACGGTTGTAGGCGAGCGGGAGGGCTTTCAGGGTCGCCATCAGCCCGGTCAGGTTGCCGACGAGCCGGCCGGACTTGCCGCGTGCGAGCTCGGCGATGTCCGGGTTCTTCTTCTGCGGCATGATCGAGGAGCCGGTGGAGAACGCGTCGTGCAGGGTGACGAAGGAGAACTCCTTCGTGTTCCAGATGATGATCTCCTCGGCGATCCGGGAGAGGTTGACGCCGATCATCGCGGTGATGAAGGCGAACTCGGCGACGAAGTCACGTGACGCGGTGCCGTCGATCGAGTTGCCCACGGAGCCCCGCTCGAATCCGAGGTCCGCGGCGACCGCCTCCGGGTCCAGCCCGAGGGAGGACCCGGCCAGGGCGCCGGAGCCGTACGGGGACACGGCGGTCCGCTCGTCCCACTGCCGCAGCCGCTCGGCGTCCCGGGACAGCGGCTGCACGTGCGCCAGGACGTGGTGGGCGAAGAGGACCGGCTGGGCGTGCTGGAGGTGCGTGCGGCCGGGCATGGCCACGTCGGGGTGCGCCTCTGCGAGCCCCACCAGCGCGTCCTGGAGCTCGGCGATGAGGCCGCCGATGATCCGGGCGTGGTCGCGCAGGTACATCCGGAAGAGCGTGGCGACCTGGTCGTTGCGGGACCGGCCGGCCCGCAGCTTTCCGCCGAGGTCGGGGCCGAGGCGCTCCAGGAGGCCACGCTCCAGCGCGGTGTGGACGTCCTCGTCGGCGATGGTGCCGGTGAACGAGCCGTCGGCGACGGCGGCCTCCAGCGAGTCCAGCCCTTCGAGCATGCGGGCCAGCTCGTCGTCGGTCAGCAGCCCCGCCTTGCTGAGCACGCGCGCGTGGGCACGGGAGCCGGCGATGTCGTACGGCGCGAGCCGCCAGTCGAAGTGGACGGACGCGGACAGCTTGGCCAGCGCCTCGGCCGGACCGTCTGCGAAACGGCCGCCCCAGAGGCGTACGTCGCTGTTTCCGGTGCCGTTGCTCACTGCGTGCTCCTCGGGAGTGCAAGGGGGTGTGCGTCCGCCTCACGGCGCGCGACCGTTAGTGGCATAACTATGCAAGGTACTGCATGGTTTGTCAAAGCTGCGGGGCTCGACCGCGCACACGCCTCGCTCCGGGCCGACTCCAGGCCACGCGGACAGCGGCGCGACGGCTCCTGGCCGTCCAGGACCTCGCCCGCGCGCGGGGCCTGCCCGGATGGTGAAACACCCCGCTCCGCACACCTGTTCGCAGGACAATGCCGCCATGGGAAAGACACACGACCGCATCGACGGCCGGCTCAGGACCTTCATCGAGGAGCAGCCCCTCTTCTTCACCGCGACCGCGCCTCTGGACGCCGGAGGCACGGTCAACCTCTCCCCCAAGGGGGTGCGCGGCTCGTTCGCCGTTCTCGACGGACGGACCGTGGCCTACCTCGACTTCGCCGGCAGCAATGCCGAGACCGTCGCCCACCTCCGCGAGAACGGGCGCATCACGCTGATGTGGTGCGCCTTCCAGGGCCCGCCGAACATCGTCCGGGTGCACGGCCGCGGCGAGCCGGTCTTCCGTGACGATCCGCGGTTCCCCGGCCTGCTGGGGCACTTCACCGGCGTGGATCCCACCCCGCACGGGCTGCGCGCGATCATCGTGGTGACGGCGGAACTGATCCGGGACACCTGCGGCTACGCGGTGCCCTTCATGTCCTACGACGAGGACCGTTCGCTGCACGCGGACCGCTTCAGGCGCGAGGACGACGCCGGCCTGAGCCAGTACTTCGAGAAGAAGTCCGACATCGGCACCAGCATCGACGGCCTGCCGGGACTCCCCCTCCCTCTCCCCGCCATGCCCGCGCCGTCCTCGGAGTGAGGCGCTGGGCCGTACGGAGCAGGCGCGGTGGGGGCGCCGCGCCGTGCGCCGTACGGTCCGGAGCATGCGCAGACTCCTGGTGACCGCGTCGGTCCTGCTGGCTCTGGCCGGTTCGCTCGCGGCGCGGCCCGCCGCACCGCCGCCCCTTCCCGAGCGACTGGCCGACACGGGCGGCGGCACCCAGCTCATCACCGCCGAGGCCCCCGGCACGGACTCCACCACGGGCACCGTCACCTGGTGGGACCTGCGTCCTGGCGGCTGGGTGGCCGCGGGTTCGGCACCCGCGCGCTTCGGGGCGAACGGGCTCGCCGAGGGCAGGACCCGTACGCAGGGCACGAACACCACGCCCACAGGGCTCTACGACCTGCCGTACGCCTTCGGGACCGAGGCCGCGGCGCCCGGGACCCGGTACCCGTACCGCCGGGTCACCGACGCCTCGTGGTGGTGCCAGGACAACGCGTCCGCCGCGTACAACCGCTGGGTGGAGCCGCGCCCCGCCGACTGCCGGGCCGACGAGGCCGAGCATCTGATCACCTACCGCGCGCAGTACGCCCGTGCGCTCGTCGTCGGCTTCAACTACCACCGGCCGGAGCGCGGCAGGGGCGCCGGGATCTTCCTCCACGTCGACGGAAAGGGCGCGACCGCCGGCTGTGTGTCCGTGCCGGCGGTCGCCATGGACCGGATCCTGGCCTGGGCCGATCCGGTACGCCGTCCGCACATCGCGGTCGGGACGGCGTCCGGACCGACCGCGATCACCCTGTACTGAGTGCCTGTCAGCGGTCGTTCTGGGCCAGTCGCAGCAGATGGTCGGCCAGCGCCTGACCGCCGTTCGGGGCACGGCTGATCAGCATCAGCGTGTCGTCACCCGCGATGGTCCCGAGGATCGCCTGGAGTTCGGCCTGGTCGATGGCCGAGGCGAGGAACTGGGCGGCGCCCGGAGGCGTGCGCAGTACCACGAGGTTGGCGGAGGCCTCGGCGGAGATGAGCAGCTCCGCGGAGAGCCTGCGCATCCGCTCCTCCTTCGCCGAGCCTCCGAGCGGCGCCTGCGGGGTGCGGAAGCCGCCCTCGCTCGGCACTGCGTAGATCAGCTCGCCGCCGGTGTTGCGGATCTTCACCGCGCCCAGTTCGTCCAGGTCGCGCGAGAGCGTCGCCTGGGTGACGCTCAGCCCGTCGTCGGACAGGAGCCTGGCCAGCTGGCTCTGGGAGCGCACCGGCTGCCGGTTCAGGATGTCCACGATCCTGCGGTGGCGTGCCGTGCGGGTCTGCGGCACCGACGGCCCGCCGTGATCGGTGTCCTGTGCCTCGGTCATCGTCGTCGCCTCATTCTCCGGATCGTCACTCCCCGGATCGTCCGTCCCCGTAAGCCGCGTCGAGGGCTCCCGGCAGAATCCGCAGGAACTCGTCCACCTCGGCGTCACCGATGATCAGCGGCGGCATGAGCCGTACGACGTCGGGGGCGGGCGCGTTCACCAGGAGTCCGGCTCCCTGAGCCGCCTGCTGCACCTTCGGTGCGAGGGGGCCGGTGAGCACGATACCCAGCAGCAGTCCGGAGCCGCGGACGTGGGAGACCGACGGGTGCCCCAGACCCTCGACGCCGTCCCTGATCCGCTCGCCCAGCCGCTTCACGTCGTCCAGGATGCCGTCGGCGGCGAGCGTGTCCAGCACGGCGAGGCCGGCGGCGCAGGCGACGGGGTTGCCGCCGAACGTCGTGCCGTGCTGACCGGGCTTCAGCAGGTCGGCCGTGGGGCCGAACGCCACGGTGGCGCCGATCGGCAGTCCGCCGCCGAGTCCCTTGGCGAGCGTGACCACGTCGGGCTCGACGCTCTGGTGGGCCTGGTGCTCGAACCAGTGGCCGCAGCGTCCGATCCCGGTCTGCACCTCGTCCAGGACGAGCAGGGTGCCGGTGGCCCGGGTGATCTCCCTGGCGGCCTCCAGATAGCCCGCCGGCGGCACGACGACGCCGTTCTCGCCCTGCATCGGCTCGATGATCAGCAGCGCGGTGTCGGTGGTCACCGCGGTCCGGAGCGCCTCGATGTCGCCGTACGGCACGTGCGTGACGTCACCGGGCAGCGGCAGGAAGGGGGTCCGCTTGGCGGGCTGGCCGGTCAGGGCGAGGCTGCCCATGGTCCGGCCGTGGAAGCCACCGTCGGTGGCGACCATGTGCGTACGCCCGGTCAGCCGGCCGATCTTGAAGGCCGCCTCGTTGGCCTCGGCGCCGGAGTTGCAGAAGTAGACCCTGCCCTCGCGGCCGAAGAGCTGGAGGAGCCGCTCGGCGAGCGCGACGGGCGGCTCGGCCGTGTAGAGGTTGGAGACGTGGCCGAGGGTGGCGATCTGCGTGGACACGGCTTCGACCACCGCGGGGTGGGCGTGCCCGAGCGCGTTGACCGCGATGCCACCGACGAAGTCGAGGTATCCGGTGCCGTCCGCGTCCCACACGCGGGCGCCCTCGCCGCGCACCAGGGGCAGCCGCGGGGTGCCGTAGTTGTCCATCAGCGCACCCTGCCAGCGCTGTGTGATCTCCTCGTTGCTCATGACTCCCCCTCGGCGCCGGGCTGTGCGGCGGCTGTTGCGTCGGGCACGACCATCGTGCCGATTCCCTCGTCGGTGAAGATCTCCAGCAGGATCGAGTGCTGGACCCGGCCGTCGATGACGCGTGCGGTCTCGACCCCGTTGCGTACGGCGTGCAGGCAGCCCTGCATCTTGGGGACCATGCCGCTGGAGAGGTCGGGCAGCAGCTTCTCCAGCTCGGTGGCGGTGAGGCGGCTGATGACGTCGTCGCTGTGCGGCCAGTCCTCGTAGAGCCCCTCGACGTCGGTGAGGACCATCAGCGTCTCGGCGCCCAGCGCGGCGGCGAGTGCGGCGGCGGCGGTGTCGGCGTTGACGTTGTAGACGTGGTTGTCCTCGGCGGAGCGCGCGATGGAGGAGATGACCGGGATCCGGCCGTCGTCCAGCAGCGCCTGGATCGCCCCCGTGTCGATGGCGGTGACCTCGCCGACCCGGCCGATGTCGACGGCCTCGCCGTCGATGACCGGGCGGTGCTGGGTGGCGGTGATCGTGTGCGCGTCCTCGCCGGTCATTCCGACGGCGAGCGGGCCGTGCTGGTTCAGCAGCCCGACGAGCTCACGCTGGACCTGTCCCGCGAGCACCATGCGTACGACGTCCATGGCCTCGGGGGTGGTCACACGCAGCCCGGCCTTGAACTCGCTGACCAGGCCCTGCTTGTCGAGCTGGGCGCTGATCTGCGGGCCGCCGCCGTGCACGACGACGGGCTTGAGGCCGGCGTGCCGCAGGAAGACGACGTCCTGGGCGAAGGCCGCCTTCAGTTCGTCGTCGATCATGGCGTTGCCGCCGAACTTGATGACGACGGTCTTGCCGTTGTGCCGGGTGAGCCAGGGCAGCGCCTCGATGAGGATCTGTGCCTTGGGCAGCGCGGTGTGCTTCCTCGCGGCGCTCATGAGCTGTACGCGCTGTTCTCGTGGACGTACTCGGCGGTGAGGTCGTTGGCCCAGATGACGGCCGACTCGTCGCCGGCGGCGAGGTCCGCGGTGATGCGGACCTCCCGGTAGCGCATGTCGACCAGGTCGCGGTCCTCGCCGACACCGCCGTTCTTGCACACCCACACGTCGTTGATGGCGACGTTCAGCTGGTCGGGTTCGAAGGCGGCCCGCGTCGTGCCGATCGCGGACAGGACACGGCCCCAGTTGGGGTCCTCGCCGTGGATGGCGCACTTCAGGAGGTTGTTGCGGGCGATGCTCCGGCCGACCTCGACGGCGTCGTCCTCGGTCGCCGCGTTGATCACCTCGATCCGGATGTCCTTGGACGCGCCCTCGGCGTCGCCGATCAACTGGCGGGCGAGGTCGGCGCAGACGCTCTGCACGGCCTGCTCGAACTCGGCCTGCGCGGGGGTGGTTCCGCTCGCACCCGAGGCGAGCAGCAGCACGGTGTCGTTGGTCGACATGCAGCCGTCGGAGTCGACCCGGTCGAAGGTGGTGCGGGTGGCGGCGCGCAGCGCGGTGTCGAGAGCGGGTGCCTCCACGTCGGCGTCGGTGGTGAGGACGACGAGCATGGTGGCGAGGCCGGGGGCGAGCATGCCCGCGCCCTTCGCCATGCCGCCGACCGTCCAGCCCTCGCCGCCCGCGACGGCGGTCTTGTGCACGGTGTCTGTGGTCTTGATCGCGATGGCGGCCTTCTCACCGCCGTGCTCGCTGAGGGCCTGCGCGGCCTTCTCGATGCCCGGCAGGAGCTTGTCCATGGGAAGCAGCACGCCGATCAGCCCGGTGGAGGCCACCGCGATCTCGCCCGCGCTGTGACCGCTGAGGACCTCGGCTGCCTTCTCGGCGGTCGCATGGGTGTCCTGGAAGCCCTTGGGGCCCGTACAGGCGTTGGCACCACCGGAGTTGAGGACGACGGCAGTCACCTCGCCGCCCTTGAGTACCTGTTCGGACCAGAGGACGGGCGCGGCCTTGACCCGGTTGGAGGTGAAGACGCCCGCGGCGGCGCGGCGGGGGCCGTGGTTGACCACGAGGGCCAGATCCGGATTACCGCTCTCCTTGATCCCGGCGGCGATACCCGCCGCCGTGAATCCCTTGGGTGCCGTGACGCTCACTGCATCTCCTCGTTCGCTACTCCGCCCACGCAGCCCAGCGGCGCGGTTTCCTTCGTTGCCCGCGGCCCCGCGGCCGCGTGTGAGCCGCTCAAGGGGCGACTCCGATCGTGAAAAGACCTGTGTCCTCGGGGAGCCCGAGGGCGATGTTCATGCTCTGCAGGGCGCCGCCCGCGGTGCCCTTGGCGAGGTTGTCGATGGCGCTGATCACGACGATCCGCCCGGCCGTCTCGTCGTGGGCGACCTGGATCTGCACGGCGTTCGATCCGTACACGGCCGCGGTGGAGGGCCACTGGCCCTCCGGCAGCAGGTCGACGAACGGCTCGTCCGCGAAGGCCTTCTCGTACACCGCCCGCAGCGACTCGGCACTCACCCCGGGCTTCGCCTTGGCGCTGCACGTGGCGAGGATGCCGCGGGGCATGGGCGCGAGGGTCGGGGTGAACGAGACGGTGACGGGTCCACCGGCGGCGGCCGCGAGGTTCTGCATCATCTCGGGGGTGTGCCGATGACCGCCTCCGACGCCGTACGGGGTCATGTTGCCCATGACCTCGGAGCCGAGCAGGTGCGGCTTGAGCGCCTTGCCCGCTCCGGAGGTGCCGGACGCGGCGACGACGACGGCCTCGGGCTCGGCGAGCCCGGCGGCGTAGGCAGGGAAGAGCGCGAGGGACACGGCGGTCGGGTAGCAGCCGGGCACAGCGATGCGCTTGGTCCCCTCCAGCTCCGCGCGGGCCCCGGGGAGCTCGGGCAGGCCGTAGGGCCAGGTACCCGCGTGCGGGGAGCCGTAGAACTTCTCCCAGTCGGCGGCGTCCTTCAGCCGGAAGTCGGCCCCCATGTCCACGACCAGCACATCGTCGCCGAGCTGCTCGGCGACCGCGGCGGACTGCCCGTGCGGGAGGGCCAGGAAGACGACGTCGTGCCCGCCGAGCACCTCGGCCGTGGTCGGCTGGAGAACGCGGTCGGCGAGCGGCCTCAGGTGCGGCTGCAGGGCGCCGAGCCGCTCTCCGGCGTTGGAGTGGGCGGTGAGGGCGCCGATCTCGACCTGGGGGTGGGTGAGGAGCAGGCGGAGCAGTTCCCCGCCGGCGTATCCGCTCGCTCCTGCCACTGCCGCACGTACCACCATCGGAAAGCCTCCTTGTCGATGGCATGACTATACGCACCTATGCAGTGTTATGCAAAGAGTTTCAAGGGTGTACGCCTGCGGCCGGGGAGTACGCGGGAGAGGACCTCGTCACCCAGGGCCCGGCTCGGGGGAGGGACCCGCCGGACGAAGTCCGCCGTCACCGATCGGGTGACGGGAGGCGCGGCGTCGCGAACGAGGGGGCGCCGGACGAAGGGGCCGCGGGCGAAGGGGAGGCGCGTGGGCAAAAAGAAGGGCAAGGAGCTCACCTACTCCTCGCCACTCTCAAGATATAGCGCACCGGGGGCCTTGCGGCAAGGCCCCCATGGTGCCGCAGAATATCCGCTCGAAGCCGGAACCTGCGGAAATCAGGGTTTCGCGGCGTACGCGCGGTTTGTCGGCATGCCGGTCTCGTCAGGGCAGCGAGACGCCGGTGGAAACCGGCGGCGTGTACGCCCATGGGCCGCGCGGAGCGGCCGGCTGAAGAGCAAGTGCGATGAATGGGGCGGGTTTTCATGATCGACGTGATCATTGCAGGCGGCGGACCGACCGGCCTGATGCTGGCGTGCGAGCTCCGGCTGCACGGCGTGCACGTGCTGGTGCTGGAGAAGGAGACCGAGCCGACCGTGCAGTCCCGCGCGCAGGGCCTGCACGCCCGCAGCGTGGAGGTGATGGACCAGCGCGGTCTGCTGGAGCGTTTCCTGGCGCTCGGCAAGAAGTTCGAGGTCGGTGGCTTCTTCGCCGGCCTCAGCGACAGGTGGCCCGACCGGCTGGACACCGCGCATTCCTACGTTCTCGCCATCCCGCAGCAGGTAACCGAGCGGCTGCTGGCCGAGCGCGCCGCCGAACTGGGTACCGAGATCCGGCGCGGCCACGAGCTGGCCGGGCTGAGCCAGGACGGCCACGGGGTGAGCGTGGAGCTGGCGGACGGTACGCAGCTGCGCTGCCGGTACCTCGTCGGCTGCGACGGCGGGCGCAGCACGGTGCGCAAGCTGCTCGGCATCGGCTTCCCCGGTGAGCCCTCCAGGGTCGAGACGCTGCTCGGCGAGGTGGAGGCGGCCGTTCCGCCCGAGACGCTGGCCGCCGCGACGGCCGAGGTGCGCAAGACCCAGAAGCGGTTCGGTTTCGCACCCCTGAAGGACGGGGTGTACCGCGTGGTCGTGCCCGCCGAAGGCGTGGCCGAGGACCGTACGGCCGCGCCCACGCTCGACGAACTCAAGGCGCAGCTGCGGGCGTTCGCGGGCAGCGACTTCGGCGTGCACTCGCCGCGCTGGATCTCCCGGTTCGGCGACGCCACCCGGCTCGCCGAGCGTTACCGGGCGGGCCGGGTGCTACTGGCCGGCGACGCGGCGCACATCCACCCGCCGACCGGTGGCCAGGGTCTCAACCTGGGCGTGCAGGACGCGTTCAACCTGGGCTGGAAACTGGCCGCCGAGGTGAACGGCTGGGCCCCCGAAGGGCTCCTGGACAGCTACCACACCGAACGGCACCCGGTGGCCGCCGCCGTACTGGACAACACCCGTGCGCAGATGGAGCTGATGGCCGACCAGCCGGGCCCTCGGGCGGTGCGCCGGCTGATGTCGGAGCTGATGGAGATCGAGGAGGTGAACCGGTACGTGATCTCGAAGATCATCGGCATCGGCATCCGCTACGACTTCGGCGAGGGCCACGAACTGCTGGGCCTGCGGCTCCGGGACGTCGAGCTGGAGCGGGGTCGCCTCTACGGGCTGATGCACGGCGGGCGCGGGCTGCTGCTCGACCCGGCGGGACGGCTGTCGGTGGCGGGCTGGGCGGACCGGGTCGACCACGTCGTCGACGGCAGCAAGGAACTGGACACGCCCGCCGTACTGCTGCGGCCGGACGGCCATGTGGCGTGGGTGGGCGAGGAGCAGCAGGACCTGCTCGGGCACCTGCCCAGGTGGTTCGGCGCCGCCACCGTGTGACCGCGCGGGCTTCCGGGGGTAGGGACGCCTCGTAACACGGGGCAGCGGAAGAACCGGCCGGGCCCGCCAGGGCGAACCGGTCGGGGCGAACCAGCCAGGCGCGTCGGGGCAAACCGGAGGAGCGGCCCGCCCCCGGGCCGGTCGCTCCTCCCCTCGGCGTTCATCCGGTCGGGCGGCCCCGGGGCACGGCACGGAACAGGGCCAGGAGCTCCTGGGCCGGCGGGGCGTCCGCGTCGAAGAACTGCGTGGCCAGGGCGGCCGTCACCGCCGTCCCCCGCATCCGGACCTCGTGGCAGCGGAAGCAGAACGCCGCCTCGTACAGCGCGAGGCCCAGCGTGTCGTCGTACGCCCGGATGCCCCAGCCCGGCGAGAAGCCGCAGCGGTGCTGTTCGCCGGGGGGCAGGGTCTCCATCAGGGCCAGGGCTGCGGCGGCCTCGCCGTCGGCCCAGTGGCCGGCCACCTCGCCCGGATACGGGTCGCTCCGCCCGGCCGGGAGAGCGGAGATCCTGACGACCTCGATCAGCGCGGTGGCGGCCACGGCGTCCTCTGGAAGCAGCACGGTCCCGTACCCCTCATTCCGCCGAGCGGAAGTCGTCGGTCAGGACGCAGCCGTCCACCTGGGCGGGGGCCGCGCTCACGTCGCCGCTCGCCTCGAAGTCCGGATTGCAGTTCAGGACGAGCAGGTTGGACGCGGACAGGTCTGCCAGCGTGTCCGGGTCGGGTGCGATGACGGCGAAGTCCTTGCCGACACCGAACCCTCCCTCGATACCGGCGTCGGGCGAGGTCTTGACCCGCTCGGCGATGTCGGCTCGGTAGGCGTTCTGCAGCGCCCTCATACCGTCGGTTCCGGTCCAGAAGACGCGGATGTAGCCGTGGCCCCCGTCGTCGCAGGTGCCCCGGAAGCGGACACCCCAGCTCTCGTCGAACTGCTCGTCCATCGGGTAGTAGCGGGTGTCGGACGGGTCGATGCTGTACTGCTCGCAGACCGTGAACCGCTGCAGGAACTCACCGGCGGCCATGACCGATCCGGACTCCGGGAGGTTGTCGAGCATGAACCGCTGCCGCGTGCTGAGCCCGCCGGACCGCTCGCCCTCTCCCCCCGCACCACCGTTGCGCGCGCCGCCTTCCGCGGCCGGTGGGTCCACCGCGCCGCCGATCGCGCCGATCTCCGCCGGGTTCGCGCCGTCTCCGTCGTCCTCGCACCCGGCCAGGGCCACCACCGCTCCCATGACCGCCAGGGCCGCCGAGGCCCGCACCCCACGCATGTCCGCTCCCCCGCTGCTCCGCCGTCGCCTGAACCCCGGACCCTAGGACATGCACATGCCGAAGATCAAAAACGGGTGGGCGCAGGTGTCCGCGCGGTCGCGGGACCGGGACGGGCGGCCGTGTCAGTGGGGTTCGCTACCTTGCCGCCATGTCGATCACCGCACAACTGCGCGAGTCGGTGACGCTGCCGGGTGGCGGCGCACTGGTCAACGGCTGCGCCTTCGAGGTCAGCGGGGAAAGGCTGCCGCGCGCCCTCCTCCGGAACGGGCACGAGCTGGAGGTCCACGACCTCCACGAGGTGTTCGCCGGCGAGCGGGCGCCTGCCGCCGTCTTCCCCCTTCCCTGGCCTGGATGGGACCTGGGCGTTCACTCGGTCAGCCCCGACGCCACCTTCGCGGTCTTCTCGGGTCAGCGCGCGGTCCGGGCCGTCGGCCCGGGCGGAGAGACCCTGTGGGAGTACCGGCACGCCTGCTGGGGGCCCGAGATCGGCCACCCGCACACGGGGGACGAGCAGGAGGTGTGCCACGGCCTCGAACACGGCTCCTGCCAGGTGTCCGCGGACGGCCGGCTCGTCTGGGCCCATGTCGTGACGGAGCAGGACGTCGAGAACTGGCAGGAGTTCCGGGTCCTCCTGGACGCCCGGGACGGCCGGGAACTCGGCCGGATCCCGCTGGACAGCGCCGCCGCGGGCTCGCGTCATCTGCGCCACCCGGACGGCGTCCACATGGGGCTGTGCATCGGTATGGGGCAGGACGGCGTCCTGCTGCACTGGGCGCGCTGGGACGGCGAGGTGCTGACCGGCTGGGATCTGGGCCGGCGTACAGACCGCATCCTGATGGACGCCCACCCCGCGCATCCGGGCTTCCTGACGGTCGAGCACTACGGGACGGACCTGGAGCTGCACGCCCTGGACGGCACGACGATCGCCGAGGCCTGCCTCGATCCGGAGGACGACGAGGACGACCCGCCCCGCTGGGAGTACGACTGCGGCTTCGTCGACGCCAATACCGTCATCGCCTCCGTGACCGCTTCCGACGGCCTGGAGTGCGCCCGCCACCGGCTGCTCGACGGCCGCACCCTTGAAGTGCGAGGGACGGTCGATTACCCCAAGGGCCCCGTCGACAGCTACGTACGCCCGCTCGGCGACGGCACCTGGCTCACGTACGACGACACGACCGGGACGCTCAGCCGCTGGGCCGAGGCGGACGCCTGTGCCGGCTGAGGCGGTACCGACCGAATTTCGGTTACATGGGCTCGGGTGCCCGGCACCACCGAGCGGACCGGCAGGCGGAGGAAGGGAGCGGCCATGAACGAGATCCTCGACGAGATCGAGCACGTGCACCGGGAGGTCGGCACGCGCCATGTGGCGTCGGACGAGGCCGGGACGGTCCTGTTGCGGCGGACCTTCGACGCCGCGGCCCCGGACGTCTGGGACGCGCTGACCTCGCCGGAGCGGATCGCCCGGTGGTTCCTCCCGGTGACCGGGGAGTTCCGGGCCGGCGGGCGCTACCAGCTGGAGGGGAACGCCGCCGGCGAGATCCTGGAATGCGTGCCCCAGGAGCGGCTCCGGGTGTCCTGGCTGTTCGGACCCGATCCCGGCTTCAGCGAGGTGGAGGTGCGCCTGACACCGGGGAGCGGCGGTGGCACGGTGTTCGAGCTGGAGCACGCGTCCGTGGTTCCGGAGGAGTTCCGGAGCCAGTACGGCCCGGGAGCGGTCGGGATCGGCTGGGACCTGGCCCTTCTGGGGCTCGGCTGGCACCTCACGGGCGGCGGGCTCAGCCCGGAGGACGCCGTCGAGTGGCAGAACTCACCCGAGGCGAAGGCCTTTGTGGCGCGCTCGGGCGAGGAATGGGGGCGCGCCTTCGCGGCCTCCGGGGCGGACCCGGAGATCGTGACCGCCACGACGGTGGCCACGATCGCGTTCTACACGGGGGAATAGACCGCCGACAGAGACCTTCGTGCCGCGGTCCTCACGAACGGGACGGCGGTCGCCGGCCCTTCGTGTCCGGTCCCGCGGTCGGGACCGCCCGGGACGCCGGTCACCGCCCCGGCGTCCCGCGCGTGGACGGCGGCTTGGAGAGCGCCCCGGCGGGCACGTCAGTCGCGGTCGGCCTGCTCGGCGCGGGCGGCGTCGCGCTCCTTGATGCGGACCGCTTCCTTGCGGACCTCGGCCTGGGTGGCGCGTTCCTTCTGGAGCCACTCCGGGCTCTCCTGCTTCAGCGCGTCGATCTGCTCGGTCGTGAGCGGCTCGGTGACACCGCCGCGCGCGAGGCCGGCGATGGAGACACCCAGCTTCGAGGCGACGACGGGCCGGGGGTGCGGGCCGTTGCGGCGCAGCTCCTGCAGCCACTGGGGCGGGTCGGCCTGCAGCGCGTTCAGCTCGGCGCGCGAGACGACGCCCTCCTGGAACTCGGCGGGGGTGGCTTCGAGGTACACACCCAGCTTCTTCGCCGCGGTGGCGGGCTTCATCGTCTGGGTGGTCTGGTGCGACGTCATGGTGTCCAGGGTATCGAGCATGTGCGCCGCCTCCGACCACGGCCGGTAACCTGGCGGGGTGACAGGCTCGGAAGTACCCCCTGCGTTCCGGCTCGCCTACGTCCCCGGCGTGACCCCGACCAAGTGGGTGCGGATCTGGAACGAGCGGCTGCCCGGTACCCCGCTGACCCTCGTCGGAGTGCCCGCCGCGGAAGCCGTGGACCTGCTGCGCGACGGCGGCGCCGACGCCGGTTTCGTGCGGCTGCCCGTCGACCGTACGGACCTCAGCGCGATCCCGCTCTGGACCGAGACGACCGTGGTCGTGATCCCCAAGGACCACGATGCGTCGGCCGTCGAGGAGATGGCGGTCGAGGATCTCCCCGAGGAGATCGTGCTGCACCCCCTCGACGACGTCCTCGACTGGGAGCGCCCGCCGGGCCGGCCCGCGCTCGAGCGGCCCGCCACGACGGCGGACGCGGTCGAGCTGGTGGCGGCGGGGGTGGGGCTGCTCGTCGTACCGCAGTCGCTGGCCCGCCTGCACCACCGCAAGGACCTCACCTACCGGCCGCTGACGGGCGTTCCCGAGTCGCGGATCGCGCTGTCGTGGCCGGAGGAGAAGACGACCGACCTGGTGGAGGAGTTCATCGGGATCGTCCGTGGGCGCACGGTGAACAGCACCCGGGGCCGTCCCCCGACACCACCGCAGCCCAAGGCCGGGCGCGACGCCGCGAAGAAGAGCGGCACCCCGCGCAAACCGGCGGCGGGCAAGACGTCACGGGGCGGCGCCAAGAGCGCCAAGGGCGGCGGCGCGAAGAACCCCAGGGCCGCGGCCAAGCGCGGAAAGCCCCGCCGCCGGCCGTGACGGGAGGTCCGCACCCCTACCCGTAGTACTTCGGAGCTACGCGGCAGGTGCGCTCCCCGGCGGGACGCCGGTCACACGGCCCGCTCCATACCTTCGGTACCGGATTCAACGAGACCGTCCGGTACGGAAGGACTTCCCATGGCGTCCCGCCCTTGGAGCAGCCGCGCGCGGCGCGCGCTGCTCAGCGCACTCGTCACCGCGTCGGTGGCGCTACCCGTATCGGGGGCTGCCCGGCCCGCAGCGGTTCCGGCACCCGCGCCGGCCGCCCTCACCCCGCTGGACGGGGCGGGCCCCTCGGCGCTGGACGCCAGGTACGTGGCCGGCCGCGAGGAGATCCGGGCGGCGCGCGAGACGGCCGCCCTCCACGGCGACCGGCGACGGGCCGCCGCGCTCGCGGCCATGGCGGCTCCGGGGCGTACGTTCCTGATGTTCGACGGACGCGACGGTGGCCGCAGCGTGGAGGTCTTCGGAGACCTGTCCTCGGCGCGACGGATCGCCGTGATGGTGCCGGGGGCGGGCGTCGGCCTCGATCACTACTGGCGTTTACGGCGTGACGCCGGAACGCTCCTGGATGAGCTGGCCGGCGGATCGGCCGTGGTCGCCTGGCTCGGCTACCGGACGCCCGACCTGCTGAGCCCTTCGGCCCTGACCACGGGGCGGGCCGGGGAAGCCGCGCCCGGCTTGCGGTCCTTCGTACGGGAGCTGGCGGGAGCCAGGCCTGCCGCACGCATCTCGCTCCTCTGCCATTCCTACGGCTCCGTGGTCTGTGCCCGGGCCGCGTCCGGGCTCGACGTCGCGGACATCGTGCTGTACGGAAGTCCTGGGACGGGGGCCGGCAGCGCCGCCGGACTGCGTACCCGCGCCAGGGTGTGGGCGGGTCTGGGAGCGGAGGACTGGGTCGGGCATGTCCCGCACACGGCTCTGCGACTGCCGTCCCTCACGGTCGGGTTCGGGGCGGATCCGGTGTCGCCGGGGTTCGGAGCCGAGGTCTTCGACGCGGGGGACGCCGCGCACAGCGACTACCTGAGACCGGGGTCGGTCTCGCTGCGCGGCATCGCCGCGATCGTCACGGGGGCGACCGGGGGCCGTGATGCGTGACCTCGCGCGCCACGGCGGTGTACGGGAACTGGTGCGGCGGATCGAAGCGGCGACACCCCGGCACCGCGACCGAGCGGTCGACGGCCTGCGTGCCTTCGCCATCCTGGGCGTGGTGTGCGGCCACTGGCTGGTGACCTCGTTGGTCGCCGACAGCGGCACGGTGCGCGGCGCGAGTCCCCTCCAGCACATGCCCGCGCTCGCCCCCGTCTCCTGGGTGTTCCAGACGCTCGCCGTCTTCTTCCTGGTGGGCGGTCAGGTGAACACGAAGGGCTACGCCGCCGCCCGGGCCAGGGGGGAGTCGTACGGGAGGTGGCTGCGGGTCCGGATGGCACGTCTGTTCCGGCCGGTGGCCGCGGTGACCGTCGTATGGGCCGTGGCGGCCGGGGTGATGCTGGTGTCGGGCGTGGACGAGGCCACGGTACGCACGCTGGGCAAGCTGGTGTGGTCGCCCCTGTGGTTCCTGCTGGTGTTCGCCGCGCTGACCGCGGCGACCCCACTGGTGGCACGGCTGCACCCGGTGTGGCCCTTCGCCGTCGTCCTGCACGTCGACCTGCTCCGGCTGGGGCTCGACGGTCCTGCCGCGCTCGGCTGGATCGACGTGCCCGCCGGCTGGCTGGTCCCCTACTGCCTGGGCGCGGCCTGGGCCCGGGGCGGGCCGAGCGACCGCAGGACCGGCTGGACGCTGCTGCTCGGAGGCGGGGCCGCCACGGCGGGGCTGGTGTCCTTCGCCGGGTACCCCGCTGCCATGGTCGGTGTGCCGGGCGCCACGCTCTCCAATCTCGACCCTCCGACGCTCGCCGCCGTCACCTTCGGACTCGCCCAGTGCGGTGCGGCCTTGTTGCTGCTCGGACCTCTGCGGCGGGCCCTCGCGCGGCCGGCGGTGTGGGCGGCCGTGGCCCTGCTCAATCTGTCCGCGATGACCGTGTTCCTGTGGCACCAGACCGCGATGATCGTGGTCACGTCCACCGCCCTGTTCCTCGCCGGCCCCCTGCCCGGCCTGCACACGGTCCCCGACGACCTCCGCTGGGTTCTCGCCCGGCCCCTGTGGCTCCCGGTGTTCGCCCTGGCCCTGCTGGGTCTTCGGGCGGCGTTCGGGGCGTACGAGCAGGGGCGCGGCGGGCGTTCGGCCGTCGTGACGTCGAGTTCCCCCGCGCGCACCCCGGAGTCGCGTCGTGCCTAAGCTGAGCGGCATGACGGGGGCGGGGGCCTGGGGCCGGGTCGTGACGGTGGTGCGCGGGCTGCCCCGCATGCTGCGCGAGGACCTGTGGACCTCGCCCGTCGATCCGTTGCCGCCCGTGGGCGCGCCCGGCGCCCCGGTGTGGCGGCCCGCGTTCGGGATGCTGCTGACGCTGGGCGTCACGACGGTCTCGCTGTGGCACGTGCCCGATCTGGTCCCCCACGGTGCCGCCGTGCCCGAGTACGCGGTGCTCCTCGTGGTGTGCCAGGCGCTCGCTCTCCTCGCGGGCATGTGGCAGCCCTTGTACGCGTGGTGGGTCTCGCTGGTCCTCATGGTCGTCAGCGTGCGGATCGCGGAGTCAGCGGCGGCGCCCGGTGACATGTTTCCGTGGTCGGGACCCGAGATCGCGCTGCAGGGCGGCGCGCTCTTCCTGCTCACCCTGCGGGTCAAGCCGCGCAGGGCGGTCCTCGCGCTCACGCTGAGCCTGCTGGCGGGGCTGGTGGCCGGCGGCTTCACCACCCGGGCGCACAACTACGCCCTGGATGTGGGGGCCCTGGTCGTCATCGCGGCCGTGGTGATCGGCTCGGCACTGCGCGCCCTCAGGGTGGCCCGGGGTCAGCTCGTGGTGCAGTCGGGGCTGACGGAGGAGGAGCGCGCCCGCCGCACCCTCCTGGAGGAACGCAACCGGATCGCCCGCGAGCTGCACGACGTGGTCGCCCACCACATGTCGGTGATCTCCATCCAGGCGCAGGTGGCCCCGCATCTGGTCGAGAACCCGTCGGCCGAACTCCGGGAGAATCTCGCCGGCATACGGGAGAACGCCGTGGAGGCCCTCGCCGAGCTGCGCCGGGTCCTCGGGGTCCTCCGCTCGGAGGACGCGGTGGCGGACGGGGTGCGGCACGCGCCGCAGCCCACCCTGGACCGGCTGGACGAACTGATCGAGAAGGTGCGGAGTGCGGACGTCACCGTCGCGGCGCAGATCACGGGCCTGCGCCGCCCGCTGCCGCCGGGGGTGGAGCTGTCTGCCTTCCGCATCGTGCAGGAGGCCCTGAGCAACGTGCTCCGGCACGCCCCTGGGGCACGGGCCAGGGTGGACGTCGGCTACCACTCCCACGCCGTCACCGTCCGCGTCACCAACACCGCCCCGGCGTCGCCCGGATGGAAGGCGGGCCGTGGGGGCCACGGACTGCTCGGGATGCGGGAACGAACCGTCATGCTCGGCGGCGAGCTCACGCACGGCCCCACCCCTGGCGGGGGTTACGAAGTAGTGGCGACACTCCCCCTGGAGGACCTCACATGACCATCCGCGTGCTGATCGCCGACGACCAGATGATGGTCCGTCAGGGCTTCACGGTGCTCCTGAACGCAGAGCCCGGCATCGAGGTCGTCGGTCAGGCGGTGGACGGTGTGGACGCGCTGGAGAAGGCGGCCGAACTCGACCCGGACGTCGTCCTGATGGACATACGAATGCCACGGCTGGGCGGCATCGACGCCACGCGCCGCATCACCGGGGCACCCGGCGCGACCGCCCGGGTGCTCGTCCTGACCACCTTCGACCTCGACGAGTACGTGTACGAGGCACTGCGCTCGGGTGCCTCCGGCTTCCTGCTGAAGGACGCCTCGGCCGACGAACTCGCCCAGGCTGTACGGGTGGTGGCTGCCGGTGACGCGCTGCTCGCCCCGAACATCACCAAGCGCCTGATCGCCGAGTTCTCCCGGGTGAGCGCCGGGCCGCGCGCCCCCTCGCGGGAGCGCGTCGGCGACCTGACCGAGCGGGAGACGGAGGTACTGTCCCTGATCGCGCAGGGCCTGTCGAACGCGGAGATCGCGGTGCGCCTGGTGGTTGCGGAGCAGACCGTGAAGACCCACGTGAGCCGGATCCTGGTGAAACTGGGTCTGCGCGACCGGACCCAGGCCGCCGTGTACGCCTACGAGTCGGGGCTGGTGCGCCCGGCGGGTTACTGAGCCGCCGGGAGGGCGTCGTACACCGCGTCGATCAGCGCCATCTTGCGGGGGTCGTCCGCGATGTTGGGGCCCATGCGGTTCATGACGTAACCGAGCGCGATGCCGGCCTCCGGGTCGGCGAGACCGCAGGAGCCACCCGCCCCGTCGTGGCCGACGGCGCGCGGGTTGGGGCCGTACGACGAGTTCGGGCCGCTCAGCCAGAGACCGAGGCCGAGCTCCGTCTCGTGGGCGAAGCCCGCCCCCAGGACCAGGTCCCGGCAGCTGCCCTGTCCTTCGCGGACCCGCTCCGCCGCCTCCTGGGACAGGATCCGCCGGCCGTCGAGGCTCCCCCGGCCGGCGACGATGCCGTAGAGGGCGGCGACCGCGCGGGCTGTGCCGTGGCCGTTGGCCGCGGGGATCTCGGCGGCCCGCCACTCGGGGGTGTTGGCTGCGGCGATGCCGGTGCCGGGGTTGAGCAGCGAGGCGATGGCCAGGGGCTCCATCCGCGCGAACAGCGCGGCCTGTTCGCGGGAGACGGCCTTCGGCTGGACGAGTTCGGCCACCCGGCCGGCGTCCTTCTCGGGGAGACCGACGGTGAAGTCGATGCCGAGCGGCCCGGTGATCTCCTGCCGCAGGAACTCGCCGGGCAGCAGGCCGGTGGTCCGGCGGACGACCTCGCCGACGAGGAAGCCGTACGAGATGGCGTGGTATCCGGAGCGGGTGCCCGGCTCCCACCAGGGTTCGGTCGCCGCGAGCCGGGCCGTGGTCAGCTCCCAGTCGTAGAGCTCGGCCAGGGTGTGCTGGTCCCGCAGCCCGGCGACGCCCGAACGGTGCGAGAGCAGATGGCGTACGAGCACGGATTCCTTGCCCGCGGCGGCGAATTCGGGCCAGCACGCGGACACCGGGGCGTCCAGGTCCAGGAGTCCGCGGTCGACGAGGATGTGGGCACAGAGGGCGGTCGGGCCCTTCGTCGTGGACCAGACGTTGACCACGGTGTCCCGCTCCCACGGGCGGCTCCGGTCCCCGTCGGCCCAGCCGCCCCAGAGGTCCACCACCGGGATTCCGTCGAGCAGGACGGTGACCGCGGCCCCCAGTTCGTCACGCTCGGCGAAGTTCGCCGCGAACGCGTCGCGCACCGCCGCGAACCGGTCGTCACAGTGGCCATGGATCTGCGGCACGGGTCTCTCCTCGCCTCGTTGGCACGCACCATACCGACTGGTCGGACTGGCGGGAAGGCGCCAGGCCCTGTTTCCTTCCGCCGGGGGCGGCACGTCAGCCCGGCGGAATGCCGAGGCTGAGGCTCCAGCGGCCGGGCAGTCCGGTGAGTGTCACGGTGGACAGCGGGCGCACGTCGACGTTCCAGTACGTGGACGGCGGGGCCTTCAGCGCGTACACGAGAGCGGCGCGGACGACGGCGGGCTCGGCGACGGCGACGATCCAGCCCTCGCGCACCGGCCGGGTGTCCAGCCAGCCGCCTATGCGGGATATGAAGCCGAGCAGCGACTCGCCGCCGTGCGGGGCCGAGCGCGGATCGGCGAGCCAGGCGTCGATCCCGGCCGGTTCGTGGGCGGCCACGTCGGCAAGGGTCAGCCCCCGCCACCGGCCCATGTCGCAGTCACGCAACGCGGGCTGGACCAGCGGCGCGAAGCCGAGGGCGTCGCCGGTGGCACGGCTGCGGGGTGTGGGCGAGCAGTAGCGCAGCTCGGCGGCGGCCATCGGGATCAGGGAGTGCGCGGCGAGCCTCACCTCGTGCCAGCCCGTGGCGTCGAGCGGCCGGTCGTCGTCGAAGCGTTCGGCGAGCAGGGCGGAGCTGCGTGCTGCGGCGACCAGTGAGACGCGAACACTCATGGGCGCGATCGTGGAGCTGAACGCCGCGCCGGTCAAGAGGGCGACCGGGCGGCGTACGGGCGCCCTAGGGTCACTGCAACTGGAGGTCCATCCACAGGTCCGGTTCGGCGAGCGGGGCGAACCCTATCTTGGCGTAGACGCCGTGGGCATCCTGGGTCGCGAGGACCAGCCGGCGCACGCCGAGGGAGGCCAGGTGGTCCCGGGCGGTGGTGACGATCCGGGTCCCCAGGCCGTGGCCGCGGGCGTCGCGGTCGACGTACACGTCACACAGCCAGGCGAACGTGGCGTGGTCCGTCACCACCCGGAGGTAGGCCTTCTGCTCGCCCGACGTGAGGTCGTAGGCACCGAAGTTGAGCGAGCCCGCCATCGCGCGGTCCTGGTGCTCGCGGGTGCGGCCCAGCGCCCAGTAGGCGTCCGTGGAGAGCCAGTGGTGGATGCGGGCGGGGTCGAGGCGCGCCGGGTCGGAGGAGATCTCGTACCGCTGCCTGGCAGTGTCGATGTGGGTCATGGGCGCGAGGCTATCGCCCGGAAGCCGGCAGCTCGTCGCAGGCGGCGCGCAGCCTGCGTACCCCCTCCGCGATCTCGGCGGGTCCCGAGAGGCCCGCGAAGCTCAGCCTGATGTGTCCTGCCGGGGGTTCGGCGCAGTGGTACGGGCTGCCCGGTGCCACGGCGACACCGGCCCGCAGGGCGGCGGAGACCAGGGCGGGCTCGTCGGCTCCGGGGCCGGGGAGCCGCAGCCAGACGCTGCCGCCGCCCGACGGCACGTGCGTCAGGGTGAGTTCGGGAAGCCGGGTGCGCACGGCCGCCGTCACGGCGGTGCGGCGGCTGCCCAACTCCGCTGCCACGGCACGCAGATGCCGGTCCCAGGACGGGGCGCCCACGAGTTCGAGCGCGGCCTCCTGGAGTGGTCGCGGTACGAAGAAACTGTCGACGACCTGGATGGCGCGCAGCCGCTCCCTGACAGGCCCCCGGGCGGCGAGGGCCCCGACACGGAGGCTGGGTGACGTGACCTTGGTGAGGGAGCGTACGTGGATCACGACGCCGTCCGGGTCGTGGGCGGCCAGCGGCTCGGGCAGGAGCCCGGCGTCGTGGTGCGCGAGATGGCGGGCGAAGTCGTCCTCGACGAGGAAGGCGCCGGCCTTCCGGGCGGCCCGCACGACACGTTCGCGCCGCTCGGGGGCGAGGATCACGCCCGTGGGGTTGTGGAAGAGCGGCTGGCAGACGAAGACCTTGGCCCCGGTGGCCCGGAAGGCCTCCTCCAGCAGGTCGGGGCGCACCCCGTCCGCGTCCATCGGTACGGGTACGGGCCGCAGGCCGGTGGCGCGGGCGGCCGCCAGCATGCCCGGGTAGGTGGGCGACTCGACGAGCACGGGAGCACCGGGCGGGGCCAGCGCACGCAACGCGGTGGCCAGGGCGCTCTGCCCGCCCGCCGTGACCAGGACGTCGGGGCCCGTGAGGGTGCCGCCGATCTCGCGAGCGAACCAGGCGCGCAGTTCGGCGAGACCGCAGGTGGGAGGCCGGCCCCACGCGCCCGGCCGGCGGCCCGCCCGCGCCAGAGCGGCGGCCAGGGCCCGCTCGGGCTGGAGGCTGGGGTGGAGATAGCCGCCGTTGAACTCGATGACGCCCGACGGAGGCGCGGCGAGGGTGACGAGGACGCCCGACGCGTCGACGGTGCGCGGCACGACCTCGGGTCCGCCGTCGCTGCTGAGCGACACCTCCTGCCAGGAGGTGTCCCCGGCCTCGGGGAGCGGCGCGTGCGCCTCGGCCCGGAAGGCCCCGGAGCCCGGGCGGGTGACGACCAGCCCTTCGGCGGCGAGCTGCGCGATGGCCCGGGAGACGGTGACCGGGCTGACCCGATAGCGCTCGACGAGACTCCGACTGGACGGCAGCTTCCCACCCGGAGAGTAGCGGTCGAGCTCGCCCCGCAGGGAAGTTGCCAGTTCGGCCACACTGCTACGCTCTTGCATGACAGCACACGATAGTGCTACCAGCCGGACCGCGATAGCGGTCCCCGCCGTCCCGCCCGTGGTGCGCCGCGGCCCCGGAGGCGGCGTACTGCTCGCCGGGCTCGGCGTCCTCGCCTTCTCGCTGACCTTCCCCTCGACGGTGTGGGGCCTGGAGAGCTTCGGCCCCTGGTCCCTGGTCGCGCTGCGCAGCGTCCTCGCCGCGCTGATCGCGGGAGGCGCCCTGCTCGCCGGCCGGGTCCCGGTGCCCGCGCGGCACCACTGGGCGGGCCTCGCGGTCGTCGCGGGCGGCGTGGTGGTGGGGTTCCCGCTGCTGACCTCGCTGGCGCTCCAGACCTCCACGAGTTCGCACGCCGCCGTGGTGGTGGGGCTGCTGCCTCTGACGACCGCCCTGTTCTCCGCTCTGCGCACCGGTGCGCGCCCTCCCCGCGCCTTCTGGATCGCCGCGCTGGCCGGGGCGGCGGTGGTGATCGTCTTCACGGTCCAGCAGAGTGGCGGGGCGCTCTCCTCCGGCGATCTGTATCTGTTCGGGGCGCTGCTGGTCTGCGCGGCGGGCTACACCGAGGGCGGCAGGCTGGCGAGGGTGATGCCGGGCTGGCAGGTGATCGGCTGGGCCCTCGTACTCGCCCTGCCGCTCGCTGTGGCCGGAGCCGCCGTGGTACTGCCCTTCGAGCCCGTACATCTGACAACCCACGGCGTGATCGGGCTGGTCTGGGTGGCCGCCGGGTCCACCTTCCTCGGGCTGTACGTCTGGTACCGCGGCATGGCGGAGATCGGCGTACCCCGGGCGAGCCAGCTCCAGCTGGCGCAGCCGCTGCTCACCCTGGTCTGGTCGTTCCTGGCCCTCGGCGAGGAGATGTCCGCCGCCGCGCCGGTGGCGGCGGTGGCCGTCCTGGTCTGCATCGCTGTCACCCAGCGTGCGGGGAGCAGCCGCACGAAGGACGGTGAGGGCATCCGGTCATAGACTTGTCGACATGGACCGCCACCCGTGAGGAGGTCACTCCCGATGGAGGCACACGCGGGCGACCGGCTGCTGACACACGGCAGGACCGTGGGGCAGCACGACAGGGTCGCAGAGATCATCGAAGTGCTCGGCGACCGGGGCGGTCCCCCGTATCGCCTGCGCTTCGAGGACGGCCACGAGTCGATCAGGTCCCCGGGCCCCGACAGCGTCGTCCAGCACACCGTCCCCGAGGACCAGGACCGGTAGAGCGCGCGTGCGCCGGGGGCACGAGTGGTCCCCGGCGCACGCGCCCCCGGCCGCCCGGGCGCTGCGGTCGGGATCAGCGCGGGGTGCGGGCCCGCTGCTGATAGTGGTCGGCCACCACCCGGGCCATGGCCCCGATGGGGTCGCTCTTCACGTGCCGCGCGGAGAAGTAGACGTGACCGCCCACCTCCGGATGCCCTGCGGCGAGGTCGAGGTGGCGGGAGAGTTCGGCCGGGTCCTGCCAGGCCGCGGGCTGGGCTGGGTCGCCGGCCTTGTGGAGCGCTTCCCCCACGTACAACCCGACGCCGGTGCCCTTCACGGTCTCGGCCCACCACGGCAGCAGCTTCGCGTAGTCCGCGGCGGTGAAGCCGATGTTCCAGTAGATCTGCGGGCAGATGTAGTCGATCCAGCCCTCCTTCACCCACTTACGGGTGTCGGCGTACAGATCGTCGTACGTCTGCACACCGGCGGCGGTGTCGGAGCCCAGCGGATCGGTCTTGGCGTTGCGCCAGACCGCGAAGGGGCTGATCCCGAAGCGGACGCCGCTCCGCACCTCCTTGATCCGTTCGGCCGTCTCACGCACCAGCCGGTCGATGTTGTCGCGGCGCCAGGCGGCCTTGTCCGCGAAGTCCCCACCGTACTGCTCGTAGGTCCCGTCGTCGGCGAAGACCTGGCCTGCCACCGGGTAGGGGTAGAAGTAGTCGTCCCAGTGCACCGCGTCGACGGCGTAACGGCTCACCGCGTCGAGCATGGCGTCCTGGACGAACGTCCTGACCTCGGGCACGCCCGGGTTGTAGTAGAGCTTCCCTCCGTACGGCAGGACCCAGTCAGGGTGCAGCCGGGCGGGGTGGGAGGCGACGAGCCGAGACGGGTCCGTGTGGTTGGCGACGCGGTACGGGTTGAACCACGCGTGCAGTTCCAGACCGCGTGCGTGCGCCTCGCGGACCGCCGTCCCCAGCGGGTCCCAGCCCGGGTCCTTGCCCTGCACACCGGTCAGGCACTGGGCCCACGGTTCGTACGAGGAGGGCCACAGGGCGTCGGCGGTCGGCCGGGCCTGGAGGACGACGGCGTTCAGCCGCAGTTCCACGGCACGGTCCAGATGGGCGATCAGCTCGGCCTCCTGGGCGGCGGCGCCCAGGCCGGGCGCCGAGGGCCAGTCGATGTTGGCGACGGTGGCGATCCACACGCCGCGCATCTCGCCCTGGCCGGCTCTGCGGCCCCGGTGGGGTCCACCCGGCCGGCGCGCCGCCACGGCGTCGCCTGCGGTCGTCAGCGCGGCGACCGTTCCCGCCGCGCCCAGCACAAAAGACCTCCGGCCCAAACCACGCATGTGCACACCTTTCGTTCCGTTGTACCCGTGAGCCACTCCGGCAGTGCGTGACGCAGATCATGCCCGGCCCCTGACCGCACGACCCGCAGCTCGCCGGGGCCGGATCGCGGAGTAACGTCGTGGGGTCGAGGCGGGCACCGGAATCTAACGGGAACTGCCGCACGAAGATCAGCGAAAGGCACGAGGTGACGGACTCTATGGCCGACATTGCACGCGTCGGAGTGGTGGGCTGTGGCCAGATGGGCGCAGGCATCGCGGAGGTGTGTGCCCGCAGCGGCCTCGAGGTCAAGGTCGCGGAGACCACCGGCGAGGCCCTGGAGATAGGGCGTACCCGGCTGCACAACTCCCTCTCGAAGGCCGCCGAACGCGGCAAGATCACCGAGGAGGAGCGCGACGAGGCCCTCGGCCGCCTCAGCTTCACCACCGACCTCGGCGAGTTCGCCGACCGCGATCTCGTGATCGAGGCCGTCGTCGAGAACGAACAGGTCAAGACCGAGATCTTCCAGGTGCTCGACCAGGTGGTGACCCGGCCCGACGCGATCCTCGCCTCGAACACCTCGTCCATCCCGCTGGTGAAGCTCGCCGTGGCGACCTCCCGGCCGGACCAGGTCATCGGCATCCACTTCTTCAACCCGGCCCCGGTGCAGCGGCTCGTGGAGCTGATTCCCGCACTCACGACGTCCGACGAGACGATAAAGCGTGCCGAAGCCGTCGTGCACGACGTGCTGGACAAGCACGCCATCCGCGCCCAGGACCGGTCCGGATTCGTCGTCAACGCCCTGCTGATCCCGTATCTGCTCTCGGCGATCCGGATGTTCGAGTCGGGCATCGCCAGCCGCGAGGACATCGACAACGGCATGGAGATGGGCTGCGCCCACCCGATGGGACCGCTCAAGCTGGCCGACCTGATCGGCCTGGACACCGTGGCCTCGGTCGCCGACTCGATGTACGCGGAGTACAAGGAGCCGCTGTACGCCGCTCCCCCGCTGCTCCAGCGCATGGTGGACGCGGGCCGGCTCGGCCGCAAGACGGGCTCGGGCTTCTACCCGTACGACTGACCGTCCTACCGGTGGGTCCGGCGCTCACGTCGCCGGGCCCACCGGGGGCTGCCATCGGGGACGTGACGAACCGCCACCTCGACCTCGCCGCCGTGGCGCGTCCCTGATGCCCGGCCCCCGCACCGCGCCCGACACGCGGACTGACGAACCGGTGGCAAAGGGATGCGGCTGGGGCTGCGTTCCGGAGACCTGCCCGGCGCCCCTCGCCTGGTGCGGGGCGGCCGGCGCCGGAAGACCCCGCCGCGTACCTTGTGGACGTCCCACTCCGGGCCGAAGGGGTGCACCAGCTCCGCGCCGGGAAGGCCACCGGCGTGCGGCTTCGCCGTCGGCGACGAGGTGCTCAGCGCTTCGCTCACTCCGCCCTACGCCCAGTCCCCACCGGCCGATCCGCGGCGCTGATCGCCAAGCCCGCCTCGGTCTCCTGGGAGGTGGCAGGCAGTCGCTGCGTCACGCGTGCTCGGGTCCGGCGGCTCGGGAGGCGAGGTGCCGGACGAGGGCCGTCACGAGCAGTCGTTCGTTCCGGGGCGCGGGCAGGGAGAGCCACGCCTCGACCACGCCCGCCGCCCCGTGGGAGATGAACCGGCCATAGGCGTCCCCGCTCCAGCCGGGCGGACCCTCCCCGTCCTGCACCATCTGCGGATCTCGCTCCAGGAGGCCGCGCTGGGCGGCTTCGCCGAGGAGGCGCTGATCCACGAGAACCAGCTCGGCGTCATACCCGAGGACATGCCCTGGGCCCCCGCGGCCCTCATCGGCTGCGGCGTCCTCACCGGAGCAGGCGCGGTCCTGAACAGCGCGGGCGTGCAGCAGGGCGAGACCGTGGTGGTCATCGGGGCAGGCGGCGTCGGCATGAACGCGGTCAGCGGTGCCCGGCTGGCCGGTGCCGAGAAGATCATCGTGACCGACATCGAGGACGGGAAGCTGGAGCGCGCCAAGGCGTTCGGCGCCACCCACGTCGTCAACTCCCGCAACAGCGACCCCGTCGCGGCCGTCCGCGACATCGCCGGGAAGGGAGCCGACCACGTCTTCGACTTCGTCGGCGTACGACCGGTCACCGAGCAGGGCTATCAGATGCTGGGCAAAGGCGGCGGCCTCTACCTGATCGGCGTGGGCAACATGGAGGCGGGCATCGACGTCAGCAGCCTGGCCGCGCTCAGCGGCTCTCAGAAGGTCCAGGGCGTCTACATGGGGTCCTCCCACCCGAAGCGCGACATCCCCTTCTACGCCTCGATGTACCTCCAGGGCCGCATGAACCTCGACGACCTCGTGTCCAAGGAGATCAGCCTGCGTGACATCGACGCCGGCTACGAGGCGCTCAAGGACGGCACGACCGCACGCGTGGTCATCACCGACTTCTCCTGACGAACCCGTGGCGGGCGGCGGCTCCTGGCAGAGCGCCCGGTGAGCGCCGTCGGTCGGGGGCGGCCACCACCCCGTGGTGGTGGCCGCCCCCGATTTCGGCGGGTCTTTCGTCGGTTGCGCGGCGGCTTCGGCAGCGCCAGGGGCTGCGTGACCTTCGAGGCGGAGCGCCCTGTCGTGCACAGAGGCGGTCGCGACGTGGGCCGTGGCCCACGTCGTGACCCCGTCGCGTCAGAGTCCGGAGGGGGCCGCCTCGCCCTGTGCCACGCCACGGGATTCGAGGAAGGACGCGTCCCGGAAGGCTCTGAGCCCCTTCGCCCTGGTGACACCCAGCTTCTCCAGGACCTGCTCCTTCAGCAGACCGGCGCCGCGGAGTTCGGTGCAGTGCCGTGCCAGCTCCAGCCGCTCCGGATGATCGTCGGGGGCTTCGTAGAAGACCGCGTCCTGCAGCAGTTCCTTCACCGAATCGACCGATCGGCCCATCGCTCGCGCGATCTGCGCCCTGGCCATGCCCGACCTCTTGTGCCGGAGGGCCTCCGCCGCCGCACCGTATCGCTCCTTCCGCAGGTCCTCGTTGCGCTGGAGCGTGATTCCCGCCGCCTTGCGGGCACGGTGGAGGAGACTCTCGACCTGCTTGGGTGTCAGGCCCAGCTCCGCGGCGATGTCCTGATTGCGCCGGCCCTCGCCATGCAGCCGGAGCGCGTGCTCCACCTGCGCTCCGCGCAGCAGACGCTCCCGCTCGCGCTCCCGTTCCTTCCGCCGCCTGATCTCGTCCTTGAACCCACGGGTCAGGGCCGACTTCACGGACCGGGCGAAGCGGAGTCGCTCCTCCTCCTCGCGCATCTGCTCGCGTACGAAGTAGCCGTACCAGAACGGCATCCGCTCGCTCAGATCGCCGTCGCGCTTCCCGCCCCACGCGCATGCGGGGTGCTGTTCGCGCTTCCTCCACAGCGCCTTCAGGGTGGTCTCGTGCGGGGTGTAGCCGCCGTCCTCCCTCATGAGGAGTCGCTGCTCCTCCGTCAGCCCTTCCATGGCGGCTTGCGAGGCCTTCCTCAGGCCGGCCGCCTCCGCCATCGCCAGAAGCGTCTGCCAGTCCCACTTGGGCACGGTGAGGCCGAACCGGACCTCGCCGTCGCTCTCCCAGCGGTTCACCTCCGCCGCGACGTACACGGCGAAGCCGGCGGCGTTCCAGCCCCGCACGACGTCGTGCCACATCTTCGCGGCGGTGGCGGGGAGGTAGGCGGCTCTCTCCCCCTCCACGTCGTAGGCCACCGCCCGCGCGTCCCAGGGGTTGCACGGCTCGGGCACGAGCTCGGCCTCGACCTTCTGGCCGGCGTCGAATCTGCTCAGCGACTCCTGAAGGTAGTACGCCCCGGAGGCGTAGTACTCCCCTTCCGCGCGGCCGTAGTCGTCCAGCAGGATGCGGCCCGCAGGCCTGATGTACTCCCCGGCCCGGCGTATGTGGATCCCCACGGAGCCCTCCCCCTCGCACCTGTCGCACTTGACTGTCCGCCAGCTCGGATGAACATCGTCTAACCATCTCCGACCTGCGACTATCGAACGATTCTATGCCCGGACCACTCCTTGCCCGAGGTCCGGCCGACGAGCCGGGACCGGCTCCTCGCACGAGCGCCGGCCGGGATGCTCCGGCCGGCCCTCGACGAGGGTCACCCCAGCCGCATGTGATGGAGCATCAGCAGAGCGGCCGCCATGTTGGCCGCCGGGATCTCACCGCGCGCGACCATGTCCGGCACGAGTTTGAGCGGGACCCACTCCCTGCGCGTGGACTCGAAGTCGTCCGCCGGATGTCCCGTGTACGCCGCCTCGCGCGACCAGAAGAAGTGGTGCCGCGCGTCGATGAGCCCGTTGGCGGGCTCACAGGTCATCAGGGGGCGCAGTTCGCCGGGGCGCCAGCCGGTCTCCTCCTCCATCTCCCGGGCAGCCGCCTCGGCGACGTCCTCGCCGTCCTCGACCACCCCCGCTGCGAGCTCCCAGCCCCAGCTCTCGGTGATGAACCGGTGCCGCCACAGGAGCAGGACCTCGTTGGCCTCGTTGACCACCGTCGCCGCCGCGACCGCGCGGAGCCGGATGAGGTAGTGGTCCAGATGCCGTCCGTCGGGGAGAACGACATCCGCCAGGTTGACGCGGAACCAGCGGTTCTCATACACAGTTTGTTCGTTTAAGTTCGTCCACTGCACGGTGATGCCACCTTCCGACTGGTTGATGGCAACATCGGAGCAGGGACAGCCGCGAAGCGGAACGCGGCGAGGCCCCCGGGCCGAGGCTCACAGAGGCACGCGCAGCGCCCCGTCGATGAGTCCGGCCGCCGCCCGCGCGTCCTCGCAGCCGCTCGCGGCCAGCGACTCCCGTACGGAGCGCAGCCTGTCCCGCAGCCGTCGGGACTCCATGCCCCGTGCGCGTTCCGCCATCTCCGAGGCGGTGCGGGCCGCCTTGTCCGCCTCTCCCTGGAGCAGCTGGAGACGGGTCAGCAGGCCGAGCCGGTGCACCGTGCCGCGGTCGTGCGCCGGGGAGCGTACGGCCGCTGTGGCGTGCTCCCGCGCCCCGGCGAGGTCCCCGAGGCTCAGCAGCGCCTCCGCCACCTGGACGTTGACGAGGCCGGGCTGCACGTATCCCGTCTCGTCCGGCTCGTGGAGGACGTGGATGCGGTCGGCCTCGGCCTCGGCACGGTGGATGCACTCCAGAGCGCTGCGCGGGTCGCCGAGCTCGGCGTAGGCCTTGGCCTGCATCGCGTGGAGGTCCGTGGCCAGCGCGGGTGTGATGTGCGGGCCCGCGGCCCGCAGCGCCGCCTCGGCGAAGGCGACGGACCTGCGGAATTCGGCCAGGTGGAGCGACTGGTTCACGAGCAGCGCAATCACGTAACCGCCGAGGCCCCGGTCCCCACTGGCCTTGGCCAGGCGCAGGGCCTGGTGGAAGTAACGCTGGGCGAGGCCGTGGGCGTCGGAGTCGTAGGCGCAGATGCCCGCGACGGCGACCAGCCCTGCGGTCGCGCGATGGAGCCGGCGGCCCATGGCGTCGCTGTACCCGCCCCGCAGCAGCGGTGCGGTCTCGGCGTTGAGGAAACCGACGATGCGCGACCTCGTCGCGACGCCGCCCGCTTTTCGGTACATCTGCTCGTAGTGCGCTCGGGCCGCCCGGAGCATCGTTATGTCCGCCGCGCTCACGCGGGACGGCCCGGGCCGGGAGACGTCCGCGTCCTCGGGAGGGTTCTCCCACTCCCAGACCGGCACCACCGCGCCGGTTCCCGTCACGGCGGGCGCGGAGGCGAGGTGCAGGCGCTGCTGGTCGTCGGAGCGCCACAGGGCGGTCGCGTGCTCGACGAAGCCGGAGAGGTCCGCGCCCCGCTGGGCGGTGTGCGCCCCGGCGATCCCCATGCCGATGTCGTCGAGCGTGACCGCCCGGCACAGCCGGGCGCCGAGGACCTCGCAGATCAGATCGGGCACCTGTCCGCGCGGGCGCTGGCCCTTGAGCCAGCGGGAGACCGCCGTGTGTTCGTACCGCAGGCACAGCCCGCGGGCCCGGCCGGCCTGGTTGACGTGTCCGGCCAGCCCCGCCCGGGACACCCCCGCCTCGTCGATCAGGGATTCGAGCAGGATGTTGGGCTCCATTGCCCCCCCATGTGCGCGTCGCAATGAGCCTAGTGGAGCACGATTCACACGGGGTGTGAACGGAATGCCCGAACCGTCCTGCTGTGCGCTCTGCCGGGCCGGGGCCCCGCTCGGTTGAATAAGTGCCTCGCAAGAGGCGGCCGGGTCGTCGGCTCCCCCTCGTAACAGTCCGACGACCCGCACCCGCGCCGTTCGTCCTGCCGGCCTGCCCGACACTCCGTGGCAGGGCGGGCGGCGCCGGATCGCACGGCCCACTGCCCCGATGGCAGAGGGACCGTCTGCGGTCCCCAGGCCGTCCGGCGGGAACAGAAGGGGCGTATCCGGTGGCCGGATACGCCCCTTCTCACCGTCCTCGCGGACTACGCGCCGCGCAGCACCGCACCGGTGCGCCCGGCGGCCAGGGCGACCGCGCTGTCGCGGGCCGCCGATGCCTCCTCGACGGTCAGCGTGCGGTCCGCCGCACGGAACCGCAGCGCGTACGCCAGGGACTTCTTGCCCTCACCGATCTGCTCGCCGGTGAAGACGTCGAACAGCCGCAGCGATTCGAGCAGACCGCCGGCGCCTTCGCGCAGGGCCTTCTCCACCTCGTCGGCGGGCACGCCGGCGTCCACGACGAGCGCGACGTCCTGGGTCGCCACCGGGAAGGTGGAGATCCTGGGCGCCTGGAGCGCGCCGTCCACGGCCCGCTCCAGAACGTCGAGTTCGACCTCCATGGCGCAGGTCCGCTCGGGCAGGTGGAGCTCCTTGACGACGCGCGGGTGCAGTTCGCCCGCGTGTCCGAAGAGGGTCTCCTCGCCGTCGACCGTGACGTACAGCGCGGCGCAGCGGCCGGGGTGCCACGGCGCGTGCCGGTCGGCACGGACCGTCAGCTCGACGCCCGCCTCACGGGCGATGCTGCGCGCCGCCTCGACGGAGTCCGCCCAGTTCGCGGGGCGGCCCTTGCCCCACCATCCGGCCTGCTCGCGGGCGCCCGCGAGGACGACGGCGGCACGGCGCGGCTGACGCGGGAGCGCCGCGTCCAGCCCGGCGATCTCCTCGTCGGTGGGACGGCGGTCGACGGGCAGCCGTACGGCCTTGGTCTCCTCGCCGGTCGGCCTGAAGACCAGGCCGGTCTCGAAGAGCGCCAGGTCGTGGCTGCCACGGCCGTCGTTGCGCCGCAGCGCGCCGAGCAGGCCCGGCAGCAGTGTGGTGCGCAGCGCGGGCTCCTCGTCGGAGAGCGGGTTGACGAGGGTGACCGTACGGCGCCGGGCGTCGTCCTTCTCCAGGCCGAGCTGGTCGAGGACGGCCTCGCCGATGAACGGGTAGCTGAGGGCCTCGACGTAACCGGCGCCCGCGAGCGCCCGGCCGACGCGGCGGTGCAGCCGCTGGCGGTCGGTGAGCCCGCGCCCGGACGGCGGGGTCGGCAGGGTGGAGGGGAGGTTCTCGTACCCCTCCAGCCGGATGACCTCCTCGGCCAGGTCGTTCGGCTCGGCGAGGTCGGGGCGCCAGGACGGCACCGTGACGATCAGCTCGTCCTGCCCGTAGACGTCGCAGCCGACCTGCTGGAGGCGGCGTACGACGGTCTCGCGGCCGTACGCGACTCCGGCGACCCGGTCCGGGTGGTTCGCCGGCATCGCGATGGTGCGGGGTGCGGAGGGAGCGGTGATCTCCGTGACGCCGGCCTCGGCCGTGCCGCCCGCGAGGAGGACCAGCAGGTCGACGGTGCGCTGCGCGGCAGCGGCGGCGGCCTTCGGGTCGACACCGCGCTCGAAGCGCTTGGACGCCTCGGAGCTCAGCTTGTGGCGGCGCGCGGTCCGGGCGATGGCGATCGCGTCGAAGTGCGCGGCCTCGATGACGACCTCGGTGGTCCCGGTGTCCTCGGCGTGGTCGGCGATCTCGGTGTCGGCGCCGCCCATGACGCCCGCGAGGCCGATCGGCCCGCGGTCGTCGGTGATGACCAGGTCCTGGGCGTCCAGGACGCGCTTGGCGCCGTCGAGCGTGGTGAGCTTCTCGCCCTGCTCCGCGCGGCGCACACCGATGGGGCCCTGGACGCGGGTCCGGTCGTAGGCGTGCAGCGGCTGGCCGAGCTCCAGCATCACGTAGTTGGTGATGTCGACGGCGAGCGAGACCGTACGCATCCCGGCCTTCTGCAGCCTGCGCTGCATCCAGATCGGGGAGCGCGCCTCGGGCTGCAGGCCGGTGACCGTACGCGCGGTGAAGTTGCCGCATCCGATCGGGTCGGACACCTTCACCGGGTAGCCGTGCGCGTTGGGCGGGGGCACGTCCAGGAGCGCCGGATCGCGCAGCGGCAGCCCGTACGCGATGGCGGTCTCGCGGGCGACACCGCGCATCGAGAGGCAGTAGCCGCGGTCCGGGGTGACGGCGATGTCGAGGACCTCGTCGACGAGCTCCAGGAGCTCGATCGCGTCGGTGCCGGGCTCGTACTCCGGCGGCAGCACGATGATGCCGTGCGTGCCGTCGTCGCCCATGCCGAGCTCGTCGGTGGAGCAGATCATGCCGTGCGAGGTCTTGCCGTACGTCTTGCGGGCGGCGATCGCGAAGTCACCGGGCAGGACGGCGCCGGGGAGGACCACGACGACCTTGTCGCCGACGGAGAAGTTACGGGCGCCGCAGACGATCTCCTGCGGCTCGCCGGTGCCGTTGGCGGTGCCGACGTCGACGGTGCAGAAGCGGATGGGCTTCTTGAAGCCCTCCAGCTCCTCGATGGTCAGGACCTGACCGACGACGAGAGGGCCCTTGAGGCCGGCGCCGGTCTGCTCGACGGTCTCGACCTCGAGGCCGACGGACACGAGCTTGGCCTGTACGTCACGGCCGGACTCCGTCGCCGGCAGGTCGACGTACTCCCGCAGCCAGGAAAGCGGGACGCGCATCAGATCTCCATCCCGAACGGCCGGGTGAACCGGACGTCACCCTCGACCATGTCTCGCATGTCCTCTACGTTGTGGCGGAACATCAGCATCCGCTCGATGCCGAACCCGAAGGCGAATCCGCTGTACTTCTCGGGGTCCACACCGCAGGCGACGAGCACCTTGGGGTTGACCATGCCGCAGCCGCCGAGCTCGATCCAGCCCTCGCTGCCGCAGGTGCGGCAGGGGCGGTCCGGGTTGCCGACGGACTCGCCGCGACAGACGTAGCAGACCATGTCCATCTCGGCGGACGGCTCGGTGAACGGGAAGAAGTTCGGCCGCAGCCGGGTCTTCATGTCCGCGCCGAAGAGCGCCTGGACCATGTGGTCGAGGGTGCCCTTGAGGTCGGCCATGGTGAGCCCCTCGTCGACGGCGAGCAGCTCGATCTGGTGGAAGACCGGGGTGTGCGTGGCGTCGAGCTCGTCGGTGCGGTAGACCCGGCCGGGGCAGACCACGTAGACGGGAGGCTTGCGGCTGAGCAGCGAGCGGGCCTGGACCGGCGAGGTGTGCGTACGCAGCACGACACCGGACTCGTCGTTCCTGGCACCGTCGGCGCCCTGGACGAAGAAGGTGTCCTGCATCTGCCGCGCCGGGTGGTCGGGCACGAAGTTCAGGGCGTCGAAGTTGAACCACTCCGCCTCGACCTCGGGGCCCTCGGCGATCTCGTAGCCCATGGCCACGAAGACGTCGGCGACGCGCTCCATGATGGTCGTCAGGGGGTGGCGCGCACCGGCCGGGGTGCGGTCGTAGGGCAGCGTGACATCCACCGCCTCCTCGACCAGCACGCGGGCGTCACGCTCGGCCTCCAGCTCCGCCTGGCGGGCGGCCAGCGCCTTGGAGACCGCGCCGCGGGCCTGGCCCACACGCTTGCCCGCCTCGGCCTTGGCCTGCGGCGGCAGCGCGCCGATCTCCCGGTTGGCGAGCGACAGGGGCGAGGTACCACCGGTGTGCGCGGTCTTCGCCTGGGCGAGCGCGTCGAGGTCGCCCGCGGCGGCGAAGGCGGCGAACGCCTCGTCCCGCATGCGCTCGATCTCTTCCGGTTTCAGTGCCTCGACCTCGACTGGGTCGTACGACTTGTTCGGTGCCGACATCTCTTCCCGTGCTTCCGATTGGCTGGTGGCGACCCTGGTTCGACGACTGAGGACGCAAAGGTGCCAAAAGTCGAGTCTACGGGCCACCGGAGGACGAAGGAGCCCGTGGGCCGCTCAGGCCAGGTAGGCCGGCGCGCTCACGGGCAGGATAAATCGGAACTCGGCGCCCCCGCCGGGCGCCCGGGCGACGGTGATGGTGCCGCCGTGCGCCTCGACGATGCCCTTGACGATGTAGAGGCCCAGGCCGGTTCCGCCGCGTTTGCTCCCCCGCCAGAAGCGGGTGAAGACGCGGGCCATCGACTCCTCGGGGATGCCGGGACCCTCGTCGCTCACGGTGACCGCCGTTCCGCTCTCGTCGCTCTTGCCCGGTGCGGGCGCAGGGGCGATCTCGATGGTGACGGTTCCTTCGCCGTGGCGCACCGCGTTTTCCAGGAGGTTGCCGAGGACCTGGTCCACCTTGTCCGGATCGGCCCAGAGCGCGGGCAGCGGCTGCCGGGTGTGCACCAGGAAGCGCTCCGGAGCCAGGCCGGTCGCCATGAGGGCCTGGATGTGGCGCTCGACGGCGGCGGACACGTCCACGGGCTGGCGTCGCAGCTCCAGCCTGCCGGAGTCGATGCGGGAGATGTCGAGCAGCTCGGCGATGAGCCGGGTGACGCGGTTGGCGTCGGCGTCGACGGTCTCCAGCATCAGCCGCTTCTGGTCGTCGGTGAACCGCTCCCACTTGGCCAGCAGGGTGGCGGTGAAGCCCTTGACCGAGGTGAGCGGCGAGCGCAGTTCGTGGGCGACGGTCGCGATCAGCTCGGCGTGGCTGAGCTCGGTGCGGCGGCGGGCCTCGGTGCCGCGCAGCGAGACGACGAGCCGGCTGACCGGTCCGGTCGGGGTCTCCCTCACGTAACGGGCGGAGACCAGGACCTCACGGCCGCCGGGAAGCAGCAGATTCCGCTCGGGCTGGCCGACCCGGGTGGCGAGTCCGCCGTACGGGTCGGTCAGCTCCCACCAGCGCCGGCCCTTCAGGTCCTCCAGCGGCAGCGCCTGCTCCAGGGAGCTGCCGAGGGCGGCGGCCCCGGGGGTGGCGGTGATCCGGGCGGCGGCCCGGTTGAAGCAGATGACCGTGCCGTTCTCGTCGGCGACGACGAGGCCGTCGGGCAGGTCGTCGGGGTCGATGCCCGTGCCGGGGTCACCGGTGGCCCGGCTCGCGCCGGCCCCGTCGGAGAGGGCGCGCGCGGCGGCCGTGCGTGCCTCTCGCGGCCTGCTCGTGCCGACAGCCATCTTCCCGTACCCCACCTCTCGAACCGGTGCAGTGGGCCCCCGAGTCCGTCACCCTACTAGGCGCCGGCGGCCGGGCGACACCCTGTGGGCGGCCACCGCCAGGGTGTGGCCCGTATCGATCGGCGAGGCGCCCTCGGGGGATCAGCCGGTACGGCGGGGGCGCTGCGCCCGCGCGGAGGCGTAGAGGCACACGGCGGCGGCGGTCGCGAGGTTGAGGCTCTCTGCCTTGCCGTGGATCGGGACCCGGACCACCGCGTCGGCCAGGGCGCGGGTCTCCTCGGGCAGGCCCCACGCCTCGTTGCCGAAGACCCAGGCGGTGGGCCCGCCCATGGTGCCCGCGTCGAGTTCGTCGTCGAGGTCGTCCTCGCCCGCGCCGTCGGCCGCCAGGATGCGCACCCCGGCGTCACGCAGCCCCCGCACGGCCTGCTCGACGGGTACGCCGACGGCCACCGGCAGATGGAAGAGCGAGCCGACGGACGCCCGGACCGACTTGGGGTTGTAGAGGTCCACCGAGGCGTCGGTGAGCACCACCGCGTCCGCGCCGGCGGCGTCCGCGCAGCGCAGCACGGTCCCCGCGTTCCCGGGGTCGCGTACGTGGGCGAGGACGGCGACCAGGGTGGGCTTCGCCGCGAGGATGTCCCCGAACGGGGAGTCCAGGAAGCGGCAGACGCCGATGAGCCCCTGGGGGGTGACGGTCTGCGAGACGTCGGCCAGCACGTCGCTGTCCGCGAGGTGGACGCGGGCTCCGGCGGCACGGGCGGCGTCGATGATGGCGGTGTACCGCTCGGCGGCCTCGACGGTGGCGAAGAGTTCGACCAGGGTGGGCTCGCCGTCCCGGCCCCGGTGGGCGGCGGCCTCGCGTACGGCCTGCGGCCCCTCGGCGATGAACCTGCGCTCCTTGCCGCGGAAGTTGCGTCTGGCCAGCCGGCGTGCGGCGGCGACTCGCGGCGATCGCGCGGAGATCAGTTCGGGGGTGCCCATGGTCGGCGGCGAGCCTCTCTGCGTAAGTCAGCTTCTCTGCGTACGTTTCTCTGCGTACGGCTGACTACGTACGCGACACGTGGTGCAACGCACCGGACCCGCAGACGGCATGCGCCTGCGGGTCCGGCTCAAAGCGCTGGGACGCTTGGAAGTGCTGCCTGGATCAGGCGGCCTTCGGGGCGTTGACGTCGCTCGGGAGGGCCTTCTGAGCGACCTCGACCAGGGCGGCGAACGCGTTGGCGTCGTTGACCGCGAGCTCGGCCAGGATCTTGCGGTCCACCTCGATGTTGGCGGCCTTCAGACCCTGGATGAGGCGGTTGTACGTCATGCCGTTCTGGCGAGCGGCCGCGTTGATGCGCTGGATCCAGAGCTGACGGAAGTCGCCCTTGCGCTTCTTGCGGTCGTTGTAGTTGTAGACCAGGGAGTGGGTGACCTGCTCCTTGGCCTTGCGGTACAGGCGCGAACGCTGACCGCGGTAACCGCTGGCGGCCTCGAGGATCGCCCGGCGCTTCTTGTGGGCGTTTACTGCCCGCTTGACGCGTGCCACTTTTAACTCCTTGCAGCGGGGCCGGGTGGTCGGAAGTCAGACCTCACCTGGCCCGGAAACGAATAGGTCCCGGTCGGATCGAGGGCGCCTCCGGGTTCACCGGAGGCCGCGCCTCACTTGCCGAGAAGCTTCTTGATCTTCTTGGCGTCGGCCGGAGCCACGACGACCGTGCCGGTCAGCGAGCGGGTCTTCTTGGACGACTTGTGCTCGAGCAGGTGGCGCTTGCCCGCCTTCTCGCGCAGCACCTTGCCGGAGCCGGTGATCTTGAAGCGCTTGCTGGCACCGCTGTGCGTCTTGTTCTTCGGCATCGCGCCGTTATCTCCTCGTCAGTGGCGCCCCTCACGGTGCGGGCACCGGACTGCAGGGGCGTCAGATCTTTGGGTGGTTCCCGAGGGACCCGGGGGCGCCTGGATGGCTGCCCCCGGAGGTCACGCCTCGGAAGGTGTGTCGGCCGGAGCCTCGGCCGCTGCGGCCGGAGCCTCAGCGGTGTCACCCTCGGACTCGGCGTCGGGGGTCGGTCCCTGACGCTCCGCCTTACGGGCGGCCTGGGCCTCGCGGGCCTCGGCCATGGCTTCGGTCTTCTTCTTGTGCGGGCCCAGAACCATGATCATGTTCCGGCCGTCCTGCTTCGGGTTGGACTCGATGAAGCCGAGGTCCTCGACATCCGAAGCGAGACGCTGGAGCAGTCGGAAGCCCAGCTCGGGGCGGGACTGCTCACGGCCACGGAACATGATCGTGATCTTGACCTTGTCCCCCTGCTTGAGGAACCGGACGACGTGACCCTTCTTGGTGTCGTAGTCGTGCGGGTCGATCTTCGGCCGGAGCTTCATTTCCTTGATGACCGTGTGCGCCTGGTTCTTGCGCGCCTCACGGGCCTTCATGGCCGACTCGTACTTGAACTTCCCGTAGTCCATGAGCTTGCACACGGGGGGACGGGCTGTCGCCGCCACCTCGACCAGGTCGAGGTCGTACTCCTGTGCGAGCTCCAGGGCCTTGGCAAGCGGAACAATCCCGACCTGCTCGCCGCTGGGACCGACAAGTCGCACCTCGGGAACGCGAATCCGGTCGTTGATGCGGGGCTCGGCGCTGATGGATCCTCCTCGGTAGCACCACGCGACCGCCTGGCGGACAGCCGCGTAACGTCTTATGTATGACCAACCGAGCCGGGAAAGCAGAAATGCCCCGGACGGGACACAGGCGGGGCTCCTGGAAATACCGGAACACCGCCGCGTGCAACCGCGGGGCGCATCGGGCGGCCCCATCGTCCGTACGGAACGATGGCTGCCACCTGACCGGTGACCCGCCGTCCCGGAGGACGGTCAGGTGGGAGATCGGAGCCTCCACTTGCGGGCCGAGCACATAGGTGTCCGGCCGGTCGTTACACAAGGTTAGCAGCCCGCCGACGCGTGCGCTAATCCCGTGTCCCGGGGCGCTCCCGCGGGAGAGGCGTGCGCGGCCTGGCCTTATCGTGTGGGGCATGAGCGACGCGACCACTCCCAGCACCGAGAACCCCGGCTTCGACGACATGGCCCGCGACATCGCGGAGGTCCCCGCGGTCGAGGTGATCGTGACCGTCGCCGTCAACCTGATGAGCGCGGCAGCCGTGAAGCTCGGTCTGACCGAGGAGGGCGAGCAGCACAAGGACCTGGACGAGGCGCGCAAGCTGGTCCAGGCCCTGGCCGGACTGCTCGACGCGAGCGCCACGGAGATCAGCACCTTCCACGCCTCCCCGCTGCGCGACGGTTTGAAGTCGCTCCAGCTCGCCTTCCGCGAGGCCTCGCTCGTCCCGGACGAGCCCGGCCACGGCCCGGGAGAGAAGTACACGGGCCCGGTCTACGGCTAGAAGCCACGGCTGACGCACACGAGCCCGCCGCCTGGTCACAGGCGGCGGGCTCGTCTGCGTCAGCGGCTGAACAGCGGCTCGCCCGGGGCCTCGGCTCCGGCGGGCAGCAGCGCGAGATCGATGCCGCGCACCAGGCGGGCCCGGAGCACCTCGCTGGCCGACAGCGCTTCGGCGACCCGGCGGGCGGCCTCGGCGACCACCGCGCCCTCGGCGAGGACCAGGGCCAGGGTGCCGTCGGCCGGCCCCGGGCCGAGGTGCGCGCGGAGCACGGCGGGCTCGGCGGCGACCGCCTCCCGTACGGCGGCGACGACGGCGGGGTCGTCGAGCGGGTCCGCGCTGACGCGGTTCTCCGCCAGGGCCCGCAGCGCCGGCCCGGTGAGCTCGAAGGCGACGGGCCCCGCGAGGTCGAGCACCACGGTGTCCGCCTTCTCGTGCGCGGCGGCCTGCAGCGCCTGGTGCAGGGGTACGGCGACGGGCCGCGCCTGCGGGTCCCAGCGGGCCAGCGAGGCGGTGGAGGTGAAGGCGGGCAGCGCACGCCGGTCACCGGCCTGAAGCGTCGGCACGGCCATGTCGCTGGTCTTCTCCCGGCGCAGGCCGTTCTCGTCCTCCTCGACCTCGCCGAGGACGGCGACGACCGGGACGAGCAGCCGGGCGTCGCGGAGCGCCGTCAGGACCGGGCCGACGGCCGTACGGTCCCCCGCCCACGCCGCGAGGGCGGCCGTCAGCTCGGGGGCGGCGGTGCCGTCGTCGTCTGAGAAACCTGGGTCCGGGATGTTCTTGAGCTCCACACGACGAGCGTAGTGGGTGGCGTCTCCCACCTGGGCGACAGGTCGGTCACAGGGTGCTGCCAGGTGCGCTGCCTAGCGTCCGGCCCATGCCCCGTCACAGAACCCGCAGGTCCACGCTGTCCGCCTCGGTGACCGCCGGCCTTCTCCTGGCCTGTTCCGCCGTGGGTGGCGCGTATCTGGTGGGTCGTTCCGCGGATGACGCTCCGGCCGCCGTGGCCGCCGTATCCTCCGCGTCGAGCCCGCCGGCCACGACGGGCGTGAGCGAGGAGCCCGAGGTGGATCTCGACGCGGAGCTGGCCGAGGCGCTGGCGGTCCCGGCGGACGGCGCCGATGTCTCGGTGTCGGTGCTGGACACGGAGACGGGAGCGCACGCGACGTACGGCGACGGCACGTACGACACCGCCAGCATCGTCAAGGTCGACATCCTGGCGGCGCTGCTGCTGCTCGCGCAGGACGAGCACCGGGAGCTGAGCGGGGCGGAGCACGCGTACGCGGAGGCCATGATCCGGCGCAGCGACAACACCTCGGCGACCGAGCTGCTCAAGGTGATCGGCGGCGCCGAGGGCCTGGACGCGGCCAACGAACGCCTGGGCCTGACCGAGACCGGGGCCGTGCACGCGTGGGGGCTGACCCGGACCACGGCCGCCGACCAGGTGCGGCTGCTGGAGGCGGTGTGCGGTGCGGGGACGGTGCTGACGGATGCCTCTCGCGCCTATCTGACGGAGCTGATGGGCGAGGTCGAGGCGGACCAGCGGTGGGGGGTGTCCGCTGCGGGAAGCGGAGCGGTGCTGAAGAACGGCTGGATGCCCCGGACCACGACAGGGCTGTGGGACGTCAACAGCATCGGGCGGGTGGAGAGCGGCGGGCACACCCTGCTGGTCGCCGTGCTCTCGCGCGGGCACACGACGAAGGAGGCGGGCATCGCCCTCGTGGAGTCCGTCGCCAGAACCGCGGCCGGCGTGACGGGGGCGGTCAGCGGGACCGGCTGACGGAGTTGCCGCCGCGCCACAGCACCACGGCCAGGGCGAGGAGTACGGCTCCGAGGCCGCCCGCGGCCGGGGCGAGCCAGCCGGCCGGGTCCTCGTCCTCCGGCTCGGGGGTGGGGCCGGCTCCGAAGTACTGCTTGCGGTAGCCGGCCGTGGCGGACCTGGCCTCCGTACCGTCGGGGCTCAGTTCCGCCCCGGCCTCGATGGCGGCGGCGGGGTCGACCAGGCCGTAGCCACGGGCGTCGTCACGGCCGCCCTCGGGGGCGTTGCGTGCGGTGTCGGCGAGCAGGGTCTTGATCTGGGCGGGCGAGAGCCCCGGATGGGCGGCGCGCACGAGGGCGACGGCCCCGGAGACGAAGGCCGAGGCGGCGGAGGTGCCCCACTCGATGTAGTAGTGCTGGTCGGGGTTGGCGACGACGATGTCGACGCCGGGGGCGCTGACGGTGGCGTACCAGCGGCGGGTCGAGAACGAGGCGTGCGTGCCGTACTTGTCGACGGCGGCGACGGCGATCACCCCGGGGTAGGCGGCCGGGTAGGAGACGCGGTCGCCCTTGTCCCCGCTGTTGCCGGCCGACGCGACGACGGCCACGCCCTTGCCGAGGGCGTACTGGATGGCCGCGTCCTCGCCCGGCTCCGGGTGCGCGGACTTGCTGTCGTCGCCCAGGGAGAGGTTGATGACGTCGGCGCCCTGGTCGGTCGCCCAGCGGATGCCGTCCGCGAGCGCCGTGCCGCGTGACTCACGGGCCTTGCCGCGGGAGGAGTCGTTGGACTCGAGGATCACCCGGACAGGCAGGATCTTCGCCTCCGGAGCGACTCCGAGCACCCCGTCGGCCCGGCCGGGGCCGTTGCCCCGGCCCGCGATGATGCCGGCCATGGCGGTGCCGTGCAGGGCCCATGCGCTGTCGCCGCGCCCCGCGCCGAAGCCGATGAGGTCCTTGCCTGGCAGGACCTGGCCCGCGAGGTCGGGGTGCTGGTCGTCGACCCCGGTGTCCAGGACGGCGACGGTGACGCCCTCGCCCTTCGTCGTCCGCCAGGCCTGGTCGGTGTGCAGGGCCTCCAGGCCCCACTGCTGGTCCCGGATGGCGTCCGCGCGGGCCGGGACGGCGGGGATCAGCGCGAAGGCGGTGGCCGTGGTCACGGCGGCGAGCGCGCGGAACAGGCGGGGCCGGGGCGTCGTGGCTGCTGCGGTCACTCCGGCTTCTCCGTGAGGTCGGTGACGGTCCTGCGCAGTGCGCGCTCCACCCGGTCGGCGATGCCCTTCGCCTCATGCCCGAGTCCGGCCTGGGCGACGGCGGTGGTGGCCCCGGCGGCCATGGCCTCGGCGACGGGCTGCGGATCGGCGACCGTCCGGCCGTCGGCGAAGCCGGAGACGGCGAACACCACGGCGGGGGCCTCGGTCAGCACATGGACGGTCCAGCTCGCGCGCTGACGGTCCGTGAAGTTTGCCGCGACGGTGTTCTCGGCCGGATAGGCACGGGGCATCAGGTCGGAGCGCGCGGCGAGCTTCTGGGCGGTGAAGCGGGTGCTCAGCGCGCTCATCGCCTGGGCGTCCGCCTCCGTGAAGACCATCCCGACGGTGGTGACGCTGCTGCGGGTCGCGTCGGAGTAGGTGGCGCGCAGCAGCCGTTCGCAGCCGACCGGCCGGAGCGCCTCGAGGAGCAGGGGGTCCAGACCGGCCGCGCACTCGCTGTCGCCAGCGACGGCCACCCGGGTCCACACCCGGTCGGTGGCTCCCGGACCCGCGCCCTCGCCCTTGAGCGTGCGCGGGAAGAGGGTGTCGACGGGCACGCTGTGCCAGACGGAGCGGCTCACGGTGTACGCGCTGTCGTCGCCGGGCTCGGCGGCGGAGTCCCCGGTGAGCCAGCTGCCGGTGACCGCGCCGCCGATGAGCCCGAGGCCGAGCACGGCACAGGCCGCGGCCGCCGCGGTCCTGAGCGGGCGCCTGGCCGGTACGGGACGGAGCCGGGTGGTGGTCTCGGCGGGGGTCTCCGCGTAGGCGTAATAGGCGCCGGGCGGGGCCGGGGCGGCGCCGGGGCGGGGGGTCAGGTCCACAGCGCCGACGGGCCTGCGCCGGGTCGCGGCGGGCTGTGCGGGGTGGCCGGGGGGCGCGGACGGCGGGGCGCCGGGAGGCGTAGGCGGTACGGCGCGCAGCCGGGTGGTCGTCTCGGCCGGTGTGGGCTCCGTACGCGGCGCGGGAGGAGTGGGCTCCGTACGCGGGAGGGGTGGTGCCGGGGCGTGTCCGGGGAGCGGCGGCGGGGCGGGCGGGACGCCCGGGCGGGGCGGCACTGGAGCGCGCTGCGCTTCGGTACTCATCCGTCCCCCTGGTCCACGTCCCCGTACCGCCCGCGGACCGGCGCTTCGCACGGGCCCGTCGTTCGCTCGCGTGACGTTCACTCTACGGGGTGGAGGGCGCCCCGTGGGACGGGGACGGAGGGTGCGGGACGATCTGCACCGAACGTCCCCTACCCAGTGGTACGGCCGTCTGGCAAGCTGCGGCCATGACTGCCCGCGCCGCTGACCGGACCCGTTACGATCGGGCCACCGCCCATCTCGACGCCCCGGTGGCCGTCGTCGATCTGGAGGCCTTCGACTCCAATGCCGACGATCTGGTGCGCCGGGCCGGCGGCAAGCCGATCCGGGTGGCCAGCAAGTCGGTACGCTGCCGCGCCCTGCTGGAGCGGGTGCTCGCGCGCCCCGGGTTCGCCGGGATCATGTCGTTCACCCTCGCGGAGTCGCTGTGGCTGGCCCGTTCCGGCTTCGAGGACGTGCTGCTGGCCTATCCGTCGGCCGACCGCGCCGGCTACGCCGAACTGGCGGGGGATCCCAAACTCGCGGCGGCGGTGACCGTGATGGTCGACGATCCGGCGCAGCTGGAGCTGATCGACGCGGCGCGCTCCGGTGGCACCGAGGAGATCCGGGTCTGCCTGGAGCTGGACACGTCGCTGCGGCTGCTGGGCGGCAGGGTCAGGATCGGCGCGCTGCGCTCCCCGCTCCGCTCCCCCGCCCAACTGGCCGAACTGGCCCGCTCGGTGGAGCGCAGGCCGGGTTTCCGGCTGGTGGGGCTGATGGCGTACGAGGGCCATGTCGCCGGTGTCGGGGACTCGTTGGCGGGCCGCCCGCTGCGCTCGCGCGCGGTGCGGCTGATGCAGGCGGCGGCGCGCAGGGAGCTGGCGACCCGGCGGGCGGAGGTCGTGCGGGCGGTACGGACGGTGGCGCCGGACCTGGAGTTCGTGAACGGGGGCGGTACCGGCAGTGTGCAGCACACCGCCGCCGAGGCCGCGGTGACCGAGATCGCCGCGGGGTCCGGGCTGTACGTGCCGAGGCTGTTCGACAACTACACGTCGTTCACCGGCCGTCCGGCCGCGCTGTTCGCCCAGCCGGTGGTGCGCCGTCCCGGCGTGGGCGTGGTGACGGTGCTCGGCGGCGGATATCCGGCGTCGGGGGCGGCGGGCCCGGACCGGCTGCCGGTGCCGTATCTGCCGGAGGGCCTGCGCTACGACCCGCAGGAGGGCCCCGGAGAGGTGCAGACCCCCCTGCTCGGCTCGCCCGCGGACGATCTGCTGATCGGCGACAAGGTGTGGTTCCGGCACGCCAAGGCCGGTGAACTGTGCGAGCGGTTCGACGAGTTGCGGCTGATCGAGGGCGATCGGATCACGGCCACCGTGCCCACGTACCGCGGTGAGGGCCGCACCTTCCTCTGAGGCTCCCCGGCCCCTCCTCCGAGGCTCCCCTGTCCTCCCGCTGAGGCTTCCCGGTACGGACCGGGCGGCGTGATCCCGGGGTGTCAGGGCGCCACGGTGCTGCCCACACCGCCGTTCGTGGCGTCACCGACCGGGCGGATGCCCTCGGTGACGGTGTCCATGAGGGAGAGCGGCAGATCGTCCTGACCCGCGTCGAACGCGAAGCGCACGATGACCGGGGTCTCGCTGCCCACCGCGGAGGGGAAGACGAGCGACTGCACGTAGCCGCCCGGCCCCTTGCCCGTGGTGACCTTCCAGCGCACCAGATGCCCGGTGCGTCCCGCCACGGTGACGGACTCGGACGCCAGTTGCTCGTGGGACCTGATCCCTCCGTGCGGGCGTCCGCCTGCGAAGTCCTCGCCGTAGGCGTTGTCCGCGGCCGTCTCGATGTCCTGCTCGGCGAGGTCCTTCATGTCCGTGAGATCGGTGCCGCCCGCCGTCCGGACCGTGACGGTCCCGTGGTAGCAGTAGCTCCCCGAGTCGCCGGGGCAGGTGTACGACCCGACCGTACGCATCGTGGAGGAGTCGTCGAGGGTGTGTTCCGGCTTCTCCCAGCCGTCGGGGACGTTCAGGGTGACGCCGTTGAGCTGGTCGACCAGCACGGAGGGGTCGTCCTGCGGGCCGCCGGCGGGTGAGGGGGTGTCCGCGCTCGCGCTGACCGTGGCGGTCGGCGAGGGTGCGCTTCGCGGGGCGTCACCGTCCTCCTCGCCCAGCACCAGGAAGCCGGCGACGGCCGCCGCCACGACCGCGAGGCCCGCCGCGGCGAGGACGACGGTCCTGGCCGCGCGGCGGGCGCCGGCGGGTGCGGGGCTCCCGGGCGGGTGGGGCACCGACAGCGGCGAGGGGACCGCGCGGGCGTGCGCGGTCCAGGCCGTGCCGTCCCACCAGCGCTCGGTGCCCGGCATGTTCACGTCCGGGTACCAGCCGGGCGGGGTCGAGTGACTCATGGGACCACTGTAGGGACGGCGGCCGGGGCGCCGGGTCCGGATCGGGCCCGGCGCGGCAGGATCCGGGCCCGGGTCCTAGAGCGGGGTCACGTACGCTCCCGAGATCCCGCCGTCGACGAGGAAGTCGGTGGCGTTGACGAAGGAGGAGTCGTCGCTGGCCAGGAAGGCGACGGCGGCCGCGATCTCCGTCGCCTCGGCGAACCGGCCGAGAGGGATGTGCACGAGCCTGCGGGCGGCGCGTTCCGGGTCCTTCGCGAACAGCTCCTGGAGCAGCGGTGTGTTGACCGGCCCCGGGCACAGGGCGTTGACGCGGATGCCCTCGCGGGCGAACTGCACCCCGAGTTCCCGGGACAGCGCGAGCACTCCTCCCTTGGACGCGGTGTAGGAGATCTGCGAGGTGGCCGCGCCCATCCTGGCCACGAACGAGGCGGTGTTGATGATCGAGCCGCGCCCCTGGCGCCGCATGTAGGGCAGCGCGGCCTTGCAGCAGAGGTAGACCGAGGTGAGGTTGACGTCCTGGACGCGCTTCCATGCCTCCAGACCCGTGGTGAGGATGGAGTCGTCGTCGGGGGGCGAGATGCCCGCGTTGTTGAAGGCGATGTCGACGGATCCGTAGGTGTCGTCCGCCGCCGCGAAGAGCGCGTCGACCTGGCCGGGGTCGGTGACGTCGACGCGTACGAAGGTGCCTCCCACCTCCTTCGCGGCGGCCCGGCCCGTGGTCTCGTCGATGTCGCCGCAGACGACGTGGGCCCCCTCGGAGGCCAGCCGGCGGGCGGTGGCCAGGCCGATGCCGCTGCCGGCGCCGGTGATGACGGCGGTGCGGCCGGTGAGACGGCGGCAGATGTTCCCGGTGTCGGTGCTCATGTGTGGTCAGGCCTCCGTGCCGATGAAGACGTTCTTGGTTTCGGTGAAGGCCGCGAGGGCGTCGGGCCCCAGTTCACGGCCGAGCCCGGACTGTCCGTACCCGCCGAAGGGGGTCCAGTAGCGGACTGCCGAGTGGGAGTTGACGGACAGGTTCCCGGCCCGGACCGCCTGCGACACCCGGAGCGCGCGGCCCACGTCACGGGTCCAGATCGAGCCCGCCAGTCCGTAGTCGGTGGCGTTGGCCAGTCGTACGGCGTCCTCCTCGTCCTCGAACGGCAGGACGACGGCGACGGGGCCGAAGACCTCCTCGGTGGCGACGGCCGCGTCCGGAGCGACACCGGTGAGGACGGTGGGCGGGAACCAGAAACCGGGGCCTGAGGGCGCGCTGCCCCGGATGCCGTCCGCGTCCTCGGGGACGAGGGCGCGGACGCGCTCCAGCTGGGTCCGGGAGATCAGCGGGCCCATCTGGGTCTTCTCGTCGGAGGGGTCTCCGACGACGACCGAGGCGATGGCCGGGACGAGCAGTTCGAGGAAGCGCTCGTACACGGGCCGCTGGACCAGGATGCGGGTGCGGGCGCAGCAGTCCTGGCCGGTGTTGTCGAGGAAGGACATGGGTGCGCAGGCCGCTGCGGCCTCGACGTCGGCGTCGGCGAAGACGATGTTGGGGCTCTTGCCGCCGAGTTCGAGGGTCAGCCGCTTCACCCGGTCCGCGCACCTGGCCATGATCTGCCTGCCCACCCGGGTCGATCCGGTGAAGACGATCTTGGCTACGCCGGGATGGTCGACCAACGCGCCGCCCGTCACGTCCCCCGCGCCCGGCAGCACCTGGAAGAGGTGCTCGGGAAGCCCTGCGTCGAGGGCGATCCGGGCCAGTTCGAGGGCGGTGAGCGGGGTGGTCTCGGCCGGTTTGAGGATGACCGCGTTGCCGGCGGCGAGCGCGGGCGCGGTGCCCCAGGCGGCGATCGGCATGGGGAAGTTCCACGGGGCGATCACCCCGACGACGCCGAGCGGTTCGAGGAGGGTGAGATCGATCCCGCCGGGGACGGGGATCTGGCGCCCGGTCAGGCGTTCCACTCCCCCGGCGGCGTAGTCGAGCAGGTCCCGGACGTTGGCCGCCTCCCAGCGGGCGTTGCCCAGGGTGTGGCCCGCCTCCGTGACCTCCAGCAGGGCGAGGCGCTCGGCCTGTTCGTCGACGAGGACGGCGAACCGGCGCAGCAGCCGCGCGCGGTCGGCCGGTGCCAGGGCGGCCCAGGTGCGCTGGGCCGCGGCGGCTCGGGTGACGGCGGCGGACACCTCGGAGGCGGTGGTGGCGGGGACGGTGGCGACGAGCGCTTCTGTCGCCGGGTTCAGGACGCGGTGTTCGTGGATCACGGGGTGCCTCACAGGCGTTCGAAGGAGCGGCGGAGTTCCCAGTCGGTCACCGCGGCGTCGAAGGCCTCCAGTTCGACGCGCGCCATGTTGCGGTAGTGCGCCACGGTCTCGTCGCCGAAGGCGGCGCGGGCCGTCGCGCTGCTCTCCCAGAGCTCGGCGGCTTCGCGGAGTGTGGTGGGGACCTGGTCGTATCCGGCGGTGTAGGCGTTGCCCTCGCAGGCCTCGGGGAGTTCCAGCTCGTTCTCGATGCCGTGCAGTCCGGCGGCCACGAGCCCTGCGACGGCGAGGTAGGGATTGACGTCCCCTCCGGGCAGCCGGTTCTCGAAGCGCATCGAGCGGCCGTGTCCGACCACGCGCAGGGCGCAGGTGCGGTTGTCGTGCCCCCACGCGACGGCGGTCGGGGCGAAGGAGCCCGGCTGGAACCGCTTGTAGGAGTTGATGTTCGGCGCGTACAGCAGCGAGAAGTCGCGCAGGGCCGCGAGCTGCCCGGCGAGGAAGCGCCGCATCACGGGCGACATGGCGCCGTCCTCGCCCGCCATGACGCTGCGCCCGTCGGTGTCCCGGAGGGAGAGGTGGATGTGGCAGGAGTTGCCCTCACGCTCGTTGTACTTGGCCATGAAGGTGAGGGCGACACCCTCCTGGGCGGCGATCTCCTTGGAACCGGTCTTGTAGACCGCGTGCTGGTCGCAGGTGACGAGCGCCTCGTCGTAGCGGAAGACGATCTCGTGCTGGCCCGGATTGCACTCGCCCTTCGCCGACTCGACGGTGAGGCCGGCGGACGCCATCTCGTTGCGGATGCGGCGCAGCAGCGGCTCTACGCGGCCGGTGCCGAGGACGGAGTAGTCGATGTTGTACTGGTTGGCCGGGGTGAGCCCGCGGTAGTGGCGGTCCCACGCCTGCTCGTAGGTGTCCTTGAAGACGATGAATTCGAGCTCGGTGCCGACATGGGCGGTCAGACCGTGCGCGGCGAGCCGCTCCAGCTGCCGCCGGAGGATCTGGCGGGGCGCGGCGAGGACCGGTGAGCCGTCCTCCCAGGCGAGATCGGCCATGACCAGCGCCGTCCCCTCGTGCCAGGGGATGCGGCGCAGGGTGGTGAGGTCGGGGTGCATCGCGAAGTCGCCGTAGCCGTTCGACCAGGAGGACATGGCGAATCCGTCGACGGTGTTCATGTCCGTGTCGACGGCGAGCAGGTAGTTGCACCCCTCCGTGCCGTGTTCGAGCACCTCGTCCAGGAAGAACGGCGCGGCGAACCGCTTGCCCTGAAGCCGTCCCTGCATGTCGGGGAAGGCGAGGACGACGGTGTCGATCTCGCCCCTCCCCACGAGCTCGCGCAACTCGTCGACCTGGAGCGGGGGTGTTCGGTCTGCCACGGGATACTCCTCGTTCGGTCAGCCGGAAGGCTTAAGGTATGGGAGAAAACCATTGGGGGGAAGGGAATCGGGACGTGGCGGAGGAGACCGTGGAACCAGGGGCCTCCGGCCCGTTGCTGCCCGCGCTGCGGCCGGTCCGCGCGGGCAGCGGCTTCGAGGAGGCCCTGGAGCAGATCCTCCAGGTGGTCCGGCTCGGCCTGGTGCCCGCGGGTGGACGGCTGCCGGCCGAGCGTGAGCTCGCCGCCCTCCTCGGGATCAGCCGCGTCACCCTGCGCGACGTGCTGAAAGTGCTCCAGGACCAGGGGCTGGTGGAGGCGCGGCGCGGCCGCTACGGCGGCACGTTCGTGCTTCCCCGCACCGGCCCGGCCGACGGGGACGAACTGCGCCGGCGGGTGGCCGGCGTCGACATCGAGGACGTCCTGCTGTTCCGGGAGGTGCTGGAGGCGGGGGCGGCGGGCCTGTGCGCCTCGCACGGCCTCGGCGGCGAGGGGGCGGACCGGCTCCGGACGGCTCTGGCGGCGACACACGAGGCACCTCTGCCCGACTACCGCAGGCTCGACACCCTCTTCCACCTGACGATCGCGGAGCTGTCCGGGTCCCCCTCCCTCACGGCCCGTTACGCGACCGTCCGGGCGACGGTGAACGACCTGCTGGACTGCATACCCCTGCTGGTACGGAATCTGGAGCATTCTCAGCAGCAGCACACGGCCCTCGTCGAGGCGGTGCTCGACGGCGACGAGGAAACGGCGCGTGCGGTGGTGCGCGAGCACTGCGCGGGGACCGCGGCACTGCTCCGGGGCTTCCTGGCTTGATCTTGCCCTTCCGGATCACCGCTCTTGCGCGGTGGCGCTCCACGAACAAAGGTATGACGCGACACCATTGCACCGGGCCGGTCCGCAGACCGGCCGCCGGAGGGACCGCACCATGCACGAACCGCTCATCGGCGTCACGACCTATCTGGAGCCGGCGGCTCGCTGGGGCGTCTGGGAACTCCCCGCGGCGGTGCTCCCCTCCGCCTATCCGCGGCTGGTCCAGCGATCCGGCGGCCTGGCCGCGCTGCTGCCGCCGGACGACCCGGCACGGGCCGCACAGGTCGTCGCCCGGCTGGACGGCCTCGTGATCGCGGGCGGCGCGGACGTCGATCCCGGACTGTACGGCGCGGAGCGCGACTTCAGGACCGGCCCGCCGGCCCACGAGCGCGACACCTGGGAGGTGGCCCTGCTGCGCGCGGCGCGCGAGGCGGGCGTCCCGGTGCTCGGGATCTGCCGGGGGATGCAGTTGCTGAACGTCGCGCTGGGCGGGACCCTGACCCAGCATCTGGACGGCCACGCGGGCCCGTTCGGCAAGGCGGGTGTCCTGGGCGAGCACACGGTGACCCCGGTCCCGGGCACGCTGTACGCCTCGCTCGTGCCCGATGAGGCGTCCGTCCCGACGTACCACCACCAGGCCGTGGACCGGCTCGCGCCCGGGCTGGTGGCGTCGGCGCACGCCGCGGACGGCACGGTGGAGGCGATCGAACTGCCGGGGCCGCCATGGGTGCTCGGCGTGCAGTGGCACCCCGAGATGGGCGACGACCCACGGATCATGCGGGCCCTGGTGGACGCGGCCCGCACGCGCGCGGGGGCGCCGCAGCCGGTCGCGGACCGGGCCTGAGGGAACCTTCGCACGTCCCGCACGCGTGATGTGGCCCCCTGGCTCCCCGCGTCTCGCACGGGTGGCCTGGCCCCCGGCTTCGCGCATTCGCGCACACGACCTGGCCCCCTGCTACGCGCACGGAGCAGGGGGCCGGGGCGTGTCAGACCGCGTCCGGCGGGAATCCGTGGTGCGCGCCGCCGGGTACGAGCACCCGCCAGGCCTCCATCGCGCCGGAGCAGTCGGGGAACACCGTGAGCCTGAAGCCGGGCGCCCAGGTCACGGTGAACTCCCCGGCCTCGCCGACGGTCACGGCGTCCACGGTGGGGCGCAGTTGCCCGAGTACCCCGTCGAGCGTGGCCGCACGGGCGTCGTACACCGTGCGGAACTCGTCGAAGGCGGTGGCTCCCGCTCCCTTCTGCGCGTATCTCATGTCGGCGGACCCGAGAACGGTCTTTCCCTCGTGCGCGATCCGGAAGGGGCACTGCACATGGACCATGACCTTCTCGCCCGCCGAGCCGGCGAACTCGATCACGCCCATGTCCGCGGCCCTTCCGACGGACCGGACCACAGCGCCCTCCAGGAGCGTGGTGATCGCGCCGGCCGGTGTCTCAGCAGCCACGGGACAACCTCCTTCCTACTTCGACGACGCGCCGGTGCCGTCACCCTGCCCCGGGTCCTCACCGGGTCCGGCCGAGCCCCAGAGAGGCACGGCACCCTCGGCCCAGGAAAGGGAAGCCGGGGATGCCGCGTCCGAGGCCGGGAGGTGGGCGGCCCCCTGCCGGCCTCGAACTCTCAAGGGCTGTCGGCTCCACCTTCTCCGCCCCGTGCCGACTGGTCGAGCCACTCGTCGAAGCTCTCGACCAGCGACGCCGTGACCGCGGTCGTCGGAGCCGAGGCCAAGGCGTCCCGGACCACTTCGACCGTCTCCCGATCCAGGTGGAGGGTGAGCCAGAGCATTGGGTCGACCAGCGTCGGCTCGATCCCCGCGCCCGACTGCCGGACCAGGCCGGCCAGCTCGACGGCGCGGCGCTCGTCGAGCCCCGGCATGTCGATGCTCCAGTAGGGGAAATCCGCTTCCTCGTCGTTGCCCATCAGCATCCGATCGCGGTCAGGAGAGCATCCGTCGTCGCGGTGCGCGTGGCCTTCTGGCCCAGTGCCTCCACCGATTTGGCGATCTTCCATGTTCCGCCGTTGTGCGAGCCGTCCCCGTTGCCGATGTCCTGCGTGATGAACGACTTCTTGTTGGTGAACACCAGCTGACCTCGCACCTTGTAGTTGGTCTTGGTGTAACCGAGATATTTCGCCAGGTCGGTCGCCTGCTTGTTGGTCAGTGGTTGGTTTCGCCCCTGCACCTGAGTGGGCAGCGGGTCGTCATTGTGCACCAGGACCGGTGCTTCGCCGGCGACCACGTAGTAGGTGTGGATGTCGTCGACCGTGAGGTCGTGCGTGCGCTGCCGCTGCTGATACGCCCGCGTGCTGTCGACCCTGACAGTGCTGCCGTCGGCGGCGCGCAGGGTCATGCCGGGCTTCAGCACGCCGGCGTCCACCCAGGCCCCCTCGGAGGGTGACCAGAAGGGGTGCGTCGTCGTGGCGCTCAGCGGGGCCGGAACCTCACCGTCCTCCCCGGTGACGGTGACGTCGACAAAGTGCTTGTCGTCCTCGGTCACGATGGTGGCGACGACCGCCCGCACGGTCGTCTCGCCGGTCGCGGGGTCGGTGACGACCACCTTGTCGCCGACGCCCACCTCTTCGATGGGCCTGGTCGAGCCATCCGCCATCAGGACACGGGTGCCCGGGACGAAACTGTGAAGCGCACCGGCCGCCAGGCATTCGATGGGAAGGACGTCTCCCTTCTTGATCCCGGCTTTGACGCTCTTGAAGACGACCTTTCCGGCCTTGCCCACCAGGCCCGTGGCCAGCGAGATCCCGACGTCGATCGCCGCCGCCTTGCAGGCGCTGCCCGATCCCCTGGCACAGCCGACGTAGTCGTCGACGCCCAGCACCTCCAGGATCCCGGGGCCGTCGCGGTCACCGAACCAGCCGAGTTCTCCGATCGCGTTGCAGAACTCGGACCCCGCGTTGCTCAGGCCTGTGCACTGCGTTGCCCGGGCCCAGTTCTGCAGGTTGTGCTCGTAGTCCAGTCGCTCGTGGTAATAGGGGAAAGTCTCGGCGAGTTCGGCCTGGGTCGGTATGTAGACGCCCTGGATGGTGATCGAGTCACCCTTGCGCTGGATGATGATCGGTTTCTTGCCGTAGGTGCCGTTCTTCCTGGCCTTCTTCGACATCGCGACAGCGGTGTCGTAGCAGGAGGAGATCCGCTGGCAGTTGTTGGAGCCGGGGCCGATGACGCCGTCGGTGTCACCCTCGACGCCGGCGCAGATGCCGTCCGCCCCGCCACCGGGCGCGCCGTGGATGCAGCCCAGACCGCTGGGGTCGCTGAAGGTGAGAGGGCTGTTGTTGCTGTAGGCGTATCCGTTGAGTGCCTGCGAATCCTCCGGCGTGAGCAGGGGGTCGACGGAGAGGAACCGGCCTGTTGCCGGATCGTACTCCCGGGCGCCGATGTGCTGCAGTCCTGTCGATTCGGAGTCGTCGGTCCCTCCGAGGAACCCGGCGGTGCCGGGCCAGTTGGCGGGTCGCGTGCCGCGGATGCCCCCGAACGGGAGCGTCCGCCGCTGGGTCAGTTGCTGGTTCGACTCCTCCACCGCCAGCTGGCCGGAGCCCTGGTGGTCGGCGAGGGTGAAGGAGACAGAGCCGTCGTCATCGATCACCGCCTGGTGGCCGCCTCCGAGATCGACCGTTCGGGTGGCCTCGGGCTCGGTGCTTCCCTTGGCCACGGTGATCTGTGTGGGGCCCAGGTAAAGGGTGGTCTCCGTCGCGGTGCGAGCGACGAGGCGGTTCCCGTCGGTGTCGTAGACGTACTCGGTGACCTCGTCCGCCTTGCCTTCCACGGGCTGGGTCACCTTGGCAAGATGACCTTCGGCATCCCATTCGAGCTTTTGGGAGGTGCCCGCGAGAGTACGCCGGTCGGTGTTGCCGGCCGGGTCGTAGCCGTAGGTGTCCTGCGCGGTGCCCGTCGGACCTGTCTGGGTGACCGAGGTGACACCGTGCGGACGCGGTTCCCCCGGCTCGGGATAGCCGTAAGTGCGTACGGTGTCCTTCGCCGTGTCACCGGTGACGTCGTGCAGCGTCTCGGTGAGCCGGTTGCCCACCTTGTCATAGGCGTACGAGTGCCAGTAGGGCGCGGGGCCGCCGACCGTGCCGCCGCCGGGGGCGGGAGCGCAGGTGGCCGTGGCCTGGGTCCAGGCGGTCGTCATCCGGCGCAGGTGGTCGTAACCGAAGCACTGGGTGTCGGTGCCGGACCGGGAGACGTCCGAGACGGAAAGGACATTGCCCGCCGCGTCGTAGCGGTAGGTGTCGTGACGGTCGACACCCGGAACGTCCTCCCGGTCCACGCGGGCGGTGGCAAGGCGCTGTGTGCCCCATTCGTAGGTGTTGGTGGCCCAGACCTTCTTGCCGCCGTCGTTGGAGAGCTCGAACTGCAGCGGCTTGCCGGTGAGGCTGTAGCTGGTGGTGGCGTCCAGGCCCTGGCTGCCGCTCAGGGCAGTGGGCCGCAGGGTCCGCTCGTCGTAGGTGAACGCAACCGTGGTGGCGGACAGCGCGCCTGCCGCAGGGAATCCGGTCGTACGGACGGAGCCGTCCACGTTGTAGGCGGTAGCCGACAGATAGGTACCGGCGAGTGCGCCCTCGCTGTCCGGCACGGTCAAGGTCGAGCGGAGCGTCCGGTACAGCCGGTCGTAGGCGACCACCTTGCTGGTGTATGCCTCACTGCCGACGTACCGCGTGGACTCCGCGACATGGCCCTTGGCTCCGCTGACCGTGTCGTAGACCCATGAGGCCCGCAGAGGACCGGCGGCGCTGTTCTCCCGCAGTTCGGTCTGGCGGCCGAGACCGTCGTAGGCGTAGTACAGGTCGGTCTCCCGGTCGTCCGAGGACGAGACGACCTGACCGTGGTCGTCGTACGTGCTCGAGCCGGCGCCCTTGTCCGGGTCGGTCGTCGCGGTGAGGCGGCCGAGCAGGTCGTAGGTGTAGGTCCAGGTGTTCCCGGCCGGGTCGGTGAGCTTCGAAAGCTCACCGCGCGAGTTGTAGGAATAGCGGGTCGAGTCGTATGCGGCGTCCGCGGACCGAGCGTGGTGCTGACGCAACTCCGTCGTCTGCCCGCGGGCATCCACGAGTGTGGTGGTCGCGGTGCCGCCCACAGGAGGGATGACCGTGGTGCGATCGCCGCCGTAGTCGGTGCGGGCGGTCCCGATCACCGTCCCGCCGTCGCCGTTCCCCGCGATCTGCGTGGTGACGGTGGGGCGGCCCAGACCGTCGTAGGTCACACGGGACTGAGTCTCGACCGCGAGTGCGTCCGTCGGCGTGAACAGCGTTCCCGAGGGCGCTCCGGTCGAGTAGTACGTCGCGAACGTCTTCGAGTTCAGGCCGCGCTCGTCGTAGAAGGCGTCCGACAGCAGCCGCCCGCCGTCCGGCCCGGGAGCCTGGACCTGGCGCTGCCGCAGGAAGCCGTCGTAAAGCGTGTAGGAGGCGATCTGTCCGCCGTTCGTGTTCAGCCCCTTCGTGACGACCGCCACCGGCTGTCCCTCGGTGATCAGGTAGCCGAACTCGTAGCTCGGCGACAGCGTGGTCTGCCGGTCGGCGAGCCAGACCTTGGAGGAGCGGCCCAGCGCGTCGTAGGTGAAGGTCGTGACCTTCCCGTTGGCGTCGGTCTGGGTAAGCGGCAGCCCGCGCAGTGGATCGTGGGTGGCCGAGCTGGTCAGGGCCGTCGTCGCGTCACCGGCCTTGGCCGGGGGCGTGGTCGTCGCCGTCTTCGTGACGAACCCCGCGGCGGGGGTGCGGACCGTGGTCGTGGTCCGCCCGTCGGTGCGCGCGGTGCGCACGGGAGCCGCCGTGCCCGTGACTGTGACGTTCGCGGTCAGGTCGGTGCTGGTCAGGACCCGGCCGTAGGAGTCGAAGGTCGCGCCGGACTCCAGGTAGGTGGCCGTGGTGCCGTCGTGCTTCTTCAGCAGGGCCGTGGCGGTGGCGTCCCCCTTGGTGGGAGCCGCGCCGTAGGCTCCGCCGTCGTATGCCGAGCGGACGTCGGCGATGACGTCCTTCGTCCGGTCGACGGTGTCGGCACACGCCTTCGACACGGTCTCGACCCGGGCGGGCAGCGTGAGGATGTTGGCGCTGTCGTTGGTGGCGTAGCTGGTGCGGGTGCAGCGGTTGTCCGTCGCGGTGGACTCGTCACCGCGGTCGTCGGTCTGGGTGACCCGCCCCGCCACGGTGTCGTAGGTGGAGGAGCTGGACGTGGTCCGCCAGGACGCTCCCGCTCCGTCGTCCAGGGACGTCCACGTAGTGGTGCGTCCGGTTCCCGTGAAGTTGGAGGTGATGGTGCCCCAGTCCCGGGTCCGCTTGCCCGTCTCGTGCCGCCAGGGGCGGTTGACGGTCTTGGTGAGGATCTTGCCGCCGCTGCCGGAGTAGGTGGCCGTCTTGTACGCGAAGCCGGCGAAGGCCTCGTGGTCGGTGATCGGGTCGCCTTCGTCGTCTCCGAGGGTCACCGCGACGTTCCTGGTGCCCCCGGACGGGGCCTCCCGGTCGCCGTCCATCCCGCGCAGGAAGAAGGAGTCGGTCTGCGACTTCATGGCGGCGTCGCCGCCCTGGCCGCCCGTCTTGACACGAACCTGCCCATAGCCCCGCCACTGGGACCACGTCTTGGACTTCTCCTTGGTCAGGCCGTCGTCGTCGTCGTAGTGCCAGGCGGCCGGACCCATGTACGTGTAGGCCGTTACCTGGTCGGGAGAGCCGCCGGTACGGTCGGTCGCCGTGACGGAGGTGACGACGTACTTGTTGAACCAGTGGATCTCGGGGTCGACGGTGGAGCTCCCGCCGATGTACTGCGGGAAGCAGCGCGTGGTGTTGCTCTGCGGGGTGGGCAGGGCGGACCAGTCGCACGCGGCGGCCGAGTAGTCGACATCGGTCTGGCCGCCGTACTCGTCCGCGATCGTGGAGAGCCGGTCCTTGATGAACGGCGCGTAGCCGTCACCGGTCCGGTCCAGCCGGTTCGCCAGCTGTGTGTAGGCGAACGTGGTCTTCGGGAGAGTGATCGCGGGGGTCGCGGTGTGGCCGGTGTGCTGGATCGAGTCGAGCAGCAACTGGTAGTCGATGTCCGCCGTCCCCCAGCGGTGGGCCAGCTTCCACGAGTCGGTCTTCTGGTAGGCGCCGGACGCGTCGCGGACCTGGGTGGTCACCTCCGCGAGGCGCTTGCGCGTCCAGAACGAGGGTGAGAGACGGCCCTGGTCGCAGTCCTTGCCCTGCTCGCAGTTGAGGTCGTAGGGCGTGTCGTACCAGTACGCGGAGTCGGTGCCGATGGACGAGCAGGTGGTGAGGGCGTCCGGCAGGCAGCGCTCGGCGTTGGCGAAGACCACCTTGGCGAGGGCGGGGGTGGTGTACATCGACGAGGACTTCAGGCCGTACTGGATCTCGTCGAGGTAGCCGCCGCGGGTGTAGCGCGTGTCGTCGGCGGCCTTGAGGTTGCGGCCGTAGGAGTTCTTCTCCTGGACGTAGGTGTAGGAGATGGCGTTGGCCCGGGGGTCGACCACGTAGTCGAGGTTCCAGCGCCACGCCTGCTGGCACCACGAGTCCGCGAACGCCGCCGCGTGGCAGGGCTCGCCCGAGTCGTCGCCGAAGACGGGGGCGGTCCACGTGGATTCCGTGGTCTTCTTCCCGTCGCTCCAGCCGGGCAGCCGGTTGTATCCGAAGTAGTACTGCACGCCTTCGGGGTCGGTCAGCCGCCAGTACTCGCCGTTGTCGTCACCGTTGCCCCGGTCCGTGGAGGTGAGCCGCGCGATCCGGGTTCCGTCGTCCTGGCGGAGCCTGAACTGGTCGGAGCCGAGGGGGACCAGCTCGCCGCCCTTGCCGTTGAAGCTGATGAACGCGTTGTCGTAGCCCCAGCAGAGGTCCCCGGGCTTCATGCCGTCGCTGTTCTCGACCCCGTCGTCCGCGCACGGCTTGTACCGGCGCTCGATATAGCCGGGCCACAGGTCGAAGCCGCTGCCGATCCAGGAGGACTGGTTGTTGGTCTCCCCGGTCCGGCCGTCGACGGACCCGGAGGAGTAGCCGAGACCGATGCTCGGCTTCAGCCCGCCCGGCACGTCGGGGACGGCCATCTCGTAGGACCAGGCGAAATCGCCCGTGTTGAGGTTGGTCTGCCAGGTGGCGGACGGGGAGAGCGGGGTGGCCTTGTAGTCGCCGGTGGCGGCCGTGTCGTCCGCAACCGCGGCCAGCACGGTGGTTCCCGAAGCGGCGACGCGGACGGCCGGGGCGGTGAGTGTGCCGCTCTCCGTGTCGTTCACCGTCTCGACCGGCGTACGGGTGCGGCACCGGGCCGCCTCGGGCGTGGTCAGTGCGCAGGCGGGGAGCTCGACCAGGGTCAGCCTCGAGCCGTAACCGCCGCCGTACGCCTGGGCGATCCGGCGGTAGTCGACCCGGACGAGCGCGGCCCCGTCGGTGAACTCCTCCCGGTCGGGGGTGAGCGCGAGGACCAGGCCGTCCACCTGGGCCCGCCGGGCCTGCTCGTGGCCGGCCATCCGGACCCGGACCCGGCCGGATGCGGACTCGGCGGCCACGGCTCTCCGGTCCGTCTTCGCCGCGTGCGCGGAGGATGCCTTGCTCCGGCCGACGTACACGGGCAGGCCACCGGCCTGTTCAGGTGCCGCCGCCTTCGCGCCCGCCGGGGCACGGCGTAGTGTCACGTCGGCGGAGCCCGCCGCCGGCCACGCGTCGCGGGGCGCGGTCCGAGGGGTGCGCGGCCCACGCTCCACGGTGCGCGCCTTGGCCTTCGGGGCGGCGGAACCGGCCACGGGCCGCTCCGTCTTCGGCAGCGCCGGCCGCCCGCGCCCGTCGTCGGCGACCGCTCCCGAGCCGTCGGGGGCGACGACGCCCTGGAGCAGCGTGGCGGTCATGACGACGGCGGAGGCCAGCGCGGCCCGGTGTCTCCACCGCACCGCCCATCCCTTTGATGACGAATGCCTCATTGATTCCCTCGGATCCGATCGCGCCCGGCCGCGCGGGACAAAACCCGGCGGCTCTGGGCGGTTGGCCTGGTGCATGGGTTCGGTGCGGCGGCAGCCGCGATGCGGTGCCGGACCGTGCCCGAGGCGACGGTCCGGCACCGTTTCCGGTCAGTCGGTGCCGGGCACCTCGGTGGCGACACCCGGCATGCCCAGCGACAGATGGGCGATCTGCGACTCGCTCAGGGCCCCTTGGAACGCCCACACGTCGTCGATCCCGCCCGCCCAGTGGTCGCCCACGGTGGAGCCGGCCTTGCTGCGGCCGAACTGCAGGGACTTGGTCGCGGTGAACGCGGGGGTGTTGGACGCCCAGGACACCTGCTCGCTGCACGCGGCGTCGTCCTGGCTGCCGTCGGCGTCGTCGTCGGCGCAGGCGACCTGTTCGAGCTGCCCGTTGACGTAGAGCAGTACCTGGTCGGCGAAACCGTCGTAGACCAGGGCCAGGTGGTTCCACTCGGTGGGGTCGTAGAACTGGCGGTTCTCCACGGTCACCGTGGTCGCCGTCGCGGAGTCGGCGCCCGGTAGCTGGATCTGCCAGCTTCCCGTGCCCGCCCCGGGGTCGGCCGCCGGCGCGTAGCGGACCGCGAACGCGCTCCTCGTGGCACCCTCGGCGCTGATCACGGTGGCCGGTCGGCCGGGTGCCGCCGCGGCCTGCGCCCAGGCGGTGACGGTGTAGCTGGCCCCGGTGTCCACCGGGACGCCCGTGGTGGACGCGTAGTCGTCGACGCCGTCGAGGAACAGTGCCGCGTCGTCGACCCAGCCCGGCCCGACGGCCGCCTGACCGCCCAGCGTCAGGGCAGGGGCCCCGCCGAGCGCGTTCGGCGAGACGGCGGGAGTGCCGGTGGCGGAGTCGAGGAGCCAGCGGGACTTGATCAGGGGGCGTTGCTTGAAGAGCTGACGTACCTCGTCGTCGGTGACGGTGCGGTCGTAGAGGCGGACATCGTCCAGGTTCCCCTGGAAGAAGTTGGCGACGCCGCTCGGGTATCCGGACGCGCCCAGGGTGAGCGAACCGGAGGCGAGCCAGGGGGTGGTGAAGGGCTGGGTGGCCTTCAGGCACCCGTTGACGTAGAGGCGGATCTGCTGGGCGTCGATGTCGTACACGCCGACCACGTGGGCCCACTCGCCCAGCGGGGCGATCGGGCACTTGGGGTCGCTGGTGGCGTTCTCCAGCGCGCGCACCAGGGTGGCGTCGCCGGTGTCGGCGGTGGCCCGCTGGAAGACCCAGCCGGTGCCGGTGTGGTAGAGCTCGAAGCCCCGGTTGGCGTCACCGCTCTGATGGGCGACCACCATGGCCCTGTTGGGTTTGTCCTTCGGCAGCCGGGCCCAGGCGGACACCGCGAAGCTCTGGTAGGTGTCCAGGAGGGGACGGCCGCTGGTGGCGTGGTCGTCGACTCCGTCGAGTTGCAGGCCCTTGCCGTCCACGCCCGTCGCGCCGCTCGTGGCTCCGCCCTTGAGCGTGGCGACCACCGGCTGGGCGCGGCCGGTCACCGCCGTGGCGGTGGCGTCCTCGTCCAGGGGCCAGGCCAGCTTGGCGGGACGGTTGGTGCTCACCGGCTGCTTGGAGTGCAGGCCGGCCACCTGGTCCGGTGAGAGCTGGTAGTCGAAGAGCTGTACCTCGTCCAGGTCGCCCTGGAAGAAGTTGCTCATCGTGCCGTAATGCCTGGCCGCCCCCAGGAGGGTGCTGCCGCGCGCGTCCCACGGGGACGTGAAGGGGGCCGTGCCGACCTGCTTTCCGTCGACGTACAGCCTCAGCTGCTGAGCGGGGTTGTCGAACACCCCGACCAGATGGGTCCAGACGCCGAGCCGCCCGCTCACGCACGCGGTGTCGCCGGCCGGGCAGGCGGGCTGGGCCGCGCGCACCGACGTGGCACCGGCGGAGTCGACGGAGTGGCGCAGGAAGACCCAGCCGCCCATCGCGCTGGAGTGGTAGATCTCGAACCCGCTCGTGTCGTGCCCCGCCTGGGACACGGCGACGGTCGCGGCGTCCGGCTTGTCCGTGGGCAGCTTGGCCCACAGCGACACGGAGAAGCTCTTGCCGGTGTTCAGCACGGGGGACACGGTCGCCCCGACGTCGTCCACCCCGTCGAGACGAAGCCCCTTGCCCGTGACGCCTTCGACGCCCGGCTGCGCGCCGCCCGTCAGGTCCGCCGGCCAGGCACCGCCCTCGCCCGCGACGCCGGTGGCTCCCGCGGGCTCGTCGAGGTCCCAGGTCAGCCGGTCCGGCTGGCCGGCCCGGACGCGGAACTGGTAGGTGCGGATCTCACTGCCGTTGCCCGCGGTGTCGAAGGCCTGCGCGGTGATGAAGTTGACACCGGGTCTGGTCGGCATGAATTTCAGGGACTTCGCACCCCCGCCGGACGTGGTCAGCGTGTGTGCGCTGCTCGGGTCGCCGTTGATGCCGAACCAGTACTTCGAGACGTCCGTGGAGGTGGAGTCGACAGTGAACGTGCCGTAGCGCCCCACTCCGTCCAGCCAGGGGTCCTGCGGGTCCTCCGGGTCGGAGGCGGGGTACTGCCCCGACGTGATGGACGGTCCGGCCGGTACGGAGGTGTCGTAGACGGTGTTGCACGCCGTCGCCGAGCCGACCCACGACCATGGCGACCACTGGGCGCTGTCGTTCGAACGGGCGGCCCAGCCGATGGTCTTGTTCTTCGGGAGCGTGCTGGGCAGCGACAGCGAGAAGTCGGAGCCCGATGCCTTGTAGGTGGAGGCGGCCGAGGTCCACCGGGTGGTGAAGCCCTTTCCGTCCCCGCTGTCCCAGGATGCCTGGAACTGCACCCGCACCCGGTCCTTGTCCGGGTCGGTAACGTCGTTCGCCCGCATCGTCGGCAGCGTCCGTACGCGCTTGGGCGCGCCGGGCTTGCCGCACGCGCCGCCCGGGTCCTGCGTCAGCTGCGAGGTCTTGATCTGCGCCGGAGGACGGTTGTAGTTGACCCGGAGAAAGGCGTCGTCGGAGAACCGCTTCCAGGTGTACATGTCGGACTCACTCGAGGCCCGCATCCCGAAGGTGAGGGTCGGCCACTTCCCGGCCGCGGCCTGTGCCACCACTGCCTTGACGTCGAACTCCGCGTCGGCGGCCGAGCAGCCGTCGTACCCGTAGGCGAAGCTTCGGGTCTCGATGTGATCCACCCAGAAGCCGGACGCGTTCTGCGAGTTCCAGGTGGTCGAGGAGTTGATCCCCTTGGTGCGCCACAGCTGGACCTCGCGCTTGTCGCAGGAGGCCGCGTGCGTCTCGCGCACCACGAACTCCGCCGACAGGATCGACTTGCCCGCGAACTGCGAGGTGGGGATCTGGTAGAAGAGCCGCTTGGTGTCGTACGGCTTGCAGTAGGCCCAGCCGCAGTACCCGAGGCCCGCGTCGGGGTCGCCGTTGAACTTCCACTGCGGTGAACTGGCCCAGTACTTGGAGGCCATCGTCCACGCCGTCGTCTTCGGCGAGTACCACTGCGGGTCGATGAACACCGGGTAGACCGTGTCCTCACCCGCCAGGACCTCCCGGTCCGGGGTGAGGATCAGTTCCTCTCCGCCGGCCGCCACCTCGACGCCCACGGCGGCCAGCTGCCCCGACTCCCCGGCGCCCGGCTCCTCCCCCGTCGCGGCGGCGGGCTCCTCGGCGGTGGACCGCGCGAGGCCGGCCGCCGGCGTGACGCCCGGGCTGGAGTCCCACATCATCGGCTCGGCGGCCTCGAAGACGGGTGTGCCCGCTCCGTCGTCGATGGCGGCCAGCCCGCCGTCCGCCGTCTCCCGCACGGTCATGCCGTCGGCGGCCAGGCCCATCCGCAGCTCGGCGAGCTCAGGGCTCTCGGCGGCCTCGGCGGATCTGACGACGAGCAGCTGCGTGAAGCCGTCCTCCTGGGCGCCGAGCCGCAGGTCCACATCCGGCAGGATGTCGGCGTACGTCGCGGTGTCGCCCTCCAGCGTCGGCTTCGGCACGTCCGCGGGCCAGGTGAACTCCAGCGTGCGGCCGGCGCGTTCCAGGCGCACCAGCGGTCCTTCTCCGCCCCCGGAGAAGGTGAGGCCCGCGGAGGCGGCCTTCGGTTCGACCGCCCCGTCGGCGGTCACGGCGAGGGTGGTGTCGATGGCCGCCCAGGCGCCGCCGACACGCGTACGGACCGGGCGCATGTACTCGCGCGCCTCGAAACGTCCCTCGGGCGTGGCGAACACGTCGCGGCTCTCGCCGCGCGCCGAGGTGACCTCCACCTTCTTGCCGGTGCGCAGGGCCTCGGCCAGCGCCTCGTCCTCGGACACCGGCGCCTCCCCGGCGGCCGCCACGGCGGAGCGCGGTGCCGCGAGCGGCGCCTCCGCCCTGGCCGGTGCGACGCCCGCCACAGCAGCCGTACCGGCCACCAGTGCGACGGCGAGCGCCAACGCCGCCGGTCCTCCCGCTCCCCCGCGTGCGCGGGCACGACGAAACATCCCCCAGCCCTCCCCAGAGCCCACAGAAAAAGGTCACAAGTTGTGACTGCCAAGTGACCGTAGGGACAGCGGCTGAACGCGTCCACCTGCGCAGATGGGTACATTCACCCGACACCTACACGCCGGACCCAAAAGTGAAAGTGACCTTCGTCTCATGGAAATCCGGCTGGGGACGACCGCCCGGACATGAGGTCAAGCAGAGGTGTCCGGCACATGAACCAGCTCGCGAGCGGCACATGAACGGGCCCGCGACCACCCACGTCTCAGCCGCGTGCCGGACCCGAGGGGTGTGCGGTCAGGGAGAGCAGATCGCGGGCCGGGCCGGACGGACGGTGCCCGGCGGGCCAGACGGCGCGCAGTTGCCGGCGGAGCCGGACGCCCGCGACGGGGATCTCGACGAGGCGCCTGGCCGACAGCTCCTCGGAGAGCGCCAGTTCGCTCAGCACGCAGGGGCCCGCGCCGCTCTCCGCCGCGCCCTTCACGGCAGTGGTGGAGGAGAGTTCGAGCAGCGGGCTCGCCAGCCCGCCGTGCACGGCGAGCGCCGCGTCCAGGACCTGGCGGGTGCCCGAACCGCGTTCGCGCAGGATCAGGGGGGACGCCGCGAGCTCGCCGGGGGTGAGTCGCGTACGCCGGCGGGCCCAGGGGTGGGACGGGGCGACCACGACGACGAGCCGGTCGTGCGCGATGACGGTGCCGTCGAGGCCTTCCGGCACGGAAAGCCCTTCGACGAAGCCGAGGTCGGCCTCGCCGGAGAGCAGCCGCTGGGCGACGACGGCCGAGTTCCCCGCGAGCAGGGAGACCGCCGTGTCCGGGCGGCCGGCGCGCAGGGCGATCAGCCAGCCCGGCAGCAGGTACTCCGCGATGGTCATGCTGGCCGCCACCCGCAGCCGGGAGTCCCGCCGGTCGCGGAGCGCCTGAGTGCCCGCGTCGAAGGCTTCGGCGGCCTCCACCACCCGGCGCGCCCAGTCGGTGACCAGGGCGCCCGCGTCGGTCAGCCGGGAGCCTCTCGGGGAACGGTCCAGCAGCGCGACCCCGAGCTGCCGCTCCATGGACCGGACACGGCTGGAGGCCGCCGGCTGGCTGATGCCGACCTCCCTCGCGGCCCGGCCCAGGCTCCCGTGCCGCGCGACGGCGAGCAGAAGCACCATGGCTCCCAGGTCGGGGACCCGGTGGGGCAGGGAGGAGGACGGAGGGACGGGGCTGGTCATAACCCCAGCTTATGGCCCCATAGCCGGGTGCTCACTGGTGTGCGGGGGGCCGGCCACCAAGAATCGTGGCATGGCCATCTTTCCGCGGACCACGACCGAGGCGCCCGCCGCCCCGCCCGCAGCCGTCCGTCTCCCCGCACTGCGGCATCTCGGCCCGAACTGGTACGCCACCGTGATGGGAACGGCCATCGTGGCCACCGCGGGCGCCGCTCTGCCCCTGGACGTGCCGGGCCTGCGTACGGCCTGCCTCGCGGTCTGGGCCCTCTCCGCCGTGCTGCTCGTCGTGGTGCTCGCGGCCCGGGCCGGCCACTGGCTCCTCCACCCGGAGCAGGCGCGCGCCCATCTGCTGGATCCCGCCGTGGCCCCGTTCCACGGCTGCCTGTCCATGGCGCTGCTCGCCGTCGGCGCGGGCACCCTGGTGGTCGGCCGGGACCTCATCGGGCACCCGGCGGCAGTCGCCGTGGACGTGGTGCTGTTCTCGGCGGGCACGCTGACCGGGCTCGCCACCGCCGTGGTGATCCCGTACCTCATGGTCGTACGCCACCGGCCGGCGCACGGCAGCGCTTCCCCGGTCTGGCTTCTGCCGCTGGTGGCCCCGATGGTCTCGGCCGCCGTCGGCCCGCTGCTGGTGCCCGAGCTGCCGCCCGGCCAGGGGCGCGAGGCGCTCCTGCTGGCCTGTTACGCGATGTTCGGGCTGTCGCTGCTGGCGACCTTGGTGGTCCTCCCGCTGGTCTTCGCGCGGCTGGTCCACGAGGGCCCGCTGCCCCTCGCGCTGACGCCGACGCTCTTCCTGGTGCTCGGCCCGCTGGGCCAGTCGACGACCGCCGTCAACCAGATGGCCGATGTCGCGCCCGGCGCGATCGCGGCGCCGTACGCCTCGGCCTTCGGCGCGTTCGCCGTGCTCTACGGCGTCCCGGTCATGGGGTTCGCCCTGCTGTGGCTCGCTCTGTCCGCCGCGATGGTGGTGCGCGCGGTGCGGCGCGGCATGCGGTTCACGATGACGTGGTGGGGGTTCACCTTCCCGGTCGGCACGTGCGTCACCGGAGCGGCGGGACTGGCCCGGCACACCGGCCTCCACGCGTTCACCTGGCTCGCCGCGGCGCTGTACGCACTGCTGGTGGCCGCCTGGGTGTTCGCCGGGCTGCGGACGCTGGGCGGGCTGGTCAGCGGAGCCCTGCTCGCAGCGCCGGGGCCGCTTCGGCGAGTGACGGTCCGTACCACGTGAGATGCCGCCCGTCGATGAGCGCGGCAGGCAGTCCGGGAAAGGCCTCGGGCCCGTCGGTGGCGGTGAAGCGGTACGGCTCGTCGGGCAGCACGACCAGCTCGGCGCCCGCGGCGTTCAGCTCGGCCAGGGGGACGCGGGGGTAGCGCTCGCGGTGGTCCGCGTACACGTTGCGTATCCCGAGGCGGGCCAGCAGGTCACCGGCGAAGGTGTCACGGCCCAGGACCATCCAGGGTCTGCGCCAGACCGGCACGATCGCGGGGCGCGTGACGCGCGGCGGCGGCAGCGCCGACCATGCGGCACGGGAGTCCTCCAGCCAGCGCGCGCGGGGCAGGCCGCACGCGGCGAGGACCCGTTCCAGTTCGGCGAAGGCCTGGTCGAGGGTGCGGATCTCGGTGACCAGGACGTCCAGGCCGGCCGCGCGCAGGGCGTCCAGGTCCGCTTCCCGGTTCTCCTCCTCGTTGGCGAGGACGAGGTCGGGGCGCAGGGCGGCCACAGCCGCGGTGTCGGGGTTCTTCGTGCCGCCGATCCGCGCCGCGGTCAGCCCCGCGGGGCGGGTGCACCAGTCGGTGACCCCGACGAGACGGCCGGGGGCCGTGACGGCGACCGCCTCGGTGAGCGAGGGCACGAGGGACACGACACGCACGGCAGCCCCGTCAGCGGCGCGAGTCGTACGTCGCGTCGATGTGTTCGGCGACGGAGACCACCAGCAGCCGGGTGCCGGGGACGGCCGCCCGCCAGCGGTGCCGGACCCCGCCGGACAGGAAGAGGGTGTCGCCCCGGCCGAGCCGATGGGCCTGCCCCTCGGCCTCGACCTCGACCGCGCCCTCCACGACGTACATCACCTCGTCGTTGCGGTGCTGGAACTCGCGCCCCAGGTCCGGTTCGCCGCTGAACTCCAGCGCACTGAGCTGGTGGCGGCCTCGCACCAGGCGGCGCACACCGTCCTCGCCGTCGGCCCGTACGACGTCCACGGCGCGCGCCGAGTCCGCCGCGGCCCGCAGCCGCTCGGTCGTCGTCTCCAGCGCCTGCGCCACCCGGTCCAGGGAGCGGGGGCTGGGTCTGGCCCGCTCGTTCTCGATCTGGCTCAGGAACGGTACGGACAGGCCACTGCGCCCGGCCACCGCGGCCAGGGTGAGTCCGAGGGTCCTGCGGCGTCGGCGGACCGCGGCACCCACTCGAAGGGCTTCCTTGTCGTCCATGTCCGGCTCCCTCCCCGGTTCGCCATCCTGCCGGTTGCCAGCACCCTACGCATGTCCTTCGCGTGATGGAGGGGAAGCGGGCGGACGAGGACGGACGGGAAACCTTCGGGGACTCCCTGAGACAAGCCTGAAGGGGACGGCTCCGGTTCGCTACCGGGGCCGTCCCCTTCGTCATGGCCGGTCCGTGGACCCGGGGGTCAGCTGACGGGCGTCAGCTCGGCCACCACGTCCGGGTTGGCGTCCATCCAGCGGCGGGCGGACTCCTTCTCCTTGCCGGCGCCGCCCTTCTGGAGCTCCACCTCCAGCGACGCCAGCTGCGCCTCACTGAGCTCGAAGTCCTTCAGCCAGCCGGTCAGCTCCGGGAAGTCCTTGGCGAAGTCCTTCTTGGCGACCGTGTGGATCTGCTCGCCCTCGCCCCAGGCACCCTTCGGGTCCTTCAGCTTCTTCAGGTCGTGCTTGCCGTAGGCCCAATGCGGCGACCACAGGGTCACCACGACCGGCTCCTTCTTCTTGATCGACCGGTTCAGCTCGGCGAGCATCGAGGAGGTGCTGGAGGAGACGACCTCGTACTCGCCCTCCAGGCCGTACTCCTTGAGCACCTTCTTGTTGAGGGTGCCCATCATCCCGGCGCTCGACTCGATGCCGATGATCTTGCCGTCGAACTTCTTGCCCTGGCCCTTGAGGTCCTCGAGCGAATCGATGCCCTTGACGTACGACGGGACCGTCAGCTCCAGCGAGGTCGGCCCGTACCAGGAACCGAGATCGGTGAGGTCGTCCTCGTACCGGTCCCAGTAGTCCTTGTGCGTCGTCGGCAGCCAGGAGTCGAACTGGACGTCGAGCTGACCCTGCGCGAGGCCCGTGTAGAGGGGTCCCGGGTCGAGCTGCTTGACCGTCGTCCTGTATCCCCGGTCCTCCAGCATGTTCTGCCAGAGGTAGGTGGAGGCGATGGCCTCGTCCCACGGGAAGTACCCCATGTTCACGGTCTTGCCCGCGTCCTTGCCCTGCTGGGAGCCGCCCGCACCACCCGGCACCGGGGCCAGCTTGTCGACGAGCCCGGGGTTCTTCTTCAGCCAGGCGCGGACGCCGTCCTGCTCCTTGCCCTGACCTGCGTTCTGGATCTCGTTCTCGAGGCCGGTGAGCTGGTCCTCGGTGAGCTCGAAGTCCTTGAGCCACTCGGCGACGGCGGGGGCCTTCTTCGCGAAGCCCTTGTGCGCGACGGTGTGGACCTCTTCGCCCTTGCCCCAGGCGCCCTTCGGGTCCTTCAGCTTCTTCAGGTCGTGCTTGCCGTAGGCCCAGTGCGGCGACCACAGGGTCACCACGACCGGCTCCTTCTTCTTGATGGAGGCGTTGAGCTCGGCGAGCATCGAGGAGGTGCTGGAGGAGACGACCTCGTACTCGCCCTCCAGGCCGTACTCCTTGAGCACCTTCTTGTTGAGGGTGCCCATCATCCCGGCGCTGGCCTCGATGCCGATGATCTTGCCGTCGAACTTCTTGCCCTGGCCCTTGAGGTCCTCGAGCGAGTCGATGCCCTTGACGTACGAAGGGACCGTCAGCTCCAGGGACGTGGGGCCGTACCAGGAACCGAGGTCGTCCAGCTGGTCGCTGTACTTGTCCCAGTAGTCCTTGTGCGTGGTCGGCAGCCAGGAGTCCGTCTGGAAGTCGATGTCGCCGCGGGCGACACCGGAGTAGAGCGGGCCGGCGTCGAGCTGGGTGATCCCGGTCTCGTAGCCGCGCTGCTCCAGGATCTCCTTCCACAGGAACGTGGAGGCGATGCCCTCGTCCCAGGGGATGTAGCCCATGTTGATCTTCTGGCCCTTGCCTACGTCCGAGGCGTCGGCCTGTGCCGCCTTCGAGTCGGAGGAGCCTGCGATGTTGAGGCCTCCCGCGACGAGCGCGAGGACGACGACACCGGTCATCGCGACGGCGGTGCCCGGCTTGTAGTGCGTGAACTTCAGCCGGCGCGCACCCGCTGCGACCTTGGCGGCGGCGCGGCGGCCGAGCGGGGAGACCCGCTCGTTGAGCGCGCCGGTCATCCGGTCCAGGTACATGGCGAGGATGACGACGGCGATTCCGCTCTCGGCGGCGAGGCCGACCTGGAGCTGGGTGATGGCGGCGTAGACCTTCTCACCGAGACCGCCGGCGCCCGCCATGCCACCGATGACGACCATCGACAGGGCCAGCATGATGACCTGGTTGATCCCGGCCATGATCGTCGGCAGCGCCAACGGCAGCTGCACCCGGGTGAGGGTGTGCTTGGGCGTGGTGCCGAAGGCCTCGGCGGCCTCGACCAGTTCGCTGTCGACCTGGCGGATGCCCAGCTCGGTCATACGGACGCCGGGCGGCATCGCGAAGACGATGGTGGCGATGACACCGGGGGTGACGCCGACGCCGAAGAACATGACGCCGGGGATCAGGTAGACGAAGGCGGGCATCGTCTGCATGACGTCGAGGACCGGCCGCAGCGCGGCGCCGACCCGGTTGTTGCGCGCCGCCCAGATGCCCGTGGGAACCGCGATCACGATGGTGATCACTGCCGCCACGACGACCAGGGAGAGCGTCGCCATCGCCTCGTCCCAGAGGGCGAGGGAGTCGATCAGCGCGAAGCCCACGAAGGTGAGGACGGCGGGGATCACGCCACGCAGCCAGAACGCGACGACGGCGAAGATCCCGGCCATCAGGAGCGCGTCACCGCCGCTGAGCACGGCGTTGACACCGTCGTACATGCCGCCGAGGACGGTCTTGATGAAGTCGAAGATCCAGGTGAGGTTCGACTGGAGCCAGTCGACCGCGTCCTCGACCCAGCTGCCGAAGGAGAGCCTAGGCACCGGCGATCACCTGCTTCGCCTCACGCTGGGCCGGCACAGGGGTCTCCACCTGCGGTTCCTCGCCGAGCGCGGCAAGAAGCCTGGAACGCGGGACGACGCCTACGACTCCGCCGTCCTCACCGGTGACCGCGACGGCCACCCCGCTCGTGGAGCAGGGGGTGAAGAGTTCGGCGATGGGGGTCTCGGACGTCACGGTCGCGGGGGCCTCGGCCAGCACGTCCTTGTCGGAACGGCCCGCCTCCGGCGCCTCCATGATCGAACCGGCTGTGAGGACCCGGGACCGGTCGACGTCCTGGATGAAGGAGGCGACGTAGTCGTTGGACGGCCGGACGAGGATGTCCTCGGCGGTGCCCTGCTGGACGATCTCGCCGTCCCGCATCACGGCGATGCGGTCGCCGAGGCGCATGGCCTCGTTGAGGTCGTGGGTGATGAAGACGATCGTCTTCTTCAGCCGCTTCTGCAGTTCCAGGAGCTGGTCCTGCATGTCGCGGCGGATCAGCGGGTCGAGCGCGCTGAAGGACTCGTCCATCAGGAGCAGGTCTGCATCGGTGGCGAGTGCGCGGGCCAGGCCCACGCGCTGCTGCATACCGCCGGACAGCTCGTCGGGCCAGGACTTCTCCCAGCCGGCGAGACCGGTCAGCTCCAGCGCCTGAGCGGCGCGCTCCTCACGCTCGGCGCGCGGGACGCCCTGGACCTCCAGGCCGTAGGCGGCGTTCTCCAGGACGCTCCTGTGGGGGAAGAGCGCGAAGTGCTGGAAGACCATGCTGATCTTGGTGGAGCGGACGCTGCGCAGCTCACGGGGGCTCAGGGCGGTCAGGTCCTGACCGTCGAACAGCACCCGTCCGGCAGTGGGCTCCAGCAGGCCGTTGAGCATCCGGAGCAGGGTGGACTTACCGGATCCGGAGAGCCCCATGACGACGAAGATCTGGCCCGGCTCCACGGTGAACGAGGCGTCGATCACCGCTGCGGTCGTTCCGTCGGCGCGCAGCTCTTCGCGGCGGGTCCCGCCTTCGAGCTTCCGCACGGCTTGATCGGGTCGTCTGCCGAACACCTTGTACAGGTGCTCCGCTTGCAGCCTTGACACATACACCTCACGCGTTGAACCGAAACGGTCTGCCACCCCCGGCGGCAGACCGTGGAGCGGTGCGGATTCGGCCCGCAGAGCACGCGCATCAGTCAAAAATGGACGTGGTCCGCTCCGGTGGCGCGCCTGCCCTCACTTACGCAGGGCAAACACTTGTGTGACCCAGTTCACTCATAAGCAACCGCTGTCGCGGGAACCGCGCGCTTCTCCCGCACGCGCTGTCGGAGGGTTACGGCATCATCAGGGTGTGACGCGACGCCTGATGCTCCTCGACACCGCCTCCCTCTACTTCCGCGCCTATTTCGGCGTCCCGGACTCGGTGCGCGCACCGGACGGCACGCCGGTCAACGCCGTGCGCGGGCTGCTCGACTTCATCGCCCGGCTCGTGCAGGACCACCGGCCCGACGACCTGGTGGCCTGCATGGACGCGGACTGGCGTCCGCAGTGGCGGGTCGAGCTGATCCCCACGTACAAGGCACACCGGGTGGCGGCGGAGACCCCCGACGGCGTGCCCGACGAGGAGGAGACCCCGGACACGCTCTCCCCCCAGGTCCCCGTCATCGAGGACGTGCTGGACGCCCTGGGCATCGCCCGGGTGGGCGTCTCTCCCTACGAGGCGGACGACGTGATCGGCACCCTGGCCCGGCGGGCCACCGGGCCGGTGGACATCGTGACCGGGGACCGCGACCTCTACCAGCTGGTGGACGACGCCCGGGGGGTCCGGGTGCTCTATCCCTTGAAGGGCGTGGGCACGCTCCAGATGACGGACGAGGCCTGGCTGCGCGAGAAGTACGGGGTCGACGGCGCCGGATACGTCGATCTGGCCCTGCTGCGCGGCGACCCGAGCGACGGGCTGCCGGGGGTCCCCGGGATCGGCGAGAAGACGGCGGCGAAGCTGCTGGACGCCTTCGGAGACCTCGCCGGGATCATGGCGGCGGTGGACGACCCCTCCGCCCGGCTGACACCCTCCCAGCGCAAGCGGCTCGACGAGGCCCGTGACTACGTGGCCGTCGCCCCCAAGGTGGTCCGCGTCGCCGACGACGTACCCGTGCCCGCGTTCGACGCGGCGCTCCCACGCGAACCGCGTGACCCCGCCGCGCTGGAGGCTCTCGCGACGCGGTGGGGGCTGGGCGGTGCACTGCAGCGCCTGCTCCTGACACTCCAGGCGTGAGGTGCTAGCTTAGGTAAGCCTAAGTATGTAGAGCTTCACACATGTCCAGAGCAGGGAGAACCTCGTGGCAGAGCGGCCGCAACGCCGGGCACCGAAGGCGCAGGGAGCGCAGGTCCTGCGCACCGAGCAGATCACCCCGCACATGGTGCGCGTGGTCCTCGGTGGCGACGGCCTGGCCGATTTCACCCTCGAGGGCTACACCGACCACTACGTCAAGCTGTGCTTCGCCCCCGAGGGGGCGGACTACTCCCACCCCTTCGACATGGCCCGGATCCGTGAGGAGTATCCGCGCGAGCTGTGGCCCACGACCCGCACGTACACCGTGCGCTCCTGGGACGCGGGCACCGGCGAGCTCGCGATCGACTTCGTGGTGCACGGGGACGAGGGCCTTGCGGGCCCCTGGGCGGCGCGGGCGCTCCCCGGTGACCAGGTGACCTTCCTGGGCCCCGGCGGCGGTTACGCCCCCGACGCCTCGGCGGACTGGCACCTGCTGGTGGGCGACGAGAGCGCACTGCCGGCGATCGCCGCGTCGCTGGAGCGGATGCCGCAGGGCGCCCTGGTGCACGCGTTCATCGAGGTGCCGGACGCATCCGAGGAGCAGAAGCTCGTGGCGCCCGACGGGGCATCGGTGACCTGGCTGCACCGTGGCGACCGGCCGGTCGGCGAGGCTCTCGTCGCGGCGGTGAGCGGGCTGGACTTCCCCGAGGGCGCGGTGCAGGCCTTCGTCCACGGGGAGGCGGGCTTCGTCAAGGAGATCCGGCGCCATCTGCGCCTGGAGCGCGGCATTCCGCTCCAGCGGCTGTCGATCTCGGGTTACTGGCGTCTCGGACAGAACGACGACGCCTGGCGCGCGGTCAAGCGCGAGTGGAACGAGCAGGTCGAGCGCGAGCAGGAGAGCGCCGCCTGACCCTCTCCGCCCTCCGGAAACCCGGCCGCCCTTCTTCGAGAGGTGGCCGGGTTTCGCGCGTTCCTCACTCCGCCGCCGCGGCGGGCCGCCCTTCGCCGGACGCGGCCACCCGCGGCCCCTCGACGGACGCGGGGGCCCGCGGCCCTTCCGCCGAGTCGTAGAGTCGGGCCGAGGCGTCGGCGTGGGCGAGCCTGCGCAGCGCCCCGAACATCGCCTCCCCGAGCACCGTGCCGACGACCACGCTCTCCACGAGGTCCTCGCGCGCCACGCGTTTCGCCACGTAGTCGAGGTCCGCACGGGCGACGGGCTCGGCGGCGTCGGCGTAGGCGTCCAGCAGTTCGACGAGACCGCCGTGCCCCGCCCGGCGCAGCGCGGTCAGCACGCCCGCCAGCGCCAGCCCGGCAGGGCTGTCCGCCTCCGCCCGCCAGCCGCGCCGTTCCAGCAGGGCGGCGACCTCCTCACGGGCCTCCGCCGTCTCCGGCGCCTCCGGCTCCCCCGCGTCGGCCCCCAGCTCCGCCTCAGCGGGTGACATGCGCGCGGTCACCACGCCGAGCACCTCGTGCACGGGCTGCCCCGGATCGTCGATCGCGCCCAGAACCTCCGCGATGGCGGAAATCGGGAGGCCACCCACGCCGAGGAGTGCCCGGATCAGCCGCAGCCTCCGCTCGTGCCCTTCGCCGTAGTGCGCCTGGTTCGGGCTGGTCAGCCGACCGGCGGGCAGCAGCCCCTCTCGTACGTAGTACTTGATCGTCGGCACCGGGACTCCGGACCTGCGACTCAATTCACCGATGCGCACCGCGCGTTCACCCTCCAGGAGCTTGCCGAGCAGACCCCCATCATAGATAGTTCCCCTATCGGATAGCGGACAGTACCACTATCGATACTCTCAGGGGCCCCCTCATGCGGTCATGGCGCACATGGCACCGGCCGTCAGTTCTCGGTTCGGGCGAGGAGTACACCTTGACCGACTCCTCCAAGGTCGTCTGCGGCAGCGTCCCGACCGCCAACGCCACGGTCTACATCGTGGACTCCGTCCTGATGCCGGCCGCCTGACCCGTCGTGCCGTCAGTACGCTGACGGGATGACGCCGACGAGCCCCGAGGACCGCGCTCTCCGACCCGACCGGAGCGGCCCGGACCGCAGGGCTCGTGTCGTGGGCGCGGTGATCGGCTCCGCCGTCGGCGACGCGCTCGGCGCTCCCTTCGAGTTCGGGGCGCCCGGTGCGTACAGCGCGAGGTTCCCCGACGGAGCGGGCACGATGTGCGGGGGCGGCGGCTGGGATCCTGGTGAGGCGACGGACGACACACAGATGGCCGTCCTGGTCGGGGAGTCGCTGCTGGAGCGGGGCGGCCTGGACCTCCCGGACATCTTCGGCCGGTTCAGGCGGTGGGCGGTCTCCGATCCGAAGGACATCGGTCTGCAGACCGAGGCCGTCCTCACCAGCGGCGACCCGTGGGACCTGGCCGCCGCGCTGCACTTCCAGGTCAACACGCGTGCCGCCGGCAACGGTTCGCTGATGCGCGCCACCACACCGGCGGTGTACTTCGCCCGGGCCGGACGGGCGGCGACGATGGACGCCGCACGCCGTATCGCCGCCCTGACGCACGGGGACGGGGCGGCCTGGGAGGGCACCGCCCTCTTTCACGAACTGGTACGCGTGGCGCTGGAGGGCGGCGATCCGCTCGCCGCCGTGGACGAGGCGCTGGCCGCCGTCCACGAGGCCCACCGGGCCCGCTGGACCTCCGTCCTCGGGCGGGACTGGCATCCCGACGATGCCACGGAGTTCAACGGGGCGGTCTGGCCCTGCCTGGCCACGGCGGTCTGGGCGCTGCGCACCACCAGCGGTTTCGGGTCCGCCCTGGCGGCCGCGGTCGACGTGGGCGGCGACACCGACACGGTGGCGGCGGTCACGGGCGGGCTGGCCGGAGCGGTGTACGGGATCGACGCGGTCCCGGACCACTGGACGCGCCCGCTCCACGTACCCCTGCCGGGATTCGGGGGCCGCGTCCTGCGGGCGGAGGACCTGGCGGCACTGGCCCTCCGCCTGGACGGATCCGCAGAATTTGACCACCCCGACAACTACACATAAGGGACATATAAGAGCACACTGGTCAGGAAAGCTGATGACCGTGCTCCTGACCGCGGTCGCTCCAGCAAGTGCGAAGGAGATCATCCTCATGAGTAACATCTCGCACACCGGAAGGGACCTTTCCGGCCACCCCGATGCCGAGGAAATGCGGGCGCGTCACGACCGCGTGATGAGCGGCCGCCGGACGACGGCCATGGCGGACGCACCGGTGTTCCTGCTCGGCCTGTACTGCGCCGTCTCGCCGTGGGTGCTGCACTTCACCGCGAACCAGCCCAACCTGGTGACGCACAACCTCGTCATCGGAATCGCGATAGCCGTGCTGGCACTCTGCTTCACCGCCATGCCGGAGCGGATGACCGGGATGAGCATGGCCATCGTGGCCCTGGGCGCGTGGCTCATCGTGTCGACGTGGGTCGTGGGTCAGAGCCCCGACACGGGCGTCATTCTCAACAACGTGATCGTCGGTGGTCTGGCGATCGTGCTGGGAGCGGCCTGCGCGGGACTTTCGATGAAGAACCGCAAGGCGACCTGACCGGAGGGCACGCGGAAGTGGCCACAGGCGTCCATGATCCGCCTGTGGCCACTCGTCAGCCCATGGAGTCCGCGCCCCCGGGGGCGATCGCCCCTCGACGCGGCTCTCGCCGACTGATCGCCCTCGGCTCAGTTCACGCCGACAACGCTCTCCCCACGGAGCTCACCCCGAAGAGCTACCCCACGGAGCTGTAAGCCACCACACCCCGCAGGACCGCGTCGACCGCCTTGTGGGCGTTCTTCGCGACCGAACTCCCCTCCCGGGGCGCGGCAGCGGCGATCTGGCCGAGCACGTCGATGACCTGCTTGCACCACCGGACGAAGTCACCGGCCGGCATCTCCGCCTCACGGAGCACCTCGTCCAGCGACCGGCCGGAGGCCCACATGTAGACCGCCCAGGCGAAGCCGAGATCGGGTTCCCGCTGGCCGACCCCTTCCGTCTGGCTGATCTTGAAGTCCTCCTCGACGGCGTCGAGCCGGCCCCAGATGCGGACCATCTCGCCGAGCGCCGCCTTCGCGGGCCCGGACGGCAACTTGGGCGCCACGGCGTCGTCCGCCTGGCGGGCCTCGTAGACCAGCGCCGAGACGCACGCCGCGAGCTCAGCGGGGTTGAGCCCCTCCCAGACACGCTCGCGCAGGCATTCGCTGGCCAGCAGGTCGAGCTCTCCGTAGAGGCGTGCCAGCCGCCGGCCGTTGTCGGTGACCTCGTTGCCCCGCAGGTAGTCCAGCTCGGTCAGGAGCGCGACGATGCGGTCGAAGGTCCGGGCGATGGTGTTCGTCCGGCCCTCGATGCGGTGCTCCAGCTGCCGGGTGTCACGCTGCAGCCGGTGGTAGCGCTCGGCCCAGCGCGCATGGTCCTCGCGCTCGTCGCAGCCGTGGCAGGGGTGGGCGCGCAGCTCCGTGCGCAGCCGGGCGATCTCCCGGTCGTCGGCCGCCGCGGCCCGCTGCTTGCGGTGGCGGCCCGGGTCGATGTGACCCGCCTTGCTGCGCAGCGCCGATGCCAGGTCACGGCGGGACTGCGGTGAGCGCGGGTTGAACGACTTGGGCACCCGCATCCGCTCCAGCGCCTCGACCGGCACCGGGAAGTCGATGTGGGCCAGCCGCTTGACCTGCCGCTCGGCAGTGAGCACCAGCGGACGCGGCCCGTCGTGGTACTCCAGGCCGCGGTGGCCGTTGGTCCGCCCCGCGGGCAGTCCCGGGTCGAGGACCAGCGCGAGCCCTGCGAACTTGCCGGTGGGGACGTGGATGACGTCACCGGGCTTCAGCTTCTCCAGGGAGGAGGCCGCAGCCGCCCTCCGCTGGGCCGCGCCCTGTTTCGCCAGCTCGGTCTCGCGGTCCTTGAGGTCGCGGCGCAGGCGCGCGTACTCCTCGAAGTCCCCGAGGTGGCAGGTCATGCCCTCCTTGTAGCCCGCGAGGCCCTCCTCGTTGCGCTGGACCTGCCGGGAGATCCCGACGACGGAACGGTCCGCCTGGAACTGCGCGAACGAGGTCTCGAGCAGCTCACGCGAACGGTGCCGCCCGAACTGCTGCACGAGGTTCACGGCCATGTTGTACGACGGCCGGAAGCTGGAACGCAGCGGATACGTACGGGTGCCCGCGAGTCCGGCGAGCGCACCCGGGTCCATGCCCCGCTGCCACAGGACGACCGCGTGACCCTCCACGTCGATGCCCCGGCGGCCGGCCCGGCCGGTCAGCTGCGTGTACTCGCCGGGGGTGATGTCGGCGTGCTGCTCACCGTTCCACTTGACGAGCTTCTCGAGCACCACGGAGCGTGCGGGCATGTTGATGCCGAGCGCCAAGGTCTCGGTGGCGAAGACCGCCTTGACCAGACCGCGGACGAAAAGCTCCTCCACGACCTCCTTGAAGGTCGGCAGCATCCCGGCGTGGTGCGCGGCGATGCCCCGCTCCAGACCTTCGAGCCACTCGTAGTAGCCGAGGACGTGGAGGTCCTCGGGCGGGATGGACGCGGTCCGCTCCTCGACGATCTCCCGCACCAGGTGGCGCTTGTCCTCGTCGTTCAGCCTGAGCCCTGCCTGAAGGCACTGCTGCACGGCCGCCTGACAGCCGGCCCGGCTGAAGATGAAGGTGATGGCGGGCAGCAGCCCTTCGGCGTCGAGGCGGTCGATGACCTCCGGCCGTGAGGGGGTCCAGATCCGGCTGCGCTGGCGGCGCTCCCGCTCACGGTCGGCCTCGCGGACCATCTTCCCGCGACGGCGGTCGCGTGGGTTGTACCCGCGCTGGTTCTCCATCCGGGCGAGGCGGACGAGGTCGGGGCTGACCTCTCGCCGGCCGGTGCCCCGGCCGCCGTGGTCGCTCTCCTCCTCGAAGAGGTCGTACATCCGCCGGCCGGCCATGACGTGCTGCCACAGCGGCACCGGCCGGTGCTCGGAGACGATCACCTGGGTGTCGCCGCGGACGGTGTCCAGCCAGTCGCCGAACTCCTCGGCGTTGGACACGGTCGCCGACAGGGAGACCAGGGTCACCGACTCCGGCAGGTGGATGATCACTTCCTCCCAGACCGCGCCCCGGAAGCGGTCGGAGAGGTAGTGCACCTCGTCCATGACCACGTAACCGAGGCCGGTGAGCGCCTGGGAGCCCGCGTACAGCATGTTGCGCAGGACCTCGGTGGTCATGACGACCACCGGCGCGTCCGCGTTGACGCTGTTGTCACCGGTCAGCAGACCGACCTTGTCGGCGCCGTAGCGCCGCACGAGATCGGTGAACTTCTGGTTGGAGAGGGCCTTGATCGGGGTGGTGTAGAAGCACTTGCGCCCCTGCAACAGGGCCAGGTGCACGGCGAACTCACCGACGATCGTCTTGCCCGAGCCGGTGGGAGCGGCGACCAGCACCCCCTTGCCCGCCTCCAGGGCCTGGCAGGCCTCGATCTGGAACGGGTCCAGCCCGAACTCGTACATCTCGCGGAAGGGCGCGAGGGCCGTGGCCTGCTCGGCCGCACGGACCCGGGACGCCTGGTATCGCTCAGCTGGTGAGAGGTCCTCTGTCATCTTGCTACGAGCCTACCCGCCTCGTACGACACTCAGCCCGATCTTTATTTCACGGTGCAAGGACCCGTCCCGTCAGGGCGCGAGGACCCTGACGGCACCGGGTACGCAGGTGACCGTGAGCGGCAGCGCGCCCAGCGGCTCGCCGTCCGCGTAGGCCGTGACCCCGGGGGCCGCCAGCTCGATCGAGGAGACCCGGTGCACGGTGACCGCCGGGTGGTCGAGGTGCGTGCCCCGGTAGACCTTCGGGAAGACCCTGACCAGAGTGGCCCGGCCGCAGTCGCCGACCACGGTCACGTCGAACAGTCCGTCGTCCATGACCGCCCCGGCACAGATCCGCATGCCGCCGCCGTACGTGGTGCCGTTGCCCACGGCTATCAGCGCCGCCTCGATCTCGCGCACCGGTCCGCCGTCCAGCCGTACGCGGTAGGGGATCGGCCGGAAGGCCGCCAGCTCGGCGAGGATCGCGAGGTCGTACTTGAAACGCCCGCCGATCCAGCGCATCCGGTTGCCGCGGTCGTTCACCCGCGAGTCGAATCCGGAGGCCAGCACGGAGCCGAACCAGCGCTCCCCGGCCCGGCCGAGGTCGATCGTGCGTACCGTCCCGGCCTTGAGCGCCTCGGCGGCCAGCCTCCCGGCGGCAGCCGGCTGCCGTATCGGCAGCCCCAGCGCCCGGGCGAAGTCGTTCCCGGTGCCCACGGCCACGGCACCGAGGGGCGTCGACGTGCCCGCCACGGCCTGCAGGGCGAGGGACATCATGCCGTCCCCGCCGACGGCTATGAGCGCTCCGGTCCCGCCGGCCACGGCTTCCCGCGCCCGCCTCAGGGCGTCGTCGGCGTCTTCCCCGAGGACCGTGCGTACGGAGAAGCCGGCGTCCCGCAACGCGGAAGCGGCCGGCTGCGCGGCACGCGCGCCCCGGCCGCTTCCCGCGGTGGGATTGACGAAGAGGGTGATCTCGCTGGTCACCCGCCGGACCCTACAAGGTCAGGTGATGTCGTCGTAACCGTTGAGCCGGTGGGACCTGCCTCCGTCGGCGTCACCGTCCGACTGCTCGGGCAGTGCGGGGCGGGAGGTCACCGGCTCGACCGCGCCGACAGCCTCGGGGGTGAGGTCCAGCCGGGAGGCCTCGTCGTCGTCGAGCTCGGCGTCGGGGTTCGCCCGCCGCCTGCGCTTGTCGTTGAGCAGGGAGATACCGACCGCGATGAAGTAGAGGACGGCCAGCGGGCCCGCCAGCAGCAGCATCGAGATGGGCTCGCCGCCGGGGGTCGCGATGGCCGCGAAAGCGGTGAGGCCCACGAGCATGCCGCGCCACCAGTGCAGCATGCGGGTGCCGGACAGGACGCCGGTCATGTTGAGCAGGATGAGCAGCAGCGGCAGTTCGAAGGCCAGACCGAAGACGATCACCATGCGGGTGATCAGGTCCAGGAAGTCGTCGAGCGGCAGCAGGTTCTTCACGTTGTCGGGCGTGAAGCCGAGCATGATCTCTGCGGTCTGCGGCAGGATCGCGTACGCGAGGTAGGCGCCGCCCACGAAGAGGGGGACCCCCGCCGCGACGAAGGCCATCGAGTAGCGCTTCTCCTGCTTGTGCAGGCCCGGGGCGACGAACGCCCACAGCTGGTAGAGCCACACCGGGGTGGCCACCAGCACGCCCGCCATCAGGGACACCTTCAGCGCGATGGTGAACGGCGACAGCAGGCCGTTGGTGGTCATCTCCGCGCAGGGCCGGCCGTTGACCATGGTCAAGGCGCCGTCCTTGCAGCCGACCGAGTCAAGGATCGGCTTCATCAGGAACTCGAAGATTTCCTTCTGGAAGAACGCTGCCACGATCACGGCGACGACGATCGCCAGGACCGACTTCAGCAGCCGGTTGCGCAGCTCACGCAGGTGATCGAGGAGGGGCATCCGCCCCTCGTCGTCCTTCTCCTGCTTGCGGGCAGACTTGAGCAACCCACTTCCCTCGTCTCGTGCGGCAGCTTCCCGTGGTACGGGTCGGCTGTCAGCTCTGGGTGGTGGGCTTGGCCTCGCTGACCGGGCGGGAGCTGGTGACGTCTCCCGGGGCGGCCTGGATCGTGCGAGCGGTGGCCGCGGGCGGGGTGGTGTCCGCGACGGTCTCCGTGGTGGGCGTCGCGGACTCCGCGTCGTCCTTCTTCATGGCCTTGGCCTCGCTCTTGAGGATGCGGGCCGACTTGCCGAGCGAACGCGCCATGTCGGGGAGCTTCTTGGCACCGAAGAGCAGCAGGATGACAGCGATGATCAGAACGATCTCGAGGGGCTTCAGATTGCCGATCATGTGCGACTTCCTTCTCACTGAGGCGTCTGGAGGGTGGGGCTCGCTACCCGTGTGTCCGGACATATGTCCGACCTTCGCTGGCAGCGATCGTAACCCGCAGGGGTGAACACGAGGCAATGGCCGTGCGTACTCCCGCTTGCGGCCCGCACCTCCCTGCCTGGGCCGCTCAAGCAGAGTACCCCCCGAACCAGTGAATCTGGAGGGTGCGCTCCGCTATCTCAGAGCCTCACCGGTGTCGGCGAGCGTGGTGGCCGCTCGTTCGAGATCCTCGGCAGCCCGGTTGATCCGCCGCGTGGTCTCGGCGACCTGACCGGCGAGCCGCTGTGCCTCGACGAAGACCTTGACGGCCAGTACCCCGAGCACGGCCAGGCCGGCGAAACCCAGGGCGATGGCGAGCATGGGCCAGAACATGGACGGTTCCTCGATGTCTCGTCACCCCAGGGCGGTGTGCAGGCGCAGGGTGCGCACGCCACCGCCGCTGAGGAGTTCGATGATGCGCTCCCCGGCCGGCTTGCGGACCGCGGACCCGCACTCGGGGCAGGTGAAGGAGTAGAAGGTCGTACGGTGGCTGGCGCCTATGGCGAGGCGCAGCGCGGCCGACGGGAGCTCGAACCGTTCGCGGCAGTCCGGGCACGCGGCCCGGAAGCGTACGGCGGCGGGCACCGGGGCCGTGACCGGACCGGTCCGTGGGCTCGATATCGCACTCATGTGACCTCTGTCTCCGTCTCCTCGGTGCACCGGCGGCCGCCGTTCAGAGGGCGCCGTCGTAGGCGGCCAGAGCCTCACGCGCAGCGAGCCGGGCGCTCTCGGCCAGCTCATCGGGGGCGGTGATACGTCCCTCGCCGCCCAGCCGCAGGGCGAGTCTGCGCAGGGAGGCCGGGTCGGGGGTGCGCAGGGTGATCCGCAAGCCGCCGTCGGGCAGCTCCTCCGCACTGTCGTGGGGGTAGTACTCGGCCACCCACCGGCCGCCGGGACCGACCTCGACCACGACCTCCGGGTCCTCGGCGGCGGGCTGCACCAGCCCTTCGGAGAGGTCGCGCAGTTCCAGCTCGGGCGGGGCCGAGGGGGCGTCGAGCAGCCTGATCTCGGCGACCCGGTCGAGCCGGAACGTACGCCGGGCCTCGGTCAGCCGGCACCAGCCCTCCATATAGGTGTGGCCGACGGCGAAGAGCCGGATCGGGTCCACCTCGCGCTCGGTCAGCTCGTCGCGGGCGGGCGAGTAGTAGCGCAGCCAGAGCCGGCGCCGCTCGGAGATCGCCCGGTCCACGTCGGCGAAGACGCCGCCCTCGGACTCGAAGGTGACCGAGAGCCGCGAACTGGCGGCCCCCACCTCCCCGGCAGCCGTCTCCAGCTTCGCGGTCGCGCGCACGAGCGCCTGCCGGTCGCTCTCGCGCAGGCCGGGGAGCGTGGCGACGGCCCGGGCGGCGACCAGCAGGGCGGTCGCCTCGTCGGCGGCGAGCCGTAGCGGCTCGGCGACGTCGTCCGGATTGTGCCACCAGATCCGGTCACCGTCGGTGTCGATGTCCAGCAGGTCCCCGCCGCGGAAGCTGGTGCCGCACATGGGCAGGACGTCGAGGTCGGAGATCAGCTCGTCCTCGGTGATCCCGAAGGCCCGGGCAACGTCCTGCACGTGTGCGCCGGGGCGCTCGCGCAGGTACGTCACCAGGGAGAGCATCCGCCGGGTCTGGTCGATCGCGTTCGTGGCCACGAGTACGTCTCCCCCTCAGTCCTTGGCCACGGCGCGCAGCCGGTCCATCACATCGGCCCGCAGATCCGCGGGCTCGCTCACGATCACGTCCGCCCCGAACTCCACGAGCCAGGCGTCCAGCCCGTGTCCGTACGGAATCTCCAGCTCGTCCCAGCCGTCACCGAGTTCCCGTACCGATATCGCGCGGGAACGCAGGGGGTAGCCGGCGCCGGCACGCAGCCTGATGCGGGCGGTCCTGGTGGCGGTCTCGCCGGCCCAGCTCTCGACGGTCTCCCGTACGGTCACCACATCGGGGACCCCGGCGGTGAACGCGCCCGCGCGGGAGCGGACCTTCCCCGAGATCCGGGAGAGTCTGAAGACCCGCTCGGCGCCCCGTTCCCGGTCCCAGCCGGCCAGATACCAGTGGCCGCGCCAGCACTCGAGCGTCCAGGGCTCGACCTGCCGCTGCTCGGGCCGGGCGGCGTTGCCCTTGCGGTAGTCGAAGGTGACCGGGCGGCGGTCCCGGCAGGCGAGCATCAGCGGTTCGAACGCGGCCTCGTGGACCGGAATGCGGGGTTCGAGGGCGCTGTGCACCTCGTAGGCGTCCTCGGCCTCGGGCATGCCCGCGGCGCGCAGCTTCTGCAGCGCGCCACTGGCGGCCCCGGCGAGCCGGGCCTGCTGCCAGACCTTGGCGGCCAGTCCGAGGGCCGCGGCCTCCTCGGCGTCCAGCGTGATGGGGGGCAGCCGGTTGCTGTCACGGCGCGCGAGATAGCCGGTGTCGCCGTCCAGGTTCTCCACGGTCTCGATGACCAGGCCGAGTTCGCGCAGATCGTCCTTGTCGCGCTCGAACATCCGGTTGAAGGATTCGTCCGAGCCCGCCTCCAGGTAGGCCTCGATCGACCCACGGAGTTCGCGCTTGCTGAGCGGGCGCCGGGTACCCAGCAGACACAGTGCCAGGTTCATCAGCCGTTCGGCCTTGGCAATCGCCATCGACGCCCTTTCTCGACGTGCTCCTTGACCGTCGACCGTACCGCCCCGGGGTGTCCGGACCAAAGCGAGGGCCCGCGCCTTGCGGCACGGGCCCTGGCTGCTGTAGACGGACGGATCAGACGCCGACGAGGTCGCAGACGAAGATCAGCGTCTCGCCCGGCGCGATGGCGCCGCCGCCCGCGCCGCGATCGCCGTAGGCGAGGTGGGCGGGGATCGTCAGCTGACGACGGCCGCCGACCTTCATGCCCTGGACACCCTTGTCCCAGCCCGCGATGACCTGACCGGCACCGAGCTGGAACTGCAGCGGGGTGCCGCGGTTCCACGAGGCGTCGAATTCCTCGCCGGTGGAGAACGCCACGCCCACGTAGTGGACGGAGACGGTCTGGCCCGCCTGGGCCACCGGGCCGTCGCCTTCCCAGATGTCCTTGATCTCCAGGTCGGCCGGCGGCTCGCCACCCGGGAAGTCGATCTCGGGCTTCTCGATGCTCACTGAACTGCTCCTCCTACCGATGAACTGTGCAACCGGGACAGTCTTACATCTTTGCCAGGAGGTCCACGGCGAACACGAGAGTGGAGTTGGCCGGCACGGTCTGCTGCGCCTCGGAGCCGAAGCCCTGGTCCGGCGGGATGACGAGCAGCACGCGGCTGCCGATCTTCTTGCCGACCAGGCCGTTCTTCAGGCCCTTGAGGGTGACCTGGGCCAGCGGGAAGGTCTGGGTCTTGCCCGCCTGGTAGGTGCTGTCGAAGGCCTTGCTGCCCTTCCAGAGCAGCCCCACGTAGTTCACGACGACGCTGTCGGTCTCCTTGATGACCTCACCCTTGGACTCGAGGATGTAGTTGGAGACCAGCTTCTTCGGCGGGTCGCTCTTGGGGATCGTGACCGTCGGCGCCTTGCCGTCCGTCTTGGTACCGACCTTCGGCAGGTCGATGTTGTCCTGGGCGACCGGGGTGCCCTCGGCGGAGGCCGGGATCTGCGTGGCCTTCACGATATCGACGACGAAGACCAGGGTGGCGTTGGGCTTGATGTCGCCCTGGCCCTGCTCGCCGTAACCGAGGTCCGGCGGGATGACCAGCTCGACGCGGCTGCCGACCTTCTGGCCCACGAGCCCCTTGTCCCAGCCCTGGATGACCATGCCCGCGCCCAGCGTCAGGTCGAAGGGCTGCTTGCGGTCGAAGCTGTTGTCGAACGGCTTGGTGGAGTCCCACGCCTGTCCGAGGTAGTTCACCTGGATCGCGTCGCCGTTCTTGAGCTTCGCGCCGTCACCCTCACTGATGACTTCGGTCTTCAGTTCCTTGGGGGGGTCACCTTCGCCCTTCGCCAGAGTGGGCTTCTCGCCGAACTCGGCTCCAGCGGTGATCGCGGGAGCGCCGTTCGTGGACGAGGCGGAGTCGGAGGCCTTGTCGTCGCCGCATGCCACTGCGGACAGCAGCAGAAGGGGGACAACGAGAAGGCCGGCAAGTCGGCGCACTGGTTCCTCAGATCTCAGACGACACGTGAGTTGGTCCCCGCCACTCTAGGCCGAGCGAAGGGCCCCGTACGAGGAACGTACGGGGCCCGGTCGCGCGAGGGGAGGGACGCGCACGTCCCGGATCACATGCCCGCGATCAGCTTCTCCACCCGGTCGTCGACGGAACGGAAGGGGTCCTTGCACAGCACGGTGCGCTGCGCCTGGTCGTTGAGCTTGAGGTGGACCCAGTCGACGGTGAAGTCCCGCCGCTGCTCCTGGGCCCGGCGGATGAAGTCGCCGCGCAGCCGCGCCCTGGTCGTCTGCGGGGGCACCGACTTGCCCTCGAAGATCTTCAGGTCGTTGCAGATGCGGGCGGCCTGGCCCTTGCGTTCCAGCAGGTAGTAGAGCCCGCGCCGCCGGTGGATGTCGTGGTAGGCGAGGTCTATCTGAGCGACCCTCGGGTTCGACATGGTCATGTTGTTCTTCGCCCGGTACCGCTCGATGAGCTTGTACTTCATGACCCAGTCGATCTCGGTGCCGATCCGGTCGAGGTCCTCGGCCTCGATGGCGTCCAGGGTGCGCCCCCACAGTTCGAGGACCTGGTCGACGGTGCCGGTGCGGATGCCACGGCGTTCGACGAAGTCGACGGCCTTCTCGTAGTACTCGCGCTGGACCTCGATGGCCGAGGCCTCCCGGCCGCTGGCGAGGCGCACCTTGCGCTGTCCTGTGATGTCGTGGCTGACCTCGCGGATGGCCCGGATCGGGTTCTCCAGGGTCAGATCGCGCATCACCGTGCCCGCTTCGATCATGCGCAGCACGAGGTCGGTGGCGCCGACCTTGAGGAGCATGGTCGTCTCGGACATGTTGGAGTCGCCGACGATGACGTGGAGGCGGCGGTACCGCTCCGCGTCGGCGTGCGGTTCGTCCCTGGTGTTGATGATCGGGCGGGAGCGCGTCGTCGCGGAACTGACGCCCTCCCAGATGTGCTCGGCCCGCTGGCTGACGCAGTAGACGGCGCCGCGCGGCGTCTGCAGCACCTTGCCGGCGCCGCAGATGAGCTGACGGGTGACGAGGAACGGAATGAGGATGTCCGCGAGCCGGGAGAATTCTCCGTGCCGGGCCACGAGGTAGTTCTCGTGACACCCGTAGGAGTTTCCTGCCGAGTCGGTGTTGTTCTTGAAGAGATAGACGTCGCCCGCGATTCCCTCCTCGTGCAGGCGGCGTTCGGCGTCGACGAGCAGGCCCTCGAGAATGCGTTCGCCTGCCTTGTCGTGCGTGACCAGTTCGGTCACGTTGTCGCATTCGGGGGTTGCGTATTCCGGATGCGATCCCACGTCGAGGTACAGGCGGGCGCCGTTCCGCAGGAAGACATTGCTGCTGCGGCCCCATGACACAACACGGCGGAAGAGGTAGCGCGCCACTTCGTCAGGTGACAGTCGGCGCTGTCCCCTGAACGTGCACGTGACGCCGTACTCGTTCTCCAGCCCGAAAATGCGGCGGTCCATGACTGAACATTACGCCTTATGGCCTGAGCTGAAACCGGGTTCGGCAGCACCGTTTCGATCATTTTCCGATCCGGCCACAACTGCGGGCGTACGCCCGGGAGCTGCGAGGACCCTTCCGGTGGCCAGCAGAACCAGCAGCGCCGCCACTCCACCGGCCCCCGCGACGGCGAAACTCCACGCCGTCCCGCCGAGCTCGACGGCCGGTCCCGCCACCGCCGTCCCGGCCGCCGCGCCGACGCCGAAGGTGGTCACGAGCCAGGAGAACGCCTCGGTCACGGTCCCGCGCGGCGCGTGCCGGTCCACGACGATGAACGAACAGGCGATCGCCGGCGCGAGGAACACGCCGGCCAGTGCCGCCAGGGCGGTCATGGCGGGCACCCCGGGCGTCAGCGCCAACGGCAGGTAGCCCAGGGCCAGCAGCGCGACGATGACCCGCAGCCTCCGCTCGGGTGCCCCGGCCCACTGCCGCGCCCCGTACACCACCCCGCCGATCAGCGCGCCGAGGCCCAGCGCGGCCATCAGCCAGCCGTAGACGGACTCCCGGCCGTGGTCGTCGGCGTACGCGACCCCCGCCACCGTGATCGAGCCGAGGGCGAGCCCCACGAAGAAGAAGGCCCCCAGGAGGGCGAGCAGTCCGGGCGAGCGCAGTGCGCCCAGCCAGTGCGCCTCGCGGGGCTCGGAGCGCCAGGCCCTGGAGGGCTCGCACAGGACGACGGACAGGGCGCCCAGGACCCCGATGGCGTTGATGACCAGGAGAGCGGCGGCAGGGGACCAGAGCGAGACCAGGACCGTGACGAGCAGCGGCCCGACGGTGAACATGATCTCCTGCGCCACCGCGTCCATGGCGTACGCGCGGTGTACCCGGTCCTCCCGGCCGAGCACCGTCGGCCACAGGGCGCGCAGGCCGCCCTCCAGCGGCGGCGTGAAGACACCGGCCACGACGACCGCCGCGTACGCCGCGGGGAGCGAACCGAGACCTGCCAGGGCGAGCGCGGCCATGCCGAGCGCGGACACCACCGCCGCCGGCAGCTGGACGCGCGGCTGGCCGTACAGGTCGACGGCCCGGCCCAGCAGGGGCTGGCCCACGGCCGTGGCGAGGCCGTACGCCGCGGCGAGCGCGCCGGCCAGGGTGTAGCTGCCGCCCTCGGCCCGGGTGAACAGGACGATCGCGATGTGGGCGGTGCCGTTGGGCAGCCGCCCCACCAGCGTTCCCGCGAGCAGCCGGGCGGCGTGCCGCGCCCGGAGGATGTCCAGATATCCCGCGGCCATGTCCGCCCCTCTCCCCCGCCGGCGTCACCGCCTCGGGGTTTTACGTATAACGTCAGCGTTCATACGTACCATGTGGGCAGTCCGCCAGTCCATCCCACCGCACCTGACCGGCCAGCACGGAGGCACGAGTGAGCAGCGCGCAGCAGCCCGCCCCACCCCGGCCCACCAGCCGTGACGTGGCGAAGGCCGCGGGCGTCTCGCAAGCCACGGTCTCGCTGGTGCTCGGCGAGAAGTGGCGGGGCCGCGTGTCGTCGTCGACGGCCGAGCGGGTCCGCGACAGCGCCAGGGAGCTCGGTTACCGGCCGAATCTCGCCGCCCGCAGCCTCCGGATGGGGCGCACCCGTACGGCCCTGCTCGTCGTCCCCGCGCTGACCAACGAGTTCTTCGCCCGCGTGTACACCGGTGCGGCCGCCGTGGCGGCCGAGCACGACTTCGGCGTGGTCCTCTACCCCTCCCCCGACGGCACCGGCCCCGCCCGGGACCCGTTCGCCTCCGCGCGCGCCGCGCTCGACGGTGTGATCGCGTCCTCGATGGCCACCGGGGCGCTCGGTGCGCTGCGGGGCGCCGGTCTGCCGCTGGTGATGCTGGACAGCGATCCCGAGGACGGGGAAGCCGCCGCACGGGTGAACCTCGACATCGCGCACGGCATGCACCAGGTGGCCGGCCACTTGCTGGGACTCGGCCACCGCCGGATCGTCCATCTCGCCTCGGCGGTGGAGACCTGGACCTTCGCCGTGCGTGCCCGGGCACTGCGGGAGGCCGTGCGGGAGGTGCCGGGGGCCGCCCTGCGCACGGTCACGGCTGCGCTGGACGTCGGGGCGGCGCGCGCGGCGGCGGAGGCGGTGCTGTCCGCCCCCGGCCCGCCGCCCACCGCGATCGTGTGCGACGACGACATCCTGGCCGCCGGCGCCTGCAAGGCAGCCCGCAGACGAGGCCTGCGGGTCCCCGGTGACATCTCCGTGACGGGCTTCGACGACCTGGCGCTCGCCACGGCGGTCGAGCCGGAACTCACCACCGTGCGCCTCCCGGCGGAGCAGGTCGGTCAGCGGGGCATGACGGCTCTGCTGGACGTCCTGGAGGGCCGTCCCGCGGCCCGTCATGACCTTCCCGTACGTCTGGTGGTACGCGGCTCCACCGCGCCCCCGCCCACCGCATGACGGTGCCCCCGGAGGCGCGCTGAGCGTCCGGGGGCACCGTCAGGGGTGACCTATTCCTCGGCGGACGCGCCCTTGTCCCCGGAGGGACTCTCGGGGTCCTTCGCCGGGGTGCCGGTCCCGGCCTCCGGCGTGGCGGTGCTTTCCGGCTCCTCCGTGTCGGACGGAGCGTCCGTCGGGGTGGCACCCGCGCCGTCCGCCTCCAGCAGGCGGGTCAGCTGCCGTCCGACGATCCGCTTGAACTTGCGCTGCTGCGGCCGCGTGCGGTCCAGGACCGCGACCTCGAGCCGCTCGGCGGGAATCTCCCGCTCGTTGCCGTTGGCCTCGCGGGACAGCGCCTGCACCGCCAGCTTCAGCGCCTCGGCGAGCGACATCCCGTCCCGGTGGCGCTGGTCCAGGAAGCTGCTGATCTGCTCCGCGTTGCCACCGACCGCGACCGAGCCGTGCTCGTCCACGATCGAGCCGTCGTGCGGCAGCCGGTAGATCTGGTCACCCTCGGGGCCGGCCCCGACCTCGGCGACCACCAGCTCCACCTCGTACGGCTTCTCGGCCGCGCTGGAGAAGATGGTGCCCAGAGTCTGCGCGTAGACGTTGGCCAGCCCACGCGCCGTCACGTCGTCGCGGTCGTAGGTGTAGCCGCGCAGATCGGCGTAGCGCACACCACCGATCCGCAGGTTCTCGTACTCGTTGTACTTGCCGGCGGCGGCGAAGCCGATCCGGTCGTAGATCTCGCTGAACTTGTGCAGCGCGCGGGACGGGTTCTCGCCGACGAACACAATGCCGTCGGCGTACTGCAGCACAACCAGGCTGCGACCACGGGCGATGCCCTTGCGGGCGTATTCCGCCCGGTCGGCCATCGCCTGCTGGGGTGAGACATAGAACGGCGTCGACACCGGCTATCCGTCCCTTTCTGTCAGTGACGAGTGCGTCGGAGAAGCTTGGGACCGGTCAGAGCAGCGCGGCGCGGGGGCCGTCGGGCTGCTCCAGCCGGCGCTCCAGGATCGCGCGCGCGATCTCCGAGGATTCCGTGTCGTTCAGCTTGCGGAAGCCCTCGTCGGTGATGACGGTGACGATCGGGTAGATCCTGCGGGCCACGTCCGGGCCACCGGTCGCCGAGTCGTCGTCCGCGGCGTCGTACAGCGCCTGCACGACCAGGGTGAGCGCCTGCTCCTCCGTCAGGTCGTCGCGGTACAGCTTCTTCATGGAGCCGCGGGCGAACACCGAGCCGGAACCGGTGGCCGCGTAGCCGTGCTCCTCGGAGCGCCCGCCCGTGACGTCGTACGAGAAGATCCGGCCCTTCTCGCGGTCGACGTCGTACCCCGCGAAGAGCGGGACGACCGCGAGGCCCTGCATGGCCATCGCCAGATTGCTGCGGATCATCGTGGAGAGCCGGTTGGCCTTGCCCTCCAGGGAGAGCGTGGCGCCCTCGACCTTCTCGAAGTGTTCCAGCTCCAGCTGGAACAGCTTGACCATCTCCACGGCCAGTCCCGCCGTGCCGGCGATGCCCACTGCCGAGTACTCGTCGGCCGGGAAGACCTTCTCGATGTCACGCTGCGCGATCATGTTGCCCATGGTGGCCCGCCGGTCACCGGCCAGCACCACTCCGCCGGGGAACGAGGCGGCCACGATGGTGGTGCCGTGCGGCGCCTCGATCGCGCCCTGCAGGGGCGGCAGGCTGCGGTTGCCGGGAAGGATCTCGGGTGAGTGGTCGGACAGGAAGTCCATGAACGAGGACGATCCCGGCGTCAGGAAGGCAGCTGGTAGACGCCCGGTGCTACGAGTGTTGGCTTCCACGCGTTTCCCTCCAGGTATGCGATGGCCCTGCGCAAGGAGTCAGGATCATCCCCAACTTGCCGATGGCCGAATTGCAGTTGAAGCACTACGCCACGGACCCTACCCGCACTGTGACGGTGATCAACATGTTCCGGGGTGTGGAAGCGCGCTCCGCTGGATGCGCGGGCACGGACGAGGGCGTCCCCCGGCGGGCGCCGGCCGACGGCGGCAGGCCGTCGGCCGGCGATCCGGTCGCCGACTGCTACTCGCCACCCTTTTGAACGAACGAGCGAACGAAATCCTCGGCATTGGACTCGAGTACGTCGTCGATCTCGTCCAGGACGTCGTCCACGTCCTCGCTGAGCTTCTCCTGCCGCTCCGCGAGGTCCTCGGACGCCTGCGCTTCCTGCGCCTGCTCCTCGGTCTCCTCGGTGGAACGTGTGGCCTTCTGCTGTCCGCCGCCGGTGTCCTTGGTCGCCATGTAGCTCACCCCGCTCGGTTCGAAGCACTTGATCAGACCCTACCTACGGGGTCCGACATTGGCCCGGTACTTTCCTCAACGTCCGGAGGTCATCTCATTGATTCCCAGCCGGAGCGCCTTTCAGCCCCCTGTGAGCGTGCGGACCAGCTCTTCCGCGGTGCGGCACCGGTCCAGGAGGTCCTTGACGTGACTACGTGTACCCCGCAGCGGTTCCATGGTGGGCACCCTCTGGAGCGAGTCACGGTCGGGCAGATCGAAGATCACGGAGTCCCAGGAGGCCGCGGCGACGTCGTCGGCGTACTGCTCGAGGCAGCGGCCCCGGAAATAGGCCCTGGTGTCCTCGGGCGGCTTCGTACGGGCCCGCTCGACGTCGGCCTCGTCCAGCAGGCGCTTGATCTTCCCGCGGGCCGCCAGACGGTTGTACAGGCCCTTCTCGGCCCGCACATCGGCGTACTGGAGGTCCACCAGGTGCAGCCGGGGTGCGTCCCAGTCCAGGCCGTCACGGCGCCGGTAGCCCTCCATGAGCTCCCGCTTGGCGATCCAGTCCAGCTCGCCCGACAGGCTCATCGGGTCGTTCTCCAGACGGTTCAGGGTGTCCTCCCAGCGGGCCAGGACGTCCTTGGTCTGTTCGTCGGCGTCGGCCCCGTACCGCTCCTCGACGTACTTGCGGCCGAGCTCGAAGTACTCCATCTGGAGCTGCACGGCGGTGAGTGTCCTGCCGCTGCGCAGCGTGATCAGCTGTTTCAGCGTCGGGTCGTGCGAGACCTGGTGCAGGGTGCGCACCGGCTGGTCGACGGCCAGGTCGACGTTGATGAAGCCGTCCTCGATCATGGCCAGGACCAGCGAGGTGGTGCCGAGCTTCAGATAGGTCGAGATCTCGGAGAGGTTCGCGTCGCCGATGATGACGTGCAGCCTGCGGTACTTCTCCGCGTCGGAGTGGGGTTCGTCGCGGGTGTTGATGATGGGGCGCTTGAGGGTCGTCTCGAGGCCGACCTCGACCTCGAAGTAGTCGGCCCGCTGGCTGATCTGGAAGCCGTGCTCATGGCCGTCCTGGCCGATGCCGACCCGGCCCGCGCCGGTGACGACCTGGCGGGAGACGAAGAACGGGGTCAGGTGGCGCACGATGTCCGAGAACGGGGTCTCCCGCTTCATCAGGTAGTTCTCGTGCGTGCCGTAGGACGCGCCCTTGTTGTCGGTGTTGTTCTTGTACAGATGGATCGGCTGCGCCCCGGGGATGGCTGCCGCCCGCTCGGCGGCCTCGGCCATCACCCGCTCGCCGGCCTTGTCCCAGAGGACCGCGTCGAGAGGGTTGGTGATCTCGGGTGAGCTGTATTCGGGGTGCGCGTGGTCGACGTACAGCCGCGCACCGTTGGTGAGGATGACATTGGCCAGGCCGATGTCCTCGTCGGTGAGCTGGCTGGAGTCCGCGGTCTCACGGGCGAGGTCGAAGCCTCGCGCATCACGCAGCGGATTCTCCTCCTCGAAGTCCCAGCGGGCGCGGCGCGCCCGGTGCATCGCCGCCGCGTAGGCGTTGACGATCTGGGACGAGGTGAGCATGGCATTGGCGTTGGGTTGACCGGGGACGGAGATCCCGTACTCCGTCTCGATGCCCATTACTCGCCGTACGGTCATGCGGCCCTCCTTGCCCGGCGTCGCTCCCGTCCGGGAGCGGCGCTCACGTACCGCTGCTGGCCGGTACGCGTGCGGTGTCCGTACCCGCGCTGCGCGACTCGGCGGTACCGCAGAGCCTAGAGCGCCTCTGCGCCGGTGGGGAGATCAATTACGTCATTGTTCGGGTGTGGCCGGACTTCGGGGAAAACGGCCGGCTGCGGATGCCCTTCCGGGAATCCGCAGCCGGTCTGCGTTTTACAGGTACTGTCCGGTGTTTGCCACCGTGTCGATGGAGCGACCGGTGTCCGCGCCCTGCTTTCCGGTGACGAGTGTGCGGATGAACACGATCCGCTCGCCCTTCTTTCCGGAAATCCTGGCCCAGTCGTCCGGGTTCGTGGTGTTGGGAAGGTCCTCGTTCTCCTTGAACTCGTCCACGCACGCCTGGAGGAGGTGGGAGACGCGCAGGCCCTTCTGGCCCTGCTCGAGGAATGCCTTGATGGCCATTTTCTTCGCCCGGTCGACGATGTTCTGAATCATCGCTCCGGAGTTGAAGTCCTTGAAGTACAGGACTTCCTTGTCGCCGTTCGCGTAGGTGACCTCGAGGAAGCGGTTCTCCTCGGATTCCGTGTACATCCGCTCCACGACGGACTGGATCATCGCGTGCGCGGCCGCCTCCTTCGAGCCGGTGTGCTCGGCCAGGTCGTCCGAGTGCAGCGGCAGCGAGGGGGTGAGGTACTTCGCGAAGATGTCCTTCGCCGCCTCCGCGTCCGGACGCTCGATCTTGATCTTCACATCGAGACGGCCGGGCCGCAGGATCGCGGGGTCGATCATGTCCTCACGGTTGGAGGCACCGATGACGATGACGTTCTCCAGGCCCTCCACGCCGTCGATCTCGGCGAGCAGCTGGGGGACGATGGTGTTCTCCACGTCCGAGCTGACCCCGGAACCACGGGTGCGGAAGAGGGATTCCATCTCGTCGAAGAAGACGATGACGGGGGTGCCCTCGCTCGCCTTCTCCCGGGCACGCTGGAAGACGAGGCGGATGTGCCGCTCGGTCTCTCCGACGTACTTGTTGAGGAGCTCGGGCCCCTTGATGTTGAGGAAGTAGCTCTTCCCCGCGGGCTGTCCGGTGACTTCGGCGACCTTCTTGGCCAGCGAGTTGGCGACCGCCTTGGCGATGAGCGTCTTGCCGCAGCCCGGAGGGCCGTAGAGCAGGATGCCCTTCGGCGGGCGCAGTTCGTGCTCCTTGAAGAGGTCCGGGTGGAGGTACGGCAGCTCGACCGCGTCGCGGATCAGTTCGATCTGGTCACCCAGACCGCCGATCTTGTCGTAGTCGATGTCCGGGACCTCTTCGAGAACGAGCTCCTCGACCTCGCTCTTGGGGACCACTTCGTAGACGTAGCCGGACCTGGGTTCGAGCAGGAGGGCGTCGCCGGGACGGATGGTGATGTCCAGCAGGGGCTCGGCGAGCCGCACCACCCGTTCCTCGTCGGTGTGCCCGACGACCAGGGCGCGCTCGCCGTCCTCGAGGATCTCCTTGAGGGTGACGATGTCCCCGGCCCGCTCGAATTCCATGGCCTCGACCACGTTGAGCGCTTCGTTGAGCATGACTTCCTGGCCTCGCCGGAGGCCTTCCAGCTCGACGCTGGGGCTGACGTTCACCCGGAGCTTGCGGCCCCCGGTGAAGATGTCGCAGGTGTCGTCCTCGTTGGCCTGCAGGAAGACACCGAAGCCGGCCGGCGGCTGTGCGAGCCGGTCGACTTCCTCCTTGAGGGCCACGATCTGGTCGCGGGCCTCCCGGAGTGTGCCGGCGAGCCGCTCGTTCTGCGCGGACACGCCTGCCAGGTTGGTCTGCAACTCGACGATCCGCTCTTCGAGAATCCTCGTATGACGCGGAGAGTCGGCGAGCTTACGTCGCAGGACGGCGATTTCCTGCTCGAGATAGGCAACCTGGCCGGCTGGGTCTTCTGACCCCCGCCCGGGCCGGATGCCGCGGTTGATGTCGTCGTCGTGGGCTGCCACGGTCCTCACCTCCTCCAAGGGGAGCTGGACGCTTCCTGACCCTACCTGGGTGGGTGATGATTGAAACCCCTAGATCACAAAGACCCGGGAGTCTGTCCGATCTTCACCCTTGCGCTCTCCCTCACGCCAAGGGAATACCCACCCTTCGGCACCGGAAAGCAGCCGGTTGTATCGTCGAAGCGTTCAACACCCGTCAGGGCTGGCTTCAATTGGTGCAGACACGCAGGGAACGGCAGGACACATGACCGTGCAGCAGGACGCTCCGGGCGACAGCGACACCCAGGATCTCGAGGTCTGGATCGACCAGGATCTGTGTACGGGCGACGGCATCTGCGTGCAGTACGCGCCCGAGGTGTTCGAGCTGGACATCGATGGTCTGGCGTACGTGAAGAGCGCGGAGGACGAGCTGCTCCAGGACAAGGGCGCCACCACCCCGGTGCCGCTGCCGCTGCTCCAGGACGTGGTGGATTCGGCCAAGGAGTGCCCGGGCGACTGCATCCACGTGCGCCGCGTCGCGGACAGCGTGGAGGTCTTCGGGCCGGACGCGGAGTGAGGGCCGGACGCGGAGTGACCGCTCAGGCGGCCCGCGCGGCGCTCCCGCCGGAACCGGTGGACCTGACGAAGGCGTTGCCCTTCCACTCCCAGGTCGCGCTCTCCCGCTCGTCGGGGCAGCAGCGCGGTACGTCGGTCGAGGAGTAGCCGAGCAGGGTCGCCGAGACCAGACCGTCGCGGACGGTGAAATCGGTCACCGTCAGCTTCTGGGCGGGGTCCACCAGGGTCGCCACGACCCGGGGTGCGGCCCCGCTCCGCTGTGTCAGGACATAGATGCCCTGGGGTGGGGTGCCGGACCCCGCGGCGCAGTGGACCACCGCGACGGTCTCGGGCTCTCCGTCCCCGTCCAGGTCTCCGGGAGCGCTGTCGGCCACGGTCCGCCCCGAGGCGCCGCAGTCGAGCGGGAAGGCCGCGCCGGCCGGGTCGGGCGCCTTCGCGGGCGGGGCCGCGCCCTGCTGCGTGGTGACGCGGTGCTCGGACGCCGAGGCCGTCGCGGTGGCCGCGTCCGGCTGGAGCATTCCCGCGAGGGCGACGACGGCTGCCATCGCCGTGGCCGTCGCGAGCCAGTGCACCGGCTTGGCGTCGGTGTGCGCGAGGTCCGGGAGCGCGGAGGTCTGCACGCGGTATGTCTCCTGTGGTTCCTGGAGGGCCTGGACAGGCGATGCCGAACGGGGCCGGCGGGCGGGGGGTGGCCAGCATCGTGCCACACCTCACACCCGAGGGGAACGGCGGGGCCGTCCCGGGCCACGGAAAGGCGCCGCCGTCGGGCTCCCGGGTCGGTCCGGGGAACTCGGCGGCGGCGCCTGCGCGTTGCGCGTCAGTCGCGGGCGGCTGATCCGCTGCGGCTGCCGGGACCGTCGTAGTCCTCGCCGTAGGCACCCTTGGAGGGGCGGCGGCGGCGCAGCGGCGGTTCGACGCCGTCCGCGAGACGGCGGGCGGTGACGAGGAAGCCGGTGTGGCCGATCATCCGGTGGTCGGGCCGCACGGCCAGTCCCTCGACGTGCCAGTTGCGGATCATCGACTCCCAGGGCTGCGGTTCCGCGAAGCAGCCGATCTCGCGGATGGACTCGACGGTCCGCGAGAGCTGGGTCGTGGTCGCGACGTAGGCGCAGAGGATGCCGCCGGGTACCAGGGCCTTGGAGACGGCCTCCAGGCACTCCCAGGGGGCGAGCATGTCCAGGACGACGCGGTCGACGTCGGTGTCCGAGAGGTTGTCCTGGAGGTCGCCGACGGTGAGTTCCCACGCGGGGTGCGGCGAGCCGAAGTAGCGCTCGACGTTCTGCTGGGCGATCTCGGCGAAGTCCTCGCGGCGCTCGTAGGAGTGCAGCATGCCCTGCTCACCGATGGCGCGCAGCAGGAAGGTGCTGAGCGCTCCGGAGCCGACTCCCGCTTCCACGACGCGTGCGCCGGGGAAGATGTCGGCGAAGGCCAGGATCTGCCCCGCGTCCTTGGGGTAGACCACGGCGGCACCGCGGGGCATGGACAGGACGTAGTCGGGGAGCAGGGGGCGCAGCGCGAGGTAGGCGACGTTTCCCGTGGTACGGACAACACTGCCCTCGGGAGCACCGATCAGCTCGTCGTGGGGGAAAGAACCCTTGTGGGTGTGGAAGTTCTTTCCGGCCTCGAGCGTGAAGGTGTAGTGGCGTCCCTTGGGGTCGGTGAGCTGGACCTGGTCCCCGACTTTGAATGGGCCGCGACGGCGGGCGGCACCGGTCGGTTCGGACATGTGACCAGCCTACCGGTAATTCGAGAGCCGCTTTCCGGGTGTCAGGCCGAAGGACGGGCCATGGCCTTGACGAACGCGTGCTCGACGTCGGCCGTGGACAGGACGCCGTAGATCTCACCGGTCTCCTCGACGACCAGGTACTCGGTGGCCGGGGTGGCCTTCAGCCGGTCGAGGAGGGCTTCGCCCGCGAGTTCGGCGGGGACCTTCATGCCGTCGGTGAGGTCCTGGGCGAGGCTGCTGACGGCCACCCAGGGCCTGCGGTGTTCGGGGACGCCGGCGATGGCCGCCTCCCGGACGACGCCCTTGGGGCTGCCCTGTCCGTCGACCACGACCAGGGCGCGGGCGCCCGCCTCGTTGGCCCGGCGCAGGGCCTCGGAGAGCGGGGTGGCGGACTCGACGGGCACGGCGCGCCGGGTGAGGGTGCGGGCCCGCAGGTCGGGGAGGTGCTCGCGCAGCCGTGCCATGCGCAGGCTGTTGCCGGCGCCGGTCCAGATGATTCCGGCGAGGATCGCGGCGAGCAGGGCGTCGGTGACGGTCTCCACGCCGCTGATCTCGCTGGTGGCGTTGCCGAGGGCGCCGGTATGGGTGAGGAGGGGCAGACCGATGAGCACCGTGACGGCCAGGCCCCTGCCGACCCAGGCGGCGGCGACGGTGCCGCTCATGGGCTTGCCTGTGATCTTCCATACGACCGCGCGGAGCATCCGGCCGCCGTCCAGGGGCAGGCCGGGCAGCAGGTTGAACGCGGCGACGATGAGGTTGGAGATCATCAGGCCGGCGAGGAGCACACCGGGTACGGTCCCCGCCTCGACGAACTGAAGCGGGATGTAGAAGAGGCCACCGAGTACCAGGGAGAGCAGGGGCCCGACGAAGGCGAGGACGAACTCCCGGCCCGGGGTCTCCGACTCCTTCTCGATCTCGGAGACACCGCCGAAGAACTGGAGCTGGATGCGGCGCACGGGCAGCTTGTATCGCAGCGCGGCGACGGTGTGAGCGAGCTCGTGGACGAGGACGGACGCGTAGAAGGCGATGGCGAAGAAGAGTGCCACCAGGTAACGGGCCCCGCCGAGCTCGGGCAGGACCCGGTCGAGCTGGCCGCCGAAGACCCAGGTGATGAGGGCCGCGACGACGAACCAGCTGGGTGCCACGTAGACGGGCACGCCGAAGGGACGGCCCATGAGGAGGCCGCCGCCGGGGTCTTCCGGGCGTCGCGGCCCGCCCTTGTCCGGTCCGGTGCCGGGGTCCGTTCCCCCTGCGCCGGGCTGCGGGCGCCCGCTGTCGCCGCTCTCGTCCACGGGGTCCCTTCGGTCGGTGGCCTGTGCCACGGTCATGCTGTGCGCGAGCTCTGTGGTCGATGGTATGCCGCTGGATGTCGGTGGCGGGCCGTAGGGTCTGCGACATGACGTCCGTACCGCGCCCGCCTCAGCCACCCTCGTCCCTGTCGCCGTCGCGCGCGAGCGATTTCATGCAGTGCCCTCTGCTGTACCGCTTCCGGGTCATCGACAAACTGCCCGAGAAGCCCAGTGAGGCTGCTACCCGTGGCACGCTCGTGCATGCGGTGCTCGAGCGGCTCTTCGACGCGCCGGCGGTGGACCGTACGGCGCCGAGGGCCAAGGCGCTGATCCCCGGGCAGTGGGACCGGCTGCTGGAGTCGAAGCCCGAGCTGACGGAGCTCTTCGCGGGGGATCCGGAGGGCGAGCGGCTCGCGGGGTGGCTGGGTGAGGCGGAGCGGCTCGTGGAGCGGTGGTTCTCGCTGGAGGACCCGACCCGTCTGGAGCCGGCCGAGCGGGAGCTGTTCGTCGAGACGGAACTGGACTCGGGGCTGCGGCTGCGTGGGGTGATCGACCGGATCGACGTGGCTCCCACGGGCGAGGTCCGCATCGTGGACTACAAGACGGGCAAGGCACCGCGGCCGGAGTACGCCGAGGGCGCGCTGTTCCAGATGAAGTTCTACGCCCTGGTGATCTGGCGCCTGAAGAACGTGGTGCCGCGCCGGCTCCAGCTGGTCTATCTCGGCAGTGGCGACGTCCTGACGTACGACCCGGTCCCCGCCGACCTCGAACGGGTCGAGCGCAAGCTGCTGGCGCTGTGGGACGCGATCCGGCTGGCGACGGAGACGGGTGAGTGGCGGCCGAGACCGACGAAGCTGTGCGGCTGGTGCGATCACCGGGCGGTCTGCCCCGAGTTCGGCGGGACTCCCCCGGTCTATCCGCTGTCGGTCCGCCCTGCCGAACCCGTGGAGGGTGTGCAGGGCAGAATGGAGCCGGTGCCGTCCGAGGCCGGCCAACCGGTGGCCCTCGAAGGTCCTTAAGGAGATTACGTGGCTATCCGCGTCCTGCTGGTCGATGACCAACCACTGCTGCGCACGGGCTTCCGGATGATCCTGGAGGCGGAGGGCGACCTCGCGGTGGTCGGTGAGGCCGGTGACGGCCTGCAGGCCATCGACCAGGTACGGGCCCTGCAGCCCGATGTCGTGCTCATGGACATCCGGATGCCGCGGATGGACGGGGTGGAGGCGACCCGCCAGATCACCGGCCCCGGCCGGGACGGTCCGGCGAAGGTGCTGGTCCTGACGACGTTCGACCTCGACGAGTACGTGGTCGAGGCGCTGCGCGCCGGAGCCAGCGGCTTCCTGCTGAAGGACGCGCCCGCCAACGAGCTGGTGCAGGCGATCCGGGTGGTGGCCGCCGGAGAGGCGATGCTGGCACCGAGCATCACGCGCCGGCTGCTCGACAAGTACGCCGATCATCTGCCGTCGGGCGAGGAGCCCGTCCCCGACGCCCTGCACACCCTCACCGAGCGCGAGGTCGAGGTGCTGAAGCTCGTGGCGCGCGGCCTGTCCAACGCGGAGATCGCGGCCGACCTGTTCGTGAGCGAGACGACGGTCAAGACGCACGTGGGACACGTGCTGACGAAGCTGAGCCTGCGCGACCGCGTGCAGGCCGCCGTCTACGCCTACGAGAGCGGCCTGGTGCGCCCCGGGGCCCAGTGAGGCGGGTGCCCCAGAACGAGACCGGCGCGGGCCGGGGCCGGTCGGCCCCGGCCCGCGCCGGTCTCGTGGGACGTCCGCGTCAGGAGTTGCCGCGGCCCAGCTCCCAGAGCTGAAGATCGGCCGATGAGTTGACGGACCATTCGACACCGGTCACCCCGTCGAGCGAGGCGACGTACTGCTTGCCCTGCCAGATGGGGAGCACGGGGACGTCGGTGGCAACGATGTCCTGGAGCTTCTCGAAGGCCGGCGACGCGGCGCTGCGGTCCGCCTCGCGACGGGACTGCGGGATGAGCGTCTTCTGCGCCTCGGTCGACTTGTACGGCGAGTTGAGGAAGTTGTCCTCGTCGAGGAACGGCGCGATGTAGGTGTCCGGGTCCGGGAAGTCGGGGAACCAGCCCATGCCGTAGACCGCGTAGTCACCCTTCTTCTGGGCCGGGCGGTACTTGTCCCACGGGGTGCCCTGGACGTCGACATCGAAGAGCTTCGTGTCGTTGAGCTGCTCGGCAATCGCCTCGAACTCGGTCTTGGTGGCGGGACCGTAGTGGTCCGTCGTGTAGTGCAGGGTGAACTTGACCGGCGTGCTGATGCCCGCCTTGTCCAGCATCCCGGCGGCCGCCTCCACGCTGGGCTCGCCGTACTGGTTGTAGAACGAGTTGGTGTGGCTGGTGATGCCGGACGGAATCAGCGAGTACAGCGGCTCGGCGGTGCTGCCGTAGACCTTGCTCGCGATGGAACCGCGGTCGATGACCTGGGCCATGGCCTGGCGGACGGCCTTGTTCTTCACCACCGGGTCCTCGGTGTTGAACGCCAGGTAGCTGATGGCGAGGCCGGGCATCTCGGTGAGCTTCACACCCTCCTTGGGCTTCGCCAGCATCTGCTGGGCCTGCTCGGGCGACATGGTGCGCGTCATCATGTCGATCTTCTTCTCGTCGAGCGCCTTGCCCATCGCCGTGGCGTCGGGGAAGAGGTCCAGCTCGACCTTTTCGTTGTTGACCTTCAGATCACCCTTGTACTTCGGGTTCTTGGTGAAGACCACCTTGACGACCTGGTCGCCTTCGACCTCCGGCTTCATCGTGTACGGGCCGGAGCCGTCGACCTGGAAGCCCTCGCGCGCCGACTTCGCCGGGTACTTGTCCTTCTGGACGATGCCGGCGGGCGGGGTGGCGAGCTTGTAGGGGAAGGTCGCGTCCGAGGTGCGCAGGTGGAAGACGACCTGGTTCTCGCCCTTGGTCTCGATCGTGTCGATGTTGGCCAGCAGACCGACCGGGCCGCTCTCGTCCTTGATGTCGATGACGCGCTGGATGGAGTACTTCACGTCCTCCGGAGTGACGGGGGTGCCGTCGGCGAACGTGAGGCCGTCGCGCAGCGTGCAGCGGTAGCTCTCGTTCTCCGTGTCCGTGAAGGCGCAGCTCTCGGCCGCCTCGGGGACCGGCTCCCCACCGCCCCGCGGTATGTGGGTCAGGGTCTGCACGGTCTGGCGCAGCACGTTCCAGACCCCCGCCTCGTAGCCGATCGCCGGGTCGAGCGGGGCGGGGTTGTCCGCCGAGGCGATGAACTGGTCCGTCGTCCCGACCACGATGGCATCGCCCCCGTCGTCCGACCCACCACAGGCGGCGAGCACAGGCGCGAGCAGGCCTACTACGGCCGGCAACACCAGCGTCTTGCGGTTCATCTGGACGTTCTCCCTCATTCCGGCATGTGAGAAAAACGAGATTAGTAGGCGCCGCAGCGGGACTTGACCGGTGCCGATCACGGGCGTATCCACTCGGTGATCACCGATCACGGGTTGTCCATGTCGCGTCCGGGAATGTTTCGTGCACGGACCCACCAACCCGGACTTATGGGCGCCCAAAACGGACAGCCGGGTCGATCTTGAGGGACGTCCGACGTCACGTGGAGTGACGAACATCACGCCTGCACCTAGATGCACTTATTGACATGGACCTGATTTGCACGCGGGGGGCGTCGCCGGAAAGACACACCCCCGCCGAGAAACCGCTCTCTCAGGCAGGGGTGATCAGGCCGCGCAGGAAGGCGAGATCCACCTGCTCCAAGGAGGGCACGACCGCTCTCCCCGGCGCCGGGGCGATGGGCGCCACGGAGGGTACGGCGACGACGCGGCAGCCCGCCGCCTCCGCCGCGGCGACGCCCGTCGCCGTGTCCTCGACGACCGCGCAGCGCCAGGGGTCCGCCCCGAAGCCCGCCGCCGCCGCGAGATAGGGATCGGGGTGCGGCTTGGTGCGGGTGACCTCGTCGCCCGCGATCGTGAGGGCGAAGTGGTGACGGCCGACCGAGTCCAGGACCCGGTCGATGATGCGCCTGTGGGAGGCGGAGACCAGAGCGGTGGGGACCTCGTTCGCCGCGAGCTCGGCGAGCAACCGGGCCGCGCCGGGCATCAGCGGCACCCCGTGCCCGATGCGCTCCTCGAAGCGGTCGTTGAGCAGCACCGTGAGCTTCTCGAGCGTGACGGCGGCGCCGGTGACCTCGATGAGGTATCCGGCACTGCGGGTCATCGGCCCGCCGACGACCACGTCCCGCCACGCCTCGTCCAGCCGGTGCCCGAGGTCGGCGAAGACCTCGACCTCCACGTCCCACCAGAATCCTTCGGTGTCGACCAGGGTGCCGTCCATGTCGAGCAGGACAGCTTGCAGCGCCGAACCTTCGGTGGTACGGGTCAGGGACGCGGGGACCGTACTGGTCATCCGGCACACCTCCATGAGGGACGAGAAGGCCGGCCGTCTCCCCGGTGGGAACGACGACCGGCCTGCGCTGGACCGACCATTCTACGACTCGTCCGCGTACGGCGCGCGGAGCGCCGCTCACCGCGCGCTGAACAAAGGCTTACCGTGCGTTGAAGTACTTCGCCTCGGGGTGGTGGATGACGATGGCGTCCGTGGACTGCTCCGGGTGCAGCTGGAACTCCTCGGACAGGTGCACGCCGATCCGCTCGGGCTCCAGGAGCGTGGCGATCTTCGCCCGGTCCTCCAGGTCGGGGCAGGCCCCGTAACCCAAGGAGAAGCGCGCCCCGCGGTACTTCAGCGCGAACATGTCCTCGACGTCGGAGGGGTCCTCCCCTGCGAAGCCGAGCTCGCTGCGGACGCGAGCGTGCCAGTACTCGGCGAGCGCCTCCGCCAGCTGCACGGACAGCCCGTGCAGCTCCAGGTAGTCGCGGTAGGAGTTCGACTCGAAGAGCTCCGCGGTGGCGCCGCCGATCCTGGATCCGACCGTGACGACCTGGAGCCCGATCACGTCCGTCTCCCCCGACTCCTCGGGGCGGAAGAAGTCCGCGAGGCAGAGGCGGCGGCCCCGGCGCTGGCGGGGGAAGGTGAAGCGGGTCCGCTCCGAGCCGTCCTCGTGCAGCAGGATCAGGTCGTCGCCCTTGGAGACGCAGGGGAAGTAGCCGTAGACGACGGCGGCTTCCAGCAGGTTCTCGGTGTGGAGCTTGTCGAGCCAGCCGCGCAGGTGCGGGCGGCCCTCCCGCTCCACGAGCTCCTCGTACGTGGGGCCGTCGCCTGCGCGGGCCTGCTTGAGTCCCCACTGGCCCTTGAACAGGGCGCCTTCGTCCAGCCAGGACGCGTACTCCTTGAGCTGGATGCCCTTAACGACCCGGGTGCCCCAGAACGGCGGCTCGGGGACGGGATTGGTGACGGAGACGTCGGACCGCACGCCGTCCTCCGGCTCCACGACCTCGATCCGCGCGGTGTCCCGCTTGGGGACCCGGCGCTGCTTCAGCTCGGGGAGGACGGCGCCAGGGACACCGCGCTTGACCGCGACGAGGGCGTCCATCAGGCGCAGGCCCTCGAACGCGTCGCGGGCGTAGCGGACCTCGCCCTCGTAGATCTCGTGCAGGTCCTGCTCCACGTAGGCCCGGGTGAGGGCGGCGCCTCCGAGGATCACCGGGTAGTCGGCCGCCAGCTTGCGCTGGTTCAGCTCCTCCAGGTTCTCCTTCATGATCACGGTGGACTTCACCAGCAGGCCCGACATCCCGATCACGTCGGCGCGGTGCTCCTCGGCGGCTTCCAGGATCGCGGAGACGGGCTGCTTGATGCCCAGGTTGACGACGTTGAAGCCGTTGTTGGACAGGATGATGTCGACGAGGTTCTTGCCGATGTCGTGGACGTCGCCCCGGACGGTGGCCAGCACGATGGTGCCCTTGCCCTCGGCGTCGGTCTTCTCCATGTGCGGTTCGAGGTAGGCCACCGCGGTCTTCATGACCTCGGCCGACTGGAGCACGAAGGGCAGCTGCATCTGGCCGGAGCCGAAGAGCTCACCGACGACCTTCATGCCCTCGAGGAGGGTGTTGTTGACGATGTCGAGGGCGGGCGTGGTTCCCAGCGCCTCGTCGAGGTCGGCCTCCAGCCCGTTCTTCTCGCCGTCGATGATGCGGCGCTGGAGCCTCTCGTCGAGCGGCAGGGCCAGGAGTTCCTCGGCCTTGCCCGCCTTCATCGACTTCATGTTGACGCCCTCGAAGAGCTCCATGAGCCGCTGGAGGGGGTCGTAGCCCTCTTCGCGCCGGTCGTGGATCAGGTCGAGTGCGACCTTGACCTGCTCCTCCTCCAGCCGGGCGATCGGAAGGATCTTGGAGGCGTGCACGATCGCGGAGTCCAGACCCGCCTTCACGCACTCGTCCAGGAAGACGGAGTTCAGGACGACGCGGGCGGCCGGGTTCAGGCCGAAGGAGATGTTGGACAGGCCGAGGGTGGTCTGCACGTCGGGGTGGCGGCGCTTCAGCTCGCGGATGGCGCCGATCGTGGCGATCCCGTCCTTGCGGGATTCCTCCTGACCCGTACAGATCGTGAAGGTCAGGCAGTCGATGAGGATGTCCGCCTCGTGGATGCCCCAGTTGGTGGTGAGGTCCTCGATGAGCCGTTCGGCGATGGCGACCTTGTGCTCGACGGTGCGGGCCTGGCCCTCCTCGTCGATGGTCAGCGCGATCAGGGCGGCGCCGTGCTCGGCGGCCAGCCCGGCGACCTTCGCGAAGCGGGACTCGGGGCCGTCGCCGTCCTCGTAGTTGACGGAGTTCAGTACGGCCCGGCCGCCGAGCTTCTCCAGACCGGCGCGCAGGACGGGCACCTCGGTGGAGTCCAGCACGATCGGCAGCGTGGAGGCGGTGGCGAAGCGGCCGGCCAGTTCCTCCATGTCGGCGACGCCGTCGCGGCCCACGTAGTCGACGCAGAGGTCGAGCATGTGCGCGCCCTCGCGGATCTGGTCGCGGGCCATCTCCACGCAGTCGTCCCAGCGGGCCTCGAGCATGGCCTCGCGGAACTTCTTGGACCCGTTGGCGTTCGTACGCTCGCCGATCGCGAGGTACGAGGTGTCCTGGCGGAACGGCACGGACTGGTAGAGCGAGGCGGCACCCGGCTCGGGGCGGGGGTCCCGGGGGGTGAGCTCGGAGCCGCGGACCCGCTCGACGAGCTGCCTCAGGTGCTCAGGCGTGGTGCCGCAGCAGCCGCCGACGAGGGAGAGGCCGTACTCCTGGACGAAGGTCTCCTGGGCGTCGGCCAGGCCTTCCGCGTCGAGCGGGAAGTGCGCGCCGTCCTTGGTGAGCACCGGCAGCCCGGCGTTCGGCATGCAGAGCAGCGGGATGCGGGAGTGGCGCGTGAGGTAGCGGAGGTGCTCGCTCATCTCGGCGGGGCCGGTCGAGCAGTTCAGGCCGATCATGTCGACACCGAGCGGTTCGAGCGCGGTCAGCGCGGCGCCGATCTCGGAGCCGAGCAGCATGGTGCCGGTCGTCTCGAAGGCGAGGGAGCACAGCACCAGGAGGTCGCTGCCCATGGCCTCCAGCGCGCGCCGCGCACCCAGCACGGCGGCCTTGGTCTGCAGGAGGTCCTGGGTGGTCTCGATGATGAGGGCGTCGGCGCCGCCCGCGATCAGGCCCTCGGCGTTCTGCTGGAAGCCGTCGCGCAGGACCGTGTAGGGGGCGTGTCCGAGCGTCGGCAGCTTGGTGCCGGGTCCGATGGAGCCGAGCACCCAGCGCTGCTGCCCCGTCTCCTCGGTGAACCGGTCGGCGACCTCGCGGGCGATGCGCGCGCCGGCCTCGGAGAGTTCGTGGATCCGGCCGGGGATGTCGTACTCACCCAGGGCGGAGGCATTGGCCCCGAAGGTGTTGGTCTCGACGCAGTCCACGCCGACCGCGAAGTACTCCTCGTGCACCGAGCGGACGATGTCGGGCCGGGTGACGTTCAGGACCTCGTTGCACCCTTCGAGGTTCTGGAAGTCCTCGAGGGTGGGGTCCTGCGCCTGGAGCATGGTGCCCATGGCGCCGTCGGCCACCACCACCCGGGTGGCGAGCGCCTCACGGAGCGCTGCGGCTCGGTTCCGGCTGTCGGCTGTGGGGGTCGGCGACGAGGCCATGGATGTTCTCCCTGGGATGCGACGGCTGTCGGCTTTGCGCCCTTCTGCAGAGGGGGCACGCGGCCAGCGTAGCCGGGAGGCGACCGGGGCGGTCGCCTTGTCCCACGGGGCGGACTGCATGCTGTGCGGGGAACGGGCCCACTCAGGGGTGTGACGCATAATCTTCGCGCCACCGGACAGAGGTCGGCATCGACCGATAGTGTTCAGCATTGTCGAACCGAGGTGGAGGAGTACGGCGCGATGGCGAAGAACATCCAGTCGCTCGAGCGGGCAGCGGCCATGCTGCGTCTGCTGGCAGGCGGCGAGCGTCGGCTCGGCCTGTCCGACATCGCGTCCTCGCTCGGCCTGGCCAAGGGCACGGCGCACGGCATCCTGCGCACGCTCCAGCACGAGGGCTTCGTGGAGCAGGACACGGCGTCCGGCCGCTACCAGCTGGGCGCCGAACTGCTGCGGCTGGGGAACAGCTACCTGGACGTGCACGAGCTCCGGGCACGGGCGCTGGTGTGGACCGACGACCTGGCCCGGTCCAGCGGCGAGAGCGTGCACCTGGGCGTTCTGCACCAGCACGGCGTCCTGATCGTCCACCACGTCTTCCGGCCGGACGACAGCCGCCAGGTTCTCGAGGTCGGAGCCATGCAGCCGTTGCACTCCACCGCCCTGGGCAAGGTCCTCTCCGCCTACGACCCGGTCGCCCACAGCGAGGTCACCGAGGTGGAACGGCGGTCCTTCACGCCGCGCACCGTCACGGACGAGACGGAGTTCGAGTCACTGCTCGACCTGATCAGGGCGCAAGGCTGGGCCTCCGACGTCGAGGAGACCTGGGAGGGCGTGGCGGCGGTGGCCGCCCCCGTCCACGACCGGCGCAGGATGCCCGTCGGCGCCGTGGCGGTGACGGGTGCGGTGGAGCGTGTCTGCGCGGGGGGCGAGCTGCGCCCCGAACTGGTCGCGGCCGTCCGGGACTGCGCGCGCGCCGTCTCCCGCGACCTGGGGGCCGGACGCTTCTGAGCGCCTCCCCCCGTACGGACACCACGCGCTCCGGACTCCCCCGCGAAGCCTCCGCACGACGCCCACGGGAAGCACCCGGCACCGCCCGCCGTGAGGTACGCCCAGCCCCGCCCGCACGGCCACACACGTGCCACTGAGGTGCTCCGCGGCGCACCGGCGGAACGCGCTCGCGGGCACCCCCGGGTCCCGTAACGATCGAGTCGCACGTCACACACCTCTTGACGCACCCCTCATCGGGGAGAAACATTGCCGCTCACCGGTCGGCATTGCCGAACACCTAACGGCAATACGCGTTAGGGTGTGACAGTGCCGAGGGCCGGTCAAGCCCTCAAGGCGGTGTCTCCCTCTTCCGAGGGGTACCCACCTCGGGCGCGATCCACCGGAGGGACCCGGTGTTTCGCCTTCCCCTGGACGAAGGACAAAGGAGTCGCGGGTGTCCAGCTCCGACATCTTCATCGGCGAGACCATCGGTACCGCCATACTCATCCTGCTCGGCGGCGGTGTCTGTGCCGCCGTCACGCTCAAGCGCTCCAAGGCGCAGAACGCCGGCTGGCTGGCCATCACCTTCGGGTGGGGTTTCGCCGTGCTGACCGGCGCCTACATCGCGTCCGGAGTGTCCGGCGCACACCTCAACCCGGCGGTCACGCTCGGCCTGGCGATCCAGGGCGGCACCCCGTGGAGCGACGTACCCCTGTACATCGCCTCCCAGCTGCTCGGCGCGATGATCGGTGCGGTGCTGGTCTGGGCCGTGTACTACGGCCAGTTCCACGCGCACCTCACGGATCCGGAGATCATGCGGAACCAGCCGGGCGAGGAGGGACTGGTCGACCAGGCGGCAGCGCCGAAGGCCGGGCCCGTGCTCGGTGTCTTCAGCACGGGCCCGGAGATCCGCAATGCCGTGCAGAACATGGTCACGGAGATCATCGCCACCGCCGTGCTGATCCTGGCGATCCTCACGCAGGGCCTCAACAACGAGGGCAACGGCCTCGGCACGCTCGGCGCCCTGATCACCTCGCTGGTGGTCGTCGGCATCGGCCTGTCGCTCGGCGGCCCGACCGGTTACGCCATCAACCCGGTGCGCGACCTGGGCCCGCGGATCGTGCACGCGTTGCTGCCGCTTCCGAACAAGGGCGGTTCGGACTGGGGCTACGCCTGGGTACCGGTGGTAGGACCGCTCATCGGGGCCGCGCTCGCGGGCGGTCTCTACAACCTCGCCTTCGCCTGAGCCACAGCCCGCACCTCACACAGACTTCCGGGAGCACACCGTGACCGACGCACACACCACCGGCCCGTTCATCGCGGCCATCGACCAGGGCACCACGTCCAGCCGTTGCATCGTCTTCGACAAGGACGGCCGGATCGTCTCCGTCGACCAGAAGGAGCACGAGCAGATCTTCCCGAAGCCGGGCTGGGTCGAACACGACGCCAAGGAGATCTGGGAGAACGTCCAGGAGGTCGTCGCCGGAGCGATCGTCAAGGCGGGCATCACCGCCGCCGACGTCAAGGCGATCGGCATCACCAACCAGCGCGAGACCACCCTGCTCTGGGACAAGAACACCGGCGAGCCGGTCCACAACGCGCTGGTCTGGCAGGACACCCGCACCGACGCGCTCTGCAAGGAGCTCGGCCGCAACGTCGGCCAGGACCGCTTCCGCCGCGAGACCGGGCTGCCGCTCGCCTCGTACTTCGCGGGCCCCAAGGTCCGCTGGCTGCTCGACAACGTCGAGGGGCTGCGGGAGCGCGCCGAGCGCGGCGAGATCCTCTTCGGCACCATGGACTCCTGGGTCATCTGGAACCTGACCGGCGGGACCGACGGCGGGGTCCACGTCACCGATGTCACCAACGCCTCGCGCACCCTGCTGATGAACCTGCACACGATGCAGTGGGACGAGAAGATCCTCAGCTCCATCGGCATCCCGTCCGCCGTGCTGCCGGAGATCCGGTCCTCCGCCGAGGTCTACGGGAACGCCAAGGGCGGGGTGCTGGACGGTGTCCCGGTCGCCTCGGCGCTCGGTGACCAGCAGGCCGCGCTCTTCGGCCAGACGTGTTTCGCCCAGGGCGAGGCCAAGTCCACGTACGGCACCGGCACCTTCATGCTGATCAACACCGGCCACACCCCCGTGAACTCGTACAACGGGCTGCTGACGACCGTCGGGTACCGGATCGGAGACCAGAAGGCGGTGTACGCCCTGGAGGGGTCCATCGCGGTCACCGGATCGCTGGTCCAGTGGATGCGCGACCAGATGGGCCTGATCAAGTCGGCGGCCGAGATCGAGACGCTCGCGTCCTCCGTCGAGGACAACGGCGGCGCGTACTTCGTGCCCGCGTTCTCCGGCCTGTTCGCCCCGTACTGGCGTCCGGACGCCCGCGGTGTCATCGCCGGCCTCACCCGGTACGTCACCAAGGCGCACATCGCCCGTGCCGTGCTCGAGGCCACCGCCTGGCAGACGCGCGAGATCAGCGACGCCATGACCAAGGACTCCGGCGTCGAGGTGACCGCGCTGAAGGTCGACGGCGGCATGACCTCCAACAACCTGCTGATGCAGACCCTCTCCGACTTCCTGGACGCACCGGTGGTACGCCCGATGGTCGCCGAGACCACCTGCCTCGGCGCCGCCTACGCCGCCGGTCTCGCCGTCGGCTTCTGGCCGGACACCGACGCGCTGCGCGCCAACTGGCGCCGGGCCGCCGAGTGGACCCCCCGTATGGACGCGGCCACCCGTGACCGCGAGTACAAGAGCTGGCTCAAGGCCGTCGAACGGACCATGGGCTGGATCGAGGACGAAGAGAGCTGAGGAGCAATCGACATGACCACCCTGCAGAGCGTCCCCGCCCTCGGGACGCATCCGGCCTCCGGCTCCCTTCCGAGCCGCGCCGAGACCCGGGAGCGGCTTTCCGAGGCGACGTACGACCTCCTGGTGATCGGCGGCGGCATCCTGGGCATCTCCACCGCCTGGCATGCGGCGCAGTCCGGGCTGCGGGTGGCCCTGGTGGACGCCGGCGACTTCGCCGGCGCCACCTCCTCCGCCTCCTCCAAGCTGCTCCACGGCGGTCTGCGCTACCTCCAGACCGGCGCGGTGAAGCTGGTCGCGGAGAACCACTTCGAGCGGCGCGCGGTCTCCCGCCAGGTCGCCCCGCACCTGGCCAACCCGCTCACCTTCTACCTGCCCGTCTACAAGGGCGGGCCGCACGGCGCGGCCAAGCTCGGTGCGGGCGTCTTCGCCTACTCCGCGCTGTCCGCGTTCGGTGACGGCGTCGGCCATGTGATCAGCCCGGCCCGGGCCCGGCGCGACGTGCCGGAGCTGCGCACGGACAACCTGAAGGCCGTCGCGGTCTACGGCGACGACCAGATGAACGACGCCCGGATGGCGCTGATGACGGTCCGCGCGGCCGTGGACGCGGGCGCCGTCGTCCTCAACCACGCCGCGGTCACCGGACTGCGGTTCACCAGGGGCCGGGTCACGGGGGCCGAGCTGGAGGACCGTCAGGACGGCACGGAGTTCGGCGTCGACGCCAGGCTCGTGCTGAACGCCACCGGCCCGTGGGTCGACCACCTGCGCAAGCTGGAGGACCCGAACGCGGCGCCCTCCATACGCCTGTCCAAGGGGGCACACCTCGTCCTCAAGCGCACCCGCCCGTGGAAGGCCGCGCTGGCGACGCCGATCGACAAGTACCGCATCACGTTCGCCCTGCCGTGGGAGGACATGCTGCTGCTCGGTACGACCGACGAGGAGTACGAGGGTGATCCGGCCGATGTCGCGGTCACCGAGAAGGACACGGCGCAGATCCTGGACGAGGCGGCGTTCTCCGTACGGGACCAGCAGTTGTCCCGTGACCTGATCACGTACTCCTTCGCCGGACTGCGTGTGCTGCCGGGCGGCCCGGGTGACACGTCCAAGGCCAAGCGGGAGACGGTCGTGACCGAGGGCCGGGGCGGGATGCTGTCGGTCGCGGGCGGTAAGTGGACGACGTTCCGGCACATCGGGCGCACGGTGATGAACAAGCTGGCCGAGCTGCCCGGGCACCCTCTCGCCGAGGACATGGAGCCCATGGCCCGGCTGCCGAGGAAGATGCCGCTGCCCGGCATCGCCAGCCCGAACGCGGTCGCGCACCGGCTGCTGGCCGGCGGCGGGGCACCGGGGCCGCGGATGGCCGCGGACACGGCCCGGCACCTCGCGACGCACTACGGTTCGCTCTCCTTCGACATCGCGCGGATGGCGGAGGAGAACCCGGCGCTGGCCGAGCGCGTCCACCCGGACGCCCCCGAGATCTGGGCCCAGGTGGCGTACGCGCGCGACCGTGAGTGGGCCGAGACGGCCGACGACGTGCTGCGCCGGCGCACGACCCTGACGATCCGCGGCCTGGCGACGGACGAGATCCGGGCCGGCGTCGAGGAGATGCTCGCCGACGGGCGCTGACGGCCCGCAGCGGGAAGAGGGGCGGCTCCACGGAGGGGAGCCGCCCCTCGGCCGTGCTCCGGGGCCGTGCCACACCGCCGCCACACGGGCGCAATACGACGCGGGGACAGTGGAAGGATGACCGCACACGAGAACATTCATCTGTCGGTGGCGCTCGACGGTGCCGGGTCCCATCCCGCCGCTCCCGCGCGGCCGTTCACGCCCGGGGAGTACGCGTCCCTGGTGCGCGGGGCCGAGGCCGGGCTGCTGGACTTCATCACGGTGGAGGACGGCCCCGGGAGGCTCGACTCCGGGCTGCTGCTCGCCCTGGCGGCGCAGGTCACCGACCGAATCGGACTCGTCCCGCTGGGGCCGACGACGGGGGATCCGGTGGCCTTGGCGACGCGGGTCGCGACACTCGACCAGCTGAGCGAGGGGCGGGCGGGGGTGCGGCCGAGGGCGACGACGAGCGGCCCGGACCACGCGCGGCTGCTGGCGCTGCTCGGGACCCCCGAGGGGGACGCCCGGGTGGCCGAACTCTTCGCACGGGCAGCCGAGTTCCTCACGGAGGCGACGGCCGCCTGGGAGAAGGACGTGCCGACCCCGCAGGGCAGACCGCCGGTGACGCTGCTCGCGCACGCCACCGTCCCGTACCGTCTGGCGGCCTCGCACGGCGACGTCGTCCTGGTGACCCCCGCGGACACCGCCCATCTGGTCGCCATACGTGCGGAGGTGGAGGCGCTGCGCGAGGAGGAGGGGCGCCCCGCCGGAGCGCTCCGTGTCTTCGCCGACGTGAACGTCGTACTGGGTGAGAGCCCGAAGGCGGCCGAGGGGCGCCTGGCCGAACTGGACGAGGCCGCGGGGACTCCTTTCACCTCGGACGCGGCCGTGTTCACCGGCACCCCCGAGGACCTGGCGGACCTCCTGGAGGAGTGGTTCCGCGACGGTGACGCCGACGGCTTCCGGCTGCGGCCCGCGGTGCTCCCCGACGACCTGGACGCGATCGTCGCCGGGCTGGTGCCCGCGCTGCAACGCCGCGGGCTCTTCCGTACCGGGTACACCGCCCGGACCCTGCGCGGCCATCTCGGCCTCGCCGCTGTCTGATACACCTCCGCCGGCCCCGCGACTACGGAAGGAACCCCTGTGAAGTTCTCCGTGCTCTCCCTCATCGGGCATGCCCCGCACCCGCTGACGGGCGAACTCCCCTCGGCCGCGCAGCGGTTCCGCGAGGTGATCGAGACCGGTGCGGAGGCGGAGCGGCTCGGCTTCGACGCCTACGCGGTCGGTGAGCGGCACGCCGGTCCGTTCCTCTCGTCGAGCCCCGGCGTGGTCCTCGGCGCGCTGGCTGCGCGGACCTCCCGGATCAGGCTGCTGACGGGCGTCACCGTCGTGGCGATCCTCGATCCGGTGCGGGTGGCGGAGGACTTCGCGACGCTCGACCAGATCTCCCGGGGCCGGATCGAGCTGGTCGTGGGCAAGGGCGCGGAGGCGGGCCACTTCGACCTGTTCGGACTGGACGAGGAGCGGCAGTGGGACCTGCAGAAGGAGAAGTACGAGCTGCTGCGGAGGCTGTGGACCGAGGAGGGGGTGGACTGGGAGGGTGAGTTCCGTCCGCCGCTGAAGGGGGTGACGACCCTGCCGCGTCCGTACGCCGGTGCGCCACGCGTCTGGCACGGCTCGGCGACCAGCCGCAATTCCCCGGAGCTCGCGGCGAAGCACGGCGATCCGCTGTTCACGGCCAACGCCATCCAGCCCCGTGCGGCCTACGCCCGGCTGATCGCGTACTACCGGGAGCGGTTCGAGGCCTACGGACACGATCCGGCCGGGGCGCGGGTGGCGGCGGGGTCCGGAGGGCTGCTGATCGCGGACACCACGCGACAGGCCGTCACGCGCTACAAGGAGCTGTACGAGGCCAAGGTCGCCCAGTCGTTCAGGCCGCACCTGGAGGGCAGGGCGGGCTACAACACCCCCTTCCGCACGATCGAGGAGGCGATTGCCGACGGGCCCCAGCTCATCGGCTCACCTCTGCAGATCATCGACAAGATCCTCGGTTACCACGCGGTGTACCGGCACGATCTGCAGTCGGTCACCGTGGACGGTTTCGGGCTGTCGCACGCCGAACAGCTGGAGACACTCCAGCGGTTCGCCGAGGAGATCGCCCCGGTCCTGCGGCGCGAGGTGCCGTCCCCGCTCTGGGAGTGACGCCCGGCCCGCCCGGCACCCGCGCGGGGCCGGACGGCCGGACGGGTCAGGTGTCCGGCCCTCAGGCCCCGGACGTCGCTCGCGCCAGGGCGGGCTCGGCGATGGCCGGGGAGTCCGGGTGGGCCCAGAGTCCGCGCGCCGCGAGCCGGGGCAGGACACCCTCGCCGAACCAGTACGCCTCCTCCAGGTGGGGGTAGCCGGAGAGGACGAACTCGTCGATACCGAGGCGGTGGTACTCCTCGATGCGGTCGGCGACCTCCTCGTGGCTGCCGACCAGCGCGGTGCCCGCGCCGCCGCGGACCAGCCCGATGCCCGCCCACAGGTTGGGGTGGATCTCCAGGCCGTCACGGCCGCCGCCGTGCAGGGCGAGCATCCGCTTCTGTCCGTCGGACTCGCTGCGGGCCAGGCCTTCCTGGACGGTGCGTACGGTCGCGGGATCGAAGCCGGCCAGGAGGCGGTCGGCCTCCGCCCATGCCTGCTCGGAGGTGTCCCGGGCGATGACGTGGAGGCGGATGCCGAAGCGGAGGGCGCGCCCCTCCCGCTCCGCGAGCCCGCGTATCCAGGCGATCTTCTCGGCGACCTGCGCGGGCGGTTCGCCCCACGTGAGGTAGACGTCCGCGTGCCGCGCCGCGACCACCCCTGCGGCGGGTGAGGAACCGCCGAAGTACACCTGGGGCACCGGTTCGGGGAGACGCGTCAGCCGGGCGTCCTCGACGGTGAGGTGCTCGCCCTTCAGGTTCACCGTCCTGCCGTCCCACAGGTCACGGACGATCTCCAGGAACTCGCCGGTACGGGCGTAGCGCGCGTCCTTGTCGAGGAAGTCCCCGTAGGCCCGCTGCTCCTGGCTCTCGCCGCCCGTCACCACGTTGAGCAGCAGGCGCCCCCCGGACTGGCGCTGGAAGGTGGAGGCCATCTGTGCGGCGAGCGTGGGCGAGACGAAGCCGGGCCGGAAGGCGACCAGGAACTTCAGCCGTTCGGTGTGCTGGCTGACCATGGCCGTGGTCAGCCAGGCGTCCTCGCACCAGGCGCCGGTGGGGGTCAAGGCTCCTTCGAAGCCGAGGTCCTCGGCGGCGCGGGCGATCTGGGCGAGGTAGCGGACGGCGGGCGGGCGGTCGCCGCCGGTCGCGGTGACGGGGGCGCCGTGGCCGCCTCCGACGACGTGGCGGCTGTCGCCGTTGGTGGGCAGGAACCAGTGGAAGGTGAGAGTCACCGGTGATCTCCGATCTCGGGTGTCACAGCGGGCAGTGGCGGGGCGGGCGCCGTCGGGGGCGGGAAGCGTGCGCGGGGGTGCGCGGGGCGCCGCGCCCGGCTGTCGTATACGCCGGAGGGCGCCACCGCAGGGAGCGCACGAAGCGGTGGCGTGGACCGGCACGGAGTGGGGGTGTGGAGCGGCACGGAGGGGTGGCGGGGTACGGAGGTGAAGGACACCGGGGCACAGGCCACCGGCCGGTTCACCGGGCCGGAGTACGGTTCACCGGCGCAGAGTGGTCCCCGACGCGGGCGGATCCGTCAGGATCGCGACGTCGTCGGCCGGCGCGCGAAGGAGGGACCCCTCAGACTCCGCGACAACAGAACGCACTGGCCACACGTGCGAGGTCGATATGACGTCGCTGTGTGAGATTCCGTCCGTCGTTCATGCCGGTCAGACTAGCCATGTCCGGTGCCGGCAGTCGAGTGCGTCCCGCTCGCGCGGCCCGTGGGCCAGGCGTGAAGCACCGCTGAACGGACGGGGTGGGCGCAGCATCGGTCATGGGCCGCATAATGAGGCAGATACATCGGATGTCTTGTGTACGAGGAGGCCCTCCATGGCCGTCACCGACGAAGCGATCGAGAAGATCAAGGGAATGATCGTCTCGGGCGCTCTGCGCCCCGGGGACCGGCTTCCCAAGGAGAGCGAACTCGCGGCCGAGCTGGGCCTGTCCCGCAACTCGCTGCGCGAGGCGGTGCGCGCCCTGTCGCTGATCCGGATCCTGGACGTCCGGCAGGGCGACGGCACGTACGTCACCAGCCTCGATCCGCAACTCCTCCTTGAGGCCCTCAGTTTCGTGGTGGACTTCCACCGCGACGACACCGTGCTGGAGTTCCTCGCCGTCCGGCGCATCCTGGAGCCCGCGGCGACGGCGATGGCCGCGCTCCGCATCGAGGAGGCACAGCTGGACGCGCTGAGCGCCCAGTTGGACGCCTTGGGCGACTCCCCCTCGGTCGAGGAACTGGTCGCCTGTGATCTGGAGTTCCACCGCGGCATCGTCCAGTCCTCCGGCAACTCGGTGCTGTGTTCGCTGCTGGACGGTCTGTCCGGCCCGACCACCCGGGCCAGGGTGTGGCGCGGACTGACCCAGGAGGACGCCGTCAGCCGCACCCTGCACGAGCACCGGGCGATCGTCGCCGCGCTGCGGGACCGGGACGCGGAGGCGGCCCGGTCCTGGGCGACGGTTCACGTGGCCAGCGTGGAGCAGTGGCTGCGCTCAACGCTGTGAGGGCCCGGCCGGCCGCAGTCTCAGACCCTGCATCCCCCCGTCGACGGCCAGTGCGGTGCCGGTGACGGACGCGGCCGATGGACTCGCCAGGTAGACGACGGCGGCGGCCACCTCCTCGGCGGACACGAGACGTCCCAGCGGCTGGCGGGCGTCGAGCGCGGCACGCTCGGCGACGGGGTCGTCCGCCTGCCCGAGCAGCCGGCCGATCCACGGGGTGTCCGCGGTCCCGGGGTTCACACAGTTGACCCTGATCCCCTCGCGCACGTGGTCGGCGGCCATCGCGAGCGTCAGGGAGAGGACGGCTCCCTTGCTCGCGCTGTAGAGGGCGCGCTGCGGCAGACCGGCGGTGGCGGCGATCGAGCAGGTCTGGGTGATCGACACCGCCCCCGGCCGTGCGGGGGCGGCTCGGCGCAGATGGGGCAGGGCGTGACGGGCGGCTCGGACCATGCCGAGCACGTTGATGTCCAGCACACGGGTCCACTCGTCGTCGGCGTTGTCCTCCACGGTGCCGATCGAGCCGATCCCGGCGTTGGAGACCAGGGTGTGCAGCCCTCCCAGTTCCGCGGCGGCCCGGTCGACCGCGTCGCGTACGGCCGCGTCGTCCGTGACGTCCGCCTCCAGGGCGAGCGTTCCCTCCGGCGCGCCCTTCGGATCGCGGTCGAGTACGGCGACGCGCGCTCCGCGGGTGAGCAGCAGGCTCGCCACGGCGGCGCCGATACCCGATGCCCCGCCCGTCACCAGGGCGGACAGTCCGTCGAAATCCCGTGTACCAGTCATCGGTCCCTCTCCTCGGGGGTGCGCCGGGCCTGCCAGACGGGGCCCTGCGGGTAGCGGTGCGCGGCGATCGACGCGGGGAGCATCCGCGCCGAGAATCCGGGTGCGCGCGGGGTGACGTAGCGGCCGTCCTCGATGACGACCGGGTCGGCGAAGTGCTCGTGGAGGTGGTCGACGTACTCGATGACCCGGTCCTCCTGGCTGCCGGACACGGCGACGTAGTCGAACATCGAGAGGTGCTGGACCAGTTCGCACAGGCCGACGCCTCCCGCGTGGGGGCAGACGGGGACCCCGAACTTGGCGGCGAGCAGCAGCACCGCGAGGTTCTCGTTGACGCCGGCCACCCGTGCGGCGTCGATCTGGACGAAGTCGACCGCGCCGGCCTGGAGCAGCTGCTTGAACACGACGCGGTTGGCGACGTGTTCACCGGTGGCGACCTTGACCGGCTGCCCCGCGCGCACGGCGGCGTGGCCGAGGACGTCGTCGGGGCTCGTCGGTTCCTCGATCCAGTACGGGTCGTACGGGGCGAGCGCGGTCATCCAGGACACCGCGTCGGCCACGTCCCAGCGCTGGTTGGCGTCGACGGCGATCCGGATGTCGGGGCCGACGGCCTTCCGGGCGAGCGAGAGCCGGCGGATGTCGTCGTCGAGATCGGCGCCGACCTTCAGCTTGATCTGGGTGAAGCCGTCGGCGACGGCCTCCTCGGCCAGGCGTACGAGCTTGTCGTCGTCGTATCCGAGCCAGCCGGGCGAGGTGGTGTACGCGGGATACCCCTCGGCCAGCAGCCGCTCGGAGCGCCCGGCCCTGCCGGGTTCCGCCTCGCGGAGGATGGCCAGGGCCTCCTGCGGGGTGAGCGCGTCCGTGAGGTAGCGGAAGTCGACGAGGGAGACGAGCTCCTCGGGCGTCATGTCGGCGAGGAACTGCCAGACGGGCTTCCCCGCGAGCTTCGCCGCGAGGTCCCAGGCCGCGTTGACGACGGCTCCGGCCGCCATGTGCATCACGCCCTTCTCGGGGCCGAGCCAGCGCAGCTGGGAGTCGTGCGTGAGCGCGCGGTACAGCGCCGCGAGATCGGCGGCGGTACGCGGCGCGGGCCGTCCCACCACGTAGTGCCGGAGCGCCTCCACCGCCGCTGCCATGACATCGTTGCCACGGCCGATGGTGAAGCAGAACCCATGCCCTTCCTCGCCTGCGCCCTCCGTGCCGCCTGCGCCGTCCGTGCGCAGCACGACATAGGCGGCGGAGTAGTCGGGGTCGGGGTTCATCGCGTCCGAGCCGTCCAGCTGTTCCGAGGTGGGAAACCGGATGTCGTCGACCTCGAAGCCCGTGACGGTCGGACTCATGCGTATGCCCCCAAAGAATTAACATCGGATCTCTCTACGGTCATCCGATGTATAACTCGCCACAGGGGCAGGAGTCCAGGGTTCAGGCGAAATTTGATCACTTCGGGTCGTCACAGCTCGGATGATTCCACCGGTTGCACGGTTCAGCTCTCGGGGCAAATGGGCTGCGGCGCACCAGGGCGGAAGCCGTAAGGTTGGTCCGTACACAAGGGAACTTCGGAAGGAGGCCTGGGTGATCGAGCTCGAGGGGGTACCCGAGCTGATCGACCCGGTCATGGTGGCCGCGTTCGAGGGCTGGAACGACGCCGGCGACGCCGCCTCCACAGCGGTCGGGCATCTGGACCGGGAATGGAAGGGCGAGGTCTTCGCGGCGCTCGACGCCGAGGACTACTACGACTTCCAGGTCAACCGGCCCACTGTGTGGATGGACGGCGGGACGCGCAAGATCACCTGGCCCACCACGCGGCTGTCCGTGGTCCGGGTCGGCGGCGAGAAACCCCGTGACCTGGTCCTGATCAGGGGCATCGAACCCTCCATGCGCTGGCGTTCGTTCTGCAACGAGATCCTGGGCTTCGCCCACGAGCTGGGCGTCGAGATGGTCGTCATCCTGGGCGCGCTGCTCGGTGACACCCCGCACACCAGGCCGGTACCCGTCAGCGGGGTCACCTCCGACCCCGATCTGGCAAGGACCATGGATCTGGAGGAGACGAGGTACGAGGGCCCGACCGGCATCGTGGGCATCCTCCAGGAGGCCTGCACGCACGCGGGCGTGCCCGCGGTGAGCCTGTGGGCCGCCGTGCCCCACTACGTGTCGCAGCCACCGAACCCGAAGGCCACGCTGGCCCTCCTCAATCGCCTCGAGGACCTGCTCGGCTTGCGGATCCCGCTGGGCGAGCTGCCCGAGGACGCCCGTGCCTGGCAGCTCGGGGTGGACCAGCTGGCCGCCGAGGACAGCGAGGTCGCGGAGTACGTGCAGACGCTCGAGGAGGCGCGGGACACCGCCGAGCTCCCCGAGGCGTCCGGCGAGGCCATCGCCCGTGAGTTCGAGCGGTACCTGCGGCGCAGGGACGGCGGCCCCGGCCAGGCGCCCGGCGGTCATGCCACGGAGAGCGGGGACGTGCCCTATCTGCGGGACACCTCCGGCGGCCGTACCAGGCCGCCCAAGCCGCAGCGCCCCGAGAAGGGGCGGCGGAAGGAAGGCGACGGCGGCACGCCGGACGACCCGCCGCCCACCGGGCCGGACGAGGACCCCTCGGACGGCTGACCCGTCACGTCGGCCGTGTCCGCCCGTCCGGTCCCGGCCGACGACGACCCCGTACCGGCCTGGGCGGAGCGGAGCGGATGACGCCCCCTTCCGGACCCGGGCGGAGCGGACGACGGCCGCAGACCGCCGGAGCACACGGGACGGCCCCGGACTTCCTGCGATCGCTCGCGAGGTCCGGGGCCGTCCTGTGCGTGTGCGTGGATTACAGGGCTACACCCAGCAGGGCGTCGACCGTGCGCGAGACGAGACCGGGAGCGCCCTCGTCCGTCCCGCCGCCCGCGCTCTGGCGTGCGGCCCAGCGGTCCACCGCGGCCAGTGCGGCCGGGGCGTCCAGGTCGTCCGCCAGCGCCTCCCGCACCTCCTCGACCAGCGCGTCCGCGGAGACTCCGTCGGGCCGGGAGACCGCGGCGCGCCACCGTGCGAGACGCTCGACGGCGTCGGCGAGCACCTGGTCGGTCCACTCCCAGTCCGCTCGGTAGTGGTGCGCGAGCAGCGCCAGCCTGATCGCCGCGGGGTCCACGTCGGCCCTGCGCAGCGCCGACACGAAGACGAGGTTGCCCTTGGACTTGGACATCTTCTCGCCGTCGAGGGCGACCATGCCCGCGTGCACGTAGGCGCGGGCGAAGGGGTACTCGCCGGTGAGCGCCTGGGCGTGCGAGGCGCCCATCTCGTGGTGCGGGAAGGCGAGGTCGGAGCCGCCGCCCTGGACGTCGAAGCTCATGCCGAGGTGGTCCAGCGCGATGGCGACACACTCGATGTGCCAGCCGGGCCTGCCCCGTCCCAGGCTGCCGCCGTCCCAGCTCGGCTCGCCCTCACGGGCCGCCATCCAGAGCATCGGGTCGAGCGGGTTCTTCTTGCCGGGGCGCTCCGGGTCTCCGCCGCGCTCGGCGGAGAGCAGACGCATCGCGTCGGCGTCCAGACCTGAGACCTCGCCGAAGTGCGGGTCGCACTCGACGGAGAAGTACACATCGCCTTCGAGTTCGTAGGCGGCGCCCGCGTCGCGGAGCCGTTCGACGAGCGGGACGATGCCGGGTATGGCCTCCACCGCACCGATGTAGTGCTTCGGGGGAAGCATGCGCAGCGCGGTCATGTCCTCCCGGAAGAGGGCCGTCTCGCGCTCCGCGAGCTCGGTCCAGTCCTCGCCGTCGCGCACGGCCCGCTCCAGTAGCGGGTCGTCCACGTCCGTCACGTTCTGGACGTAGTGAACCTGCCGCTTGGTGTCGAGCCACACGCGCTGAACGAGGTCGAACGCGTTGTAGGTCGCCGCATGACCCATGTGGGTCGCGTCGTACGGCGTGATGCCGCAGACGTAGATGCGGGCGACGGGACCGGGGTCAAGGGTGATCCGTCCGCCGGTCGCGGTGTCGTGGATCCGAAGGTCGCGGCCCTTGCCAGGCAGGGCGGGGACCTCAGAAGCGGGCCAGGCATGCATGTCATGAGCGTAACCGGATGATGCTTCCGGATACGAACCGGATGGCAGATCGTGGCTGAAGAGGCGGTCTTGTCCGACGGCGACCTCTGCCCCACGGCCTCCAGTGGCCTGCCCCAGGGCCTCCCGTGGACCGGCTGCCCGAGGGGCAGGGTCACACCGGCGGCCAGGGGATGGCCGGCCACTCGCCGCTGGGCTGCGGGTGGCGGCCGGACGTGCGCAGGTCCTCCACGCGGGCCCGCAGGGCGTCGAGTTCCGCCGCCGTGATCAGCTCCCCCAAGCGGGTGGCGAGCGCCGTGCCGGGCGCCAGGTCCGCCGCCAGACGGTCGAGCACCTCGGCGGCCTCAGGGGTCAGCGGCTCGCCCGCCCAGCCCCACAGCAGGGTCCGCAGCTTGTCGTCCGCGTTGAAGGTGACCCCGTGGTCGATGCCGTACAGCCGGCCGCCGGGCGCGGGCAGCAGGTGCCCGCCCTTGCGGTCACCGTTGTTGATCACCGCGTCGAGGACCGCGAGCCTGCGCAGCCGGGGATCGTCGGCGTGCACCAGCAGGGCGGTTCTCCCCTCCCCCACCTCGGCGAAGCCCACCGCCTTCCAGCCGTCTCCCGGCTCCTCGCCCTCGACGAGCGCGAGGAGCGGCGGCAGCCCGTGCGCCTCGCCGGCCCCGGAGGCATTCGCACTCTCGTCCGCCTCGATCCACAGCTGGCACATCCCCTCGCCGTAGGGGCCCTCGCGCAGCACGGTCGGCGGTACGAGGCCCCATCCGGTGGCCTCGGAGATCTCGTACGCCGCGACCTCGCGCTGGGCGAGCGTGCCGTCCGGGAAGTCCCACAGCGGCTGCTCGCCCGCGACGGGTTTGTAGACACAGGTGCGCTCCTCGCCCTCGTGGGCGACCGTGCAGTACAGCACCGCGTTCGACGCGCCACGGACCTGGCCGAGGACGGTGAGCTCCCCTTCGGCGAGCAGGGTGCGCAGCCCGGCCTCCGTCAGGCCCCGCGACGGTATCCGTTCTGGCGCGGGCATACGTGTCCTTCCGGGTCCAGGGGCAGGCTGCACAGCGGGCAGGGCGGCCTGCCGGCGTTCACGACGTCCAGGGCGCGCTTGGCGAACGCCCGCGCCTGCGCGCCGCTGAGGCGGACGCGGAGCATCGGCGGGCCGTTCTCCTCGTCCTGCAGAAGCCTTTCCTCGGCCTCCGCGAGGTCGTCCTCGGAGTCGGCGTCCAGCTCGACGAGGGCCTGGGCCTCGACGATCATGCGCTGCTCCTCGCCGTCCCAGGCGAGCGCCATCGTGCCGACCCTGAACTCCTCCTCGACGGGCGCGTCGAGCGGAGCGGTGTCGGTGACGTCCATGGGGGCCACGGCGGGCACCGGCGAATTGCCGCCGGTCCGCCGGACGACCTCGTCGAGGAGCTCGTCGATCCGTTCCGCCAGCGCGGCGACCTGGGTCTTCTCCAGGGCCACGCTGGTGACCCGTCCCCTCGAGGATGCCTGCAGGAAAAACGTACGGCGTCCAGGCAGCCCGACCGTGCCGGCCACGAAACGGTCCGGCGGGTCGTAGAGGAACACCTGACGGGACACGTCCTGTCTCCCTTGCGAGTGTGATGGCGGGTGGGCGGCCCCGGGCCCCGCGGGATCCCCCACGAGGCCTCTACGGCGCGTCCACCCTACTGCGCGGAGAGATCACGGTGCCCCAGCGCCGCCCCCGACGGCCGCATCGGTTGCGGTGTCACCGTCGGCGTCGGCCCCGATGGACCGTTCGCGGGGCGCCAGGGAGGCGAAGTCACCGGTGTCGCCCAGCCGGAGGAGGAAGGGGCGCAGCCGGGTGTAGCGGATCGCGGTGACGGAACACGGGTCCACGTGGACGCGCTGGAAGAGGTCGAGGTGCATGCCGAGCGCGTCGGCCACGACCGACTTGATGATGTCGCCGTGCGAGCACATCACGTAGGTGGCGTCATCGCCGTGCTCGGCGCCGATACGGGCGTTCCACTCCCGCACGGCCCCGACGGCCCGTTCCTGCATGGCCCGCATCGACTCCCCGCCGGGAAACCGGGCGGCGGAGGGGTGCTGCTGCACGACGGTCATCAGCGGTTCGTCGGAGAGCTCGGCGAGTTTGCGCCCCGACCAGTCGCCGTAGTCGCATTCGTTCATCCCCTCCTCGATGTGCAGTGGGAGGGCCGGGCGGGCGTCGAGCAGCGGCTGGAGGGTCTCGCGGCAGCGCTGGAGCGGGCTGCTGACCGCCGCGACGAGGTCCAGGGCGGCCAGCCGTCCGGGCAGCGCGGCGGCCTGTCCGGCGCCGCGTTCGTCGAGGGAGACGCCGGGGGTCCGCCCGGCGAGCACTCCGGAGGTGTTGGCGGTCGAGCGTCCGTGACGTACGAGGATGAGCGTGGGCATACCTGCCAGCGTAGAGGTGCGTGAAAGGCGCGCGGCAGGGAAGAATGCGCGGGGTGATCGTCGACTGCGGAATTTACCGGGACGGGCGTAGGACCGAGGGTCCCGCCGACTTCTCCGATGCCCTCGACGAGGCACGCGCGAGCGGGGACGCGTTCCTCTGGATCGGGCTGCACGAACCCACGGAGAAGGAGTTCGACCTCGTCACCAGCGAGTTCTCGCTGCATCCGCTGGCCGTCGAGGACGCACTGCGCGCCCATCAGCGGCCCAAGCTGGAGATCTACGACGACTCACTGTTCGTGGTCATCAAGCCGGTGGTCTACGAGCCGGAGAACGACACGGTCAGCGCCGGCGAGCTGATGCTGTTCATCGGTGACTCGTTCGTGGTGACGGTGCGGCACGGTGAGGGCGCGCCTCTCGCGGCGGTACGCCAACGGCTGGAGGCCGAGCCCGAAGTCCTCAGGCACGGGCCCACGTCGGTGCTCTACGCGGTCAGCGACGCGGTGGTGGACCACTACATCGAGGTCGCCGCCGAGCTCCAGATCGACCTGGAGGAGCTGGAGGCCCAGGTGTTCGCTCCGACCGGGGCCGGGGACTCCTCCAACACCGCGGCGGCCATCTACACCTTCAAGCGGCAGGTGCTCGAATTCCGCCGGGCGACCAATCCGCTCGGTGCCCCCATGACCCGGCTGGCCGGAGCGGGCGTCCCGTTCGTCGACGCGGGTTCGCAGCCCTTCTTCCGGGACGTGAACGACCATCTGACCCGTGCCGTCGAGCACGCGGAGGGGCTCGACCGGCTGCTCTCGGACATTCTGTCGGCGCATCTGGCGCAGGTGGGCGTGCGGCAGAACGACGACATGCGGAAGATCTCGGCGTGGGCCGCCATGGCGGCCGTGCCGACCATGGTGGCCGGGATCTACGGCATGAACTTCCGCCACATGCCGGAGCTCGACTACGTGTGGACCTATCCGGCGGTGATAGCCCTGATGGCCTTCGCGGTCTTCGGACTGCACCGCCTGTTCAAGCGACGCGGCTGGTTGTAGCGCGGACGCCGCCCGCGGGCGGATCCCGGGTGCGCGGACGCCGCCCGCGAGGCCGGGGCCCGGGTGCGGCCGGCCCGTCTCAGGCGAACTCGCTCTCGGGTACGGCCTGGCCGCCCAGCGCGTCGCGCAGCGTGGGCTGTTCGAGGCTCACCATGCGCCGCCAGCCCACGAGCCGCTCGTAGGCGTACATCGCGTGGATCCCCGCCGCGAGCACGGCCGCCTTGGCGCGGGGCCAGCGCAGCAGGTGGCCCATGTGGCTCATCACGGCGAGGCTCACGTCCCGGTACACCCGGATCTCCGCGTGGGCGCACTCGCGCAGCACGGACTGGATCGTCCGGCCGTGCCCGGCCCGGGCGAAGCGGAGGAGCTCCTCGTGGCAGTAGGCGAGGTGGTTGTCCTCGTCCCGCGAGATCATCTTCACGGCGCGGCCGAGGGTGGGGTGGCCGGCGAAGTGCTTGAGCAGGAGGCGCATCTGCTCTGAGGCGCGCTGTTCCGTGACCCGGCTGTGGGCGAGGTAGACGATGACGTCCCGCTCGGTGAGCGGCTCCTCGCGGCTGAGCCGGTCGTGGGCGAGGCCGATGCCCTGGCGCTCCAGCAGGAGGGTGTAGTCCGTCTCGTAGGGCACCGCGACGGGCTCCAGCCCGCGCTGCTTCAGCAGGGCGTTGAAGATACGGCCGTGCTTGTCCTCGTCGGCACCGTGCCGGGCGACCTTGGGGGCGAGTTCGCGCAGTCCGGCGGGGACGAGGGCGGAGATGCGCCCGTTCTCCCAGCCGCCCTGCGACTCCCCGCCGGCGGCGATCGAGCAGAACAGCCGGAACGACGCGTCGTCGTCGAGGATCTCCTGGAACAGACTCTTTGCCGAGAGCATCACTGCCACCTTTCGCACCGGTGTCCGCAGAGGAACAGTCAAAGTCGGTACGCGTGGGTAGGCAACACGAGCGGAGCCGGACAGGTCCGAACGGGCGCCGCGCGGCCCCCGGACATGCTCCGGCGCCCCGGGAGGGGGACGGAGCGTAACCGGGAGCCGCGCGGCGCGTTGTTCCGTACGACGGCCGTGGCGGGGAGGACCCCCGAGCCCCCACCACGGCCGTAGTGCTGCCCGGGTTACGCGGCGAGGCCGGAGCGCTCCAGGGCGTCGGTGCCTGCGCGCAGGGCCGCGATCCGCTCGTCGAGCGTGAAGCCGGCCGGGGCGAGGGTCAGCGTCGTGACGCCGGCGGCCGCGTAGGCCTGCATGCGGTCCGCGATGCGCTCCACCGAGCCGAGCAGTGTGGTCCGGTCGATGAGCTCGTGAGGCACGGCCGCCGCCGCCCCCGCCTTGTCCCCGGAGAGGTACTTGTCCTGGATCTCGGCCGCTTCCTTCTCGTAGCCCATGCGCTGGGCGAGCTGGTTGTAGAAGTTCTGCTTGCGGCTGCCCATGCCGCCGACGTAGAGGGCGGTGTACGGGCGGAACATGTCGGCGAGCCCGTTGATGTCGTCGCCGACGGCCAGCGGCAGCGTGGGACAGACGTCGAAGCCCTCCATCGTCTTCCCCGCCTTCTCGCGACCGGCCCGCAGGTGCTTCACCGCGGTCTCCTCGATGTGCTCGGCGGACGGGAAGATCAGCAGGGCGCCGTCGGCGATCTCGCCGGTCTGCTCGAGGTTCTTCGGGCCGATGGCGGCGATGTAGAGCGGGATGTGCTCGCGCTGCGGGTGGACGGTCAGCTTGATGGGCTTGCCGGGGCCGTCGGGCAGCGGCAGGGTCCAGTGCTCGCCCTCGTAGGAGAGCCGCTCGCGGGACATCGCCTTGCGCACGATCTCGACGTACTCACGGGTGCGGGCCAGCGGCTTGTCGAACTTGACGCCGTACCAGCCCTCGGAGACCTGCGGTCCGGAGACGCCGAGGCCGAGGCGGAAACGGCCGCCGGACAGCGAGTCGAGGGTGGCCGCGGTCATGGCCGTCATGGCGGGCTGGCGGGCCGGGATCTGCATGATGGCGGAGCCGACGTCGATGGACTCGGTCTGCGCCGCGACCCAGGCCAGCACCGTCGGTACGTCGGAACCGTAGGCCTCGGCCGCCCAGCAGACGTCGTAGCCGAGCCGGTCGGCCTCCTGGGCGACGGCGAGGTTGTCGCCGTCCATGCCCGCTCCCCAGTAACCGAGATTGATGCCGAGCCGCATACCCACGCTCCCTCTACTGATCAGTAACGTTCCTGTGTCCCGGACTCTAGCGTGGGGTGCCGGATTCCGGCAGGCTCGCCCGGGCGCGGTCCGTTGTCCACAGGCTTCCACCCCGTGGGGCCTTGGCCAGTAATCTCAGCGCCCATGGAGCAGAGGCATCTCGGCCGTACCGGCCTTCGTGTGTCCCGGATCGGGCTGGGCACCCTCACCTGGGGCCGGGACACCGACGAACACGACGCCGCCGACCAGCTGAAAGCCTTCTGGGACGCGGGCGGCACCCTCGTCGACACCGCGGACGCGTACGGCGGCGGCGAGGCCGAGTACGTGCTGGGGCAACTCCTGGGCAACCTGGTGCCGCGGCAGGATCTGGTCATCGCGACGAAGGCGGGCAGCGTGCCCGACCCCTACCGCCGCTGCGACGGCTCGCGCGGGCACCTGCTCGCCGCGCTCGACGCCTCGCTCCGGCGGCTCGGGACCGATCACGTCGATCTGTGGCAGATCCACGCCTTCGACCCCGTGACGCCGCTGGAGGAGACCCTGCACGCCGTGGACCTGGCTGTCTCGTCCGGGCGCGTCCGCTACGCCGGGGTGGCCAACTTCAGCGGCTGGCAGCTGGCCAAGGCGGCCACCTGGCAGCTCGCCGCGCCCGGGCTGCGCACCCGGCTCGCCTGCACCCAGATGGAGTACTCGCTGCTTCAGCGGGGCATCGAGCGGGAGGTGCTCCCGGCGGCGCTGGACCTCGGGGTGGGCCTGCTGCCGTCGTCCCCGCTCGGCCGGGGCGTGCTGACGGGGAAGTACCGCACCGGCACGCCGTCGGGCTCGCGTGGCGCCTCCGAGCACCTGGCTCCGTTCGTCGAGCCGTATCTCGACGCCCAGGCGAGCAGCATCGTGGACGCCGTGGCCACGGCTGCCGACGGCCTCGCCACGACGCCTCTCCAGGTCGCCCTCGCCTGGGTGCGGGACCGGCCGGGGGTGGTGGCCCCGGTGGTCGGCGCGCGCAACGCGCAGCAGCTGACGGAGGCGTTGTCAGTGGAGACGCTTAGTCTTCCTGACGAGATCTGCCAGGCGCTCGACGATGTGTCGGCGCCCGTGCACCGCTATCCCGACCAGGACTGGAGCACGCTGTGACTGCGCATCCCCGGGGAGAGGCCCCGGACCCCGCGGCCGAGAACGAAGAGGACCGCGAGGAGACCGGCACCCCGGCCGCCGGGACGCCCGGCACGGCTGACGCCGCTGCCGACGCGACCACCGCGGGGGACACGGCCGGGACCGGCGCGGTCGCGACGGTGACCGGCACGGAAGACGCGCGGGACGCGGGCCCCGAACACGCGCAGGACGCGGCAAGCGCGGAGGAGACGGACGCAGAGGGGGCAGGTGCGCAGGAGTCGAAGGAGGACTCCGGCACGGCCGAGCTCTCGGAGGCCGAGGCCGAGCTGGCCGCACAGCGGGAGCTCCGCCGGCGGATCGAGCAGCGCAAGGCCGAGAAGGAGGGGCCCATCGAGGCCGGTGCCAAGCTGAGCGGCCCGGCCGCCGATCTGCTGGCTGCCGTGCGGGCCGTGGAGAGCGGCGAGAAGCCGGGCACCGCGTTCTTCGACTCCGCCTCACCGGCCCCCGCCCCCCGCCGGGCCCCCGCGCCCGCGCCCGCGCCTCACCGGCCCTCCCCCGGCCCCCGGCCTACGGCCCCGCGGTCCGCTTCTCCCGAGGCGGCAGCGTCGGTCGCGCAGGTGCTCAAGGAGGGCGGGGCCCCCGAAACCCTGGCGGCCCCGGCGGCCGTGACGCTGGGCGAGCAGGCCGCGGACATCCTCCGGCAGGATCCCTGGCAGCTGCTGTCCGTGCCCGGCGTGCGGCCGGAGCAGGCGGACGGCTTCGCCCGCGCGCTGCTCGGCTCGGAGTGCGGCCCGGACGACGGCAGGCGTACGGCGGCGCTCGTGGCCTGGCTGCTGGAGCGGGCCGCGCTGCGTGGTCACACCGCTCTGGAAGCGGACGAGGTCCGCGCGGGACTGGCGGGCTTCGCGGTGGCCGATCCGGAGGCGGCTGTGGAGAACGCCGTCGCCGAGGGCGTCGTGCTGGTCTTCCAGGAAGGCGTCGACGCCGCAGGCACGGGAGCGCCGGACGGCACGGCCGAGTCGAACGAGGACACCGAGGGCTCCGAGGACGGGGCGGCGGACGAGGAGGAGGCGGTCCAGGTCCTCCTGGGCCTCGATCGTTACGCGCTGGCCGAGGAGAGCCTCGCCGACGGCCTGGGCCGGCTGGTGAACTCCTGCGAGAAGGGCGCCGACTGGACGGCGCCCGCGGCCGCCGCTCCGTCCCCCTCCGCGGTTGAGCTGATCCGGACGGCTGCCACCGCGGGCCTCGTCGTGCACAGCGGCGGTGAGAGCGCCCGTGCCGAGCCCGCCGCGCTGATCGCCGCGGCGCACGCTCTCGGTCTGCGGGCCCTCGGCACCACGCACAGCGCCGACGGGCAGCGCCGGCTGGCCGCTGCCGTCGGTGACCCGCGCTCCGCCGTCACCCTGTCCGCACTGCTCTCCGGAGAGAGCGGGCCGGGACGGGACGCGGACGGCGCGTTCGCGCTGGACCTGCTGGTCGTCCTGGACGCCCCCCAGCTCGACGTGGAGACGGCCGCCATGCTGGTGGAGTCCCTCGCCGACGGGACACGGCTGGTGCTGAGCGGTGACCCGGGGGTGCTGGGGTCCGCCGGCGCGGGCCGGGTGTTCGCGGACGTGATCGCCGCGCGCGCCTGCCCGCACGTGGTCTCGCGTACGCCCGATCCCGGGCCGATCGGCGAGCTGGTGTCCGGCATCGGCATCGGAGAGCTCGCCCAGGTCGACGCGCCGGGCAAGGAGGTCGTGATCGTGCCGGTCCGTGACGCGGGCGAGGCCGTCCACCGCACCGTGCAGCTGGTGGCCGACTCGGTGCCCCGTGCCATCGGCGTGCCCTCGGACGACACGCAGGTCATCACCGTCGGGCATGGCGGCTCCGCGGGCACCCGGGCCCTCAACACGGCACTCAAGCAGCGGCTCAACCCGGGGCCCGGCCGGTTCGGCGGCTTCGACCCGGGTGACCGTGTGGTGCACGTCCCGGCCCCCGGCAGGGTGGTGCCCGGTTCGGTGGTCTCGGCCGACGCGGAGGGCCTGCACCTGGACTGCGCGGGCACCCCCGTCGTCGTACCGGCGGACCGGGTGGAGAGTTCCGTGCGCCACAGCTGGGCGCTCAGCGCGCACCAGGCGGCGGGGATGAGGTGGCCCGCCGCCGTCGTCGTCCTGCCGGGCGACGCCGCGCGGGGGCTCAGCCGGCCGTGGGTGTACACCGCGTTCAGCCGCGGGGAGCGGCACCTCTCCGTGGTGCACGGGGTCGACCAGGCCCTGCCCCGGGCGGTGGCCGAGGTCCCGGCCCAGGAGCGTACGACCCGGCTGCGCCCCCTGCTGGAGGCGCTGCCGACGCCGGACGCCTCGTAACCACCGGAGGGCCTCGTAGCCCTGCCGGACGCCTCGTAGCCGCAAAAGAGCCTCGCAAGCCCTCCGGACGTACTCGTAGCGGCCGGAGGGCCTGGCAGCCGTCAAAGAGCCTCGCAGCCCTCCGGACGACTCGTCGCCGTCAGGACCGGTCGCCCCGGTCCGTGTCCGGCTCGTCCTCCTCGTCGAAGACCGCGCTGACGTCGAAGCGGCAGACCACCAGCGCGGGATCGGCCTCGTCGAAGGGCGCCCCGAGCCACTCCCCCGGCTCGGGGAGCTCGTGGGCGGCGGAGACCCACAGCGTGGAGTCGCCTTCCTCCAGGCCGAACTCCTTGTGCCGGGAGGCGATCTCGTCGGCCTCGTACTCGCCGAACAGCACGCCCAGCGCGGCATGCACCCCGGCACCGGCGACCGCCACCGACGCGCTGTCCTGCGCGTCCGGGTCGAGATCGGCGAGCCGCTGGGCCTGGGCGATCAGCCGTGCGGGCTCCGCCACCGCGTAGTCGCGCCGGATCAGCACGCTGAGCGCGTGCGGCTCCCCGGGGCCCTCGTAGGGCGGGAGGGAGTCCTCCGCGCCGGGGATCTCGAAGGGGGTGACCTCGTCGTAGCGGTCGTAGAGGAGTTCGTCGTAGACCTCGGCAGCGGCGGCCAGTGCGTTGAACGCGTCGTAGACGGCGGGATCGTCGTCCCCGGTACGGCGTTCGACGGCCTCGAGGTGGCGGTCGAGCGCGGTTTTGACTGCATCGGCGGCGGCGCGTACCTCGGCAGCGGTGGGCTGCGCAGCATCAGACATGGGACAGACGCTATCCGTACCGGGGGTCTGCCCGCACAATAGATGCGATGCCGGAATACGAATTCATCGACGTGTACGTGCCGCGCGGGGTGTCCCGCCAGGAGGCGGCCCGACTGCTGACCGACCATGCCGAGTACGGGCACTGGGAGTTGGACCGGCTGACGCTGCGCCTGGACGGCAGCCGCCGGGTCCGGCTCCGCCGCCGGATCATCCGCCAGCTCCGGGCCACCTGGTAGCACTGAGCGGGTTCCGCGTGTGCGGAACCCGCTCGTCGCCCGGAGTAGGACTGCTGTTACGCGGCGGTGCGCGAACGTCGGTACAGAACCGCGCCCGAACCGGCGAGCAGCATGCCCGCGCTCGCCGGGATCAGCAGGCCGAGCCCGCCTCCGCCGGTGTGGGCGAGCTGCTCGCCCGGCACGAGCTGGGTCTCGGGAGCATGAGGGGTGACCGGGGTCTGCGGGGTGTGCGGCGTCCGCGGTACGACCGGAGGCGGGGCCGTCTCACTGTCGTTCTCGCAGTCGTTCCCGAAGACCGGGTTCAGCAGTCCGCCGACGGTGACGCTGTTGCCGCAGACGTTCACGGGGATCTCGACCGGCACCTGCACCTGGTTGCCGGAGAGGATGCCGGGCGAACCGGTCGTCTCCGCCTGCGCGGAGGTGCTGGAGGCCCGGTGCCTGCCGGTCCCCTCACCGCCTTCGCGTGCGTCCTGGTGTCCGGACGCGTGGCTGCCGGAGCCATGGCCGGACACGGAGTCGCCGCCGTGGCTGGAGGTGTGGGCGGAGTCCGAGGATCCGTTTCCGCACTCGTTGCCGCTCGTGGGATTGAGCAGACCGCCGACGTCCACGGAGTTCCCGCACACGTTGACGGGGACGTCGATCGGGACCTGGATCGAGTTCCCCGAGAGCACTCCCGGTGAATTCGACGCACCGCCGGACGCTCCCGCGTCGGCGTGTGCGTAGCCACCACCGAGCGCGAGCACACCGCCCGCCGCTGCCATGGTGATCAGGCCTTTGCGTGTGACCTGTCGCATAGGTTGCTTTCCTGCCTTCTGCCTACCGAAATGCCCCCGGCACAGCCGTGCGGGGGCCGAATGCCCAGCGGCCCCGGAGTGCATGGCGCGCACTCCGGGGCCGACCGGGCTCAAACCCTCACGGGTTGACGCGCATCGTCACGCGTTGACGCAGGTGTTGCCGAAGGCGGGGTTCAGCAGCCCGATCACGGAGATGGTGTTACCGCACACGTTCACCGGAACGTGGACCGGCACCTGAACGACGTTGCCCGAGAGCACGCCGGGGCTGCCGATGGCGGCACCCTGGGCGCCGGCGTCGGCGGAAGCCATACCCGCACCCGCGAGCACGAGACCACCGGTAGCAGCCGCGATTGCGACGACCTTCTTGATCATTATTCCTCCTGGTTGACAAGTGCGGTCCCAGCCGCGGACCGCATCACGTGTAACGAGGAGGCGGTGAGGGGGCTACGAGCGGGCGGCCCCTTTCACCCTTTCCGGTGAGATACGCACAAGCGGGCGAATGCGATCGCCCGACAAGGTCAGGAGTGATCGATGAACCGGTCGAGCACCCGGGCGCCGAAGGTCAGGCCCTCGACGGGAACCCGCTCGTCCACGCCGTGGAACATGCCGGCGAAGTCGAGCTCCGGCGGCAGCTTCAGCGGGGCGAAGCCGAAGCAGCGGATGCCGAGGTCGTCGAAGGACTTCGCGTCGGTGCCGCCGGAGAGCATGTAGGGCACCGCGCGGGCGATGGGGTCCTCGGCCTTCAGCGCGAGCTGCATCGCGTCGACCAGGGAGCCGTCGAAACTGGTCTCCAGGGCCTTGTCGCCGTGCACGTCCTCGCGCTTCACCTTCGGGCCGAGGATCCGGTCGAGGTCCGCGAGGAACTCGTCCTCGAAACCCGGCAGGAACCGGCCGTCGACGTGCGCGGTGGCCTGCCCGGGGATCACGTTGACCTTGTAACCGGCGCCGAGCATGGTGGGAGCCGCCGAGTTGCGCAGGGTCGCGCCGATCATCTTGGCGATCCCGCCGAGCTTGGCGAGCGTCGCCTCCATGTCCTCCGGGTCCAGCGGGGTGCCGAGCGCGTCGGACAGCTCGTCGAGGAAGGACCGCACGGTCTTGGTCACCCTGACCGGCCACTTGTGGCGGCCGAGGCGGCCGACGGCCTCGCACAGCTCGGTGATCGCGTTGTCCGTGTTGGTCATCGACCCGTGCCCCGCGGTGCCGTCCACGGTGAGCCGCATCCAGTGCATGCCCTTCTCCGCGGTCTCCACGAGGTAGAGGCGGAGGTTCTCGTTGACGGTGAAGGAGAAGCCGCCGACCTCGCCGATCGCCTCGGTGACGCCGTCGAAGAGGTCGCGGTGGTTGTCCACGAGATGACGTGCCCCGTACGTGCCGCCCGCCTCCTCGTCCGCGAGGAAGGCCAGCACGATGTCGCGCGGGGGCTTGCGGCCGGTCCGCATCCGGTCGCGTACGACCGCGAGCGTCATCGCGTCCATGTCCTTCATGTCGACCGCGCCGCGGCCCCACACGCAGCCGTCCGCGATCTCCCCGGAGAAGGGGTCGTGCGTCCAGTCCGCCGCGTTGGCGGGGACGACGTCGGTGTGCCCGTGGATGAGCAGCGCGGGCTTGGAGGGGTCCTCGCCCTCGATCCGGGCCACGGTGGAGGCGCGGCCCTTGTGGGACTCGATGATCTGCGGTTCCAGTCCGACCTCCGCCAGCTTCTCCGCGATGTACTCCGCGGCGGCCCTCTCCCCCGGCCCCGAGTGGTCGCCGTAGTTGCTGGTGTCGATACGGATCAGGTCACGACAGAGGTCCACGACCTCGTTCTCGGCGGTTGTGCCGATGCCGGCCGGAGCCGGATTGGTCTCGCTCACGCTGCTTCCTTCCACTGTCGCGGTCGTACTCCCCCTCATCCTCCCGCGCCCGGCCCGCGCACCCAAGGCCGCCCGGCTCCCGTCATGCGCCTTTCACATGACCGGGGGCGTGATCGAGCACCCTCGAATGTTTGCTATGGTTTTCCACGTCGGAACGGGCCAGGGCCCGCGAGACAGACACCTTGTCCGGGTGGCGGAATGGCAGACGCGCTAGCTTGAGGTGCTAGTGCCCTTTATCGGGCGTGGGGGTTCAAGTCCCCCCTCGGACACCAGAGAGAAACCCCAGTCCACCTGGGGTTTTTCTGTTTTCCCGGCCCACGCGAGGACGCCGCGCCCATGGACCGGGCAGGTGCACGGGACCACCGCCCGGTCCTCGGTCCCACCGGAAGAACCTCGCCGCTTGGGAGACCAGCCGGTTCCGTACGGAGAGACCCGCCGGTTCCGGCCGGAGGCACCCCGCCGGAACCGGGCGGAACCCGCTCAGGAGCGCCCGGGGGCCCCGAAGTCCGGAGTGCCGTCAGCGCGCCAGCCGAACGGCTGTATACGGGTGTGGCGGTTGGGGTCACGCAACGGGTCGCCGTCGATCCGCTCGTACGGCCGCGCGTGGTAGACCAGCACGTCCGTGCGGCCGTCCTCGGTGACGGTGAAGGAGTTGTGGCCCGGGCCGTACTGACCGGTCTCGGCACAGCCGGCGAAGACGGGGCGCGGGGACTTGGCCCAGGACGCGGGGTCCATCAGGTCGCTCGCGTCGTCGGCGGTGAGCAGGCCCATGCAGTAGTTCGCGTCGGTGGCGCTCGCGGAGTACGTCATGAAGACGCGGCCGTTGCGCCGGATGACCGCAGGCCCCTCGTTGACCGCGAAGCCGACGCGCTCCCAGGCGTACTCGGGTGCGCTGAGGCGGACCTGGGGCCCCGTCAGCGTCCAGGGATCCGCCATGCGTGAGAGGAAGATCCCGGTGTTGGAGTCCAGGCCCGGCTCGTGCTGGGCCCAGGCGAGGTAACGCTCCCCGCGGTGGGTGAAGGTGTGGGCGTCGAGCGAGAACGTGTCCCAGGCCGTGACGATCCGGCCCTTCTCGGTCCAGGTGCCCCGGTGGGGGTCGGGGTGGGTGTTCTCCAGCACCCACATCCGTATCCTCCACACGTCGTCGGCGGGCGCCGCGGCGAAGTGGATGTACCAGGCACCGTCGGCACGGTGGAGTTCCGGTGCCCAGATGTGCGCCGCCATGTCGCCGGACGCGTGCCGGGTCCAGATGACCGTTTCCTCCGCCGTGGCGAGTCCGGCCAGGGTGCGGGAGGAGCGCAGGACGATCCGGTCGTAGGAGGGGACGCTCGCCGTGAAGTGGTAACGGCCGTCCGCGTGCCGGGTGATGTGCGGGTCGGCGCGCTGTTCGGCCAGCGGGTTCGGGAAGGACGGTGGCGCGGGCAGCGGGCTCACCGGACCGCGCGGGGCGCCAGGAGCCCCAGGCCGCGGAGTTCGGCGAGGACGAGGGCGGCGTACTCCGTGGCGCCGCGCACCGAGGTGTGGGTGTTGTCGCGCTTCTCGTCGTAGAGGTACAAGGCCTTGGAGCCCTCCGGTCCGAGCTCCTCGACGCGGGCCTTGGTCAGGGCCGTGAGGTCGACGAGCGGGGTGTCGTGCTCGGCGGCGAGAGCGCGCATCTCGGCCGGCAGGTCCACGCCAAGGCCGTTGACGAGCAGCGCGGTGCCGTTGTCGAGCGTGCCGTCGGTGTTGAACCAGCGGCGGACGATCGGGGTGACGAGTACGGGCCGGCCCCCTTCGGCACGCACCTCCTCGATCATCGCGGTGAGGTTGGCCCGGTAGGTCTCGCGCTCGGTCTGCTTGTCGTTGTGGGCGAGCTGGACGAGGACGAGGTCTCCGTGGCGGATACGGGCGCGCAGCGCGGGGAAGAGCGCGGGATTGTCCCGGAAGGACTGCGAGCCCTCGCCGGAGTCGGCGTAGTTGGCGACCGACACCCGGTCGGTGAGGTACTGCGGGAGCCGCTGCCCCCAGCCCGTGTACGGTTCGGCCGCCTGGTCGCAGACGGTGGAGTCGCCCGCGAGCAGGATCTGCGGCGTGCGGACGCGTTCGACGTGCACCGAGGCGAGCTGAGGGGCGGCGCCGCCGAAGGTGAGGTCGAGTCCGGGGGTGCCGGTGGCCCCGGTGGGCTCGCCCTCCGGGTCACGGACGTCCACGGTGAAGCTGCGGCGGACCGTCTCACCGGCGGCGTTGGGTGTCTCGGCGAGCATGGCCCGGCGGCTCTCGGCGGTGACGGATGTGGAGCCGGGCACGGAGCCGCCGCCGAGCAGGACCCGGACCCGGTAGGTGCCGGGGGCGACGTCGAAGTGGCAGACGACGGGCACGGTGCCGGTGCAGTGGCCGAGGCCGTCCCCCTCACCGGATCTTCCGCCGTGGGCCCCGGCGGGCGGGGCGGCGAGGGTGGTCAGGGCGGCAAATGCGGCACAGGTGGCCAGCAGTGCGGTACCGGCTCGGCGCATGGGGGCTCCTCATCGGGGAACGAACACGGCGGGTGACGCGTGATGCGTTGAATGGATTCAACGAGGAGGAACCCTAGCGCCTTGAGCAAGCGCTTTCTACGGTGTGGAGAGTTTCGTCCTGCCCCCCTTGACGCGCCGGGCCCCCGCCCTTGACTTCGCCCACGTGCGTTCCCGGCAGCCGGCGCGAACGCGCGCCTCCTGCGCCCGACCTCTTCGAGAGCACCGATCTCGATTCGGGGCGGTGGACCGTGTGCACCGGCCACGCCCTCCCGGCGGGCGCCCGGCAAGGGTCGGTACTGCCGGTCACGCGGCAGGAGTACGAGCGGCTGCTGACGGCGTACGCGCCGGTGGGATGATGGAGGACCGGTGCCCGCCCGCGCCGGGCTCGGGCCCGTCCGGGTGCCGGCGTCCCCCGGCCCCTCACGTGCCGGGCTCCTGCTGCGACAAGGACCGATGGCCATGCGAGGACGGGTGAGGCCCCCCAGCGCCCCGCTCCCCCAGCGCTCGGGCGTGGACCCGGTGCGGGTGCGGCTCCCGGCGGATCCGGCGGGAGCCTGGCCCACGGTCCGGGACCATCTCCTGGACCGGTTCGCGGGCGCGATCGGCGCCGGGCGGGTGGACGCCATGCTCGCCGAGGGCAGGTTCGTCGGAGCGGACGGCGGCGCGGTGCGGGCGGACGAGCCGTACACCGCGGGGCGTCATCTCTGGTTCCACCGTGACTTCGCGCCGGAGGAGCCGGTGCCCTTCCCCGTCGGCGTCGTCCACCGCGACGACCGCCTGGTGATCGCCGACAAGCCGCACTTCCTGGCCACCACCCCGCGCGGACGGCATGTCACCGAGACCCTCGTCGCCCGGCTGCGTGACGGACTGGGGCTGCCGGAGCTCCAGCCCGCGCACCGGCTGGACCGGCTGACGGCGGGACTCGTGCTCTGCGTCGTAAGGGCCCAGGACCGCGGGGCGTACCAGACGCTGTTCCGGGACCGGCTGGTGCGCAAGGAGTACGAGGCGGTGGCTCCCTACGACGCGGAGGTGGCGCTCCCCCGCACCGTACGGAGCCGGATCGTCAAGGAGCGCGGGGTCATCGCCGCGCGCGAGGAGCCGGGTGCGGTGAACAGCGAGAGCCGGATCGAACTGCTGGAGCACCGGGGCGCCTTCGGACGCTACCGTCTGCTGCCCGCGACCGGCCGCACCCATCAGCTGCGGGTCCATATGAACGCGCTGGGGCTGCCGTTGGTGAACGATCCGGTCTACCCGGTGGTGGAACCCGAGCCGCAGCACGAGGACTACGGGCGTCCGTTGCAACTGCTCGCGAAGGTGCTGGAGTTCACCGATCCGGTCACGGGCGAGCCGCAGCGCTTCGAGAGCGGGCTGCGGCTCTCCTCGTGGGCGGACCGGTGATCCCCGCCGCGGTCAGTGGCCGCGGTTGATCCAGTCGTCCAGCTGCGGGGCCTCGGCGCCGATCGTCGTGGAGTCCCCGTGCCCGGTGCGGACGGTCGTCTCCGGCGGGAGGGTGAGCAGCCGGTCCCTGATCGAGTCGATGATCGTCGGGAAGTGCGAGAAGGACCGTCCGGTCGCGCCCGGGCCGCCCTGGAAGAGGGTGTCCCCGGAGAAGACGGTGCTCAGCTCGGGCGCGTGCAGGCACACGGCGCCGGGAGCGTGCCCCGGGGTGTGCAGGACGGTCAGCCGGATGCCCGCGACCTCCAGTTCCTGACCGTCGGCGAGTTCGCCGTCGGGGGCACGGTGCGGGTGGGTCTGTTCCCAGAGCGGCAGGTCGCCGGGGTGCAGCAGGATCGGCGCGCCGGTCGCGTCCGCGAGGGCGGGCGCCGCGTCGATGTGGTCGTTGTGCGCGTGGGTGCAGATGATCGCGCGCAGCCTGCGCCCGCCGAGTGCGGCCTCGATCGCGGCAGCGTCGTGGGCGGCGTCGATGACGACGGCCTCGGTGTCGTCGCCGACGATCCAGACGTTGTTGTCGACGTCCCACTCCCCGCCGTCCAGGGCGAAGGTGCCGGACGTGACCAGGTGTTCGATCCGCGCGCCCATCAGAGGACCACCACCGAGCGCAGGACGTCACCGTCGTGCATCCGGGCGAACGCCTGCTCGATCTCGCCGAGCTGGATGGTCTCGGTGACGAACGCACCGAGGTCGAGGCGGCCCTGCTGGTGCAGGTCGATCAGCATCGGGAAGTCGCGCGAGGGCAGGCAGTCGCCGTACCAGGAGGACTTGAGCGAGCCGCCTCGGCCGAACACGTCGAGCAGCGGGAGTTCGAGCTGCATATCGGGGGTGGGCACCCCGACGAGGACGACGGTGCCGGCCAGGTCGCGGGCGTAGAAGGCCTGCTTGTACGTCTCCGGGCGGCCCACGGCCTCGATGACGACGTCGGCGCCGTGGCCGCCGGTCAGGGCGCGGATCGCCTCGACGGCATCCTCGGAGCGGGAGTTGACGGCGTGGGTGGCGCCCATCTTCTTCGCCGTCTCCAGCTTGCGGTCGTCGATGTCGACCGCGATGATCTTCGCCGCGCCCGCGAGACGGGCACCGGCGATCGCCGCGTCGCCGACCCCACCGCAGCCGATGACGGCGACGGAGTCGCCGCGGCCGACCTGGCCGGTGTTGATGGCGGCGCCGATGCCCGCCATGACGCCGCAGCCGAGCAGTCCGGCGACGGCCGGGGAGACCTCGGGGTCGACCTTGGTGCACTGGCCGGCGGCGACCAGGGTCTTCTCGGCGAACGCGCCGATGCCGAGCGCCGGGGAGAGCTCCGTGCCGTCCAGCAGGGTCATCTTCTGCTTGGCGTTGTGGGTGTCGAAGCAGTACCAGGGGCGGCCCCGCAGACAGGCGCGGCACTGACCGCACACCGCACGCCAGTTGAGGACCACGAAGTCGCCGGGGGCGACGTCGGTGACACCCTCGCCGACGGACTCCACGACACCCGCTGCCTCGTGGCCGAGCAGGAAGGGGAAGTCGTCGTTGATGCCGCCCTGCTTGTAATGCAGGTCGGTGTGGCAGACACCGCACGCCTGGATCTTGACCACGGCCTCACCCGGGCCCGGGTCGGGCACGAGGATCGTCTCCACGCGGACGGGCTCGTTCTTCCCTGGTGCGATGACCCCTTGTACCTGCTGCGCCATGCCGTGGTCTCCCGTCCCGACTGCCCCGTTGTGCCAAAGATCGAACCCGCCCACCGTACCCGGGCGGGCGCACGCTCACGGAGCGAGTACGTCCAGTTCGTGCAGCGCGCCGACCGCGATCTCCTTGGTCAGCCGTTCCGCCCCCTCGGCGTCCCCCTCGCGCACCGCTTCGGCGAGCCGGACGTGGAGGGTGACGGCGGCGGGGTCGGGATCCTCGAACATCACCTGATGGTGCGTCCGCCCTGCGAGGACTTCGGCGACGACGTCACCCAGCCGCGCGAACATCTCGTTGCCGGAGGCGTTGAGCACGATGCGGTGGAAGGCGATGTCGTGGCGGAGGTAGCCCTCCAGCTGCTGGCCGCGCGAGGTGGCGACCATGCCCAGCGCGCACTCCGTGAGCGCGGCGCACTGCTCGGCGGTGGCGTTACGGGCGGCGAGGCCCGCGGCGACGGGCTCGACGGCGGACCGCAGCACGGTGAGCGAGCGCAGTTGCCGGGGCCGGTCCGCTCCGGCGAGGCGCCAGCGGATGACCTGGGGGTCGTAGACGTTCCACTCCTCGGTGGGCCGCACGGTCACCCCGACCCGCCGCCGGGACTCGACCAGGTGCATGGACTCCAGGACGCGGATGACCTCGCGCACGACGGTACGGGACACGTCGAAGCGCTGCGCGAGCTCGTCGGTGCGCAGAACCCGGCCGGGCGGGCAGTCACCCGCCGCGATCTCCAGACCCAGGGTGTCCAGCACATGCGTATGGAGCCCCTGGGCAGGTGTGGTCATGACCACAAGCCTACGGGGAGGGGTGGGGGAGCAAAAAGTACGACGTTTATGTCACAGCCTCTTGAATAAGTCGTATGTAATGGGTTTCAGTAGCGCGACGGACCGATGTCGCGGACCGATGTCGATGAAGACAGCGAGGCACCAATGAGCACCCCCCACGTCGTCGTGGTGATGGGCGTAGCAGGGACCGGCAAGACCACGATCGGCCCCCTGCTCGCCGACGCACTCGGCGTCCCCTATGCCGAGGGCGACGATTTCCACCCGCCGGCCAACATCGCCAAGATGACGGCGGGCACGCCGCTCGACGACGACGACCGCTGGCCGTGGCTGGAGTCGATCGGTCAGTGGGCACACAGCCGGGCGGGACTCGGCGGCGTCGTCAGCAGCTCCGCGCTCAAGCGTGCCTACCGCGACCGGCTGCGGGCCGAGGCGCCTGGTGCCGTCTTCCTGCACCTGACCGGCGACCGGTCACTCATCGAGCGCCGCATGGCGGACCGTAAGGGCCACTTCATGCCGACCGCGCTGCTGGACTCGCAGTTCGCCACCCTGCAGCCGCTGCAGGAGGACGAGGCGGGCGTCGCCGTCGACGTGTCCGGCACCCCCGAGGAAATCACCGAACGGGCCGTCGCCGCGCTGCGCCGGCTCGCGAACTAAGGATCACCACCGTGACCAGTCTCAGCGTCGAGATGCTGGCAGCGGATGCCGTCGAGCCCATCACCTCGGCCGGCAACGCACAGCTGGGCATCGCCGTCCTGGCGGGCATCGCAGTCATCGTGCTGCTCATCACCAAGCTCAAGATGCACGCGTTCCTCGCGTTGACCATCGGCTCGCTCGCACTCGGATCCTTCGCCGGGGCCAACCCGGCGAAGACGATCACCAGCTTCACCACGGGCCTGGGCTCGACCGTCGCGAGTGTCGGTGTCCTCATCGCCCTCGGTGCCATCCTGGGCAAGCTGCTCGCCGACTCCGGCGGCGCGGACCAGATCGTCGACACGATCCTCGCGAAGGCGAGTGGCCGTGCGATGCCGTGGGCGATGGTCCTGATCGCCTCGATCATCGGGCTGCCGCTCTTCTTCGAGGTCGGAATCGTGCTGATGATTCCGGTGGTGCTGCTGGTCGCCAAGCGGGGCAACTACTCGCTGATGCGCATCGGTATCCCCGCGCTGGCCGGTCTCTCCGTGATGCACGGGCTGATCCCGCCGCACCCCGGCCCGCTCGTCGCGATCGACGCCCTCGGCGCCAACCTCGGGGTCACGCTGGCCCTCGGTGTGCTGGTCGCCATCCCGACCGTGATCATCGCCGGTCCGGTCTTCTCGCGTTACGCCGCCCGCTGGGTGGACATCGAGGCGCCGGAGAAGATGATCCCGCAGCGCCCGTCGGAGGATCTGGACCGCCGCCCGAACTTCGGGGCGACCCTGGCGACGATCCTGCTGCCCGTCGTGCTCATGCTGGTCAAGGCACTGGTCGACATCGTGGTGGACGACCCGGAGAACCACGTCCAGCGCGTCACCGACGTCATCGGCTCGCCGCTGATCGCGCTGCTCGCCGCCGTGCTCGTGGGCATGTTCACCCTGGGCCGCGCGGCCGGATTCACCAAGGGCCGCATCACCAGCACCGTCGAGAAGTCGCTGGCACCGATCGCGGGCATCCTTCTGATCGTGGGCGCCGGCGGCGGGTTCAAGCAGACCCTCATCGACGCCGGCGTGGGCCAGATGATCCTGGACTTCTCCGAGAACTGGTCGATCCCCGCCCTGCTGCTCGGCTGGCTGATCGCCGTGGCGATACGCCTGGCGACGGGCTCGGCGACGGTGGCCACCATCTCGGCGGCCGGCCTGGTCGCCCCGCTGGCGGCCGACATGTCGACGTCGCACGCGGCGCTGCTCGTCCTCGCGGTCGGAGCGGGTTCGCTCTTCTTCAGCCACGTCAACGACGCGGGGTTCTGGCTGGTGAAGGAGTACTTCGGCATGGACGTCCCGCAGACGATCAAGACCTGGTCGGTGATGGAGACGATCATCTCCGTCGTCTCGCTGGCCTTCATCCTGCTGCTGTCGCTGGTGTTGTAGCCGGCGTCACTCCTCGGGCACCCGCCACAGCGGGTGCTCGGAACGGGCCCATGGGCGCTCGACCGATCCGGTGCGCATGCCACGGCGTGCCTCCGGGTCGGCGAGCGCCTTCGCCATGTGGCCGGCGAGGACGATGCCGATCGCGAGGGCCAGCCAGTCGTGGACGAAGGTCGCCCCCGTCCGCCACACCAGTGGGGTGAGCCCGGTGAACCACATCAGCAGCCCGGTGCCGAGCATCACGAGGACGGCGCCGGCGATCCACGCGGCGTAGATCTTCTGGCCGGCGTTGAACTTCCCGGCCGGGCGGGAACCGGGCGTACGGTCGCGGCGCAGGGCGGACACCAGCCACCGGCGGTCGTGCGGTCCGAACCTGTTGAGGCGGGAGAGATCCGCCCGCAGCGCCCGGGAGACCAGACCGACGAGCAGCGGTACGGGGATCAGCAGCCCGGACCATTCGTGCACGGTCACCACGAGGTGGCGGCGCCCGACGAGTTCGGCGAGCTGGGGGACGTACAGACAGGCGGCCGTGGCCACGCAGAGCAGCGCGAGCCAGGCCGTGGTGCGGTGCACCCAGCGCTCGGCGGTGGTGAATCGCCTGATCCTCGGGGCAGGTTCAGACGGTGGGGGCGTCGTCCCGGCCGTTGGACCGGCCCACCCAGGCGTCGACGTCATAGCCGAGCTCCTCCCAGTAGCCGGGGCGCACGGAGTCGGTGACGGTGATCCCGGAGAGCCATTTGGCGGACTTGTAGAAGTACATGGGGGCCACGTACAGGCGGACCGGGCCGCCGTGGGCGTGGGCCAGCGGTTCGTCGCGCATGCGCAGGGCGACCAGGACGTCGTCGCGGCGCGCCTGTTCGAGGGTGAGACTCTCGCTGTAGGCCCCGTCGAAACAGGTGAAGCGGATCGCCTTCGCCCCGGGTCCCACCCCTGCCGCGTCGAGCAGTACGGAGAGCCTGACCCCCTCGAACGGCGTCTCGGGCACCCTCCAGCCCGTCACGCACTGGACGTCGCGCACGATGCGGGTCTGCGGGAGGGCCTTCAGCGCGTCCAGGGTGTACGTCGCCGGGCGCTCCACCAGGCCGTCCACGGTCAGGCCGTAGTCGGCGGAGCTCTTCCTCGGCACGGAGGAGACGACCGAGTAGTACCGGAAGCCGCCTCCGTTGGGCAGGAGTCCGGTCAGGCCGGTCGGGTCCTTGTCGGCGACCGCGCCGAGTCCTTTCTCCAGGCCCTTCTGGAGAACGGGAGCGGCAGCGACGCCCACCGCGCCGAGACCGAGCATGCCCAGGACGAGTCGACGGCCCACCGGGGCGCCGGGCTCGGACGGTCCTTGTTCGGGCGGTCCTTGCTCGGGCTCGGTGGGAGGGGGACGACTGTTCACGCCCCCATTCGAACACCCCGCGGCCGCCCTTCACCAGGGCCCCGGGGGTACGTCACGGCTGCGACCGCGACGGATGCGGGCCCCATGACGCGTGCCACACTGCCGCCATGGAGAACCGTGAACCGCTCAAGCCCTACCTCCTCGCCTTCCCCGGGCCGCTGCGTGACCGGCTGGTGGCGGCGGTGCTCTCCGGGGAGAAGGTCTCCACGACCGGGCTGCTCGCGGAGTACGAGGCGGAGCGCGAGGAACTCCCGCCGGTGGGTGAGCGGTCGGCTCTCATCGACTCCGACGGGCGGGAGATCGCCGTGGTGGAGCTGACGGAGGTGCGGGTGCTGCCCCTGGGGTCGGTGGGACTACAGCACGTGCTCGACGAGGGCGAGGGGCACACGTCCGTCGCCGAATGGCGGGCGGGACACGAGGCGTTCTGGCACAGCGAGGAGATGCGGGAGGCGCTGGACGACCCGGGGTTCACGGTGGACGACGACACGATGGTGGTGGCGGAGCGCTTCCGGGTGGTGGAGCGGCTCCTCTGACGTCGGCCGGTCCGCGGGGCGGGGGCCATCGGCGGTGATCCCCCCGGGCCGACCGCCCGTGGCCCCCGGCCCCGGGCCGGGGCGCGCCCTCCGGGAACGCCGGCGTTCAGCCGGTCGCCCGGCTCAGCCGGTCGCTCCGCTCAGCCGGTCGCTCCGCTCAGCCGGTCGCCTTCGCCGCCGCCCTGCCCGCCGTACGGCCCGAGAAGATGCAGCCGCCCAGGAAGGTGCCCTCCAGGGAGCGGTAGCCGTGGACTCCGCCACCGCCGAAGCCTGCCGCCTCCCCCGCCGCGTACATCCCGGGCAGCGGGGTGCCGTCGCCGGTCAGCACGCGGGAGGACAGGTCCGTCTCCAGGCCCCCGAGGGACTTGCGCGTCAGGATGTTCAGCCTCACGGCGATCAGGGGCCCCGCGGCCGGGTCGAGGATGCGGTGCGGTTTCGCGGTGCGGATCAGCTTGTCGCCGAGGTAGGCGCGGGCGCCGTTGATCGCCGTGACCTGGAGGTCCTTGGTGAAGGGGTTCGCGATCTCTCGGTCGCGGGCGGTGATCTCGCGGCGCAGGGCGTCCTCGTCGATCAGCGCTTCACCCGTGAGCGCGTTCATGCCCCTGACGAGCGCGCCGAGGTCCTTCTCGACGACGAAGTCCACGCCCTTGTCCATGAAGGCCTTCACCGGGCCGGGGACGTCGGCGCGCGCCCTGCCGATCACGTCACGCACGGACTTGCCGGTCAGGTCCGGGTTCTGCTCGGAACCGGAGAGCGCGAACTCCTTGCCGATGATCTTCTGGTCGAGGACGAACCAGGTGTAGCCGTGGCCCGACTTCATGATGTGGTCGAGCGTGCCCAGCGTGTCGAAGCCGGGGAACAGCGGGACGGGCAGCCGCTTGCCGCGGGCGTCCAGCCAGAGCGAGGACGGGCCGGGCAGGATCCGGATGCCGTGCTTGTCCCATATGGGGTTCCAGTTCTCGATGCCCTCGGTGTAGTGCCACATCCGGTCGCGGTTGATGTGGTGGCCGCCCGCCTTCTCGGCGATGCCGAGCATCAGCCCGTCCACATGGGCGGGGACGCCGGAGAGCATCTTCTCGGGCGGGGTGCCGAGCCGCTCGGGCCACTGGGCGCGGACGAGGTCGTGGTTGCCGCCGATGCCGCCCGAGGTGACGATCACGGCCTGTGCCCTGAGCTCGAAGGAACCGGTGACCTCACGGCTGCTCGCCGTGCCCCGCTCGGCACCGCTCTCCTCCAAAATCTCGCCGGTGACCGTGTCCAGCGCCCCGGCCGACCGGCCGAGCCCCGTGACCCGGTGGCGGAAGCGCAACTGGACGAGGCCCTTGGCCACGCCCTCGCGCACCCGGCGCTCGAAGGGCGCGACGACGCCGGGGCCGGTGCCCCAGGTGATGTGGAAGCGTGGGACGGAGTTGCCGTGGCCGTTCGCGTCGTAACCGCCGCGTTCGGCCCAGCCGACGACGGGGAAGAACCGCAGGCCCTGTGCGTGCAGCCAGGACCTCTTCTCCCCGGCCGCGAAGTCGACGTACGCCTCGGCCCACTGCCGTGGCCAGTGGTCCTCCTCGCGGTCGAAGCCGGCCGTGCCGTACCAGTCCTGGAGGGCGAGCGCGTGGCTGTCCTTGATCCGCATGCGGCGCTGCTCGGGCGAGTCGACGAGGAAGAGCCCGCCGAAGGACCAGTGCGCCTGGCCGCCGATGGACTGCTCGGGCTCCTGGTCCAGCAGGATGACCCTGCGGCCGGCGTCGACAAGCTCGGCGGTGGCCACGAGCCCCGCGAGTCCTGCCCCGATCACGATCACGTCGGCGTCGTACGCCATGGGTTCCATCCTTCGGGGCGGTTGCGCGCAGCGGCGGGCGGGGACGGCAAGTTACTTGTGGGTCAGATCTTCGGTACACGCCGCGCCCACGTCAACCGTCCGCCCGGTGGCGCCCTCACCGATCCCTGACGGTCGCGGGGCTATCGTCGGACCGTGTCGGTGCTGGTGATCGTGCTCTCGGTGGGCGCCGCCTGCTGTCTGGGCTTCGGTTTCGTCCTCCAGCAGGACGCCGCCCGGCGCGCGCCGTTGCGCGATTTCCTCTCCCCCAGGCTGCTGCTCGACCTGATGCGGGTGCCGAGCTGGCTCTTCGGGATCGGCCTGATGGTCTGCGGCATGGTCCTCGGCGCGCTGGCGCTCGGTCAGGGCGAGGTGTCCGTCGTGGAACCGCTGCTGGCGACCAACCTCCTCTTCGCGATGGCGCTCTCGCGCCACCGGACCGGCCAGCCCCTCGGCCGCCAGGGCTGGGGAGGCCTCTGTCTCCTCGCGGGCGGCGTCGCCGCGTTCCTGCTGGCCGGTGAGCCGCGCGGCGGGGACGCGGTGACGTCGCCCCTGCGGCACTGGCTGGTGATCGGCGGGGTGGCGGGGCTCGCCCTGATCCTGACCGCGTGCGCCAGACACCCCCGGACCCGGGGGACCCCTGTGATGCTCGGCCTGGCCGCGGGGCTGCTGTACGGCTTGCAGGACGCGCTGACCAGGGTCAGCGGGGAGCTGCTGACCGAGGACGGGTGGGGGGCGCTGCTGACGAGCTGGCAGCCGTACGCCGTCCTCGTCATGGGGCTGACGGGACTGCTCCTGGTCCAGAGCGCGTTCGAGGCGGGGCCCCTTCGGGAGTCCCTGCCCGCCCTCACCGCCGCGCAGCCGCTGTCGGGCATCGTCTGCGGGATCGGCTTCCTCGGCGACCAGGTACGCACCGACCCGGCCGCCCTGGCCTGGCAGGCCGTGGGGCTGGCGGCGGTCGTCGCGGGGATCGTGCTGCTGGGGCTGCACCCGGCGATGCCGGAGGGGAGGGACCGGCACGGATCAACGGCCGCCGACCGGTTGATGTTGGATGGGCCCCATGACTCCGGCTGACGAGATCCTGGACATTGTCGACGAGAACGACGAGGTCGTCGGGCAGGCGCCACGCGGCGAGGCGACCTCGCGCGGCCTGCGCCACCGCTGCGTCTTCATCGAGGCGAGGGACGCGGCGGGGCGGCTCTTCGTCCACCGCAGGACGCCGTCGAAGCTGGTCTTCCCCTCGCACCACGACATGTTCGTCGGCGGGGTCGTGGGCGCGGGCGAGTCGTACGACGAGGCGGCGCTGCGGGAGGCGGAGGAGGAGCTGGGGGTCTCCGGCCTCCCCCGGCCGGTGCCGCTCTTCAAGTTCCTCTACGAGGGCCCTGGGCACAGCTGGTGGTCGTACGTCTACGAGGTGCGCTGCGAACTCCCGGTGGCCCCGCAGGCGGAGGAGGTCGCCTGGCACACGTTCCTGACCGACGCGGAGCTGCGCGAGCGCATCGACGAGTGGGAGTGGGTGCCGGACGGGCTCGACGCCTACCACCGGCTGCGGGAGTTCCGGGCGGGCGGCGGAGCGGGGGTCACCGGATGAGCGGCGACTTCGTGCGAGGGCTGCGGCTGTGGTTCGCGCCCGGGCGGATACGCGAGGAGGGCGACACCCCGGACTACCGCTTCTCCCTCGCCAACGAGCGCACCTTCCTGGCCTGGATCCGGACGGCTCTCGCCCTCATCGGCGGTGGTTTCGCCGTGGACCAGTTCCTGCCGGGGCTGGCCTGGGGCATCCGGGCGGGGCTGGCCCTCGGGCTGCTGGCGGCCGGGGTGCTCTGTGCGCTGCGGGCCGTCAACCACTGGGTGCGGTGCGAGCGGGCGATGCGGCGCGGTGAGGATCTGCCGGTCTCCCGCTTCCCCGCGCTGATCAGCCTCGTCGTCGCCGTGGTGGCCGTCGCGATGGTGGTGGTCGTGCTGTTCGGCTGGGAGGGCCGGTGACCGGCCCGGTGCGCGACCCGGGTCTGCAGCCCGAACGGACACGGCTGGCCTGGCGGCGCACGACCCTGGCGTGCACGGTGGTGGGCCTGCTCGCGGTCCGTCAGGCCCTGCACGAGGGGACGAGCGCGGCCGGGGTGCTCGCTGTCGCCCTGAGTCTGCTGGCGTGGCTGGGGTTCCTCTCGGCGGCGCACCGCCGGGTGTCCGCCATGGGGGCGTCCGAGCCCGCCACCCTGTCGCCGCGCCTCGCGGTCACGGCCGCCGGCTGCACGGTCGCGCTCGCGGTGTTCGCGGCGGCGACCGTGTTCTGAGCCGGCGCCCGGCCGTACGGTCTCAGCCGTCCCAGTCCACGGTGACGACGATCTTGCCCCTGGTGCGCCCCTGCTCGTTGAGCCGGTAGGCGTCCATGGCCTGTTCGAGCGGGAAGACCCGGTCCACGTGTACGGAGACGACCCCCTGCTCGGCCAGTTCCGCGAGGTGGGTGAGGTCGGCGGCGTCGGGCCGTACGAAGGCGTAGCGCCCGCCGTAGGAGAAGACCTCGGCGTCCGCGATGGACGCGAGCCGGCCGTCGGGGGCGAGGGTCTCGGCGGAGACCCGGAGGGCCTCCCCGCCCACGGTGTCGAACGCCGCGTCGAAGCCCTCGGGGTTCAGGGCCCGCAGCCGGGCGGCGAGCCCGTCGCCGTACTCCACCGGCTCGCCGCCCAGCTCGCGTACGTAGTCGTGGTTGTGGGGCCCTGCGGTGCCGACGACCCGGCAGCCCGCGTGCCGGGCGAGCTGGACGGCGAGCGAGCCGACGCCCCCGGCCGCCGCGTGGACCAGGACGGTCTCGCCCTCCTGGATCCTCAGGGTGCGGTGCAGCACCTGGTGTGCGGTGAGGCCGCACAGCGGCAGGCCGGCGGCTTCCTCGAAGCTCAGGCTCAGCGGCTTGCGGGCGAGGGTGCGCACTGGGGCGGCGACGTATTCGGCGAAGGTGCCGCGCGAGAGGAAGTCCTCGCGGACGTAGCCGATGACCTCGTCCCCCACCTCGAACTCGTCGACGGCCGCGCCGGGCTGGACGACGACCCCGGAGACGTCCCAGCCGGGGATGACGGGGAAGACGGCTTCGAGCCCGGCCTGGAGGTAGCCCTCGCGCGCCTTCCAGTCGACGGGGTTCACGGCCGCGGCCCGCACCTTCACCAGGACCGAGTCGGGGCCCACCTTCGGGTCGGGCCGCTCGCCGTACTCCAGGACGTCGGCCGTGCCGTACCTGCTGTAGCTGATCGCCTTCATCCTCCGACGATCGGCGTGGGCCGGAGTCCCCGCAACTCAGGCCGTGACGGCCTCGAAGGGCGGCAGCAGCGTGCGCGGGTCGTGGCCGGAGTGCCATAGCCCGATGAGGAACGCCGTGGTCGCCTCCAGGTACGCGGCCCGGTCGAGCCCGCCCACGGGCAGCGGGACGCAGCCGAGGTCCCGGACCAGGGTGCCGACCGCCTCCAGCGCGCCGGCGTCGTCCCCGCACAGCGGGACGGCGACCGGTCCTTCGGCGAAGGCGGGCGGGTCGAGACGCCACACGGAGTCGGGCAGGTGGTTGAAGGCCTTGACGACCCGTGCTCCGGTGAGGTCGGCGATGGTGCGGGCGGCGCCCGGGCCCGTGCCGGTGGTGAGCCGGAAGCCGGGCCCGACGGCGTTGGTGCAGTCGACGAGCAGCCGGCCGCGCAGCGCCCCGTCCGCAGCGCCGAGTGCCGTGAGGACGCCCGCCACGGCGTCGTAGGGCAGGGCGAGCAGGGTGGCGTCGCCGAAGACGGCCGCTTCCCGCAGGGTGCCGGCGCTCTGGCCGGTGCGTTCCGCGAGTGCCCCGGCCCGTTCCGCGGACCGCCCGCCGAACAGCACCTGATGGCCGGCCGCCGCCCAGCGTCCGCCCAGCGCTTCCGCCATGTTGCCGGTCCCGATGATGCCGATGCGCATGTCTCTCTCCCCTGAACACCCGTCACGTAGCGTCGTACCGAAGGGGACGTTAGGGGACCCGTTACGCACCGTTCGGTGCCTGACGGGCGAGGGAAGGGAAGCTCATGGACCGACTGCTCGCGGACTGCCGGGCGCGGCTCGGCTTCGACCTGCTGGGCAACACCTGGAATCCCGTCGTGCTGTACGCGCTCGGCGCGGGGCCCCGGAGGCCGGGTGAACTGCGTACGGAGATCGGCGGCATCAGCTCCAAGGTGCTGACCGAGACACTGCGCAGGCTGGAGGAGTACGCCCTGGTGGAGCGCCGGGCCTACGCCGAGGCGCCGCCGCGCGTGGAGTACGCCCTGACCGAACTCGGCCGGACGCTCCTGGAGCCGATCGAGGCGCTGGGCCGCTGGTCGGCGGCGCACGGGGACGCGTTCGTGGCCGCGCAGGGCTGGGACGACTGACCCACGGCCGGGCGGGGAGCCGGAGATCACCTCCCGGATTCCGGAAGGACACTGGACGACATACCGACTGGTCGGCATCATGGTCCCGACGTCCAACCGCCCCGGAGGTGCGCACCATGAGCCCAGTCCATCCGCCAGGTCTCGATCTCGACCTGCTGCGCGGCCATCTCGACCGCGAGCGGCCGGGGCTGGTGAACGGACCGCTGGACGCCCGGGTGATCGAGGGCGGGCGGTCGAACCTCACCTACGTCGTCACCGACGGTACGGGCCGATGGGTCGTGCGCAGGCCCCCACTGGGGCACGTGCTGGCCACCGCGCACGACATGAAGCGTGAGCACAGGGTGATCAGCGCCCTGCACCCCACCGCGGTCCCGGTACCGGAGACCCTGCTGCTCTGCGAGGACGACTCGGTCATCGGCTCGCCCTTCTACGTCATGGAGTACGTCGAGGGCACCCCGTACCGCACCGCCCAGCAGCTCGCCCCGCTCGGCGCCGAGCGCACCCGGGGTGTCGTCCTGGGGCTCGTCGACACCCTGGTGGACCTGCACGCCGTCGATCCGGCATCCGTCGGGCTCGGCGACTTCGGGCGTCCGGACGGCTTCCTGGACCGGCAGCTCCGGCGCTGGGGCAAGCAGCTGGACGCCTCGCGCAACCGCGATCTCGCCGGGATCGACGAACTGCACGCCGCGCTCGGCAGGGAACTCCCCGTATCCCCCGCGCCCACCGTCGTCCACGGCGACTACCGCCTGGACAACGTCCTCATCGGCCAGGACGACCGGATCAAGGCGGTCCTGGACTGGGAGATGTCCACGCTCGGCGACCCGCTCACCGACCTCGGCCTGCTGGTGATGTACAGCTCCGACCTGGGCCTTCCCGAGTCACCCGTGTCCACCACGAGCGGTGCCCCGGGGCACCCGGACCCCGCCGAGCTGATCGAGCGCTACGCCGCCCGCTCCGGCCGTGACACCTCCGCCATCTCCTGGTACACCGCCTTCGCCTGGTTCAAGCTCGCCGTGATCCTCGAGGGCATCCACTACCGCTACACCCTGGGCCAGACCGTCGGCGCCGGCTTCGACCGCATCGGCGACCTGGTCCCGGTCTTCATCGCGCACGGCCTCACCACCCTCCAGGAAGGCTGAACACCCCTATGGACTTCGCATTCGACGCCCGGACCGAAGAGCTGCGCACCAGGCTCCTCACGTTCATGGACGAGCACGTGTATCCGGCCGAGCAGGTCGCGGAGGAGCAGCGCGCGGCGCTGGCGTCGCCGTGGGACACCCCGCAGATCGTGGAGGACCTCAAGGCGGAGGCCCGCAGGCAGGGGCTGTGGAACGTCTTCCTCCCCGACGCGGAGTACGGCGCCGGCCTGACGAACCTCCAGTACGCCCCGCTGGCCGAGATCACCGGCCGCAGCCCGCATCTGGCCCCGACGGCGCTGAACTGCGCGGCCCCGGACACCGGGAACATGGAGGTGCTCTTCCAGTTCGGCTCCGAGGAGCAGAAGAAGCAGTGGCTGGAGCCGCTGCTCGCCGGTGAGATCCGCTCGGCCTTCGCGATGACGGAGCCGGAGGTGGCCTCGTCGGACGCGACGAACATCGAGACCCGGATCAGGCGGGACGGCGACGACTACGTCATCGACGGACGCAAGTGGTACATCTCCGGGGCGATGAACCCGGACTGTGCCGTCTTCATCGTGATGGGCAAGACCGACCCTGACAACGACGACATCCGCCGTCAGCAGTCCATGATCCTCGTCCCGCGCGACACCCCGGGCCTCGAAGTCCGGCGTGCGATGCAGGTGTACGGCTACGAGGACCACTCCCACGGCGGTCACGCCGAGGTCGTGTTCACCGACGTACGCGTGCCCGCCGCCAATCTGATCGGCGAGGAGGGCGGCGGCTTCGCCATCGCCCAGGCCCGGCTGGGGCCGGGCCGGATCCACCACTGCATGCGGCTGATCGGCATGGCCGAGCGCGCGATCGAGCTGATGTGCAGGCGTGCCGTGGCCCGTACGGCCTTCGGCAAGCCGCTGGCGCAGCAGGGTGTCGTGCAGAACTGGATCGCGGACGCCAGGGTGACGGTGGAGCAGCTGCGGCTGCTGGTGCTGAAGACGGCGTGGCTCATGGACACGGTGGGCAACCGCGGCGCGCACACGGAGATCCAGTCGATCAAGATCGCCACCCCGCGCGCGGTGGTGGACATCCTCGACCAGGCGGTGCAGCTGTACGGCGCCGGAGGCGTCAGCCAGGACTTCCCGCTGGCCGAACTCTGGTCCTCGGCGCGGACGCTGCGGCTGGCGGACGGTCCGGACGAGGTGCACCAGAGGTCGCTGGCACGGCGCGAGATCAAGAAGTACCTCTGACAGCCGTACGGGGAGGCGCCCGGCCGGCGCCTCCCCGGCGGTTCAGAAGGTGAGCTGCCAGCTGTCGATGTAACCGGTGTCCTGTGCGGCGACGTCCCTGACCTGGAGCTTCCAGGTCCCGTTCGCGGTCTCCGCCGACGCGTTGACGGTGTACGTCGTGATCACGTTGTCGGCCGAGTCGCTGCCGCTGGAGTTCTTCAGCCGGTACGCGGTCCCGTCGGGTGCGAGCAGGTCGACGACGAGGTCACCCCGGTAGGTGTGCTTGATGTCCACCCCGACCTTGAGGGCGGACGGGGCGTTGCCCGTGCGTCCGGTCACCGCGACCGAGGAGGTCACGGCGGCGCCGTTGTCGGGCACGTCGACGTTGGCGGCGTTGCTGAAGACGGTCCCGGTCGGCGGGGTGACCGTGCCCGCGGAGAGGGTCCACACCGCGTGGGCCACCGCGTCGCTGTTGCGGTCCAGGGCGGTGTCGTTGATGTTCGCCGTCGTGTCGCACGAGGAGTGGTAGCAGCGGTCGAAGGCCTGGCCGGCGGTTCCGCCCCACTTCTGGGCCTGGGCGCTGGTCTTGGTGTAGTCCGCCCCGGAGAACAGTCCGCCCACCGGCACGCCCGCGTTCTTGAACGGGGCGTGGTCGGAACGGCCGTCGCCCTCGGTCTCGATCTCCGTGGGTATCGACAGACCGGCGTAGTAGTCCTTGAAGGTCTGCTCGATGACCGGGTCGTCGTCGTAGACGAAGTAGCCGGGGTTGGGCGAGCCGATCATGTCGAAGTTGAGGTAGCCGGCGAGCTTGGAACGCTCGGTGGTGGCCAGGTTGTTGACGTAGTACTTGGAGCCGACGAGCCCCAGCTCCTCGGCTCCCCACCAGGCGAAGCGCAGGTGCTTGTCCGGTGCGAGGCCGGCGCGGGAGACGGCGAGGGCGGTCTCCAGCACGGCTGCCGATCCGGAGCCGTTGTCGTTGATGCCGGGGCCGGAGGTCACCGAGTCGAGGTGGGATCCGGCCATGAGGACCTGGTTCGGGTCGCCGCCCGGCCAGTCGGCGATCAGGTTGTAGCCGGTGGCGCCTCCGGAGGTGAACTGCTGGAGCGTCGTGGTGTATCCGGCGGCGTCGAGCTTGGCCTTCACGTAGTCGACGGACGCCTTGTAACCGGCCCTGCCGTGGGCCCGGTTGCCGCCGTTGGCGGTGGCGATCGACTGGAGTTGGGTGAGGTGCGCCTTGACGTTGGCGAGCGGGATGTCGGGGGCCGCGGCGACGGCCGCCGGAGCGGCCTGGACGGCGGGTGCCGCGGTCGCCAGCAGCGCCGCGACGGCGAGTGCGGCGACGGGGAGGGATCTGAGGCGGACAGGTCTCATCGTTGGCTCCGGATTCCGTTCGGGGACTGACGGAACGTGCGGGGGGTCACAGGGCCGTGCACGGCCCTGGGCCTGGAGCGGTGGGGCTGGATGTGCGCCCCCGATGCTCATGTAGGTGACCGCGTACCGTCAAGGTGGAATCCGGACAGGCGTGTTCGCTCACCGGACGGATGTGCGGCCTGTCCGGGAGTCAGGGGCCCGAGCGGTCCTGCGTTTCTCGCGCCCGGGCGGGCTCTCTCGACGGGGCCCGCTCTCCGCGTGTGCCGGAGCACTCGATGCCCGGCCGCGCGCCGGGGGCGTGCTTTCGCGGTGTTCTGCCTGCTCAGCGCGCCTCACGCGCCGTGGCCCGGCCTCTTGGCGGGGCATGCCGGGGGCCGCACACTCCGATTGGGCTCCCGGCCGGGAGTCCCGCCCCTGGCGTCGCGTGAACCGAAAGGCCCTCCATGCGCCCGCTCCAGCTGTCCGCCGCCCTGTTCGCCGCCCTCCTGCTGACCGCCGTCTCCGCCACGACCGCCTCGGCCCAGACTCGGACCGTCCCGGCGGACTTCGCCGACGGAGGCTTCGAGGTGCCCGTCGTCCCCGCTCCGGCCCCCTTCACCACGGTCCTCGGCGGGCAGACCGCGGGTCCCTGGGCGGTGGGCGGTGACAGCGTCGACGTGACGTCCGACCGGCTCTGGGACGCGGCCGAGGGCAGCCAGTCCCTGGACCTCAACGGCACGACGTCCGGCAGCGTCTCGCAGGTGATACCGACGCTCCCGCTGACCTCGTACGTCGTCAGCTTCGAGCTGGCCGGCAACCCGGCGTGGGCCCCGGCCCTGAAGACGGGTGAACTCAGAGTCGACGGGGCGCTCGTGAAGAGCTTCAGCTTCGACGTCACCGGCCGCCAGTTCCGCGACATGGGCTACACCCGGCAGACCGCCATCTTCACCAACCTGCTGAAGGGCTCCGTCACCCTGACGTTCACGAGCACCAGTCCCGGGCCCGGCGGCCCGGTCGTCGACGACGTGAAGGTCCGCAGTTGCCTGCTGGTCCTCTGCCCGCCCGCCCACTGAGCCGGCTGGCGGTCCGGGCGGCGGTCAGGGGCGCAGGGCCCTCAGCAGCAGGTCGGCCAGGTGGTCGGCGACCTCCTGCTGGCTGAGCGGGCCGTCCGGGCTGTACCACGTGGACAGGTGGTGGACCGAGCCGAAGTGGTAGTCGACGACCAGGTCCGCCGGGGTCGCGGAGGAGAACACACCGAGGCGCTGACCCTCCTCGATCAGGGCACGGAAGCGCTCGTGGTAGCGGCGGCGCTCGATCCGCACCTGCTTGTTCTTCTCCGGGCTCAGGTGGTGCATGGAGCGGAAGAAGATCGAGGCGTCGTCGAGGTTCTCGATGGTCGTGACGACCACGTCAGCCGCCGCGTCGCGCAGCCGCTGCTCGATCGGCGCCTCGGCGTCCGCGAAGGCGTCGAGCCGCTCCTGCTGGAGCCGCAGCACCCGGGCGTAGACCTCTTGGAGGAGATCCTCCTTGGAGCCGAAGTAGTGGTAGAGCGCGCCCTTGGTGACTCCCGCCGCCTCGACGATCTCCTGGACCGAGGTGCGGTCGTAGCCGCGCTCGGCGAACAGGCGGGTGGCGGCGGCCAGCAGCCTCTGGGGGACGGGGGTACCGTCCCCGTCCGTCGCCTTGGCCATTGCCGCCACCTGCCCTCTCGTACCGCGTGAACTGTTCTAACGGGGGGAACGCAGTTCCCGCCTGAGGATCTTCCCACTCGCCGTCTTGGGGAGCTCGGTCAGGATCTCCACCTCGCGCGGGTACTTGTACGCGGCCAGCCGTTCCTTGCAGTAGGCGCTGAGCTCGCCGGGCTCCGCGTCGGCGCCCGGACGCAGGCTGACGTAGGCCCGGACCGTCTCTCCGCGGTAGGCGTCCGGCACACCGACGACGGCGGCCTCCCGGACCGCCGGGTGGGTGTAGAGGACGTCCTCGACCTCCCGGGGCCACACCTTGAAACCGGAGGCGTTGATCATGTCCTTCTTGCGGTCGACGACGTAGAGCCAGCCCGCCGTGTCCATGAAGCCGATGTCACCGGTGCGCAGCTCCCCGTCCGGGAAGGCCGCCTCGGTCGCCTCGGGCAGATTCCAGTAGCCGGAGACGACCTGGGGACCGCGTACGGCGATCTCGCCCTGCTCGCCGAAGGGGACGTCGTCGCCCTTCTCGTCGATGATCCGGACCAGGGTGTCGGGACCGGGGACACCGACGGACAGCGTCCCCGAGACGGGATCGACGGGCGCTTCGTGCTCCGGGGGTACGGAGGCACAGGGCGCGGTGCACTCGGTGAGTCCGTAGCCGTTGCGGATGTACGGGCCGAAGCCGTCGCGGAACTTCTCGACCAGCGCGGGCGGCAGCGGTGCGCCGCCGGAGGAGATCACCTGGAAGGAGGCGAAGTGCTCCCGGGTGGCGGCCGGGTGCGCGGCGAGCGCCATGAAGGCGGTCGAGGGGCCCACCGTGTACGCGGGCCGGTGCTCCGCGAAGGCCTCCAGGACGACGCTCGCCTCGAAGCGGTAGGCGAGGACCAGGGTGCCCGCGTTGGCGACACAGGCGGCGAGCTGGCAGACCATGCCGGTGATGTGGAAGAGCGGCGCGAGCGCGAAGTAGGCGGAGCCCTCGGCGATGGGGTGGCCGGCGCGCTGGCGCTCGGCGTTGACCATGATGTTGCCCTGGGAGTTCATGGCGCCCTTGGGGGTGCCGCTCGTTCCCGAGGTGTAGCTGATCAGGGCGGTGTCCGACGCGGTGAGCTCCCGGTCCGCCGGGGCGGGCAGGCCACGGCGCGCGACGGTCACCAGGTCATGGGCCCACGCTTCGGGGCCGGGTGCGGGGAGCCGTTCGAAGCCGAGCACGCGCGGGTCGTCGGCCGACTGGAGGTCGAGCTCGCAGGCGGTGACGGCGATCGTCACGCTCGGGGCGGCCTCGGCGGTGGCCCGCAGATAGGACTCCCACGCCCGGTCCGAACAGATCAGCGCGGTCACCCCGGCGTCCTTCAGCACGTGCCCGACCTCGCCGGACTTGTACATCGGGTTGAGCGGGACGACGGTCGCGCCCGCCTTCCAGGCGCCGAGCAGGGCGAGCACGAAGTGCGGCGTGTTCTGCAGCATGATGGCGACCCGGTCGCCGCGCCGCAGCCCTTCGGCGGCAAGGTGCCCCGCCACGGAGTCGGACAGTCCGTCGGTCTCGCGGTAGCTGAGGCGTCCGTCGAAGTAGGCGAGGGCGGTGTGCTCCGGGGCCCGCGCCACGGCCGCGCGGAAGGCGTGGACCATGGTCTCGGCGGGGTGGACGGGGGCGAGCTGGGCCTCGCTGAGCAGGGCGGTCCAGGGCTTCGCCGCGTAGATCGAGTCGCTCATGCGCGGGCTCCCTCCCACTTCTGCTGGAGGTGGTTCATGTTGCCGATCCACTGGTCGGGATCCTTGGCACGGGCGCGGTAGTAGCCCGCCACCTCGGGGTGGGGCAGGACCAGGAAGCGGTCCTGCTCCATGGCCTCGAACAGGGCGTCGGCGACGGCCTCCGGCTCGATGGCGGTGGGGGCGAGCACGAGGTCGCCCGCGGATCCGGCCGCGGTGAGCATGTCCGTACGCACGCCCTGGGGGCAGATCGTGTGGACCTTGACGCCGCGGTGCCGGTAGGTGAGCGAGAGCCACTCCGCGAAGGCGACGGCGCCGTGCTTGGTGACGCTGTACGGGGCCGCGCCGATCATCGTCAGCAGGCCCGCCGCCGACGCGGTCGAGACGAACCGGCCACTGCCGCGCTCCAGCCACTCGGGCAGCAACGCCCGGGCCGCGCGGACGTGTGCCATGACGTTGACGTCCCAGGCGGCGGCCCAGACGTCCTCCTCGGCGAAGGCGTCTCCTCCCGACGCGAGACCGGCGTTGGCGCAGTAGACGTCGATGGTGCCGTCGAGCGCGTCGCGTGCGGCGTCCACGATCGTCGAGGCGTCCCCCGCGACCGCGGTGGCGCCGATCTCCTCGGCGAGCGCCTCGATCCGGCCGCCGTCGAGGTCGTTGACGACGACCCGCGCGCCCTCGGTGGCGAACTTGCGGGCGAGAGCGGCTCCGATGCCGCCCCCGGCTCCCGTTACCACTACGCCAGCGCCCTGCACCGTACTCATCGGTCCCGCCTCTCTCAGCCGTCTTCCCCGGCAGACTAACCAGTCGGTATGTGATCGGGGAAGGGGTTCGGGGCAGGACTGGGAATCTGCCCAGTCGTGGCCGTTCCGTGCGGCCCGCACCCGCGCTAGCGTGCGTGACCATGACAGTCGGCGCGATCATGGAGGTAGTGGAATGACCCTGTCCAGACGTGGTGTGCTGTCCGTCGGCGGAGCGCTGGGCGCCCTCGCGGCGACCGCGGCCGGCCCCGGGACGGCCCTGGCCGCCGGGCGGGGCCCCGGGGGCTCGCAGACCCGGGTCCGCACCGGCTTCGAACGGCTGGCGGCCGACGGCTACCGGCTGCTCGCCGGGCAGAAGGTCGGCGTCGTCACCAACCCCACGGGAATCACCCGGGACGTGGGGCACATCGTCGACGTGATGCATCCCGACGACCGGGTGGACCTGACCGCCGTGTTCGGTCCGGAGCACGGCTTCCGCGGGACCGCGCAGGCGGGCGGCTCGGAGGGCCGCTACGACGATCCGGCGACCGGGCTGCCGGTCTACGACACGTATCTGAAGAGCGGCAAGCCGCTCGCCGACGTCTTCACCGCCTCGGGCGTGGACACGGTGGTCTTCGACATCCAGGACGCGGGCGCGCGCTTCTACACGTACATCTGGACGCTGTACGACTGCATGGAGGCGGCGGCGCTCGCCGGCAAGCGGTTCGTCGTCCTGGACCGGCCGAACCCGGTGACGGGGCGGGCGGCGCTGGGGCCCGTGCTCGACCCGGCCTTCGGTACGTTCGTGGGGCGCAGGGAGATCGCCCAGGCGCACGGCATGACGGTGGCGGAGCTCGCCCTGCTCTTCGCGGCGGAGTTCCTGGCGGACCAGCCGGTCGAGCTGGACGTCGTCAGGATGTCCGGCTGGCGGCGGTCGGACTTCTTCGACGAGACGGGCCTGCCGTGGGTGCCGCCGAGCCCGAACATGCCGACCCCGGAGACGGCGCTCGTCTACTCGGGCACCTGCCTGTTCGAGGGCACCAACCTCTCGGAGGGGCGCGGGACGACGCGCCCCTTCGAGCTGCTCGGCGCGGAAGGCGTCGACCACCGGTGGGCGGCTGCCGCGAACGCGCTGGAGCTGCCCGGAGTCGCCTTCCGCGAGGCGTACTTCGCGCCGACGTTCTCCAAGTTCCAGGGGAAGACGGTGGGCGGGGTGCAGCTGCACGTCCAGGACCGGGAGGTCTTCGACCCGGTACGCACGGGCATCGCGCTGCTGGTCACCGCGAAGCGGACGTGGAGCGGCTTCGCGTGGCGGCCGGACAACTGGATCGACAAGCTCACGGGCAACACACGGGTCCGCACGATGATCGACGCGGGCGCCGGCACCGACGAGGTGGTGGGGGCCTGGTCGGCGGATCTGGCCGCGTTCCGCGCGACGCGCAAGGAGTACCTCCTCTACCGGTGAGTACCGGCCGGTTCCGGGGGCGGCTGTCGCCCTCGGAACCGGCCGGGCCTGCGGTTGCCGGGCTCCCGTCTCCCACGGCCCGCGGAGTCAGCGGTGTGAGGGGAACTCCACGACCTGCTGGTACGTCGGCCGGTTCTGCCAGTGGATCGTCTTCTGCGAGATCCCGCCCAGCGGGCGGTGCACGATGGCGTCGGTGCACCACTGGTCGCCCGCGTCGCAGCTGTCGTCACCCGGATAGACGGTGGCAGCGGGGACGGCCGCCGCGGCCTTGAGGGTGCTCAACAGCGCGGAACGGCAGGCGCCCAGGTCCCCGTTGCCGCAGTAGGTCTTCGCCAGCGGCCCCTTGACCGTCTGCCCGAGCACCTGGCGCAGGTCCTTGTCGGCGAAGCCCCACCAGCCGTACTGGAAGGCGGACCCGCTGTGCGCCCCGCTCGGCCCGTGGCTGGCGGCCGGGGACTCGTCCGTGGCCAGGTTCGCGGTCAGCGCGGAGTAGAGCCCGTCGCCGAGCCCGGGCCGGAACTCCGCCTCGATCAGTTTCGGCCACCACGCGTCCATGACGCGTACCGCGTCGGCGTGGGTGTACGTGTGCGACCCCGGTGCCGTCTCCTTGCGCTGGGCGCCGGCGGCTCGCCAGGAGTCGAGCTTCTGGATCACCGCGTCGAGTTCCGGATCGGTGACCGGCTGGGAGCGCATCACCTTGAGCAGTTCGGGCAGCAGTTGCTCGCCGCGCAGATCGGTGAGCGCCGCGTCGGCCATGGCGCGGGTCAGGGAGGCACGGGTGACGCCGCCGTCCGCGACGAGCGCGGAGACCCGGTCGTCGAGCAGGTCGCCCCGGTGCACCGAGCCGAAGCCGAACGCGGCGGTGGAGTAGTCCTCGGCCTGCCGGTTGTTCCAGGAGATGTAGTAGTCCTGGCCACTGGAGTGCGGGTGTTCGGCGAACGGGGTGTAGTCGGTGGTGTTGGCCGCCGGGTCGTAGCCCCGCCATTCGTACGCCTTCTCGGCCTTGACCGGCAGCGCGGCGTCCACTCCCTCGGCGCGCACCGGGTTCATGCCGCTGTTGTAGTAGGCCGTGGTGCGCGAGTCGGCGTAGAACCAGTTGAAGGCGTAGTCGATGTGGCTCGCCGCCTGCTGGAAGGAGGCCGCGTCCGTCACGTACGCCGGGTCGTTGAGCAGCTGGAAGCCGATGATGGAGTCGGCCTCGTGGCGGTAGGTGGTGCGCAGCGCGGTGTAGGCGACGGGCTTGCCGTCGACGGTCGCGCGGTGCGTGACGATGCCGTACCCGGTCCTCCAGACCTGCATCCGGTAGGAGCCCGCGGCGGTGGAGTCGGCGACGGTGGGCTTCCAGGAGTTGGTGCGTTCCAGCTTCTCCATCGCGGTGCAGGCGCCCCGGAAGCGGTAGTGCGTGGAGTTCTTGGAGGGCGCGGAGCCGTCGGGTTCGCAGAGTTCGACGGCGTACGTGTCGGTGATGTCCTGTGCGGCCGAGGTGGCGCTCCAGGCGTAGTCCTGCCCCCGGCCCATCTGGATGTACATGCCGACTCCCGCGAAGGAGACGCCGCGGGCGCTGATGCCGGGGCCCTGGAGCTCCTGGAGCATCATCAGCTGCGGGGCGAAGTAGCCGGTCTGGGGGCCCATGACGGCGACGGGGTTTCCGCTCGCGGTGTGCTTGCCCGACACCAGGAGCGCGTTGGACATGCCCCGCTTGTTCGCGCCCTCGCCGGACCCGGGCAGCGAGCCCTCCGGTATGACGCCGTCGTCGTACATGCCCTGGAGGGGGGCGAGGGCGGCGGGCGCCTTCACCGGGGCCTTCGCGTTCGTGCCGGCGGAGCCGGTGCGGTCGTGTATCAGGGGTTCGGGGGTGACGGAGCCCGCGTCGGGGAGAGCGGTGCCACGCGCCACTTCGGGCTTCTCGGCGTACGGGAACGAGGTGCCGTCGTGGACGGTGAGGACCGCCTCCGGGTCGTTGCGCTGACGGAAGGACTCCCAGACGCGGGTGCCCTCCTGGACACCGTACTTCTGCTGGGCGGCGAGCAGGGAGAGCGCGGCCTGGACCTCGCCGCCGCCTCCCCCGCCGAACTGCCCGCCGACGACGGAGGCGATCGAGATCAGGTCGGTCAGTTTGAACGGCTGGATCTCGCCTACGTTGGTGATCGAGTCGATCTTTCCGGTGAGGACGTACTCGCCCGGGAAGTAGCGGCCGTTCTTCGACTTCACCCGGTAGGCGTTGATGCCGTCGACGTAGGCCTGGGCGTCGGCCATCGCCTGTTCGCCACGCGCGCCTTCGGTGGTCCTGATCCGCTCGACCTGGGCTTCGAGATCCGCCTCCGTGTACGGGGCCTGTGGCCAGAACTGCTGCTCCAGGCCCTGGTTGGCCAGTGCTCCCCCGGCGAACGAGGTCAGCTCGCCGCGCCCGATGTGCCGGAAGAGGTCCATCAGCCACAGCCGGTCCTGCCCGGCCGCGAACCCCGCGCCGAACTCGGTGCCGTAGCGGGTGGTGCCCTTGATGTGGGGGACGCCGCTCTTCTTGTCCCGGGTGATCGTGACGTCCTCGCGCGGTTTCGTCACGGACTCCACCTGGTCCGCGGCGACACCGAACGAGGCGTCGTTGAAGAAGTCGGTCAGCTTCTGGTCGGTGAGGCTCGTGTGCCCCGCGACCAGGCCGTTGTAGCGGTCGAGTTGGTCGTCGCTGTGCGGGGGGTGGGTGCCGAACGCCTTGTTGCCGAGGATCTGGACGAGAGTGGCGTTGCCGTTCTCGCCGGGCGGCAGGATGTCCGCGCACCGGCCTTCGCAGTGGTCGGTGACGGCGAGAACTTCGGGCTCCGCCGCTCCGGCACTGGGGACCGTGGCGAGAAGGGACGTACCGAGAGCGAGAACCGCCGCGGCTGCGGCGGTTCTGAGCGTGCGGGTGCGTGGGGGCATGCGTGCTCCTCCGGGTGGCCGATGCGCCGGAGGTTACTGGCGGTACACCCCGCCGGTAAGATGAACATCAGTCACTTTTTCTGAATCGCCACATGCCGGTACACGGCCTCACGCAGGGCCTCACAAGGTCTGTCTCATTCCGTGGACCATTTCACCTTTCGATGGCACCGAATCGGGCAGTCGTACGTCCATCCCTTGACGCCGAAGTACGAGCGACGGAGGTGGCAGTGCCATGGCCGGTTTCCGGAGTCTTGCGAGACAGGTCCGCGACCCACGGGGCGATCTGGCCTTGCGGCGGTACTCGCTGCGCAAGTGCCTGGAACGATTCGCCCCCTACGGGCACCGGGCGACCTGGGACCATCTGTGCGCCCGGCACGGGATGGAACCCGAGGACCGGGCCCCTGACCCGGCGCGCCTGGTGCGCGCGCTGGAGGAACTGGAAGCGGCGCGGGCCGTCTGGCTCGCGTACGAGACGGGCTTCGCCGAGCGGCGGCGCCGTGAGAAGCACGACGGGCTGCGCCGGCCCGGCTCCTTCGACGACTGGCACCGGCGGACCTGGGGCGGAAACGGCATCGCGCACTGCGAGGATCCGGACGTCCATCCCAGCGCTCCCCTGCCCGAGGTCCTGGGGCGGCTGATCGCGGCCCTGGGGGCCAAGCCCGGGGCCGTCTGCCCGGTCTGCACGGGAGCCGGGATCGTCTGGCGCCAGGACCTGGACCGCGAACCCGGGTCGGGCCCGGTCTGCACGGGGTGCGGCATCGTGGTCCCGCGCCCGGTCCTCACGGCGGGGGCGCTGGCGAAGGCGAGGGGAGCGCGGACACGGGATCTGGCATCGGCCGCCTGAACGGACGCCACCGGGGCGTCCGGCTCAGCCGGGCACGCACCACGGCGTGGCGGGACGAGCGGACGGCTCGGCCGGGCACCCGTCCACGGGGTGGCGGGACAGCCCGCCGGAGTGCGTGCGCGCGCTCAGGGGCGGTCCGCCGCGCCCCGCTCGGGCATCAGACGCGAGCCGGTCAGCCGGTCGCCGAACACGTCGTCGGGGTTGGACAGCACGCAGGTCTCCAGCGAGAGACACCCGCAGCCGATGCAGTCGGTGAGGTGGTCCCGCAGGCGTCCCAGCTGCTTGATGCGCTCGTCCAGTTCCGAGCGCCACGCCTGCGAGAGCCGGGCCCAGTCCTCGTGGTTCGGCGTGCGCTCCTCCGGCAGCTCGGCCAGCGCCTTCCGGATCGTGGCGAGCGGGATGCCCACGCGCTGCGCGGCCCGCACGAACGCCACCCGGCGCAGCGCGTCCCTGGTGTAGCGGCGCTGGTTGCCGCTCGTACGCGTGCTGCTGATCAGGCCCTTGGACTCGTAGAAGTGCAGGGCCGACACCGCGGCGCCACTGCGGGCGGAGAGCTGACCGACGGTGAGTTCTTGGTATGTCTGCGGAATCTGTGGCACTCATCCCACCCTAGTGGCCGCACTCCGCCCCCCGCCGCCCTCCCGGAAAACCCGGCCGGTCCGTCGTTGACAGGGACGCGAGTCCCAACCATGCTGAGCAAGCGCTTAGACATCGCCCGGGACAGGGCGGACGACAGCCGGAAGGCAGGGACCAGAACCATGGCAGAGCCGAAGATCTTCACGTCCGCGCAGGAGCTGCGGGACGGAGTGGGCGAGGAGCTCGGTCACAGCGACTGGCTGGAGATCGAGCAGAAGAGGATCGACCAGTTCGCCGAGGCCACGGGCGACCACCAGTGGATCCACGTGGACCCGGAGCGCGCCGCCGCCGGCCCCTTCGGCACGACGATCGCGCACGGGTATCTGACGCTGTCGCTGCTGCCGGTGCTCGTGCCGCAGGTCCTGCAGGTCGAGGGCGCCAAGATGGGCATCAACTACGGGACCAACAAGGTGCGCTTCCCCTCGACGGTCCCGGTGGGCTCGCGGCTCCGCGCCACGGCCGTGCTGAAGAGCGTCGAGGAGGCGGGCGGCGGTGTGCAGGTGACCGCCCTCGTCACCGTCGAGCGCGAGGGCGGCGACAAGCCGGCCTGCGTCGCGGAGTCGGTGTCGCGCTACTACTTCTGAGCGACGGCGAACCGCTCCCGGCGCGCGGAGTGTGCCGGGGCGTGCCGTGGTGTGCCGGGGCGTGCCGTGGTGTGCCGGGCGCGCAGGGCGACATGGCGTGCCGGGCGCCCGGGACCACGTCACTTCTGGGCGCCCACCATGCGCAGGACGAGGTCGGCGTACAGGGTGCCGACCTCCTCGGGCGTCCGGCTGCCCTGCGCGTTGAACCAGCGCGCCACGTCGATGCAGAGGGACAGGACGGCGAGCGTGGTGCCGGGGACGTCCGGGACGTCGAACTCGCCCGCCCGGACACCGTCCCCGATGATCCGGCGCACCGCGGCGTCGCTCCGCCTGCGCAGGGCGACGATCTCGACGCGGTGCTCGTCGCCGAGGGCCTCCAGCTCGTACTGGACCACCCGGGCCGTGGTGTGCCGCTCCGCGTGCCAGCTGACGAAGGAACGGACCGCGTCGGCGAGCCTCTCGGCCGCCGTGCCGTCGCTGTCCGCCGCCGTCTCCAGGAGGCGCAGGGCCCGGTCGTGGCCGATCCTGCTGATCCTGTGCAGCAGCTCTTCCTTGGTCTTGTAGTGGATGTAGAGCGCGGCCGGGCTCATCCCGGCCCGGCCGGCGATGTCCCGGGTGGTGGTCGCGTGGTAGCCACGCTCGGCGAAGGCCTCGACGGCCGCGACGAGCAGCCGCCTCGCCGCCTCGGGCGTGACCTCGCTCCACGGCGTGTTGTCGCCGTCGGTCTCCTCCGCCGTGTCCATCGCCACGTGCCCCTTTCCGCTGGCAGGACGAACACCATACCCCGAACCTGAGCAAGCGCTTAGAGCGCTCGTGGGGTGAGATCGTCAGAGCTTCTGGAAGGGGTCGTGCTCGGCGAGGATCTTCTCCAGTCTGGCCTGGTCGACACGGCTGACGATCTGGCCCGCCTCCTGGCGGTCCCGGATGACCTTGGCGAGAGTGAAGCACGAGGTGACGAGGTAGAGGACGCCGATGGCCAGGAAAGCCCGCACCCAGGCGTCGGCGTCGAGGAAGAAGATACCGAGGGCCACCGCGCCCATCGCCACCCCGAAGGAGAGGACGGCCTGTCCGTAGAAGGCGGCGGTGCTCTGCTGCTTGACCGATGTCGAATCACTCATGCCGCACAGCATCCGGCGCGGTGGCGTACGCCGGTATCCGCCGGCGTACTCACCCGGTACTCAGTCCGGGTGAATCAAGGGCTCAGAAGGCGGAGACTCCCGTGAGCGCCCGACCGATGATCAGCTTCTGGATCTGGCTGGTGCCCTCGTACAGGGTCATCACCCGCGCGTCCCTGACCAGCTTGCCGACGGGGTACTCGTCGATGTAGCCGTAGCCGCCGAACACCTGAAGGGCGTTGTTCGCCGCCCGGACCGCGGCCTCGGAGGCGAACAGCTTCGCCGTGGAGGCGGCGGTGGCGAAGTCCTGGCCGCGGTCGATCAGGTCGGCGACGCGCCAGGTCAGCATCCGGGCGGCGTCCACGTCCACGGAGATGTCGCTGATGAGCTCCTGGACGAGCTGGTAGCTCGCGATGGACTTGCCGAACTGCTCGCGCTCGCCCGCGTAACGCACGGCGGCGTCCAGGGCGGCCTGGGCGATGCCGACGCAGCCCGCCGCGACCGACATCCGGCCCTTGGCCAGGGCGGACATGGCGATGGAGAAGCCCTTGCCCTCGGGGCCCAGGAGGGTGGAGGCGGGCACCCGGACGTCCTCCAACACCAGCTCAGCGGTGGCCTGGCCCCGCAGCCCGAGCTTTCCGTGGACCGTGCGCCGGGTCAGTCCGGGGGCGTCGGCCGGCACCAGGAAGGCGGAGACGCCCCGGTGCCCCGGGGTGTCGTTGGTGCGGGCGAACAGCAGGACGACATCGGCCCAGGTGCCGTTGGTGATGAACATCTTGGAGCCGTTGATGACGTAGTCGTCGCCGTCCCGCACGGCCCTGGTGCTCAGGTTGCCCGCGTCGGAGCCGGTGCCGGGCTCGGTGAGGCCGAAGCAGCCGACGGCCTCGCCCGCGGTGAGCTTCGGCAGCCACTGCCGCTTCTGCTCCTCGTCGCCCCAGGAGGCGATCGTCTTGGCGACCAGGCCGAGGGAGACGGACACGATGCCGCGCACCGAGGAGTCGCCCCGGCCGAGCTCCTCGGTCACGAGGCAGTAGGCGAGGTGGTCACCGCCGGAGCCGCCGTACTCCTCCGGGATCGTCAGCCCGAGGAAGCCGAGGGCACCCAGCTTCTTCACGATCGACTTGTCGACACTCTCGGCCCGGTCCCACTCGACGACGTGCGGGGTGATCTCCCGCGCGACGAAGTCCTCGGCGAGCTGCCGGACGGCATCCTGCTCCTCGCTCAGCTCCAGGTTCATCCTGCGACACCCCACTTTTAATTAGCACTGCTAGTTTTTCGCTTGCAGGCCCTACTATGTGCCGCATGGCCCGACCGCGCAAGCCCCTCCTCAGCAGAGACCGCATCGTCGAGGCGGCGAGCGCGCTCGTGGACGCCGAGGGACTGGACGCGGTGTCGACCCGCCGCCTCGCCGCCGAGCTGGGGGTCAGCGGGCCTTCGCTCTACAACCACTTCCGGAACAAGGACGAGATCCTCGACGCCGTCGCCGACGCGGTCTCCGCGCAGGTCGACCTGTCGATGTTCGAGAAGTCCGACCCCCGGGACTGGCCCGCGGCCCTGCACGACTGGGCCGTCTCCTACCGCGCCGCGCTCGCCGCGCACCCGCACATCGTCCCGGTGCTCGCCCAGGGGCCCGGCCGCCGGCCCGCCGGTCTGCGGGTGGCCGACGCGGTCTTCGGGGCGATGGTCGAGGCGGGTTGGCCGCCCGCCCAGGCGACGTACATCGGCGCCCTGATGCGCTACTTCATCACCGGCTCCGCGCTGGGCTCCTTCGCCCGGGGCTTCGTCGACGACGAGACGGCGTACGACCCCGCCGACTATCCGCACCTCGGCCAGGCGCACCTGCTGGCCGACCGTCGCCAGCAGGTCGACGAGGGCGCGTTCGAGACCGGACTGCGGGCCCTGCTGGACGGACTCGCGCTCCAGTACGAGGAAGCGGTCGCCTCCCGCACGGTTCGGCCCGCGCCGAACCGTGCGTGACGCATCCTGGACGCATGGCCCGTACGAGACCGAACGATCCGGCAGCTCCCAGGCTCGCCGCCCTGGCCGCTCTGCTGGCCGACGAGACCCGCGCCTCCTTCTGCCTCGCCCTGCTCGACGGGCGGGCCTGGACGGCGGGAGAGCTGGCCCGCGGCGCGGGCGTGGCCCCGTCCACGGCGAGTGAGCATCTGGGCAAGCTGATCGGGGGCGGCCTGCTCACCGAGGAACGCCAGGGCCGCCACCGCTACGTGCGGCTCGCCGACGGCCGGACCGCCCAGCTGATCGAGGAACTGGCCGCCCACGCCGCCCCGGGCGCGGAGAAACCGCCGCGCACCCTGCGCGAGGCGAGCCTCCAGCACGCGCTGGCCCGGGGGCGCACCTGCTACGACCACCTTGCCGGGCGGCTCGGCATCCGGATCACCGACGCGATGACCGGACGCGGACTGCTGCGCCAGGACACCGGCTTCGCGCTCACCGACGAGGGCCTGGCGTGGTTCGAGGACCTCGGGGTCCGCCTCGACAGGGCGTCACGGCGTCCGCTCGCTCGCGGCTGCCTGGACTGGACCGAACGACGCCCGCACCTGGCGGGCGTCTCGGGCGCCGCCCTGTGCCGGCACGTGCTGGACGCGGGCTGGTGCGAACGGGTGGGGACGGGGCGGGCGGTGCGCGCCACCCCGGACGGGCTACGGGCGCTCTCGCGGAATCTGGGCATCGAGCCCGCGTCGCTCGCGGACGGCTGACAATTCGGTGGGCGCCGAACGGTTCCCGCCCTACCGTCGAACCATGACAACGTCTACAGCGCGCCCCGCCGCGCCGGACACCGCGGGACGCGACTGGCGGGCCCCTGCCGCCGCGTGCACCACCGTCGTCCTCTGGGCCTCCGCATTCGTCTCCATCCGCAGCGCCGGCGAGGCGTACTCACCGGGGGCGCTGGCGCTGGGCCGGTTGCTCGCCGGCACCCTGGCGCTCGGCGCGATCCTGCTCGTACGCCGCGAGGGGCTGCCGGCCCGGGCGGCATGGCCGGGCATCATCGGCTCGGGGCTGCTCTGGTTCGGGCTATACATGGTGGCGCTCAACTGGGGTGAGCAGCTGGTCGACGCGGGCACCGCCGCGATGCTGGTGAACATCGGCCCGATCCTGATCGCCCTCCTCGGCGCCGGTCTGCTCGGCGAGGGCCTGCCCCGCAGGCTGCTCGTCGGCATGGCCGTCTCGTTCACGGGGGCGGCGGTGGTCGGGCTCTCCATGTCGGGGCACGGGAGTTCGTCGGTCCTGGGCGTCGTGCTGTGCCTGGTGGCCGCAGTGACGTACGCAGGCGGGGTGGTCAGCCAGAAACCCGCGCTCCGGCACGGATCGGCCCTGCAGATCACCACGTTCGGCTGCCTGATCGGGACGGTCGCCTGCCTGCCGTTCGCCGGGGTGCTGGTCTCTGAGGCGGCCGACGCCCCGCTGTCCGCCACACTGAACATGGTCTATCTCGGGGTGTTCCCGACCGCGCTGGCCTTCACCACCTGGGCGTACGCCCTGGCCAGGACCACGGCGGGCCGGATGGGCGCGACAACGTACGCGGTGCCCGCCCTGGTGGTGCTGATGTCGTGGCTGCTGCTCGACGAGGTCCCCGCCCTGCTCACGGTCGCGGGCGGGCTGCTCTGCCTGGCCGGGGTCGCGGTCTCCCGGACCCGCGCGCGGGCGGCACGGACGCCTGTCCCGGCTTCATCCCCCGAGAGCTGAGCCTCCTCCCGCGCAGCCCGGCCCATTCCGTTTCCGGGGAAAGCGAAAGCCCTGCCGTCCCACGCGGACGGGCAGGGCTTTCGCGCGTACAACCACCGGCTGCACTACGCCTCCGAGGCGAGCCCGACGAGCCCGGCCCACGCCTCCCGCGACACCTGGAGAACCGGCCCGGCCACGGACTTGGAGTCACGCACGAACACGGCCCCCACGCCCGCTGCGACCTCGATGCACTGGCCGCCCTCCGCGCCGCTGTAGCTGCTCTTGAACCAGGCGAGGGATTCGGTGTTGTTCATAGCTCTCCTCCCGACAACCTCTCGGTGAACGCCCACCGGCTGTACTACGCCTCCGAGGCGAGCCCGACGAGCCCGGCCCACGCCTCCCGCGACACCTGGAGAACCGGCCCGGCCACGGACTTGGAGTCACGCACGAACACGGCCCCCACGCCCGCCGCGACCTCCACGCAGTCGCCGCCCTCGGTTCCGCTGTAGCTGCTCTTGAACCAGGCGAGGGGCTCAGTGTTGTTCATAGCTCTCCCAGCAACTTCTCGATGAACGCCAGCGACTCTCGCGGGGTGAGAGCCTGTGACCGGATGATCCCATAGCGCGCGGCGGCGAGAACCGTCTGTTCCGGGTCGGTCGACAAGGTGCTGGCGTTCTGCGCCTCGACGTACAGGAACTTCTTGCCGTCCTTGCGTGTGATGACGGTGAACGGGCCGTTCACACCTGCGTTGTCCTCGCACTCGGTCGGCATCACCTGTAGTTCGACGTTGCCCCGTCGGCCGACCAGGAGCAGGTGTTCCAGCTGACCACGTATCACCTGACGACCGCCGTACCGGTGCCGCAGGACCGCCTCGTCCATCACGAAACTCAGCAGCGGCGCCGGACGACGATCGAAAATTTCCTGCGGGCCAGTCGAGCCGTCACGCGCTGCTCGATCGTCTCCTCATCCAGTGGCGGACGCCGCATGGCGAGCAATCCCCGCATGTACTGCTCGGTCTGGAGGAGACCCTTGACCACCATCGTGTCGTAGGCGAGGAGTTCCATCGCCTGCTTCTCCAGCTGCGCCATCCCCTGGAAGAAAGCCGGATACTGCGCCCGCTCCAACTGCTCCTTCCACACCGTCAGCAGACCATCCGCACCCAGCTCCTCGTCCGTGCGGTCGATCGCCCGTGGCGGCGGGATTCTTCGGCCCTGCTCGAAGGAGGCGATGGTCGACGCGGAGTAGCCGAGGCGCTTGCCCAGTTCCTCCCGCTCCATCCCCGCCCGCACCCGCAGGGTCTTCATGCTCTGCCCGAACGCGACGACCACGCCCTGGCTCGACCTGTCCGCCGCCCGGCCGCCGCTCTCGTCGTCCCCGCTCGCCCCCGGCCGGATCCCGGCCTCGGGCTTCGTCTGTTCCGCCGTCATCGCACCCCGTCTCCCCGGACCTGCGCCTCCCGTCGGGCGCGGTCACGCCGTGCTCCACGTACCGGCGCCCGTACCGCGCGTACAGGCGGACCGCGTCGGTGCGTCACCACTGGTCACGCTACGCCACCGGGAGGACCGTGGTGGTCATGACGAGCAACATCGACAGCCCCGGCCGCACCACCCCACTCCCAGGCCTCTCCTCGCACGTGGCCGCCCACGTCTTCGCCATGCGGTTCACGTCCACTCCCCGTGGCGCCCGGCTCGCCCGCCGGCTGGTGGCCGTGCGGCTCGACGCGTGGGGCGTGCCGTACGGGACCGGGCCGCACGAGGCGGTCGTACTGGTCGCGGCCGAACTGACGGCGAACGCGGTGCGGCACGGGCACGTGCCCGGGCGGGACTTCCACCTGCTGCTGCGCGTCACGGCGGAGCCCCGGCCGGTGGCCCGGGTCGAGGTGAGCGACACCCGGAGCGGCCGGGTGCCGCCCTCGCCCGGGCAACTCTCCGTCCCCGCACCCGGATCGGGGCCGGCGGAGGGGGGCCGGGGGCTGGTGCTCGTGGCGGGGATCGCCGACCGCTGGGGCTGGTATCCGAGGGACCGGGCACCCGGGAAGACGGTCTGGGCCGAGTGCGAGCTGCCCTCCGCGTCCCCCTCCTCCTGACGAGCGCGAGCCCGGCAGGAGGAGGGGGACGAAAGAGAACCCGGCGGGTGGCTAGAACACGACCAGCGCGCGTCCGCCCTTGCCGGCGATCATGTTGTCGAACGCCGCCGGGATGCCGTCCAGCGAGATCCGCTCCGTCACCAGCATGGAGAGGTCGAACCGCCCGGCGCGGATGTGCTCGGCGAGCACCGGCAGGTCGCGGGCCGGGTCGCTGTTGCCGTAGACACAGCCGGTGAGGGAGCGGCCCCAGTGGAAGATCTCCAGGGCGTTGAAGGTCACCTGCTGGTCCTTGCCGCCGATGCCGACGACCGTCGTACGGCCGCCCCGGCGGGTGGACTCCCAGGCTCCCCGGATCGTGGCGGGGCGGCCGACGCACTCCACGGCGACGTCCGCGCCTTGGCCTCCGGTGAGCTTGCGGATGGCGCGCGGGGTGGTGTCGGAGGCGACGACGTAGTCGGTGGCGCCGGCCTTGCGGGCGAGCTCCTCCTTCTCCGGTGACACGTCCACGGCGATGATCTTCGACGCTCCCGCGATGCGTGCGGCCTGGAGGACCGCGAGGCCGACCCCGCCGATCCCGAAGACGACGACGCTCTCGCCCTCGCGCACGCGGGCGGAGTGGTGGACGGCCCCGTACCCGGTCAGGACCGCGCAGCCGAGCAGGGCCGCGTCGTCGAGCGGGATGCCGGCCGGGGCGGGCAGCACGCAGTTGGCGGCGACGACCGTCTCCTGGGCGAACGCCGCGACGTTCAGGCCGGGATGGAGCTCGGTGCCGTCGGCCGTGCGGGCGTGGATGTTGGCAGCGCCCTTGAGCGCGTCGGCGCAGAGCCAGACCTCGCCGATCCCGCAGTGGAAGCACGCCCCGCAGGACGGGGCCCAGTTGAGGACGATCGGGTCACCCACGGAGACATGGGTGACGCCCTCGCCGACGGCCAGCACCGTGCCCGCGCCCTCGTGGCCGAGGACTGCGGGCACCGGCAGGCGCATGGTGCCGTTGGAGAGGGACAGGTCGGAGTGACAGACACCGGCAGCGGCGAGGCTGATGCTCACCTGGCCGGGGCCGGGCTCCGGGAGTTCGATGTCGGTGATCTCCAGGGGAGCTCCGACGGCGGGCAGTACGGCGGCGCGGACCACGAACAGACTCCTCGGTGGATCGGTGGGATCGGCCGGACCGGTGGGACCGGCGGGACCGGTGGGACCGGTGGGACCGGTGGGACCGGCGGGGATCAGAACTGGAGGGACTTGGTCTGGAGGTACTCGGAGAGGCCGTGCGGGCCGAGCTCACGGCCCACCCCGGACTGCTTGTAGCCGCCGAAGGGGGCCAGCGGATTGAAGCGGCCTCCGTTGATGTCCACCTGGCCGGTGTCCATGCGGCGGGCGAAGGCCACGGCCTCCTCCTCGTCCGCACCCCAGACGGCTCCGGCGAGTCCGTAGACGGTGCCGTTGGCGATCCGCAGGGCGTCGTCCGTGTCCTCGTAACGGAGGATCGAGAGCACCGGGCCGAAGATCTCCTCCTGCGCGATGGTCATGTCCGGGGTCACGTCGGCGAAGACGGTGGGGCTGACGTAGTAGCCCTGCTCCTTCGGCGCCTCGGGGCCTCCCGCGACGAGGCGGGCGCCCTCCTCGATGCCCTTCTCGATGTAACCCCGCACCCGGGCCTGCTGCTTGGCGTTGACGAGGGGGCCCACCCGCTCCCCGGGCACGTACTTGGCGACGGCCGCGGCGGCGAGGCTCACGGCCTCCTCGTACCGCTCGGCGTCGACCAGCATCCGGGTCCAGGCGCTGCACGTCTGGCCGGAGTTGGACATCACGTTGGCGACACCGACGTTGACGGCCTTGGCGAGGTCCGCGCCCGGGAGGATCACGTTGGCGGACTTGCCGCCGAGCTCCAGGGCGACGCGCTTGACGGCCGCCCCCGCCGTGGCACCGATCTGCTTGCCGACGGCAGTGGATCCGGTGAAGGAGACCAGGTCGACGTCCTCGTGCTCGGCGAGGGCCTGCCCGGCGACCGCGCCGATCCCGGTGACCAGGTTGAAGACGCCCGCGGGCAGGCCCGCCTCCTGGGTCGCCTCGGCGAAGAGCTGTGCGGTGAGCGGGGTGTCCTCGGCGGGCTTCAGGACGACGGTGCAGCCGGCGGCCAGCGCGGGGGCCACCTTGGCGACGATCTGGTGGAGCGGGTAGTTCCAGGGCGTGATCGCGCCGACGACGCCGACGGGCTCCAGCAGGACGGTGGAGTTGCCCAGCTTCTCCTCGAAGGAGTACGAGGCCGCCAGTTCGGCGTACGAACCGGCGACCAGCACCGGCACGCCCGCGTGCACCATCTGGGACAGCGGCAGCGGCGAGCCGAGTTCGGCCGTGACCGTCTCCGCGATCTCGTCCTTGCGGGCGGCGAGCACATCACGCAGGGCTCCGAGCCTGGCGGCCCGTTCGGCGGGCGGAGTGGCCGCCCAGCCGGGGAACGCGGCGCGTGCGGCGCGTACCGCGGCGTCGACGTCATCGGCGGTGCCGGCGGGGACGTGCCCGACGACCTGCTCGTCCGCCGGGTTCACGACCGCGATCGTGTCCTGACCCGAGGCGGGCCGCCATTCCCCGCCGATGTACATCCCGTCATGCGCCTTCATTGCTGTTCCTCCCGGGCTCGCTGTGCCTGCCGCCGAAGCCGTGCCGTACGGACGGATGCCGTCCCCGGCCCAAACTAGCGCTGTTAGTTTTTGGGCGCCAGGGAACGGCCGGAGACACAGGTCACGCACGGACCACGGCAACCGTCCCACGCCGGGCGGGCCCGTGTCCGGGGCGCGGCGGGTCAGGATTCAGGAGCCGGGGGTCAGGAGGCGTCCCGCTCGGCGCGGTGCCGTTCGGCGCGGGGTGCCTCGCCGCGGGGTGCGGGCGGCTCGGCGCCCGGTGCCGCCGGGCTCGGCGCGCCGCCCCGCAGGCCGAGTCCCGCCGCCCCGACCAGCAGCGCACCCAGCATCACGAAGGGGGCGGCAGTGCCCGCGACCCCGGCGATCAGACCGGCGGAGGCGGGCGCGGCGACCTGGCCGAGCCGGTTGCCGGTGAGCCTGAGTGCCAGCGCGGTGGAGCGGGCCGCCGCGGGCGCGGCCTGGACGACGGTGGTCATCGAGAGCGGCTGGCCGACCCCCAGGCAGAAGCCCAGCACGGCCAGCATCACGGCGAGTCCCCACACGGGAACGGGCAGGGCGATCGCCGCACACAGGAGGCCGCCGAGCAGACAGGTCGTGGACAGCAGGGCGGCCCTGCCCACCCTCCGCAGCATCGGGGTCATGACCAGTCGGCAGGCGATGGTCGCGGCGGCCCGCAGGCTGAGCAGCAGCCCGACGGTGGCGGGGGCGATGCCCCGGTGCTCGCCGACGACCGGCAGGTAGGCGGTGAGGATGTCGGTGGCGCTGAGCACGGCGAGGCTGATGAAGATCCCGGCCGGAACACCCCGGGTCCGCAGGATGGCGCCCACCGGCACCTTCTGCGCCTCCTTCCGCGCGGCCACGGCGGTGCGCCGGTGTTCGATGCGCCAGAGCGAGGTGAAGGAGACGGCGGCGACGACCGCCGAGACGAGCAGGGCCAGGGCGCTCGTGCGGGCCATCGCGCCGTCCTGCTCGGAGATGACCAGACCCGCGGCGATCGGTCCGACGAGCTGGCCGAGGGAGGCTCCGATGGTGAAGTGGCCGAAGTTGCGGTCCTGGTCGGCGGGGGCCGACTGCCGGGCGACGAGCGACTGGGCACCGATCACGAAGCAGAGGTGACCGAGGCCCATCACCCCGCTCCACGCGGCCAGCGCGGCGAGGGAGCCCGAGGCGCCGCTGAGAGCGCAGCCCCCGCCGATCAGGAGGACGCCGGTCGGCAGCAGGGGCGCGCAGCGGCCGTGGTCGGTGCGCCGGCCCAGCGGTACGGCGGCGAAGAGCGGCAGCAGCGCGTAGACACCGGCGATGACGCCGATCGCCCGCTCGTCGGCGCCCAGCGAGAGGGCCCGGTAGGAGACGGCGGGCCGCGCCATCGACACCGCTCCCTGCGCGAAGGCGAAGGCGATGACGAGGCGCAGCAGCCAGCCCCTGCCGGGCCCGGGTTCCGGAGGCATCAGATGATCCCGAAGAGGATGCTCGCGCCGAGCACCACCAGCGAGGTGAGCACGGCCCACTTGACGGTGAACCGGGTGTGGTCGCCGAACTCGACCTTGGCCATGCCGACCAGGACGTAGACGGCGGGCACGAGCGGGGAGGACATGTGCAGCGGCTGGCCCGCGATGGAGGCGCGGGCGATCTCCAGCGGGGAGACGCCGTGGGCGGCGCCGGCCTCGGCAAGCACGGGCAGGACTCCGAAGTAGAAGCCGTCGTTGGACATGAAGTACGTGAGGGGAAGGCTCAGCAGACCGGTGACGACGGCCATGTGCGGGCCCATTCCGTCAGGGATGGCACCGACGAGCCAGTCCGCCATGTGTTCGACCATACCGGTGCCGGTGAGCACGCCGGTGAAGACGGCGGCGGCGAAGACCATGCCGGAGACGTTCAGCACGTTGTCGGCGTGGGCCGCGATCCTGGCCCGCTGGTCGGGCATGTGGGGGAAGTTGACGGTGAGGGCGAGGGCCGCGCCGATCAGGAACAGCACCGGGATCGGCATCAGTTCGAGGATCATCGCTGCCAGCAGGGCGACGGTGAGACCGGCGTTGAACCAGTAGAGCTTGGGGCGCAGTGTGGACCGGTTGGGGTCGAGCCCCTTGAACTCCTCGTCCACGGCGCCGCCTTCGGGACCGCCCGTGCCCTCCGCGTCTCCGGTACCGCCGGTGGCGGTGGCGCCGGTGGCGGTGGCGCCGCCGCCCGTACCGGTGGCCTTCGTGAGGCGGTCGGGGCCGCCGCCCGCACCGACGAGGACGGTCTCCGGCTCGGTGACGAGCACCTCGTCGAGCGTGAGGGTGCCCAGGCGCCTGCGCTCGCGGCGGCCCAGGACACAGGCGAGCAGGATGACGGCGAGCAGGCCGACGGCGAGGGCCGGGATCATCGGGACGAAGATGTCGGCCGCGTCCACCTTGAGCGCGGTGGCCGCGCGGGCGGTGGGACCGCCCCAGGGCAGGGTGTTCATGACCCCGTTCGCGGTGGCGGCGACACCGGTCATCACGACCAGGCTCATCTTCAGCCGCTTGTAGAGCGGGTACATCGCCGAGACGGTGATCATGAAGGTGGTGGAACCGTCGCCGTCCAGCGAGACGACCGCCGCGAGCAGCGCCGTGCCGATGACGATGCGCATCGGGTCGGCCTTGCAGAAGCGCAGGATGCCCCGGACGATCGGGTCGAAGAGGCCGACGTCGATCATCACGCCGAAGTAGACGATGGCGAACATGAGCATCGCGGCGGTCGGCGCCAGGTTGCCGACCCCTTCGATGACGTAGTCACCGAGCTTCGCGCCCTGCCCGACGGCCACGCAGAACAGGGCGGGGATCAGGACCAGCGCCGCGATCGGCGACATCTTCTTCGTCATGATCAGGACCAGGAAGGTCGCGATCATGGCAAAGCCGAGGATTGTCAACATATGGGATACCTAACGTTCACCTTTGAACTCTGACCGGAGTCGCGGTCCGGATGACGTTAGGTGTCCCGAAGCGGCGTTAACAAGATGTTGACGTGTGAGCAATACGAGCAAAACCCCAGGTCAGGGAATTGGCGTGACGGTCACGGGGACGGCGTTGAGCACCGAGGTGCCGGAGAGCGGGTCCAGGAGGCTGCCGTCGAGGAGCTGGTTCACGTTGACACCCGGCTCGGCCTCGGCGACCGCCGTCCGGGTGCCCGGGCGGCTGTGACCCCAGCCGTGCGGGAGGCTCACGACTCCGGCCCGTACCGCGTCGGTGATCTCCGTGGGCGCCTCGACCTCACCGCCCGCCGCGGTGATCCGGGCCGTGTCCCCCTCGGCGAGGCCGATCCGGGCGGCGTCCTCGGGGTGGATCTGGAGGGTGCAGACGTTCGAGCCGCCGCGGAGTGACGCCACGTTGTGCATCCAGCTGTTGTTGGACCGCAGATGACGGCGGCCGACCAGGACGAGCCCGGTGGGGCGCGCGCCGAGCGAGGCCCGCAGCCGGGGCAGGTCGGCGGCGATCGGTTCCGGGAACAGCTCGATGCGGCCGGAGCGGGTCTTGAGCACCTGCGGGACGCGCGGCTGAAGCGGGCCGAGGTCGATGCCGTGCGGGTGCGCGAGGAGCTGCTCCAGCGTGAGGCCGTAGGGCCCGAGGCGCAGCATCAGGTCGAGGCGGCGTTCGGCGCCGGTGCGGCCGGTCAGTTCGGCGGCGAGGGTCTCGGGGGCCCCGGCCTTGGCGAGCGTCGAGGCGATGACCAGGTCGTCGACGGCCTCAGGCGGCGCTCCGTGGTTGCCGCCGACGGCGAGGACGAGCCGGGCGAGGATCTCGCTCTCGTCCATCCTGCCGTCCTCCAGCGGCACGGCCGGCCTGCTGTAGCGGACCTGGTTGCGGACGGCGAAGGAGTTGAACGCGAAGTCGAAGTGGGCGCTCTGCGAGGGCGGCGGCGGGGGCAGTACGACGTCTGCGTGGCGCGCGGTCTCGTTGAGATAGGGGTCGACGCTGACCATGAAGTCGAGGCCGTCGGCGAGCGCCCGGTCCAGGCGGTCACCGTCGGGTGCGGAGAGCACCGGATTGCCCGCGATGACGATGAGGGCACGGATCCGGCCCTCCCCCGGGGTCTCGATCTCCTCGGCGAGCGCGGCGGCGGGCAGTTCCCCCTTGGCCTCGGGGTGGCCGGAGACCCTGCTCCTCCAGCGGCCGAGGGCGAAGCCCTTGCCGGGGGCGGCGGGCCGGGGCGCCCGGGCGGTGGCGGAGAGCGGGAAGAGCGCGCCGCCCGGGCGGTCGAGGTTGCCGGTGAGGATGTTGAGTACGTCGACGAGCCAGCTGGTCAGGGTGCCGTGCTCGACGGTGCAGCTGCCGATGCGCCCGTACACGGCGGCGGCGGGAGCCGCGGCGAGTTCGCGGGCGATCTCCCGGATGGTGTCCGCCTCCAGGTCACAGGCGGAGGCCACCGCCTCCGGCGTGAAGTCCCCCATGGCCTCAGCCAGTTCGTCCAGCCCATGGAGGTGGTCCGCGAGCGCTCCGGGGTCGGCGAGCTTCTCCTCCAGGAGGACCTGCGTGAGCGCGGCGAGCAGGAGGGCGTCGGTGCCGGGCCGGATCGCGGCGTGCCGGTCGGCGAGGCGCGCGGTGCGGGTGCGGCGCGGGTCGACGACGGTGAGGGTGCCGCCCCGCTTGCGCAGCGCCTTGAGCTTGCCGGGGAAGTCGGGGGCGGTGCAGAGACTGCCGTTGGACTCCAGGGGGTTGGCACCGATCAGCAGCAGGTGGGCGGTGCGGTCCAGGTCCGGTACGGGGATGGCGTGGGCGTCGCCGAAGAGGAGTCCGCTGGAGACGTGCTTGGGCATCTGGTCGAGCGTGCTTGCGGTGAAGACGTTGCGGGTGCCGAGCGCGGAGAGCAGCAGCGGCGGGTGGAGCGCGCCGGCCATGGTGTGCACGTTGGGGTTGCCGAGGAAGACCCCGACGGCCTGTTTGCCGTGCTCGGCGATCAGGGCCGGGATCTTCGCGGCGATCACGTCGAAGGCCTCGTCCCAGGTCGCCTCGCGCAGGACACCGTCCGTGCGGATCAGCGGGGTGCGCAGCCGGTCGGGGTCGGCGTCGAGTCCGCCGAAGGAAGCGCCCTTGGGACAGATGAAGCCCTGGCTGAAGACGTCGTCGCGGTCACCGCGGGCGCCGGTCACCGTGGTCCCCTCGATGGTGAGGGTGAGTCCGCAGGTGGCCTCGCAGAGCGGGCAGACACGCAGTGCGGTGCGGGAATCGTGGGACATGGGCCCTCCCCGGGGCGGCGGCAGCGGTGGCGCGCGGGCGTGATCCGGCCTCCCGCCTCCGCACGGCAGGTGCGGGTTCCGGCCGAGGTCGAGCATACCGACCGGTACGGATGCTGGCGAGATGCCGGCGCCACCGTTGTGCGCCCCGCCTGGCCCCGGTTGATCCGAGGACCGGTGGCGGAGGTGCGCGCCGCGGGCCCCGTTGCCCGAGGACCCGTGCGGGAGGTGCGCCCCGCCCGGCCCCAGTTGCCCGTGCCGGAAGGGCGCGCCGCCCCGCTCAGGTCATTCGAGGACGCGTGCCAGATAGGCCTGGAGCAGGATCCGGGTCTCGCCGATCAGGTCCGGGTCGCCGTCCGGGTCGCTGCGGAAGGCGAGCTGGAGCAGGGCGTCGGCGGCCTGCACGCTGACCAGGACGGTCCGCAGAAGACCCGCGTCGGAGACCGCCCCGTCGCGCCCCCGGCCCAGATGCCGCGAGAGCAGGTCGGCCAGCCGTCCGGCCACCCGCCGGTTCACCTCGTCGAGCGGCCCGGCGTCCGGAGGGGGCGGCCCGAAGTCGACGAGGGCGAAGCCCGGCACCGAGCGCTTCATGGCGAGGTACTCGTCGAGCACGGCGTCTATGGCCGCACGCCATTCCTGCTCGGGGATCTCCTCCAGCCGGGCGACGACCCGCCCCGCGTAGACCTCCAGGTTGCGCTCGGCCAAGGCGTCGACCAGCGCTCTCTTGTTGGGGAAGAAGCGGTAGAGGGAACCGATGGGGACGCCGGCACGGTCGGCGACCGCCCGGGTGGAGAGCAACTCGTAGCCGGTCTCGTCGAGCAGCGCGGCGCCGGCGTCGAGGATCCGGGCGAGCCGGTCGGCGCTGCGCTGCTGCACGGGGACGCGTCGGAGGTTCGTATGAGCGTGGGACACGGGCTCCATGATGCATGTATGCCGTTGACGGGCCACGTTTCGATTCCTACGGTGATGCATAGGATTCTTCGTCAGGGGATCCACGGGATCCACCGTCCACCGGGAGCGCATGATGAGTGGCATCGAGCAGGCGAGGAAGACGGCGAGGAATCTCGGCCACAGTGCGGGCTTCGGCAACGAGCACAGCTCGGAGGCCGTCCCCGGGGCCCTGCCGCACGGCCGCAATTCCCCCCAGCGCGCACCTCTCGGGCTGTACGCGGAGCAGCTCAGCGGCTCGGCCTTCACCGAACCCCGCGCCCGAAACCGCCGGTCCTGGCTGTACCGGATCCGGCCCTCGGCCGCCCACCCCGCCTTTGTCCGCATCGACAACGGCACCCTGCGCAGCGCCCCCTTCACCGAGACGGTGCCCGACCCCAACCGGATGCGCTGGGACCCACTCCCCGCGCCCGCCCCCGGCACCGACTTCCTGACCGGCCTGTGGACGCTGGGCGGCAACGGCGACGTCACACAGCGCACGGGAATGGCCGTGCACCTCTACAGCGCGAACTCCTCCATGACCGACCGGGTCTTCAGCGACTCCGACGGCGAACTCCTGATCGTCCCGGAACACGGCGGGCTGCTGCTCCGCACGGAACTCGGCCTGCTGGCGGCCGGCCCCGGCCAGGTGGCGCTGATCCCCCGGGGTGTCCGCTTCCGCGTCGAGCTGCTGGACACCACGGCCCGCGGCTACGTCTGCGAGAACTACGGTCAGCCGTTCGTGCTGCCGGACCTCGGCCCGATCGGGGCCAACGGCCTGGCGAACGCGCGGGACTTCCTGGCGCCCGTCGCCGCCTACGAGGACCGCGAGGGCCCGGTCGAGGTGGTCAACAAGTTCTGCGGGAACCTCTGGTCGGCGACGTACGGCCACTCGCCGCTCGATGTCGTCGCCTGGCACGGCAACCACACGCCGTACGTCTACGACCTGCGCCGCTTCAACGTCCTCGGCACCATCAGCTACGACCACCCGGACCCGTCGATCTTCACGGTACTGACCTCGCCGTCCGACACCCCGGGTCTGGCCGGTGTCGACTTCGTCGTCTTCGCCCCGCGCTGGCTGGTCGGCGAGGACACCTTCCGCCCGCCGTACTTCCACCGGAACGTGATGAGTGAGTACATGGGCCTGATCGAGGGCGCGTACGACGCCAAGTCGGGTGGCTTCGTGCCGGGCGGCGGCTCCCTGCACAACATGATGTCGGCGCACGGGCCGGACCGTGAGACCTTCGACCGGGCGAGCGCGGCGGAGCTCGCACCGCAGAAGATCGACGACGGCCTGGCGTTCATGTTCGAGACGCGCTGGCCGGTCACCGCGACCGCACAGGCCGCGGTCGCGGACCATCTCCAGCGCGGTTACGACGACGTGTGGCAGGGTCTGAGCCGCAACTTCCGGCCGTGACACCGCGCGGCCGGCCGCAGCCCAGGGAGTTCAGGTGAACGGGATGGATCAGATCGACGAGGCGAGCCGTACGCCTGGGTTCGCCCCCGACTCCCTCGTACTGAACCGGAAGCTGCCCCTCTGGTACCAGGTCTCGCAGTCGCTGCGCGCCTCCATACTCGGCCGCCCCCAGGACGCCTCGACGCGGCTGCCGACCGAGGAACAGCTCGCCGTGCACTACGGCGTCAGCGTCCTCACCATGCGCCAGGCCCTCAAGGAGCTGGAGAGCGAGGGGCTGATCAGCAGGCACCGCAGGCGCGGGACGTTCATCGAGCCTCGCGCCCGGCGGGTCTCCCCGGTGCGGCTGCTCGGTTCGATCGACGCGATCGTCGCGCAGCAGTCGGGTGAGCGCACGACCGTGCTCGGACACGGCCGGACGCCCGTCCCCGGTGATCTCGCCGAGTTCTTCCCGGGCTGTCCCGAGGTGATGAGCTACCGGCGGCTGCGCCGCGACGAGGGGACGGACGAGCCAACCAACTGGGCGGAGAACGCCGTACGTCCGGAGCTCGCGGCCCGCATCGACGTGGCCGACCTGGCGCGGTGGCCGATGACCAAGGTGCTGCGAGACGCCGTCGGCGTACGGATCTCGCGGATCACGGACACCGTCGAGGCCCGCCTCGCCGACCCCGTCACGGCCGAGCTGCTCCAGGTGCCGCTGCTCAGCCCGATCCTGCACTACACCGGCGTGACGTACGACGAGGAGGGCGCGGTCGTGGACGTGGCCCGCATCCGTTACCGGGGAGACCGCTTCTCCTTCTCGGTGACCGTCGAAGCGCACTGACGGCGGGTCCGCGAAGGCGGGGTCGTTACGATGCCGGAGGCGGCGGACGTGGCGACGGGGAGGACGACACGGTGGCAGCACGGGTGGCGGCCGGAGCCGGCAGGGGCGACGCGCCCCCGCTGCTGGACGACCTCATGCCCTGGTCGGTCCGGCCCCTGAGAACGGGACGCTCCTGGGTGACCGCGCCGGACGCCTCCTCCCTCCGGGCCCGCTGGGACCTGCTGGCCGGGGCCGAAGGGGCGGAGCAGGAGCGGCTGTTCGGGCCGAGCCGCTCCCGCACGCCGCTGACCCCGGCCGCCGCACTGCCGGGCCGGGCCACCGGGACGAGCGCTTTCGCCCGGGACCCGGGTCCGTATCCCGAGCCCGTACGCATCCTGCACGGCCCCTTCGACGAACAGTGGCTGATCCCCGACCACCGGCTGCTGGACGCCGCCCGGCCCGAGCTGTGGCGGGTCGCCGACGGCCATCAGCTCTTCGCGGTCGAGCACGGACATGTGCCGCAGGGCACCGGGCCCGCCCTCTCCGCCTCCGCGCTGCTGCCCGACGGGCACTCCCCCGCCGGGCGCCCCGGACGCATACGGCCGCTCTACCGGCGGCCCGGAGGGCTGGAGCCCAACCTCGCCCCGGGCCTGACCGGCCTGCTGGGCGCCCGCTACGGGCAGCCGGTCACCGCCGAGTCCGTGCTCGCCTGGGCCCTGGCCGCAGCCCTGCCCTCGCCCGGCGGGCCGGTCGTGCCGCTGCCCGCGGACGGGGCGCTGTGGGCGCAGGGCGTCGAACTGGGCCGGGAGCTGCTGCGGGTGCAGCTGCGCGGGGCGCGCGGCGGGGAGCGGCCACGGCTTCCGGGCGGCCGTCGTCCGTACGTCCGGGCCGCGGTCGATCCCCGGCCGGACGCGATGAGCTACGACGCCGATGACGAGGCGCTGGTCATCGGCGAGGGGCGGATTTCGCCCGTGCCCGTCGGGGCCTGGGACTTCCGGGTCGGCGGGGTGCGGATGCTGGAGCTCTGGTTCGGGCGGCGCACGGCCCCGGCGGAGGGGCTGGCCGCGGTGGGGCCGCGAGGCTGGCCACGCGAAAGGACCTCGGAGCTGCTCGAACTGATCACCGTGCTCGCCCTGCTCGACGGCCTCGGGCCGCGGCAGGAGGCCCTGCGGGCCGCGCTGGACGGGGCTGAGCCCCTGTCCCGGAGCGGGCTGCGCGCCGCCGGGGTGCTGCCCGTGCCCCCCTCGGCCCGGCGCCCCGCGTCCGTGCTGGACCACGAGGAGGAAGGGCCGGAGGGGCAGTTCGCCTTGCTGTGAGGTCACGCACACGGCCGCGAGGTGACAGACGGGCCACGCATGCGCCCCGCGAGGTGACAGACGGGCCACGCACACGGTAAGCACGCTGCCCATGAGCAGCACACAGCCTCTCCCGCTGGAAGGCGTCACCGTGGTGGCCGTCGAACAGGCCGTCGCCGCCCCCTTCGCGACCCGGCAGCTCGCCGACCTCGGCGCACGGGTCGTCAAGATCGAGCGGCCCGACGGAGGTGACTTCGCGCGGGGCTACGACACCGCGGCCCGCGGGCTCGCCTCCCACTTCGTCTGGTGCAACCGTGGCAAGGAGTCGGTCGCCGTCGACCTCAAGGTCCCACGCGGCCTGGACGTGGTGAAACGGCTCGTCGCCGGGGCCGACGTGTTCGTGCAGAACCTCGCGCAGGGGGCCGCCGCCCGGCTGGGCCTCGACGCCGCCACCCTCTGCGCCGCCCACCCCCGGCTGGTGGCCGTGGACATCTCCGGCTACGGGGCCGAGGGCCCGTACGCCCACAAGCGGGCCTACGACATGCTCGTCCAGTGCGAGGCGGGCCTGGTGTCCGTCACGGGGACCCCGGAGCAGCCGGTGAAGGCGGGGATTCCCGCAGCCGACATCGCGGCGGGGATGTACGCCTTCTCCGGGGTGCTGGCGGCCCTGCTGAGGCGCGCGGCCACGGGGCGCGGGGGCCCGGTCGAGATCTCGATGCTGGACTCGCTGGCCGAGTGGATGGGGCACCCGCTGCACCACGGGATGCACGGAGGGGAATCCCCGGTACGCACGGGACTCGCACACGCGGTCATCGCCCCGTACGACGCGTACGCCACCGCGGACGGCGAGCGGGTGCTGCTCTCCGTGCAGAACGACCGGGAGTGGCGGCGGCTCGCTGACCAGGTGCTGGAACGGCCCGAGCTGGCCGACGACCCGGACTTCGCGACGAACACCGCGCGGACGGCCAACCGCGCGCGGACGGACGTGGTCGTGGCCGGTGCGCTCGCGGCGCTGAGCGGCGACGAGGCACTGGCACGGCTGGAGGCGGCGGGCATCGCCTGCGCCCGGCTGAACACGGTGGCGGACGTGGCCGCACACCCTCAGCTGGCCGCACGGGACCGGTGGCGGGAGGTGCCCACGCCTGCCGGCGCGCTTCGGACGCTGCTGCCCCCGATCACGCTGCCGGGCGGGGCGCCGGCGCCGATGGGTGCCGTACCGGCGCTGGGGGAGCACACCGACGCAACGCTGCGGGCCCTGGGGATGACGGGCGGGCAGACAGCAGCACTGCGTCGGGACGGAGTGATCGTGGACGCGGCCCTGAGCGGAGGGCCGGACCGGTCGTGACAACCGTCGGTCAGTGGCGGCTGCCGAAGAGCGAGCGCCGCAGTCGCCGCAGCGGGGCGAAGAGCGAGACACGCGCGCTCCTGCTCCGGCGGCTGTGCGCGGCGTCGCGCGAAGTGAGCTCGAGCATCAGCAGCGTCGCCTCCGCCGACTCACGCTGCGGGACGACGGGGCCGCCCAGCACTGCGAGATGGCGGTCGAGGCGCGAACTGGTCGCACCGCTCCCACACGTAATGGCAGGCACACGCGGCCTGCTGCGCACTGTTATCTGTTCCATGTCACTCCCCACCCGTACGAGGGCACCCGGCCCGGGCAGGTTAACCCTATCGTCCCGCGATGACACTCGTGTATCCCGGCCGCAGGATTGCACACTCGGGTACGGGGGTTGACGGCCCGTTACCGCACCCTGCCGGTTACGTACGGAATGGTCAACTCGGCGGCGATCCGGCTGCTCGGCGGGGGACCCGGGTGCGGTGCGACGGTTGCGCGGGGGCGCACGCCGGGGGCTGCCTACCGGCCCGACGATCCGAAGTGCTTCCGTACGCCGCCGGTGACGCACGCCACCGGTCATGCGCGTCGGCCGCGCACGAAGAGGAGGCCCGGCAGCGCGGGGCCTCCTCCGGGCGTACGGCCGGAGGAGGCCCGGCAGCGCGGGGCCTCCTCCGGGCGTACGGCCGGAGCGGCGGGAATGTGAGGTACGTGACGCGAGGTGCGCCGCGTGGCGCGTGCGGTCAGGCCTTGGAGCGTGCGGTCAGGCCTTGGAGCTGAGGACCGGCAGATAGCCACCGGACTGGCCGGCGGCGGTGGGGTGGTACGACTCGCCGATGTTGAGCCAGTTCACGCTGTGCAGCCAGGCGCTGCCCGAGCAGATCTCGTGCCCGGTGAAGGTCGAGGTGACGTCGCCGAAGGTGAAGCCGTGGTCGGCGGCGCGCTTGGCGGTGGCGGCGTTGAGGTGGTCGGCGGCGCCGTTGATGGCGGCGCGTTCGTTCTCGCTCAGGCCGGCGATGCAGCTTCCGGCGAGCTTGTAGAAGCGGGGGTAGCCGAGGACGACGACGCGGGCGGCGGGCGATTTGGCGCTGATCGCCGTGTACACGGAGTCCAGCCTGCCGGGGAGCGTCGAGTCGACGAAGGCACGGGCGGTGGCGATCCGGCTCAGGCAGGTCGCCTCGGACTGCAGGACGCAGGTGGTCATGACGTCCGCGAAGCCCGCGTCGTTCCCGCCCACGGAGATCGAGACGAGGTCGGTGGAGGCGCTGAGGAAGGAGAGCTGGCTGCTCGTCACATCGCCGGTGGTGGCCCCCGAGCAGGCCTTGAAGGCGAACGAGGCCGGGCTGTTGGCCGCGGCCCACAGGGCGGGGTAGGCGCGGGTGCTGCGCTTGCAGCTGCCGCTCGCGCTGTCGTAGCTCCCGGCACCGACCCCTGAGGAGTAGGAGTCACCGAGGGCGACGTAGTCGACGGCCTGTACGGATTCCTTGGCCTGGGCGACGCCGGCACCGGTCAGGGCGAGAACGGTACCGAGCAGGAGAGAGGACGAGAACGCCACGAGTCTGGACATTTTCATGAGACCTCCTTGGGCAGGATCTCTGCCTGCTCCGTGGTAGCAGTACCGACCCAGCCTTCGGAAGTGTTCATGCCAAAAAGCTTCGACCGGGCCTTCCTGACCACCCCTTGGCGGTGCGTCACATCGAAGTCCGGCATCCGGCGCACTGGGGGGCAAAGTCGCCGGCGCGCGCCGGAGGCCGGGCGCAACGGGGCCGGCCGTGGACCACGGCTGATCCCGGAGTGCCGGGAGGGCGAGGGCGCCCTCCCGGCACTCCGCGGCGGCCCACCCCGTCCCGGGGCAGCTCGTGAAACCTGGGTGCGCGGTGTGCCGCCGTGCCGGATCATGGGCGCCATGTCTGCCAACCCCGAGTCCGCCCTGCCGATCCGGCTCAACGTCGACGACAGCGATTCGCCCTCGGACGTCGTGGACGCGCTGTTCCTGGGCCGCTTCGCGACGGGCGAGCAGCCCTATTCGCACAGCTCCTCCCTCGACCGGGTGAAGCCGGGGGCGACCCTGCTTCCCGCGGAGGCCAAGGTGCTCAGGGCGGCACGTGACGACGACCGCAGTGCCACACTCGCGGAGGGTGACGGCTGGACGCTGCTGATCTCGCGGTGGAGCCGCGGCGCCGATGTCACGGTGACCGCGACCAGTCCCGAACTGGCGCAGAAGGTGCTGTCGGAGGCGACCGACGGCGCGAAGGACGAGCCGGAACCGCAGCCGGAGAACGTGACCATGGGTTTCTGGTACGTCTCCCCGCGCCGCGGCCCGCACCGCACCACACGGCAGATCGCCGCCGGGACCTGGGAGGAGGTCCGGCCCAACTACACGGCCCCGGTGGCCGATGCGATGGACCGGCTGATGAAGGTCACGCCCGATGACATCGCGGGGCGGCTGCTCCTGCTGCACGGGCCGCCGGGCACCGGCAAGACCTCCGCGCTGCGCACGCTGGCCCGTTCATGGCGCGACTGGTGCCAGGTCGACTGCGTACTGGACCCGGAGCGGCTCTTCAACGACGTCGGCTATCTGATGGACATCGCCATCGGCGAGGACGACGGTTCGGCGAAGGGCCGGTGGCGCCTGCTGCTGCTCGAGGACTGCGACGAGCTCATCCGCGGCGAGGCCAAGCACACGGCCGGGCAGGCGCTGTCCCGGCTGCTGAACCTGACGGACGGTCTGCTGGGGCAGGGGCGCAACGTGCTGGTGGGGGTGACGACCAACGAGGACCTGGAGCGGCTGCACCCCGCGGTCGTCAGGCCGGGACGCTGCCTGGCACGTATCGAGGTGGGCTCGCTGACCCGCGCGGAGTCGGTGTCCTGGCTCGGTACGGACGCGGGCCTCGGCCGGGAGGGCGCCACGCTCGCCGAGCTCTACGCCCTGCGGCGCGGCACCGGCCCGGCGTCCGTGCCGAAGCAGGACGCGGGTGCCGACGCGGGGATGTACCTCTGATCCCCACGGGCCACGCCGCCCGCACGGACGCAGCACCCCCCGAGGGAGCGACGGCGCCTGCGTCACCCCGCGGGCCACACGGAGACACAGCCCGCCCGGCCCGCGCAGGGTCACCTCGCGTAGGCCGCCCGCACCGCGTCCTCGGCCAGCGTGAGCGCGTCGGCCTGTGCCAGGCCCAGTCGGCGTGCCTGTTCGGCGTACTCCTGCGCCGCAGTCGCCGCGTGGCGGGCCGCGGCGTCGCCTGCCGCGGCGACGAAGGTGCCGTTGCGGCCCCGCGTCTCGATCACGCCGTCGGTCTCCAGCGCCCGGTAGGCCTTGGCCACGGTGTTGGCGGCGAGGCCCAGTTCACCCGCGAGGCCGCGTACGGTCGGGAGCCGGAAGCCGACGGGCAGGGTGCCGGAACGGGCCTGTTCGGACAGCTGGGCGCGCAGCTGTTCGTACGGTGCGGTGGCGGAGTCCGGGTCAACGGCGATCTTCAGGGTCACGCGCCGATTCTCTCGCACCACGCGTCCCGGCACCGCAGGTCACCGCCGGAAATTCGCGCGCGGGCGGACGACACCCCGCGTTAGCGTGCGCCCATGACGGTACTCGTGCGTGACTTCCTGCCCTCCGACGCCGAAGCCTGGGTGCGGGTGAGGCGGGCCGCGCTTCCGTACATGGTGACGACGCCGGAGCAGGTTCTGAGTGATCTGGCCTCGGCCCATCCCGACCGGCACTACCGGCTGCTCGTCGCCGAGGAGGACGGCGAGGTGATCGGCACCGCGCAGGTCGGCATCTCCCACGAGAGCGCGAAGCCCGGCCAGGGGTTCTGCAACCCGTACGTACTCCCGGACAGGACGGGACGCGGCGCGGGGTCGCTGCTCGCACGGACCGGTGAGGAGTACCTGGCCGGAGTCGGTGCGAGCGAGGTGTACGCCTGGGTGCTCGACGAACCGGCCAACCGCGCGTTCGCCAGGAAGCGCGGATACGCGCCGCGCAGGCCGGCGCACTTCCTCCGTCTGGACCTGGCGGGCGGCGCGCTGCCGCCGGTCCCGGAGCTCCCTGCCGGGGTGGAGCTGCGCACCGCGGCTGACTACGAGCACGACCCGCGCCCGCTGTTCGAGGCGGACGCGGAGACGACCGCGGACGAGCCGAGCGACACCCCGGTGGAGTTCTCCGACTACGAGAACTGGCTGGCCACGACCTGGCGGCAGCCGGGCTTCGACCACGCGCTCACCACGGTCGTCGTGGTGGACGGGAAGGTCGCGGCGTTCAGCGTCGCGCAGACCGACGGCCTGACCCGCTACTGGTCGGGCATGACCGGCACCGTGCGGGCCTTCCGCGGCCGGGGTCTCGCCAAGCTCGCCAAGTGCGACTCGCTGCACCGGTCGCGCGCCGCCGGATACACGGACGCCTACACCGGCAACGACGCCGACAACGGGCCGATGCTGGCGATCAACCGCTGGTTCGGCTACGAGATCTGTGCCACGGAGGTACGCCATGTCCGCACACTCGTCTGACCCCTCGGCCACGGTGACGGTCGCCCTGGTCAAGGCCGGCCGCACCAAAATCCGCTATCCGGCCGAGCAAGTGAGCGACGACGGGACACGGATCACCGTGAGGGCGCCGTGGGCGGCTGACGGGGTGCGTGACTTCGGCTTCGTGCGGTTCGAACCGGGCGATGTCTTCACCGAGCACTACTGGCGCGACCGGTGGTTCGCGGTGAAGGAGGTCCGCACCGGCGGCGGTGAACTGAAGGGCTGGTACTGCGACATCACGCGGCCCGCCGTGCTCCGGGGCGCCGAGCTTCTGGTCGAGGATCTGGATCTCGACCTGTGGGTCTCCGCCGACGGGTCGTCCGTACTGCGCCTGGACGAGGACGAGTTCGAGGAGAGCGGCCTCGCCGGGCGCGACCCTTCGGCGGCGGAGGCGGCCGTGCGGGCGCTGGACGAGCTGGAACACCTGGCCCGCACCGAGGGGCTGGCCGCGCTGGTGGGCTGAGCCGGCCTCACGGGGCGACCAGCTCCACCTCGAATCCCGCGCTGTTCACCAGATACGCCGCGTAGTGCCCGCTGCCGGCGCCCGGGACACTTCCGGGCACGAGCGGCTGCCAGCCGTGTCCGGGAGCGCGTGCGGCCAGGGCGTCCAGGGTGGCGCGGTCCCGGACGTGGAACGCCAGGTGGTTGAGGCCCGGGCGCAGTCTGTCGTGCGTCCCGCCGGTCAGATCGGGTGAGTGCTCGGCCACCACGTAGATGTCGCCGCGCCGCCAGCTGCGGCCGTGGGCCCATTTCTGGTACGGGACATGCCCGAGTTCGCCGAGCAGCCAGCCCCATTCCGCCTCGGCCTCCGCCAGGTCGGGAACCCACAGCTCGATGTGGTGCACCCGGCCGGTGGGGGCCGCCGTCACCGGCAGCGGGACGGCGCGCCGAGGTCTCTCCGGGACATACGCGACGGTGTCGCCGTCCTCGTGCCAGTGGATGAGGAAGCGCTCCTCCGCGCGGTATCCGTCGAGTCCCGCCCGGCAGTACGCCACGATGTCGTCCGGCAGCGCGTCCAGCGGGAACCAGGCGAGCTCGGAGCACTTGTCCGGCTCCGCGTTGCGGGGCGGGCGCGCGGGGTCGAGGTGCGCCTCGAAGAACCATCCCATCCTGGGGTTTCCGCCCGGCCCCCTGTGCTGCATCACGAGGGCGACCCGGAGCTCGTCCGGATCGAGGACGATCCCGATCTCCTCGGCCGTCTCGCGGACCATGGCCTCCCGGACGTCCTCGCCGTCCTCGGCGTGGCCGGAGGGGGCGTGCAACAGTCCGTCCGCGTATCCCGTGCCGGCGCGCCGGGCGAGCAGCACCTCGGAGCCCCGGCGCAGGATCAGGTGGACGTCGACGACCTCGGCGTGCCTGCGCGGGGGTTCGGCGCGGGCCACCAGGGCGTACCGCTCGTCGTCGACCTCCTTGCCCCAGAGCCTGGCGTCGCCGGAGAGCGGCTCGTGGTGGACGCGCTCCGTGTGCTCGCCCAGGAGGGCGGTGAGACGGGCCGCCGAGAGGCCCGTGCCGCCCCACACCCCTTCGATGAGCACCAGCCGTCCGCCCGGGCGCAGCAGCGAGAACCAGTGCCGCAGGGCGGCCGCGGGGTCGGGCAGCAGCCAGACCACGTGCCGGGCGAGGATCACGTCGAACCGCTGGTTGCCGACCGGCGGCCGGCCCGCGTCGCCGACGAGCACCTCGGCGCCGGTGCCGGCCAGCTTGTCCCGTGCCCGCTCGGCCATCCGCGGTGACCGGTCGACCGCGGTGACCCGGTGCCCCTGACCTGCGACGAGCAGGGACAGGCTTCCGGTGCCGCATCCGAGGTCGAGCACCTCGGAGCGGGCGGGGGGAAGCCAGGTCTCCATCCGGCGCGCCCAGGCGCTGCGGACCACCGGGTCCAGGAGTCCGTGGTCGGGCTCGTCGTCGAAGGACTCGGCGGCGGCGTCCCAGTCGGTCGTGGTCATACCCACGATTGTCGCAGCCGCCGCCGACAGTCCGTCATGTCCTGTCGCGCCCCCTCACCTTGCTCACCAGCGGCCACAGCAGGATCACCGCGACGATCGCGTAGACGGTCACAGAGAAGGGTGTGTCGACCAGACCGGTCACGCTGCCGTCGCTGATCTGGAGGGCGCGCCGCAACTGCTGTTCGGCGGAGGGGCCGAGGATGACGGCGATGACGGCCGGGAGCACGGGAAGGCCGTACCGCCGCATCCCGAAGCCGATCAGTCCGATCACCAGCAGGATCACCAGGTCGACGGCCTCTCCGCCGACCGCGTAGGCACCGACGGCCGCGAAGAACAGGATGCCCGCGTAGAGGTAGGGGCGCGGGATCCGCAGCAGCTTCGCCCAGACCGGTGCCAGCGGCAGGTTCAGCGCGAGCAGCAGCACCATGCCCACGAAGAGCGAGGCGATGAGGCCCCAGACGAGCTCGGGTTCGCGCTCGAACAGGAGCGGTCCGGGCTGGATGCCGTACTGCTGGAAGGCGGCCAGCATGACGGCGGCGACGGCCGTGGTGGGCAGTCCGAGGGTGAGCATGGAGACCAGGGTCCCGGCGGCGGAGGCGGAGGCCGCCGCCTCCGGTCCGGCGACGCCCTCGATGGCTCCCTTGCCGAACTCGTCCCGGTGCTTGGACAGCCGCTTCTCTGTGACGTACGAGAGGAAGGTGGGGATCTCGGCCCCGCCGGCCGGGATCGCGCCGAAGGGGAAGCCGATGAAGGGCCCGCGCAGCCACGGTTTCCAGGTGCGCCGGACGTCGGGCTTCCCGAGCCAGGGGCGGCCGACGGGGATCGGCTTGCCACTGGAGCGGCGCAGGTGCGCGGCGACCCAGAGGGCCTCCCCGATGGCGAAGAGCCCGACGGCGACGATGACCACGTCGATGCCGTCGGCCAGTTGGAGCGAGCCGAAGGTCAGGCGCTGCTGGCCCGTCATCTGGTCCAGGCCCACGAGGCCGATGGTGAGGCCGATGAGGAGCGAGGCGAGGCCGCGGATCCGCGAGGAGCCCAGGACCGAGGTGACGGCGATGAAGGCCAGCACCATGATGGCGAAGTAGTCGGGTGCGCCGATGTCGACGGCGAGCGACGCGACGGTCGGGGCGAGGACGACCAGCAGGATCGTGCCGATCATGCCGCCGGCGAAGTGGCCGATGGCCGCCGCGGCCAGCGCCTGGGCACCGCGGCCCGCCTTCGCCATCGGGTTGCCCTCGATCGCCGCGACGACGGCCGCGCTCTCCCCCGGGGTGTTCAGGAGGATCGAGGTGGTGGAGCCGCCGAACATCGCGCCGTAGTAGATCCCGGCGAACATGATGAAGGCGCCGGTCGGTTCGAGTCCGTACGTCACCGGCAGGAGCAGGGCCACGGCCATGGCGGGGCCGATGCCGGGGAGCACGCCGATCGCCGTGCCGAGCAGGACGCCGAGCGCCGCCCAGAGCAGGTTGACCGGGGTGAGCGCCGTGCCGAAGCCGTCGACGAGGGAGTTGAGGGAATCCACGGGTCAGAGCACCCCCATCAGCGGGCCGCCCGGGAGGGGCACCCCGAGCAGGTTGTCGAAGACGAAGTAGGTCGCCAGGGAGAGCCCGGCGGCGATGAGCGGGTCACGGTCGATGTGGCGGCTGCCCAGCGCGTACGCGGAGCCCCAGAAGAGCAGGGCGCCTGAGATCGGGAAGCCGAGCGGGCCTATGAGGGCGGCGAAGGCGAGGAAGACGCCGGTGAGCAGGGCGACGGTACGCCGGTCGGCGGGTTCGGCGAGGTCGACGTCCTCGCCGCCCTCGGCCTCGCCCCGGCCGCCGCGCAGCACGTCGACGGCCAGCAGGACGGCTACGGCGAGCAGCCCGGCGCCGACGGCGATCGGGACGGTCCTGGGGCCCACGGGCCCGCGCTGGGTGATGTCCACGTCCATCGTGAGGGCGTCGGTCAGGACGAGGGCGCCAAGGACGAGCAGGATGACGCACACGCCGAGTTCGGAGTGCTCGCGCAGCCAGGCGCGTGCGGTGGCGGGCCGGGGCCCGGTCTCGTCCGTCACAGTCCCAGCTCCTTCAGGACGGTGGCGACGCGGTGGTCCTGGGCGTCCAGGAAGTCACCGAAGTCGTCGCCGGCGAGGAAGGCGTCGTCCCAGCCGTTCTTCTTCATGGAGTCGCGCCACTGCTTCGATTCGTGCAGCTCGCTCACCAGGCCGATGAGCTTGTCCCGTTCGGAGTCGGAAAGTCCGGGCGGCGCGACGATGCCGCGCCAGTTGGTGAAGTCGGTGTCGAGACCCGCCTCGCGGAGGGTGGGCGCGTCGAGGCCCGGGACCCGCTTCGGCCCGGTGACGGCGAGCAGGCGCAGCTCACCGGCCTCGATCTGGTCGAGGTACTCACCGACGCCGGAGACGCCGAAGCCGACCTTGTTGCCGAGGATGGAGGCGAGGAGTTCGCCGCCGCCGTCGAAGGGGATGTAGTTGACCCGCGCGGGCGCGATACCTGCGGCCTTCGCCATCAGCATCGGCGCCAGGTGGTCGGGGCCACCGGGCGAGGAACCGCCGCCGACCGGGATCTTCCCCGGGTCCTTCTTCCAGGCGGTGAGCAGCTGGCCGATCGTCTCGTACGGGGAGTCCTTCGCGACGACCACGATGTCCTGCTCCTCGGTGAGCCGGGCGATCGGGGTGGTGTCGGCGAGGGTCGTGGTCGACTTGTTGGTGTGGACGGCGCCGACGACGCCGAGGCCCATCGACATGGCGAGCTTGCCGTTCCCGTGCTCGGCGGCCAGCCGGGTCACGCCGACGGTGCCGCCCGCGCCTGGCAGGTTGAACACCTCGATGCCGTGGGTCAGTCCGGCGTCCTCGGCGTTCTTGGCCGCGGTGCGCGCGGTGATGTCGTAACCGCCGCCGGGTGTGTTGGGGACCATGAAGCGCAGTCCGGGGATCTGCGTGCCGGTGCCGGAGCCACTGCCGGTGGAGAGCAGGGGCGGGCCGACGACCACCAGCAGCGCTGCCCCGAGCAGGGCGAATGGAGTGCGCAGTCGCACCGGATGCCGCCTTTCGAGCCGTGTGTGCGTGTGAGGTGGCCCACATGTTGCCTGCGCGTAGGCAAGCTGTCGCCGTTCCGGAACCAATGGACGTTGTGGTCCTTGTGGTCGCGCCCTAGCGTGTCGGGGTGACGAAAGTGCTGGTGGTGGACGACGACTTCATGGTCGCGAAGCTGCACAGCCGCTACGTGTCCGCAATGGACGGTTTTACAGTCGTGGGCGTGGCCCACACCGGCGCGGAGGCGCTGCACGCGGCCCGCCTGCTCCGCCCCGACCTGGTCCTGCTCGACATCTACCTCCCCGACATGGACGGCATCCAGGTCCTGCGGGAACTGCGCGCCATGGAGGAGCGGGAGGGGAACACGCACAGCGCCGACGCGCTCTTCATCACTGCGGCCCGCGAGGCCGGGGTGGTGAGGGCGGCCCTGCGGGCCGGCGCCCTGCACTACCTGATCAAGCCGTTCCACCGCGCGGCCCTGCAGGAACAGGTCCAGCACGTGGCCTCGCTGCGCAACCGTCTGGACGCGCTGGACGAGGAGCACCGGGAAGCCCGCCAGGAAGACGTGGACCGCATCTTCGGCACCCGTCCCCCGGGCTCCCGCGAACTCCCCAAGGGGCTGGCCGCCCACACGGCGGACCTGGTCGAACGGATCCTCCGCGAACACCCCGCGGGACTCTCGGCCTCCGAGTGTGCCGAGGCGGGCGCCCTGTCACGGGTCAGCGCGCGCCGCTACCTCGAGTACTTCGCGGAGACGGGGCGGGCCGAGGTGTCGCTGCGGTACGGCGGGACGGGCCGGCCCGAGCGCCGCTACCGCGCGATGTCCTGAGTCGCCCGGCCCATCGGCTGTGGTGTTTCGCGCGGGCGTCCTGAGCCGCCGGCCGCATTGGCTGTGGTGTTCACGTATCGCTCGGCAACCGGCCATGCGTTACGCGTGAGCATGACATCAACTCCCGGCACCGTTTCCGAGGTTGGCGCAGTCGACCGAGGAGGACGGACCCGTGATCGCGAATTCCGTGTCCCGCAGGCAGATGTTCGGCTACGGCGGGGCGGCAGCCGTCGCGCTGATGCTCGGGACGGGGGCGTGGGACACCCGGTCCGCGTACGCCGCACCCGCCCTGAAGGGAGACCCCTTCACCCTGGGCGTCGCGTCGGGCGACCCGAAGCCGGACGGCGTCGTGCTGTGGACGCGTCTGGCCCCCGAACCCTTCGCGCAGGACGGCCTCGGCGGGATGCCCGCCACGCCCGTCCGCGTCCAGTACGAGGTGGCGCTCGACGAGCGGTTCCGCCGTGTTGTGCGCCGCGGCAGTGTCGTGGCGACTCCCGAACTGGCGCACTCCGTCCACCCCGAGGTGCACGGGCTCGCCCCCGACCGCACGTACTGGTTCCGCTTCAAGGCCGGCTCGGCGATCTCCCCCGTGGGGCGCACCCGCACCACCCCGGCCCCCTCGGACTCCCCCCGCGAGCTGAAGTTCGCCTTCGCCTCCTGCCAGGCGTGGCAGGACGGCTACTTCACGGCGTACCACCACATGGCGCAGGAGGACCTGGACCTGGTGGTGCACCTCGGGGACTACCTCTACGAGTCGGGCGTCAAGACGAACAAGCGCGGCGTGAGCACCGATCCGAAGTTCCACACGGAGACCCTCGACCTCGCCCGCTACCGCCTCCAGTACGGCCTCTACAAGTCCGAGGCACCACTGCGCGAGGCGCACGCGAACTTCCCGTGGATCATGACGTTCGACGACCACGAGGTGGAGAACAACTGGGCGGACGAGACGTCCGAGAACAACGAGGACCCCGAGACCTTCCTGCTGCGCCGCGCCGCCGCCTTCCAGGCGCTGTACGAGCACGCGCCGCTGCGCCGCACCCAGCTGCCTGACGGCCCCGACGTACAGATGTACCGCAGGCTCTCCTATGGCCGGCTCGCCGACTTCACCATGCTCGACACCCGCCAGTACCGCGACGACCAGCCCTGCGGCGACGGGGTGTCGGCCGACTGCGCGGACCGCTTCGATACGGACCGGACCCTGCTCGGGGCCCGGCAGCGCGACTGGGTGCTCAAGGGCTTCAGCCGCTCGCAGGCGCGCTGGCAGATCCTCGGCAACCAGGCCCCGATGGGCCAGACCGACCACGACCCGGGTCCCGGCACGACGGTCTGGATGGACCCCTGGGACGGGTACGTCGCCGAGCGCAACCGGCTGCTGGCCGAGGCGGACACCCGCGGTGTGCGCAACCTGGTCGTCATCACGGGCGACCGCCACCAGAACTACGCGTGGGACCTCAAGCGCGACTACAGCGACCCCGGGTCGGCCACCGTCGGCTCCGAGTTCGTGGGCACCTCGATCACGAGCGGTGGTGACGGTGCCGACATGACGGCCCAGGGCCGGACGTTCCTCGATGCGAACCCGCACATGAAGTTCTTCAACAGCCAGCGCGGCTACGTGCGCGTCACGGTGGACCGCGAGCGGTGGACGAGCGACTTCCGCGTCCTGCCGTTCGTGACGAAGCCGGACGCTCCGATCAGCACGCGCGCGAGCGTGGTCGTGGAGGACGGGACGCCAGGCGTCCAGGTCTGACCCAGCAGCGCCGCCGCCGGGCACCCGGGCCTCCGGGCCGTCCTGCGGCGGCGCGGAAAACCTGGTGCCGGCGCACCGCTGGCGAGCGCCCGGGAAGCCGGGTTCCTGAGCCCTCCCCTAACCGTCCCTTAAGCCCACCATAACGATGCTCACCTGCGCCTTTTCACGCCCGAATCCCCTCTCGGCGGCGGCTAGTTTGCTGATCACCCAGACGTGTCCGCCGAAGGAGAACCACCACCATGGCCGTCATCACCACCGCTCGCCGCAGGCTCGCCGGAAGCATCCTCGCCCTCGGTGTCGTGCCGCTCGCGCTGACCGGGCTCGCCGCCGCCCCGGCCGCCGCCCACGGTTCGCTGAGCGATCCGGTCAGCCGGGTCTCGGCCTGTTTCGCGGAGGGCCCGGAGAACCCGCAGTCGGCGGCGTGCAAGGCGGCGGTGGCGGCGGGCGGGACCCAGGCGCTGTACGACTGGAACGGGGTGAACATCGCCAACGCGGCGGGCAACCACCGCTCGCTGATCCCGGACGGCAAGCTGTGCAGCGCCGGCAACGACAAGTTCAAGGGGCTCGACCTGCCGCGTGCCGACTGGCCGTCCACGCCCATGGAGGCAGGCAGCCACACCTTCCGGTTCCGGGCCACCGCGCCGCACAAGGGCTCGTTCGAGCTGTACCTGACCAAGGCGAGCTACGACCCCACGCAGCCCCTGAAGTGGTCGGACCTGGAGGAGAAGCCGTTCGCCACGGCCACCGACCCGACACTGGAGAACGGGTCGTACGTCTTCGACGGCACCGTGCCGCAGGCCTCGGGGCGGCAGTTGATCTACACGGTCTGGCAGCGGTCGGACTCCCCCGAGGCCTTCTACGCCTGCTCCGACGTGGTCTTCGGCGGTGGGAGCGCCGGGGGCGGCACCACCGAGGAGGCCCCGGCGCCGGTCGCCTCGGCCCCGTCCGACGAGGAGATCGACGAGGGCGCCGACAAGTCCTCCGTCGAGCACAACGGCCACGGCGACGACGACGCCTCGACCAACGCGGAGGTCACCGAGGCGGCGGCCCCGGCAGGCGAGACCGGGGCGAACGCCCCCGAGCCGAACAACGTCGCCGCGTCCCCCGCGTCCGGGGCCCCCGCCGGCGACGTGCTCGCCGAGACGGGTGGCAGCAGCAGCACCTCCTACCTCGCGATGGGCGGAGCCGCCGCGCTGGCCCTCGGTGCGAGTGCCCTGTTCGTCTCGGTCCGGCGCCGGGCCTCGGGCGGCGCGCACCGCGCCTGAGCCCGCGTCCGCCTGACCCCCGGGAACTCCCGGGGGCCAGGCGGGTTTCCTCAGCCGACGGCCGAGGCGCAGTTCGTCGGGGTGGCGCGCGCCGGGTCGAGGGCGTTCGCCACCTCGTGGAAGGCGATCCGGTCGATGGTCCCGATGGCGACGTGCTCGGACAGGTCGACCGGGCACAGGTCCTGGAGCAGGACGTTGCGTACGTTCGGCCCGTCCAGGTACTGCGTGCGGTACGGGGTCACGACCTCGTCGTACCGGGTCGCGATGACGGTGTAGCGGACCCCGGGCACGGTGTCCCCGCCCGCGTTGAGCTTCGTGAGGAAGGCCGAGCCGGCGATCTGGTCGGCGAGGCCCGGGGTGTTGGCCGTGAGCAGGTCCTCGGCCCCGGGGAAGTACGGGAGCAGCGCGGTGAGACCGAGGAGCGTGGTGCCGTGGTTGTCGGGGGCGATCCCGATGAGGGCGTTCACCTTGTCGGCGCCGCCGAGGAACTTCAGGTAGTGGTGGGGCATCATGCCGCCCTGGGAGTGGCCGACGAGGTCGGCCTCGGGGGCGCCGGTGGCACCGAGCACCTTGTCGACGAAGACGTCGAGCTGTCCGGCCGACTTGTCGATGGGACCCAGGCCGTGGAAGAACGGCACGCCCGGGAGCTGCCCGTAGTCGAGCGAGAAGACGCAGTAGCCCCGGTTGACGAGGTAGGGCGCCAGGACCAGCCAGTTGTCGACGGAGTTCCCGAAGGTTCCGTGGACGAGCACGACGGGGCGAGGGTGGGCTGCGGATGGCTTGCAGGAGTAGTCGTTCCAGCCTCGGGACGGGGCCGCGGATTCGGCTGCGGTCGCGGTCGCGGTGGGGGCGGCGAGGAGCGCGGTGAGGGTGAGGATCAGGGCGGCGAGCGTCCGGCGCGCGCGTGGAGGGCGCGGGGCACGGGTCCAGGGCAGCATCGGGTGGTCTCCTTGCGGCTCAAGGGAGTGGCGGTGTCGGTGCGCCCTGCGGCCCGGACCACAGCGAACTGCGTTTTCTACGTGCTCATGCCAAATTACGCATGAGTAAGGTCGCTCGGGAAGTTACGCGTCAGTAAAAAGATTCCGGCACCCCGGGGTCAGGCGGCGAGCCGCCCCGGCTTCACCGCCTGAGGGCCGAACTTGGCCCGCAGCTTGTCGGAGACCGCCTCGATCTGCCGCGCCCGTTCGTCCACGGGGTCGAAGGTGAGCTGATGCGCGGCCCGTTCCGCGTCGTGGAGCCCCTCGGCCCGCAGCCCGATCCCCCGCACCCGCGCCCGCTGGAGCGCGAACGAGTCCTGGATCCGGTACGCGAGCGAGGTGAGCGCCGCCGAGTGCGCGGTGGGCTCCGGGAGCGTACGGCTACGGGTCAGCGTCGCGTAACCGGTCCGGTCGGCGTACCGCACGGAGACCGCGATCGCGCGGCACACCTGCCCGTCGGCGCGCAGCCTGGCGCCCAGTTCCTCGGTGAGCGAGAGGAGCGCGCGGCGGTGCTGCTCCGGGTCCAGCTCGTCCCGGGGGAAGGAACGCTCGGCGGCGATCGAACGGGCCGCAGCGTTCGGTACGACCCGCGCGCGGTCGATGCCGTTGGCACGCTCCCACAGCTCGCGGCCGGTCCGCACCCCGGTGATGCGCTGCAGGGTGGCGAGCGGGGCGGCGGCGATCCGGCCGATGGAGTCGAGCCCGTATCCGCACAGGGTGCGCGCTGTCGCCGCCCCGACACCGTCCAGCGCGGCGGCGGGCTTGGACGCGAGGAAGCCGGCGTGCTCACCGGGGGCCACCACGAAGGTGGTTCCGGCCGTCGCCTGCCGCGCGGCCATTCTGGCCAGCATGGGGTTGGAGGCCGCCCCGATCGCGCAGTCCACGCCGTGCAGGGCGAGGGCGCGCACCCGGATCACGGAGGCGAGGCCCGCCACGTCCTGCCCGAAGTAGCGCAGAGCGCCGCCGACATCGGCGAGCGCGGCTCCGGGCGGGGCCGCCTCGACGACCGGCGTGAACGCCCCGAGCAGGGCGAGCAGTCCCTCGTACTCCGCACTGTCCGGCAGTCCGCCGCCGATCCGGCGGAACCGCAGGCACAGGACGGCCGGCTGGTCGTTCATCCCGCGCTCCCGGGGCTCTGGTGCCACAGTTTCCTTCCGGTGGGCGCCCCTTCGCCGGCGGGCTGGAGATCGGACCAGGGGTTCATCTCGAAGCCGGTGGGCAGCTGGATGCGACGGCCGCCGTCGGAGGCACCGTCCTCCTCGGAGTTCTTCCCCTCATCGGGTACGGGCTCCTCCGCGAGCCGCGCCGCGACGGCGTCCAGCCCGCCGGTGCGCCGGAGTTCGGCCAGCTCCGCCAGATTCCAGGCCGCCGATCCCACCACGCTCATGCTGCGGGGGCCGCGCCGCTGGACCACCCCGCGCACCAGCAGCAGCCAGGAGTGGAAGACGGTGTGTGCGCAGGCGGCATGGCTGTCGTCGAAGAACGCCAGGTCCACCAGGCCCGTTCCGTCGTCCAAGGTGGTGAAGATGACCCGGCGCCCGGAACGTATCGGCGGCGTCTGGGTGGCCGCCTTGGCACCCGCGACCAGCACGGTCTCCCCGTGCCTGGCCTCCCGCAGCCGCTTGGCGGAGACCGCGCCGAGCTCCTCCAGGAAGGCGTGGTGGTCGCCCATCAGATGGCGCGACACATCCATGCTGAGGACGCCCAGCTCGGCGCTGAGGCGTTCGGCGTCGTTGAGGTCGGGCAGCCCGACGGTGCCGGTGCGGTGCCCGCCGCCGAGCGGGAGCTGGGCGCCCGCCGCACCGGAGCCGGAACCCCGCTGGGCGCGGTGGAGTTCGGACAGGTGCAGCAGCAGATCCCTGCGGTTGCCGCCGAAGGCGTCCAGCGCGCCGACCTGGGCCAGCCGTTCGGCGGCCGGTTTCCCGGGCCTCGCCCGCTGCCAGAAGTCCAGCAGGGAGCTGTAGGGCTGTCCGGCCTCGATCCTGGCGACCTCGGCCTCACTGATGCCGTGGACGTCCGAGAGGGCCAGCCGCAATCCCCATTTGTCACCGTTCTCGCCAGACACCAGTTCGATCCGATGGGCGGCCGCCGACCGGTTCACGTCCAGCGGCAGCACCGGCACCCCGCGCCGCCGGGCGTCCGCGAGCAGCAGCCGCTTCGGGTACATCCCGGGGTCATGGGTGAGCAGCCCGGCGTAGAAGGCCGCCGGGTGGTGCGCCTTGAGCCAGGCCGACTGGTACGTCGGCACGGCGAAGGCGACGGCGTGCGCCTTGCAGAAGCCGTAGCTCCCGAACGCCTCGATGATCTCCCAGGCACGGGTGATCACCTCGGCGCCGTACTTCCGCTCCGCCGCCCGCTGTGCGAACCAGACCCTGATCCGGGCCTGCGACTCGGGGTCGGAGAGCCCGCGCCGCACACGGTCGGCCTCGCCGCGTCCGCAGCCGGTCATGATGTTCACCATCTCGATGATCTGCTCGTGGAAGACGACCACCCCGTAGGTGTCGCGCAGCGCCCCCTCCAGGTCGGGATGCGGGTAGCGCACGGGCGCGCGGCCGTGTCTGGCCTCGATGAACGGCCGCACCATGTCGGCAGCGACCGGACCCGGCCGGAACAGCGAGATGTCGACCACCAGGTCATGGAAGGTGGAGGGCTGGAGCCGGCCGACCAGGTCGCGCTGGCCCGGCGACTCGATCTGGAAGCAGCCCAGCGTCTCGGCGCTCCTGATCAGCCGGTACGTCTCCGGGTCGCCCGGCGGTACGGCGTCCAGGTCGACGACCTCGCCGGACGCCCGCTTCACCTCGGTCACCGCGTGCGCCATCGCCGACTGCATCCGCACGCCGAGCACGTCGAGCTTGAGCAGCCCGAGGTGTTCCACGTCGTCCTTGTCGAACTGCGCCATCGGGAAGCCCTCACCACTGGTGGGCATGACCGGCGTACGCCGCAGCAGCGAGTCGTCCGAGAGGAGCACCCCGCACGGGTGCATGGCGATTCCGCGCGGCAGGGCGTCCAGCGACTCCACCAGATCCCAGAGCCGCCCGTACTTCTCCTTCCGCCCGGCCACGGCGCGCAGTTCGGGCAGTTCCTCCATCGCGGCGCGGGCGTCCCTGGCCCGGATGTGCGGGAAGGCCTTGGCGAGCCGGTCGATCTCGGCGGGGTCCATGGAGAGGGCGGCGCCGACGTCGCGGATGGCGTGGCGCACCCGGTAGGTCTCGGGCATGGAGACGGTCGCGACCCGTTCGGCGCCGAAGCGTCCGATGATCGCGCGGTAGACGTCCAGCCGCCGCGCCGACTCGACGTCGATGTCGATGTCGGGCAGTACGAAGCGCCGCTTGGACAGGAACCGCTCCATGAGCAGCCCGTGCTCGACCGGGTCGGCGTGGGCGATCCCGAGCAGGTGGTTGACCAGGGAGCCGGCGCCCGAGCCGCGCGCCGCGACCCGTACGCCCATCTCCTTCACGTCGTCGACGACCTGGGAGACCGTCAGGAAGTAGGTGGCGAAGCCGTGGTGGGCGATGATGTCCAGCTCGTGGTGCATCCGCTCCCAGTAGTCGCGCCTGTGTTCGTACCCCCGCCGTATCATGCCCGCGGCGGCGCGGGAGGCCAGCACCCGCTGGGCGGTACGCCGGCCGGCCCCGACGAGACGCGGCTCGGGGAAATGGACCCCGCCCAGGCCCAGGTCGCCCGCGGGATCGACGCGGCAGGCGTCGGCGGTGGACCGGGTCTCCGCGAGCAGCCGCTCCCCGGCTCCGCGCCCGAGCCCCGCGGCGGAGGTGATCCGCTCGGCGGCCTCCCGCATCGCGCGGGCGTCCTTGAGCCAGCGCTCCCCGCTGTCGAGAGGGGAACGGCGCGGGTCGACGGGCACGAGCCTGCGGGCCGAGTCGAGTACGTCGGCGACCGGGCCCTGCCCGGGGTCGGCGTACCGGACGGCGTTGGTCAGCACGGCCCGCACCCCCTGTTCGGCGGCGAAGCCGACGGTGCGGGCGGCGAGCCGCAGCGATCCGGGGCCGGTGCCCTCGCGGCCGTGATGGACGGCTTCGAGGCGCAGGGCGTCGCCGTAGATCTCCCTCCAGGGCGCGAGCAGGGCGGCGGCCCGGTCGGGCCGGCCGGCGGCCAGCGCCTCACCCACCTCGGAGGCGGGGCCGAGCAGCACGGTGAGCCCTTCGGCGGGCAGCGCCTCCCGGCCGACCACCGGCTGCCCGGCGTCCGGGGCTCCGGGGCCGGCGGCGTGGGCGGCGGTGACCAGCCGGCACAGTTCGGCCCAGCCGTCCGCGCCGTCCCGGGCGAGAAAGGTGACCCGGGGTGCGGATTCGTCGACGAAGGCACCTCCGCGGGCCGGGGTGCGCGGCCGGCGCGTACGCCCTTCGCCGCCCGTCTGCCGCGCCACCGCGAGCTCCGCCCCGAAGAGCGGCCGGACGCCGGCCTTCTCACAGGCCCGGGCGAAGCGGACCGTGCCCGCGAGGCTGTCGCGGTCGGTCAGCGCGAGGGCGTCCATGTCCCGCTCGACGGCGCGCTCGACCAGCCGCTCCGGGTGTGAGGCCCCGTAGCGCAGGGAGAACCCGGAAACGGTACGCAGATGCGTGAACCCGGGCATCCGCACCTCCTGGACCGATCCGTACTCACCACCCCTCGCTCTCCACCATAGACCAAGTTTCGAACGTTCGTACGATAACCGAGCGTGCGGCCACTTCTCCGCCATTCGGCCCGCCTCCGCCTGCGCGTGCAGCGCCCTCCCCGGACCGTGGGGGCATGACTTTCGCTGACGAGGTGAAGAACGCCGTCACCGCACGGGCCGCACTGCTGGTCATCGGCGTACTGGGACTACAGCTGCTGTTCATCGCCTCCTACGTCGGCGCGCTGCACAGGCCGGACCCGACGGACGTGCCCTTCGGCGTGGTCGCCCCGCAGCAGGTGTCCGGGCAGCTCGTCACCCAGTTGGACGGGCTGCCGGGCGGCCCCCTCGATCCACGTGCGGTGTCCGGCGAGGCCGAGGCCCGCCGGCAGATCCAGAACCGCGACATCGACGGGGCCCTGGTCGTCAGCCCCGGGGGAACGGCCGACACCCTGCTCGTCGCCTCCGGCGGCGGCACCGTACTGGCCACCTCCCTGGAGGCGATCATCACCGAGGCGGAGGCGCCCCGGAAGCGCTCGGTGCGCACCGTGGACGTGGCACCCGCCTCCCCCGACGACTTCGACGGGCTCTCCTCGTTCTACCTGGTCGTGGGCTGGTGCGTCGGCGGCTACCTCTGTGCCTCGATCCTGGCGATCAGCGCGGGCACCAAGCCCGCCAACCGGCAGCGCGCGCTGATCCGCACCGCGGTCATGGCGCTGTACTCGATCGCGGGCGGGATCGGCGGGGCGGTCATCATCGGCCCGATCCTCGGCGCGCTGCCGGGCAGCGTGTGGGCCCTCGCCGGGCTGGGCGCCCTGGTCGTCTTCGCCGTCGGCATGATCACACTCGCCCTGGAGGCACTCACCGGCATCGTCGGCATCGGTCTGGCCGTCCTGCTCATCGTGATCGCGGGGAACCCGAGCGCGGGCGGCGCCTTCCCGCTGCCGATGCTGCCGGACTTCTGGCGGGCGATCGGGCCCGCCCTGCCGCCGGGCGCGGGAACCTGGGTGGCCCGCTCGATCGCGTACTTCCACGGCAACGCGGTCACCGGCCCCTTGCTGGTGCTCTCCGCCTGGGCGGTCGTCGGCACGGCCCTGACCCTGCTCCTCTCGATGCGCCGCCGCACCCCGGCGGTCGACGCCGGCCCTTCGCCGGCCGCCGGCCCTCTTCACGAAACCCACACTCCGTGACGCTTCTGCGAATTCGCGGCACGGAAGACGACCGCACCCCAGGGGGCCCGTCACGGCGGCGACCGGCTGATACAGCGCGAGTGGGGTCGGTTACATGTGCAATGCCACTTGGGCCGAGGGCTCAGGTCACTCGCTAGAGTGATCACGCCTGAACAGTCCGGCAGTGAGTGGCATCAGCAAGGGGGACCCGTGTCGTTCGAGGAAGAGTGGGCTCAGCAGAAGGACGTGGTGACCGAGCGCCACTCGTCGCAGACGCGGTTGAACCAGCTCCCCGCCGACCAGGGGGCTACCCCGCAGCCGCCTTTGCTGGGCAGCAGCAGTTCCCCGGACCTGGCGACCACGCCCGCCAAGAAGAAGAAGGCGGCGAACAGCATCGAGAACAACATCGAGCCGGGCACCAGGACCGCCGCGAACGCCGCGGACGAATCCGTCAGCGGCGCCGTCGCCGAGTTCAAGGGCTGGGAGACCGCCACCGGGCTCAAGAAGGCCCACGAGCAGTGGGACGAGCAGGTCAAGCGGCTGATGAGCCGCCTGAGCCACGAGAAGGCGGCCCTGCGCAACACGGCGATCCTGTTCACCAACAACGACTTGGACACCGAGGCCGGTTTCGCCCCGGTGAAGTCCAAGGTGTCGGGTATCTAGGGGGAACCGATGCCGACGTACGAAGAGATCACGCAGATCAAACTGTCCACGCTCACCACGGCCGCGGACGGCTGGAAGACGATGGCGAGCAAGTTCAAGACGCTGGAAGACCTGTACGAGGACGACGTACAGAGCATCTCCAAGGGCCAGCTCTGGACGGGCGAGAGCGCCTCCATCTCCTCCACGAACTTCTCGGTGACGCGCAACGAGTACGACGCCGCGCAGAAGGAGGCCAAAGCCATGGAGTCGCTCCTGCGCGACGCCCATGGCCAGCTCACCGAGCTGATAGGCCGGGTCACCTCCGCCGTGGCCGAGGCCGAGAAGGCCGGGATGAAGGTCTCGGGCCAGGGCGTCGCGAGCTACGACTTCAGCAAGGTCGACGCGAAGACGAAGTACAGCATCCAGCACGACCCGGATCTCCCGGACGTGGAGCGCTCCTACACGCAGAAGATCGCCGACGCCGTGCAGGCCGTGACGGAGTACGACCACGACATCAAGGTGGCTCTGCTCCAGGCGTCGGGGGCCGACAAGCCGGGCCCCTTCGGCTTCAACGCGAAGCCGGTCGACGACGTCGAAGCCGTCGAGGCGCTCAACCTCACGGAGAAGGTGCGTTCCGGCGACGCTTCCGAGAAGGAGCTCAAGCAGTACCGGGACATCATGAACGCGAACTCCGGGGACAAGCACTTCGGCGAGGCCTATGTGCACGGCCTCGGCGCGAAAGGCACCCTGGAACTCGCCGACAAGATGGAGCTGGCGGCCAACGAGCGAGGCGCCTCGAAAGCGGACCAGAAGCTCTACGACTCCATCAGTACCGGCCTGGCGAACACGGTGGCCTCGGGCACCAAGGACCCGGCGAGCTACGCGTACAAGCCCTTCGTCGAAGGGCTCAAGGACGTCGGCACGGACAACATGGGCGACAACCTGCGGCCGGTGAACGGCTACCAGACCGCGGTCACCCTCATGCAGCACGGCAACGGTTACGGGAAGCAGTTCCTCAACGACGTCGCGAACGACGTCATCGCCGCCGAGAAGGCCAACCCGAACGTCTGGCTGCACCACGTCGACTCCAGCCGCCCCACCCTGGAGAACGACCCGCTGGACGGGCTCCTGGGCATCATGAGCAAGGACCCGGAAGCGGCGACGTACTTCCTCGACCCCGAGGCCGAGGGAAACAAGAACGACCACCTGAAGTACCTGCTGACGGACCGCAAGGAATGGCCCGACGAGTACTTCTCGGGCCCCGGCGCGGTCATGGACATCGAGGACCAGGGAAAGGCCACGGGGCTGGGAGCGGCCATCCAGGCCGCCGCCACCGGGCACGAGCCGGGCGAGAAGCTGGGCGAGGCGGGCCCGCACACCGAGGGCCAGGCGCGCGTCATGCACAACGCCATCCGTTACCTGGACGACGAGATGGGCGGGGACGAATTCCCCGAGGACCTGGAGAACCTGCGCCAGCCGATGGCCAAGGCGATGGCGGACTACGTGGCGGACACGCACATCATCCTGGGCGGCCAGGAGTCGGACTACGGCGGCATCTCCGGCAACGACTCCGTCCACGGGTCCGGCGACAAGGCGCACATCGCCGTGGGCCAGGGAAGCCTCATCCGTGTCATGCGAGGCATCTCGGACGACGCGCCGTCCTATTCGCTGCTGTACGAAGCGGAACGCGCCTACGCGGCCGAAGTACTGGCCGATGCGCCGGAGTTCCAAGGCGACAGCCGGCACGGAGCCAGTTCGGACTGGAACCACCGTAACCAGCAGATCGGCACGGCGATGGGTGCCATCAACGGGATCGGGGCCGATGTCTACCAGGACAAGGAGGACGACAAGGTCGAATGGGCCGAGGACACCGCCGAGTACTCCGCCATCGGTGCCAACGGCCTCATCGGCGAGATCCCCGTGGTCAGCACCGCGGGTGGGGCGTTGATCGATTCGCTGAAGTACGACTGGACCAAGGACGTCGTCGAGGAAGCCGAGCAACAGGGCAAGCAGGATTCCAGCGAGAACTACGGCAAGGGCATGGAGGGGACCAACCGTCTGATCGACGAGTGGGGCACGACAAGGGGGATCACGAATGATGGGCCGTTCAAAGAGGCGAAGGACGATGCAAGTGCTGGTTACGCCATTGGCAGGGACGCCGCAGGGGCACACCTCTGAGGCCCGGTCTCCGTTCCGGACCCGGGGCCGCCTGGCACTCACCGCGGTAGCCCTTCTCTCGCTCGGCGCATCCGCGTGCACGGCGGACAGCACGGCTGCCCCGGAGAAGAAGTTCTGTGACGTGTCCCCTTCCTCCGCCGTGGGGAAGGCAGTGCGTGGTCAACTGCAGGCGGAGGAGATCAAGTCCACCATCTTCGCCGACACTCCGGATCTGGTCGAGGGCATGCACGAACGCCTGGGAGAGGACCTGGGCGAGCCGACACTGCCTCAGGCCACCTGCTCCTTCGCCCCTCGGAACACCGTCGGCTCCAAGACGCTGCGCATCGAGTTCGCCTGGGTCCCACGCGACGCCGGGACGGACGACACGAACCGGCTCCCGGGTCCGCTCAGCCACTACGACGTGAACGGTGCCGCGGCAGAAGCCAACGACATCAGCTCCCACCTCAGGGTCGAGTGCGTGCTGCCAGGAACTGACAGGAAGGCGTCACAGAAGGTCCTCCTCCAGGGCGAAGCCTCCAACACCCTGCTCAAGGGGACCGAAGTCCAGCAGAAGACGATCGACCAGCAGATCACCTTCCTCTACCTCATGACCCGCCGCGCCACCGAAGCCCTCGGCTGCGAGAACGCCCCCCTCACCAAGGACCCCGTGGTCAAGGCGTCACCCACGCCCGCCGCCTAGGGTTCCGTCCGGTTCGGGCCGGCCGTTGAAACCGGCGGGCGTCCGGTCCTTCCCCCAGGTACTGTCTGCTCGTTCGAAACGGGCCCCACGTCAGGGGCCTCGCGCGGGAGGGGTGTCATGAGCGGTACGGGGTCGGTCGACAGCGGGTGGAAGCTGAGCGGCGAGGAGGGCGGGAGGCTCGCGGGCCGGTGGTGGCAGTGGGCCTTGTCCGCCCCGGAGGGCCGCAGCCCGGTCGAGGACACGACGGGTGAACACGCCGACTGGAACCAGCCGGACGATCTCTGGTTCCTGGCCGGCACCTACGGTGGCCGTGTCGTACGGCGCTGCGCGCTCCCCTCGGACCGGCCGGTCTTCTTCCCGGTGCTCAACATGCAGCACACCCGCTCGTATTCGAGGGTGCCACGGTCCATGCCGGTGGCGGAGGCCACCGCATCGCTCAACGGCATCTCGTTGCCGTTGCAGGAGTTCACCGCGCCGTTCAGGACGGGTCTGACGCAGCGCTACGCATGGGGGATCTGGGGCGGCGTGGCGCCGCTGATACCCGGGCAGTACGTACTGGAGATCAAGGCCAGGGCCACGAACGGCTTCTGGGTCGACACCACGTATCACCTGGAGTCCGAGGCCGCCTAGCCACGGGACACCCTGGGGCCCCGGTCCGTCCGGGCCCCAGGTACGCGCAGCGCACGCCCGGCCCGTTGGCATCTACCTGACGAAGCCCTGGTCATGGCAGGTACATGGCGTCATTCTGGAGCGGCCTCGCGCGATCGGCGAGGAGCACGGCCGGCACAACCCCCTTACACCCCACGGAGGTTGCTCATGCGTCGCCGCTTCACCGTCCCGCTCGCCGCAGTCACCCTGTCGCTCCCGCTCGCCCTGATTCCCGCCGCGTCCGCTTCGGCCGTCCCGGCGGACAAGCCGCAGGTCCTCAGCTCCTGGACCCAGACGAGCGCGTCCAGCTACAACGCGTGGAACACGGCCCGCAACAACCAGGGGGCCTGGGCCGCGTACGGCTTCAACTGGACGACGGACTACTGCAGCACCTCGCCCGACAACCCGTTCGGCTTCCCCTTCCAGAAGGCCTGCGCCCGCCACGACTTCGGCTACCGCAACTACAAGGCGGCGGGAACGTTCTCGGCGAACAAGTCGCGCATCGACTCCGCGTTCTACGCGGACCTCAAGCGCGTCTGCGCCGCCTACACCGGCGCCCAGCTGACCGCCTGCAACAGCACGGCCTGGACGTATTACCACGCCGTGGACATCTTCGGCGTCGCACCGGCCAAGGCCGACCCCGCCGGCCTGTCCAGAGCCGCCTGACCCAGGCCCGCACGACCGGTCCGGGCGCCGCCGGCCCTCCCGGCGCGCGGCGCCCGGCCGGAAGTCACGACCGGGTAGGTGGGCCATAGGTCCCTCCCGTTACGATCACGGCCCACCACAGAGCAGTTCAGGGAGAGGCAGGCCGTGACAGAGGGGCTGAGCAGCACCGCCGAGGACGCCGTCGTCGAGCTGCGGTACGAGCTGGGCCGGGCGGACTGGGCCGACGCGATCCGCGCCCGCGGGCGGGCGCGTGGGCCAGGAGGCCGGCTGCGAGGACTGGCCGTGCCGGTACTCCTGGTGTTCGCTGTGTGGCTCCTGTCCGGCGACGCGCTCATGGCGGGATTCGCCCTCCTCGGCTGCGTGCCGGGGCTCGCCCTCAGAACGCGTGCCCTGGCCGCGCGGCACGCCAGGGCGGGCGCCCCGCTCGGGCAGTGGAACGTGACCGTCGCCGATTCCGGCGACGGCGTACGGTTCGGGTGCACGGACATGGAGACCCGCAGGGGCTGGCGGAGTCTCGGCGGGTACGTGGAGACCGCCGCCGGATTCGTCCTGCTGTCACCCGCGCCGTACCTCCTCGTCGTGCACTACCTGCCGAAGCGCGCCGTGGGCAAGGACGCCGTCGACCGGCTGCGCGGCACACTCGGCCGCCACATCCCTGACCGCGGCGGCCGTCCGCCCCGGCACTGACGTTCGATAGGCTCCGCGGGGTTTTCGACGAACGGGGAGAAGTCATGGACGAAGGCCGCAGCACCAGAGGCGTCGACGGCACCGCGGGCGAGGAGCACACCGAAGTCCGGTTGACGTACCGGCCCGAGCAGGCGGACACCCTGGCCGGCCTGCGGGTCCGCGAGCGGATCAAGCGGACCGGTCTGGTGCTGCGCTGGGTGTTCCTCGCCCTGTGGGTGGGGCACTGGCTGTTCAGCACCGTGCGCCACGGAAAAGCCGACGTGGTGTCGACCGTCCTGTTCGTGTTCGTCGTCCTGGCGTTGTGGGGGTACCCGCGCATCCAGGCCGCCCACGTACAGCGGCTCGTCGGCTGGCAGGGCGAGTACCGCGTCACCGTTTCACCGGCCGGTATCACCTGCGCCAACGACCACAGCACCCTGTTCCAGCAGTGGGTCTTCTTCCAGGGCTACCGGGAGACGGCCGGCCACTTCGTCCTGATCAGCCGGGACCCCAACATCATGTGTCTCGACGTCCTCCCCAAGCGGGGCGCCCGCGAGGCCGGGGAACTGGACAGGCTGCGGACCCTCCTCGACGAGCACACGGCGCGGGTCTGACGCTCGGGAGCCCGACGCGGAGGGCCGCTCTCCCCGGGCCCGGGGAGAGCGGCCCTCGCTCACATCACTCGTACGAGCAACGAGCAACGAGCAACGACGATCAGCGCGCAGAGGTCAGCCGATCTCGGCGCCGTATGCCGCCAGCGCCTCCGGCACCGGCTGGAAGAACGTCTCGCCGCCCGAGGAGCAGTCACCGCTGCCGCCCGACGTGAGGCCGATCGCGGTGTCGCCCGAGAAGAGCGAACCGCCGCTGTCGCCCGGCTCGGCGCAGACCGTCGTCTGGATGAGCCCGTTGACGATGTCGCCGTTGCCGTAGTTGACCGTGGCGTCCAGCGCGGTGACCTCCCCGTCGTGGACCTGGGTGGTCGAGCCGCTGCGCGTCACCGACATCCCGACCGTGGCCTCGCCCGCCCGGGTGATCGGCTGGGTGGAGCCGTCGTAGAGGTTCACCTCGCTGGGGTGCGCCGCGTCGGAGGTGTACTTCACGAGACCGTAGTCGTTGTCGGGGAAGCTGGAGCCTTCGTTGGCACCGATCTCCGAGCCGCCCTGCGTGTCGGACCAGCTGGTGATCGACTCGGTGCAGTGGCCGGCGGTCAGGAAGTACGGCTCGCCGTCCTTGACGACGTTGAAGCCCAGCGAGCAGCGTCCCCCGCCGCCCCAGATCGCGTCACCGCCCGCGACCAGGGGCTTGAACTCCCCTGCGGACCTGGTGAGCTCCGCCTGGGACCCGAGCCCTTCGACCACCTTGCTCAGCCTGTCCCAGGCCGCGCCCTCGACCGTACGGTCGGCCGTGACGATCACCTTGTTGCTGACCGGGTCGACCGCCCAGGCGGTGCCGGGAACGGTCGCCTTGTCGGCGAGGGTCTGCCGGGCGTCCGTCAGCTGGGCGAGCGTGTGCTCCACGAGTCTGGCCTTGCCGCCGGCCTGGCGGACCTGCTCGGCCGCCGCCTCGTCGACGACGTTGACGACGAGGTGCTTGGCCCCGGCGTCGTAGTACGCGCCCGCCGTGTCGCCGCCCAGCGCCTTGTCCAGGGTGGCTGCGAGACGTCCGGCCGAGTGGGCGTCGAGGGTCCGCACGGTGAACTGGGGCACGTCTTCACTGGCGTTCGCAGTCTGGAACGTCACTCCTGCTGCTACCAGGGCGAGGACGGCCGATCCGGCCATCGCCACGCGCTTCCTGGACATACGTCGGTGCTTCAACTTCGACCTCCTGTGGGGCCGTGCACGGACATGTGGGGTGCCCTGTACACGGAGGATGGGGCGCCCACTATTCCGACGCGATCGATAGCACACAAGGTCGACTTCAGGACGCACACACGACGGCGACCGTTCGCCCGCGACCCGTTCACAAGCTGCGTGTCGCACCATGCCGGTTCCGTTCGCGAACACCGCGTGCGACGGGGCGCTGCCCGGGGTGAGGACCGGTCCTGTCCTGTGATCACTCGTCCGGTCCGCATGCTGTGCAGAGCGCTCCCGAAGTCGAACACCTGGTGAGCGCCCCCCGAACGTCACCGGACGTCCCCGTCACCACCGGCCGATACCGACAAGGAGTGCCGGTATCACCCGCGATAGGTCATCATCGAACAGGCAGTACTCACCGGGCACTTGGTGACCGAGCGGAGGGGGCGGCGTGCTGAATCGGGTTCGCGTGGCGGACGGACGGCAGCTGACGGTCGTACGTCAGGGGGACCCACGAGGCAGACCGGTGTTCCTCCTCCACGGCATGCCGGGCAGCCGGCTGGGCCCTGCCCCCCGCGGGATGGTCCTCTACCAGCGCAACATGCAGTTGATCTCCTACGACCGGCCGGGTTACGGCGGCTCGGACCGGCTGCCGGGACGCCGCGTGATGAACGTCGCCGAGGACGTACGGACCATCGCGGACTCGCTCGGACTGGAGCGCTTCGCCGTGGTCGGCCGCTCCGGCGGCGCCCCGCACGCCCTGGCCTGCGCGGCACTGATGCCCGAGCGTGTCACCCGTGCCGCCGCTTTGGTGAGCCTGGCTCCCCGGGATGCCGAGGGCCTCGACTGGTTCGAGGGGATGGCCGCCTCGAACGTGCTCGCCTACTCCAGGGCCGCCGCGGACCCGGACGGGCTGGCGGAGTCCTTCATCAGCCGCTCGGCCGCGATCCGGCAGAACCCGGTCCAGCTCCTGGACGACCTGCGCCGGGAACTGACCGACTCCGACCGGAGCGTGGTCAACGACGCCGGCATCCGCACCATGCTTCTCGACAACTTCCGCGAGGGGTTGCGCACCTCGGCGTACGGCTGGATCGACGACGCGATCGCGTTCTCCACGCCATGGGGGTTCGACCCCGCCGACATCAGGTGCCCGGTGATGCTGTGGCACGGCGTGCAGGACGTGTTCTCCCCTGTCGGGCACTCCCGCTGGCTGGCCGAACAGATCCCGGGCGCCACGGCCGTACTGGAACCGACGGCGGCACATTTCGCCGCCTTGTCCGTGCTTCCCGGCATACTCAACTGGCTGCTCGACGAACGGGAAGCGGCGGTCTGCTGAGGCCGGGACTCCGGATCGCCAGCACGCAGGGGGCTCCGGGTCGCTGAGCGCGACCGGAGCTGCGGCCCTCCCGGCGACGAGGACTCCGGGAAGGCCGGCCCGGAGCCCTCGTCTCCTCACACGGACATCGGTTCCAGCTCCCTCCAGAACCTCCGCTCGTCCCGCGCTATCCGGGTCAGCGGATGCTCGTCACCGAGCTGCCGGGCGAGCTCGTCGCCGGTCTCCGCCCGCAGCCGCAGGGCCTCGTCCTTGCGTCCCATCACGTCGAGCGTGACCGCGAGGTTGGACGTCATGGCCAGCGTCTCCGGATGGTGCGCGCCGAGCACCTCCCTGAGCTGGCCGGCGACCCGCCGCTCCGTCTCCAGAACCAGTTCGAGATCGCCGCGCTCAGCCGTCGCATTCGCCAGGTTCATGACGCAGAACAGCGTGTTCGGGTGCTCGCGCCCGAACACTTCGCGCATAGAGGCGACCACCCGTGTCAGGAGATTCTCCGCCTCCTCCGCGACGTCTGCCCCCGAGAGGTAGACACCCAGGTTGTTCTGTGCGGCCAGAGTGTACGGATGCCTTTCCCCCGGCACCTTCATGTACTGGTCCACCACCTCCTGCGCGGTGTCCCTGGCCTCCGTCGCTTCCCCTGCCGCGAACAGGTCTGCCGCCAGGTTGAGGTCGCAAGCGAGCGATTCCGGGTTGGCCGAGGTGTACTTGGCCCGGTACCTGGCCCGGGTGGCCACGGTCAGCCTCCGCGCGTCCTCCAGCTGTCCCGCTCTGCGCAGCGACACCGCCAGGCTCTTGGCGGCGCTGAGCGTGGTCGGATAGGTCCGTCCGAGGGTCGCCTTGAGGCTGTCGTACGTGCGGCTGAGCAACCCGACGGAGTCCTCGTACCGCCCGACCTCGCGAAGGTCACGAGCCAGGTTGAGTGCGGAGGAGAGGCTGTGCGGGTGTTCCTGACCCAGCACCTCCGACCGCAGGTCGTAGCAGTCCTGGTCGATCTCCCGGGCCTTGGCGTACTGCCCGATGCTCCGCAGGTTCAGGGCGAGGTTGTTGGCCGCGGCGAGCGTCCGGGCGTGCCTCTCGTGGAAGATCTGGTTGAAGCCGTCATGGGCTTCCGTGGCCAGTTCGATCGCTCGCCCGTAATCACCGAGCAGACCCAGATCGATGGCCAGGCTGCTGGTGGTCATGTACGTGTGCGGATGCTCCGGCCCGAGTACCTCGCGTTGCAGCCTCAGGGTGAACTCGTCGAGTTCCTTGGCCTCCACGTACCGGCCGCGAGTGCGGAGGATGTTGGAGAGGTGGAAGCAGAGGTAGAGGTACTGGATGTCCCGCTCCCCCAGCATGTCGAGCCAGACCTCACGCAGTTCCTCTCCCAGAGTCGCCGCCGTCCTGACGTCGCCACGCTTCCAGAGATAGCGCACGCGGTCGATCAGCAGCCTGCGGGTTTCGTGGTCCCTGCAGTTGCGTGCGTCGGACGGGCCGAGGTGTGGCCAGATCGCGGCGAAGCGGGGCCAGGTCTCAGGGTTGTCGATCGGCTCGGTGTCGTCGGGCCGGGCGCCGGCGAGGATGCGGTGGACGACGTGCCTGGCCTCGGCCTGCTCCTCCTCGCTGAGCTGAGCCCTGATGACGGCCTGCACCAGGCGGTGCACCTGGATGGAGTTCGAGACCTGGTCGACCTTGGCCAAGGCGAAGCGGCCGATCTCCCGGATGACACGGCCCAGGACCAGCTTCTCCTGGAGTGAGGAGTCGTACGGCTTCAGGGCTTCGATCATTTCCTTGCTGTAGAGGAGATTCGCGGAGATCGGTTCGGGCGCGAAGAACGCGCAGAGTTGCAGCAGGCGCACCGCTGCGGGCGAGCGCTCCTTGAGGCGTTCGATGGAGATGTTCCACGTGGCGGCGACGGGCCGCGGATATCCGGCCGGCTGGTTCAGGGCCAGCACCTCCGGCGCCTGCTGGGCCAACTGCTCGAGATAGGTGTCGATGGGAGTGGCCGTTTCCGCGATCCATGCCGCCGCCTGCTCCACCGCGAGCGGCAGGTCGCCGACGGCGGTCGCCACCTGGGCGGCGTCCTCCGCGCTGAGACCAGGAGCACGCCGCTGCAGGTGCTCGATCGACTCCTCCCGCAGGAAGACGTCGACAGGCAGCGCGTCTCCGTGCTGGGACCACGCCTGGTTCCGGGAGGTGACAAGGATGTGACCGGAACCGCCTTGCGGGAAGTAACGCCGAAGTCGCTCCGGGTCGTCAGCGTTGTCGAAGACGAGGAGCCAGCGATCCGACGGCACCCCACGCCTCAGCAGGTCGACAGCCTCCTGCGAGGCCGCAGCCATGTCGTCGCCGCCCTGGGCGCCGAGCCGCACGGCCAGTTCCGCCAGCCCGGCGATGACGTCGTCGGTCTGCTCGGACGATATCCACCACACCAGGTCGTAGTCGGCCATGAACCGGTGGACGTACTCCAGGGCCACCTGGGTCTTTCCCACTCCCCCGAGGCCGTACAGGGTCTGCGGCTGCGGCAGCACGACGGCCATTCCTCCGCCGAGCTGGTCGCGCATCCGCTCCAGGACCAGGGAACGACCGGTGAAGCCGGGGTTGCGAGGCGGTGCGTTCCAGATCCGGGGCACAGTGCCGGGGAAGCGGGGCCCTGGGGACACACCGTCGCCGAGCTGTACCGGACGATCCAGAGCGCGCATCAGAGCGGTGGTGGCATGCACCTCGTCGAGCCGGAACAGGTCGACCGGGTTGCGGTCGATGTACGGCGCGGAGAGCCGGACATCGCTGATCCTGAGCGGCAGCAGTTGCCGTCGCCCACCACCGGGGTCTTCGGACACCGCACGCTCCCAGAGGTCCACGGCCCGCTGGGACTTGAGGTAGGCGCTGGAGAGGAGGACGACCGTCCGGGCCGCCGTCTCCGTCGGTGCGTGCGAGGCGTCCAGGGTGCCCGGGTCGGCGGAGACGTCGCGTGGGACCACGCGGAACCCCGCCCGTGTCAGGACCGATTCGATCCAGTCGGCCCACATGCGGTTCTCCGCCACATAGCTGAGGAAGAGATCGGCGGGGAGCGCGGGCCTGCGCCGGGTGAACGCGTCACGGATACGCAGCCGCGCCTCTTCACCTACCGGAGGCATCGCAGTGACCTCCTGCTGGGTGACCACCGCGGTGAGACGCTCGAAGGCCGAAAGGAGCGAGTTGCTGAGTCCCGCCTCGTCCCCGAAGGTGGCGAGTGTCTCCTCGTACGCGTAGTAGGGACGGTAGGGGATCTCCACCGCACCCCAGTAGGCCGTGAGTTCGTCGCCGGAAAGGTCTCGCGGCAGCCGGTCGAACTTGAGGCGGGCCAGCGCACGCCCTGCGTCCGCCTTCTCCTTCTCCCCTTCGTCGATCCGCATCGGGACCGGGAAGATCGAGATGGGCCGTCCTGTGTAGCGCTCGGCGATCTGCCGGGCGACGGAGGCCGCCCCGTCGATGGACTGGTCGCTGAGGGTGAAGCAGTCGACGAGCACGTCCGGGAGGTGGACGGTGCAGATGTCGGCGATGTCGCTGAGGCCCGTACGGCTGTCGATGAGGATGTAGTCGTAGTTGGCCTTCATGTCGTCCCGCAGGGCATCGAAGAAGTGCCCTCCCCCGAGACGGTCGTAGAAGTTGTCCCAGTCGAAGGTGGAGACGGTGGCGGAGTACTCACGGTTCTGGCGCCCGGCGGAGACGAAGTCGAGGGTGCCGCCCCGCGGGAACTCCCAGCCCAGCGTCTCCGGGGTGAGCGAGACCGCGTGCGGCTGGATACGGGCGTAGTCCCGGTGCCAGTCGTCGGCCCTCTGGGCGGGGTTGGTGGCGGCCCACGCGAATTCGGTGATCAGGTCGATCACGCCGGTGGTGGCCCCGAGCGTCGAGGGGTCGAGGAACGGGTGGAAGAACCGGTGGAGCCCTGGTGCCTCGAGGTCCCAGTCGACGGCCAGGACCCTCTTGCCGTTGGCTGCCAGGATCCAGGCGGTGTTGGCCAGGGCCATGGTGCGCCCTGTGCCGCCCTTGTACGAGTAGAAGGTGACGATGCGCCCGTCACGACCGGCTGTCATACGTCCTCCGAATCCGTCGCAGGGTCGTGCATGTCGGGTATGAACTGTGTGTTGCCCATGGGCCCCATCAGTCGCGTCCGTTCACTGTGCCGTCCACCGGCCGGTGGATAGACGGTGGCATGCCTCAGGTACTGCTGGGCTGCCACCTCGACCACTTGGGGCAGGACCTGACCGAACGCCTCCATGCTGGGTACCCCCTTGGCCGCGACACGGCAGAAGGCCCGCCCCTGTCGCATCTTGACCGGCATCGTCTGCTCGAGCATCTCGGTCAGTTCCGCTTCGGCCGCCCTGCTCTGGTGGTCGTCCCTGCACCACGGCACGACCATGGTCACCCAGGGCCGGTTCTCCGCGTCGAAAGCCGCAAGCCTGCGCCTGAGATCCTCGTCCTGCAGAGCCCAGCGGTCGACAAGGAGGATCTCGGGAGTGCTGGGTGCTTGCTTTCCCTCACGTTGACCGGGCTCCTCGTCGAACGACGTGATGACAGCCTGGTAGTTGAGCGAGCGAACCAGTTCTTCGGCCACGTAGGCCAGAGGTCTGGCGGAGGCCGGATGGTAGGGGTTCCATTCCTGTGGATTGTCGCCGTAGTACTCGGGGTTCCGGCCTTCCGGCAGGTCGTGACGCGTGGGCGCGGCAATGGAGATCCGCATGGGCCTCGGTGCGCCGGCGCCGCTGCCTGGTGCGCCGAACGCGCTGGGGACGAGGCGGAAGTCGAGAGGCCTGCCTGAGCCGATCCGTACGGTATCCGCCACGTGGACGATGCGTTTGGCCAGGTGATAGACAGCCTGTTCGTAGTCTTGGGCGAACAGGGTGAGTTTGATCAGTCCGTAGAGGCCGTCACTGACATAACGGTCTCCGAAGTCCCGGTGGTTGAACTGTAACCGTTCTGCTGGGCCCGGGAGTTGACTCGGTGGCACAGGGACCCAGAGAGCGGGCACGATCGCCTCGGCAGGCTGATTCGACCGGGCTCTGTGATGGATGGCGCGCTGTTCGAAGGCGTACCACTCCTTGCCGCACATCTCGCTCGCGAAGTAGCGGGGCGAGAACAAGGGCACGAAGACCCGGCAGCTCGCGAGCACGCTGCCCAGCCGCTCGGACCAGCCCTCGCCCGAGCGTATTTCGCGGTCCATGAAGCCGGCCGGCGATCCCGCGGGGAGATTGGTCATGGCCATCACATGACCGCAGAGATCTTGGAAAAGCCGTTCGACCCACATGTCCGGGTCCGATCCACCGCCGTACCCCGGTGTATGCGCGTAACTCAGAAAGAAGTACGGCCGATGGTCCGCCGCTCGCTGCTGCGTCGATGCGTGCACACGACCCCCGTCCTGTGTGGCACTCGCATCGAGAGAGTGGAAAGGAAGGATGCGAGCGAATTCATCTTTACGGAACGGACCGCACTCCGCCCCCCTGCGGTTCGGTCATTCACCGTTGCTTTTCAGTCATCCACCTACACATACAGCAACCCCTGTTCATGATCGAGAAAGATCTTGCGTCTTTTCTTCCCCAGATGTTCCATGTGTGCTTCCGGCAAGCTCTTTCCGGAGTCCGGCTACGACCCTGGTTCCGTCGATGGTCAATTCCGGAGCCGTTTCGATCATGTCGAGCGCTTGCCTGACTCCGTCGAGAAGCCGTGGCTCGAACAGTCCGGTCCCCACCCGTTCGAAAGTTTCCGAGAGCAGCCTCGAGAACGGCACGGATTCACGACTCCAGGGAGCCCTGTGTTCCCATTCCCCATCCGCGGCGTAAAGATCCGTGACACCGACGAGCGCCCGGAACTTTGTACGTCTGAATCCGCGCAGCAGTGCGAGAGCGAGCTCGTCGTCGCCTTCATGGACGCCCAGCCCCAGGGCGCCGTAGCCGTGCGCTCCGGCGCAGGTCGTACCTGCGGCAAGAGGGGTCAGGGTCACCAGAGCCCGCGCCGCCTCGGTCGCCTGATCAGGGACCTTCCGCCGCAGCGACTCCCACGCCGAATCCAGGTGCGTACCCCATGCTCCGGCCTCGCGCGCGGTGAGCCGCGGCGTCGCCGGGGCGTCGAAGCAGTCGCGATACGGGTCCAGATCGTCGAGCACGAATCCGGGTCCACCCTCCCCGCCGACCCGGCGCAGCGGACTCCAGCCGCCCCCTTCCGTCGTGGTGTCGGCGACGTCGACCGCTCTCCCCGGACCGTCCCTACGGACCTGGAAGCCCTCTCCGACGGCGCGCACCAGGGCTCGCCCGTGCTCTCCGGGCTCACCGATCCGCACTTCACCCAGAGTCGGGAGGAAGAGCCTTCCGTCTTCGAACCGCATGGGGACCGTGAGCTCGAGTCGCGCACGGACAGCCGCTGCGGCCACGGACGCGGCGAGCCGATCGAGAGCCCGGCCGCCCGGCGCGTCCTGCGCGTCGAGAAGCCAGGCGCGAGCGTAAGGATGACCGAGTACCTCGTCCAGGGCGATGGCGCCCCGCTCCGTCCCTTCGATCTCGGTGGCCAGGTCCCATGCCTCGTGCCAGTGGGCGTGTCCGCGCGCGCCCGGCCCGGCGTGCAGTGCGGCCAGGAGAGTGCGGTTCACTTCCTGTTCGGCTTCCACGAGCGCGACCGGTTCGGTCACCGCGGAGGAGCCGATGGAAGCGGCGGCCCGCTCCTCGACGGCGCGCACCAGCGTCGAGAGATCGGTGCAGTACACAGACGGATTGTCGAACCCACTGGAGGAGCGGTAGCGATGCGTGTAGAGGCCTCCGCCGCACGAGCGCACGACGGGACACGCCCGGCATGTCTCACTGACGCCGGCCAGACCCAGCTGCCGTGCACGCACTCCGGGGTGAGCGGCGACGTCATCGAAGGAGTGCGAGAACACGTCGAAACCGGTGGCCGCGGCCCCCTCGTATGCGCTCTTGAGGGAGTCGACCTGCTCCAGTTGCCCGTCCGTCTCGATGACGACCAGATCCGTAGGGGCCAGCCCGAGGGACTCGGTGAGACTCGGACCGCCGCTCAGGGTGGACAGAACCGAGGAGAAGAGGCGTACCGGCAGCGTCTGCCCCTGCTCCGTCCAGCGGTCGAAGACCGCGAGGAGCCAGTCGGCATACGCGGTGGGCGATCCGTCGGGACGCGACGGGGGCTCGTCCCATGTGGCGTGCGGCAGGAGGAAATCCACCTGCGGGGGATCGAGTTCGGCGAGGGCGTCGAACACCTCGACAGGATCGTTGCGGACATCGATGGTGCACAGCAACCCGAGGTCCAAGTGACGGTAGCGGTCCTCGCGCAGCAGCTGCACGGCCCTGAGGACCAAGGGGTGACTGGACCGGCCGTTGGCGAAGAGGCGGTGCCGGTCGTTCGCCGTACGGTCGCCGTCAAGGGAGATACCGACCTTGACGTCGAACTCGTCGAAGAGGTCGAGGTAGCGGGGGCTGAGCTGGACGCCGTTCGTATGGATCCTGAGGTCCAGCTCAGCGATACCGTCCAACGCCGAGGTCAGCTCCTCGCAGACACGGCGCAGTCGCGCCGGGCCGGCCAGGAGCGGCTCGCCTCCATGCAGGATCACTGACATCGAATCGAGTGCATGCTCCGAGGCATGCTCGGCCAATCGTCGAGCTGTCCATGAAATGGCCTCGTCAGAGATGGACTTAGGGCGGGTGCGCCAGCTCTGATCTGCGTGTTCATAGATATAGCAATGGTCGCAGGCAAGGTCGCATCTGCTGTGCACCTTGAGCACGACCTCGCGAAAAGGGACCAGGGGTCCTGTCATCCCCCCAGTCTAGCCACCTCGGCACTCAACTCAGAGTGCCGAACTGAAGGTCGAAGTCTGCATGGAACGACCCGTGGAGGTACCGAATACCCGCCCGATCTTCCTGGAGGCATCGGCGCCACGGGCGTCGATCTTGGCGAGCGGCACACGGCTCTTCTTCGCGATAGCGAAGGAGGGGGAGGTTTCGTAGGTCTTCACGGCCGTCCTTGAGGGATTGTTTCCGGACACTGGATCACAGCCGGCGCCTGCATATTCACAGTGCCCGGCGGCATGACTTTACTCTGCCCTCAGCCCCTCGCAAACGCGACGTGAGAGGAAATCCTGTGTTTACGCCGAATTGTGGAGCCGGAAATCATGGCGCCCTTTGGACCGCCCGGGTGACGGGGTATCAGCAGCGTGGAAGCCGTCGGCCACCCTGCTCCATGGGCCCACCGGGTCCGGCTCGTGGTTCTGGTCGCGAACGAGTCGGCCCACCCTCACACATCCCCTGCCGCCCCACCACCCGTGGAACCACCTGAACGGCAGCGGCCGGCGGCAGCCGCGGCAAGGAGGGAAGCGAGCCTCGGGCGCATGGATTTCACTCGTTCGGCGCTCGTAAGGATCGCCCAGCAGACCGGCGCACCTCACAGCCCACGACCGCGTCAGTCCGGCGGAGCATGCGTGTTCGCCCTCGCTCCTCTCATGCAGTCGCCGATACGCTCGTGACTGTCGCCCACGACGTCGGTCACTCGGATGCGCACATGGAGCGCCTCGACACGTTCGACGAACTCCTTGGAAAAGGCCCCCACCAGCACCGTTTCGTAGCTGCTGGTACCCACGAGGGGAAAGCCCGGCCCGAGCTCGGCAAGCTGGAAGTCCTCCGCGACCACCAGTCCCGACCTGGTCAGTTCGTCCACCGCCACACTGATGTCGGTCCATCGGGTACCGGTGCGACCGTCTCCACCGGCCAGGACGACCTGGCAGTCGTAGGACTCCACAGTCGCGATGTGCTGGCCGCCGTTCAGTATGCCCACGGTCCACGCCTGGGTGTCCCCACGGAGACTGCCTCTGGCCCATGAGCCCCGCCGGCCCAGGTAGGGCCGCACGGTACGGGCGTACTGGGCCCGTGCGAGGACGGCGCCGACCGCGACGGCCAGCAGACTGCCGAGCACTTGCATGTCGAGCAGTTGCAGACGCCAGGGCCAGTGCGCCCGCGCCTCCGCCGTGATGTTGCCGCGGATCGACTCCCGGACAAGGACAAGTATCAGCACCCCCAGCATCACCAGAGGCGCTGTGAACAACAACGGGCTCCGGCGGACCCTGCGCTGGGCGCGAGGGAACGGAGCGCCGTCTCCAGGACTCGCGCCGACCATGCTCTCTTCCCCTCGCCCGCAGGGTGCGCCGTCGCCCTGGCGCGACAACTCCCTTGTAAGAACACGGTGTTGCGGGGAACCCTTTCACGGCAACATCCGATCGCACGAGAGTGCCTTTTCGGGCAGGAGGGTCCCACTTCCAGGGAGGCGCCATTGCCGTACACAGTGACGCGACCTACTCTCAGGGCCCCGGCGGGCCTCTACGCGCCTTCTCATGCCCCGCGCGGCACACTCGGGGGCGACTCACCGACGGCCGGGCCCTATGACGGACCACAACTGCAGACGGGGGAGAAACATGACGGCGATTCCAGGACCTCTGCAGAGCATGGTCTTCAGGAGCGCTGATCTGCCCGCACTCTTCCACCACACGGACGCCGTCGCCGTCGCACGTCAGCGTGAGGCGGTCAACACCACCCGTGGCCAGCTCGCCCTGCTCGTCCTGGGCACCGTACCCGCCGCCCTGCCGTGGCACATCACCGTCGGGGCCGACGTACAACTCCTCGATGGCATCGCGGTGTTGGCGTATCTCGGTGTCCTGATCACGACCTACCTGGCCACCCGGCGCAAAGCAAAGTCGCATTGGCAACTCAACCGCTCCGCAGCGGAGTTCATCAAGTCCAACTGCTGGCGCTACGCCGTGCACGGTTCCCCCTTCGACACCGGCACCCAGCACCCGGAGGCGGTGTTCGCCAGCCGACTGGAGGAAGGGCTCCAGGAGTTACGGAAGGTGGGGTGGGAGGACCCCAGGGAGGACATGGCGGACTCGGGCGGCGGTCTCATCACCGCGTCCATGCGTGAGCTGCGGGACAAGGCCTTCACCGTACGCAAGGAGACGTACATCCGGGACCGGCTGATCGAGCAGCGGCGCTGGTACCGCAGGCGCAGGCTGGTGTCGCGGCGTGGGGCGCTCGTGTGGTCGAGCACCATCGCCGCACTGACGCTCCCCGCGCTCGTCCTCGCCGTGCTGCAGACCTTCGGCAGCGCGGGTTCGTTCGGGCTGACGGGCACGCTGTCCGCCGCCGCCGCCGCGTGCCTCGCCTGGAACGAGATGCGCCGTCACCATCCCCTGGTGACCGCCCACTCGCTGGTCGAGGACGACCTGGAGAACATGCAGGCCGCGATGGAGACGACCCTGACCGAGCGTCAGTGGTCCGCGGCCGTCTTCGAGACCGAGCGGATCGTCTCACCGGAGCACACGGACTGGCTGGTCAGGCACCGGATGTGAGCGCCCTGGGGCTCAGCGCTCCACTCCGTCGAGCCAGATGACGGTGACCGGCCGTCCGACGCTGCGGGCGTAGGTCACGATGTCGCCCGTGCCGCCGAGTCCCCGTGCGGGTCGGCCGTCCCACACCGCGATCAGCCGGTCGCAGTGGTCGGCGATGTAGGTGCCCGCCGCGTAGTACGCCTCGTCGGTGGAGTGCGGGAAGTCCAGCAGGACCTCTCGGGCCGCGCGGGCCTTGAGCTTCCGGTAGCGGACGAGCTCCCTCTCGTCGAAGCCCGCCTCGTAGTCACCGCTGGGGATGACCACCGTCAGCTCGGCTCCGTGGGCCAGCGCGAGGTCGGCGAAGAGCTGGTCGGCGCCGACCGCCAGACTGGAGAGCGCCTCCAGAGAGCCTTCGTGGCCGCACAGAGCCGCCTGCAGCCCTTCCAGCACATGGGCCTGTGCTTCATGGGGGATGGAACGGTGACCGGTCACTCCGATGCGTTTCACGGACCTGGGACCCCCTGGTGTCGACGGGGGTCCCGGAGGGCGCCCCTCCGGACCGGCGCAGCGTCCGCCCCCCGTGATTCCTCTGCGACCGACCGTCCTGACATTCTCTCAAGAGCTGTGGTCCGAACGGGAGCCCCCGCCGGGGATCGGCGGGGGCTCACGGGAGTGCGGCGGTGTCCGTCCGGGTCAGAACACGCTGACGCCGTACGCGCTCAGTGCTTCGGTGACCGGCTGGAAGAAGGTCGTCCCGCCGGTGGTGCAGTTGCCGCTGCCGCCCGAGGTGAGGCCGATCGCCCGGGTGCCGGAGTAGAGCGGGCCGCCGGAGTCGCCGGGCTCGGCGCACACGTTGGTGCGGATCATGCCGTAGACGATGTCCCCGCCGCCGTAGTTGACGGTGGCGTTGAGGCCGGTGACGGAGCCGCTGTGGGTGCCCGTGGTGGAGCCCCTGCGGGTGACGGACATGCCGACGGTGGCGTCGGCCGCGCTGGTGATGTCCTGGCTGCCGACGGTGCCGGACTTGGCGACGGAGGTGTTGGTGTAGCGGACGATGCCGTAGTCGTTGGTCGGGAAGCTGGAACCCGTGGTGGTGCCGAGCACCGTGCTGTGGGCCGAGTTGGACCACCAGGTGCCGGCTCCGTCGGTGCAGTGACCGGCGGTCAGGAAGTAGTAGGTGCTGCCGCTGCGGACGTTGAAGCCGAGGGAGCAGCGCCAGCTGGAGGCGTAGATCGCGTCGCCGCCGGAGATGAGCTTGCTGAACTTCCCGGAGGTCCGCTCGATGCGCAGAGCGCCCGCGTCGGCCCCCGCGGACTGCTTGATCTCGTCGATCTCGGCCTGGGAGACGGTGCTGTCCACCGTGACCACGAGCCGCCCGCTCGCGGGGTCGACGTTCCAGGCGGTGCCGGCGACGTCGGCCTCGAGCACGGCCGCTCCCGCCGCGGTGAGCTGGTCCGCGCTGAACGTTCGGGCCTGATCGGCGTTGGCCGCGGGGACGGCGAGGGCCGCGACGGCCACGAGTCCTGCGGTGACAGCTGTGACACGGCTACGTCTCGCCGAGCCACCGTTGCGGGGGTTGGTGCGCTTGATCCTCACTTTTCGTTCCTCCCGAGGGGAATCGGGGGCCCGCCTGTGGGGTGGCCGGACCCGTGAGGCGCGGTCGGGGACACGCCGCTCACCGGAAGGTGCTCCCATTCCGGATGCGTCGTGGGGTCCTGACGAGCGCTGCTCGGGAGTATTCGGGCCGTCAACCGGCCGCACAAGGGCGCATTTCGGCCGGGTGGGCACGGCTCGGGGCGCCGCCCCGACAGCCCTGATGCTGGTGGGGCTGCCGGGGCCGGCGCCGCGTGCCCGGGTTCCGGTGGGGCGGTGGCCGGATCGCCGCCTGCCGGACGGCGGGCGGGGCGGGTCACCGTGGCGGGCAGGGCGGCGCGTGTCCGGGGCGGGGCGGGTCAGCCGTCGATCCGGTTCCGCTCCCCCGCCGGGACGGCCACCGTCAGGGTGTTCCCGGGGGGCGGGAAGGGGCAGATGAAGTGATCGGCGAACGCGCACGGGGGCAGCAGCGCCCGGTTGAAGTCGACCCGGACCCTGCCCTCGGCGTCGGGCGCCTCGGGCCGCAGGAAGCGGAAGCGGTAGCTGCTGTCCCCGCTGGTGGCGTCGGCGAAGACGGCCCAGAGCGAGCCGTCGGGCTCGACCGCCACCTGGAGCGTGTGCTCGGCTCCGTCCACGGTGAAGGCGATCTCGCCGGCGAGTCCCAGGCCGCGCTCGCGGCCGTCGGCGTTGGCGACACGGATGTTCCGGTCGCTCTCGTACGGCCGGAAGGTCCCCTCCAGCGTCCAGCGCGGGTCGTACGGGGTGGCGTCGATGGTCCTGAAGGCGTTCCGGGCCGGGGACCGGGGGTCGAAGTCCCGTACCGCCCACAGGCCTTCGCGGCTCAACACGACCAGTCGGCGCTCCCCCCGGGCCACCCGGGACGTGTCGACGGGACCCCGGTCGGCGCCGAGGCGGACCTCGCCGTCCAGCGGCTTCGCGTCGACGGTCAGCCCGTCCTCGGGGCCGGCGGTGAGCACCACCTCCCCGCCCTCCTCGCGCCACAGCCCCGGCACGGCCGGAATTCGACCCTCCGGGTGGTCGGCGAGCCAGTGGGTGCCGGTGAGGGAGAGCGGGCCGTGCGGCGCGGCCACGGCGACGATGCGTCCCTCGTGCCAGCGCTGCCAGGCGTGGAACTCCTCGCTGTCCTGCTGTGCGTCCGTGCTCATGCGGTCAACCTTTCCATACCGGCTCGGCCAGGCCGAGGTGCGACCTCAGCGTGGAACCGGCGTATTCGGAGCGGAAGGCTCCGTGCTCCTGAAGGAGCGGGACGACCCGGTCGACGAAGTCGTCGAGGCCGCCCGGGGTGAGATGCGGTACGAGGATGAAGCCGTCGGCGGCCTCCGTGTCGACGAACATCTCCAGTTCGGCCGCGACCGTCTCCGGCGAGCCGATGAAGGACTGCCGGGCCGTGGACTCGATGGCCGTCTGGCGGATGGACAGCCCCTTGGCCTCCGCGAGCGCCCGCCACTTCGCGGCCACGGCGAGCGGGTCGGCGACCCGCACCCGGCCCTGGACCAGGTCCGAGCCGGGATCCGGGTCGACGTCGGGCAGCGGCCCGTCGGGGTCGCAGGAGGAGAGGTCGCGGCCCCAGACCTGTTCGAGAGCGAGGATGGCGTTCTGCGGGGAGACCTGTTGCCGGCGGATCTCGGCGGCCTTCTCCTGGGCCTCCGCGTCCGTGTCACCGACGACGACCGTGACCCCGGGCATGATCTTCAGGTCTCCGGGCTGTCTGCCGTACTTCTCCAGGCGTGCCTTGACGTCGGCGTAGAAGGTGCGGCCCGCTTCCAGGGTGCCGTGCCGGGTGAAGATGACGTCGGCGGCCGACGCGGCGAATTCCCTGCCCTCGTCGGAGTCCCCGGCCTGGATGACGACGGGGTGCCCCTGGGGCGAGCGGGGGACGCTGAACTCTCCCGAGATCTCGAAGTGCCGCCCGGAGTGCGCGAAGGGCCGCGATTCGCCGTCCGGCGTCCAGGAGTCCCACAGCTCACGGGCGGTGGCGACGAATTCCGCGGCCCGGGTGTACCGGTCGGCCCTGTCGAGATAGCCGCCGCGGCGGAAGTTCTCGCCGGTGAAGGCGTCCGATGAGGTCACCACGTTCCAAGCGGCCCGGCCCGCGCTGAGGTGGTCGAGCGTGGCGAGACGGCGGGCGAGTTCGTAGGGCTCGTTGAAGGTGGCGTTGACCGTGGCGGCGAGCCCGAGCCGGTCGGTGACGGCGGCGAGCGCGTTGAGGAGGGTGAGGGACTCGGGGCGGCCCACCACGTCCAGGTCGTGGATGCGGCCGTTGTGCTCACGCAGCCGCAGTCCTTCCGCGAGGAAGAAGAAGTCGAACTTCCCGCGCTCGGCGGTCCTGGCCAGGTGCTCGAAGGAGGTGAAGTCGATCTGGCTCCGCGAGCGGGGATCGGTCCACACGGTGGTGCTGTTGACGCCCGGGAAGTGGGCGGCGAGGTGCATCTGTTTCATGACTGGGCCCCTGAGGTGTCTGCGAGCGCGTAGCGGTTGGCCGGCCGGCCGAGGCCGAGGTGCTCGCGGAGCGTGCCGCCCGGGTAGAAGGTCCGGAACAGGCTGCGGTGCTGGAGCAGGGCCACGGTGCCGTTGACGATCCGTTCGAGGTCGCGCTCCGGTGTGATGGGGGTGAGGTGGAAGCCGTCCACGGCCCCTCCCCGGTGCCATTGGATGACGAGTTCGGCGAGGTCCACGGGCCCGCCCCGGAAGTAGGTCCCCCGTCCGGCGAGCTGCGGGCCGCTCTCCAGCCCTGGTTCCGGGGCGGTCTCGGCGTCACCGAGGTCGACGGTCAGGGCGACCAGGACCCGCAGGCTGTCGGGGTCCCGGCCGTGGGCGGCGGCGCGGCGGCGCAGCTCGTCGGCGAGCGAGGCCGCCTGCTCGGGGGACGTGGCCCGCACGTGGACGACGTCAGCGTGCCGGGCGGCCGGCTCGCGGGCGGGACCGCTCGTGCCGTCGATGACGGTGACGGGCCGGCCCTGCGGGGGCCGGGGCACGATGGCCGGGCCCCGGACGGAGAAGGTGCTGCCCTCGAAGTCGACGTAGTGCAGTTTGTCGCGGTCGATGAAGCGGCCGGTGGCGGCGTCCCTGATCTCCGCGTCGTCCTCCCAGCTGTCCCACAGCCGTGCTCCGGCGTCGGCTGCCTCCCCCGCTTCCCGCCACAGCGCGGTGGCGGGTGCGGCCGGGCGCCGGCCGAACAGCCGGGCCTCGGCCTCGGTGCTCGACACGTCGGCCTGCCAGCCGGCCCGGCCCTTGCTGACCCAGTCGAGGGTGGCGACGGCGGAGGAGACGTGGAAGGGCTCGGTGTGGGTGGTGGTGACCGTCGGCACGAGGCCGATCCGGGTGGTGGCCGGGGCGACCCGGGCCAGTACGGCGAGCGCGTCGGGGCCCGGGCGCGCGAAGGAGTCGTTCAGGGTGACGTAGTCGAGCGCCCCTCCTTCGGCGAGGCGGGCCAGAGCGACGTGGGAGCCGGCGTCGTAGCGCGGCGGGCCGCCGATCTCGGCGGCGAGGTGGAGGGGCCTGGTGGAGGACATGCGGACCTCTCGGGTCAGTTCTCGGTCTTGGGGAGGCCGGGCGGGTTGATCTCGGACTTCTCGACGGCCTCGTTGGTCAGACCCCAGCGCTTCAGCACCTCGGCGTACGAGCCGTCCTGGATGATGTGGTCGATCGCGGCGCCGTACGCCTCGACCAGGCCGCTGTCCTTCTTGGTGGTGGCGGCGATCTTGCCCTGGACACCGTCACCGCCGCCGGAGAGCGTGCCGACGATCTCGGACTGCCCGGCCGACGCGACGTGGTAGTTGACGGAGGGGCTCGGGCCCAGGTAGGCGTCGATGCGGCCCGACTGGAGGGCCAGGTAGTAGTCGGTGTCCTTCTGGAAGTACTTGATCTCCACCGGTTCGCGTCCGGCCTTGACGTTCTCCTCGCTCCAGTCGACGAGGATCTTCTCCTGGTTGGTGCCGGAGGCGACGGACACCGTCTTTCCCGCGACGTCCGCAGGGCCCTTCACCTTCCAGCCGGAGCCCTTCTTCGCCTCGAAGGCGATGTTGTCGAGCCGGTAGGTCGCGAAGTCGTACTTCTCCTTGCGCTCCTCGGTCACCGTGACGTTGGACAGGACCCCGTCGAACTTCGAGCTGTCCAGGCCGACGAAGAGGTTCTCCCAGGAGACCTCCTCGAACTCGGGCTTCAGACCGAGGGTGTCCGCGATGAGGGTCGCGAGGTCGATCTCGCTGCCGATGCGGGTCTTGTCGTCGGTCGCGTAGAAGCCGAGTGGCGGTGAGGCGTCGGCGCTCGCACCGAACCGGAGGGTGCCGCGTTCGCGGATCGCGGCAGGCACCTCGGCGGCGATCTCCTCCACCTTCTCGCCCCTGATCCTCTTCTGGTCGGGGCCGATGTTGATCCCGGTGTCCTTCCGGCCCTCGGGTCGGATCACGTCCTCGGTGGCGCCGCTGGTGCCGCACGCGGTGAGCAGCCCTGCGGCGGTGAGGGTGACGAGGGCGGCGGTGAGGGTGCGGTGGACGGGCACGTGACTGCTCCTTGATCGCGGGGACATGCTCAGAGGACCTTGGAAAGAAAGGCGCGGGTGCGCTCCTGGACCGGGTGGTCGAGGACGTCGGCGGGCGGGCCCTGCTCGACGATCCGTCCCTCGTCCATGAAGACGACGGTGTCGGCGACTTCACGGGCGAAGCCGATCTCGTGCGTGACGACGATCATCGTGGTGCCCCCCTGGGCCAGGTCCTTGATGACGTCGAGGACCTCCCCGACCAGCTCGGGGTCGAGGGCCGAGGTCGGCTCGTCGAAGAGCAGCAGTTTCGGCTCCAGGGCGAGGGCGCGGGCGATCGCGACGCGCTGCTGCTGGCCGCCGGAGAGCTGCTTGGGGTAGGCCCCGGCCTTGTCCGCGAGCCCGACCCGTGCCAGCAGTTTCCCGGCCGCGGCGACGGCGGCCTTGCGGGGACGGCCGAGCGCGGCGATCGGGGCCTCGATGACGTTCTCGAGGACGGTGAGGTGCGGGAAGAGGTTGAAGTTCTGGAAGACGAAGCCGATCGCGGTGCGCTGGCGCAGGACCTCTCGCTCGCGCAGCTCGTACAGCTTGTCGCCGGACCTGCGGTAGCCGACCAGGGTGCCGTCGACGCTGATCCAGCCCTGGTCGACCTTCTCCAGGTGGTTGATGGTGCGCAGCAGGGTGGACTTCCCCGACCCGGAGGGGCCGATGATCACGGTGACCGCCCCCGCGCGTACGGTCAGGTCGACGCCGCGGAGCACGTCGAGCTGACCGAAGCTCTTGTGGACGGCCCTGATCTCGACCATGGCGTCGGTCCCGGTGGCTTCTTCCGTGGCTGCGCTCATCGCACTGCTCCCTTGGCGTAGTGACGTTCGACGTAGTGCTGGAGAACGGAGAGCGCGGTGGTCAGGAGGATGTACCAGACCGTGGCGACCATGAGCAGGGGCACCACCCGCCCGTTGCGTCCGTAGACGACCTGGACCTGGTAGAAGAGTTCACCGATCGCCATCACGGAGACGATCGAGGTGCCCTTGAAGAGGGAGATGATCTCGTTGGCGGCGTTCGGCAGGATGGAGCGCATGGCCTGCGGGAGGACGATGCGCCGCAGTTGCCGCAGCCGCGGGATCCCGAGAGCCGCCGCGGCCTCCGACTGACCGCTGTCCACGGCCAGTACGCCACCCCGCACGATCTCCGCCGCGTACGCGGCCTGGTGCAGGGCGAGCCCGAGAACGGCGGCACTCATCGCGCCGACGAGGTTCATCGTGTCGAAGGAGACGAATCCGGGTCCGAAGGGGATGCCGAACTGCACCTCCTTGTAGAGGTAGGCCAGGTTGAACCAGAACAGCAGCTGGACGATGAGCGGGATCGAGCGGAACGCCCAGATGTACGCGTACGAGACCGCCCTGAGGAACGGGCTGGCGGACAGCCGCATGAAAGCCAGGACGATGCCGAGCGCGAAGCCGAGGACCGTGCCGTAGAAGGTCAGCTGGAGCGTGACCCACACGGCGCGCAGGATGGTCTCGGTGGTGACGAACCGGGCGAAGACGTCCCACTCCCAGCCGGGGTTGGTGATCAGGCCGTTCAGGAACTGTGCGAGCAGCACCGCCGTGGCGGCGACGGCCACCCACCGCCACGGATGGCGTACGGGGACGACGGTCAGGGCCGCGTAGGCGTCGGCGGACGTCTCCTCGCGGGAGCCGGCTTCGGCCGGTGAGTGGACGGGTGGATCGCTGGTGAGCGACATGGCGGGGTTCCTTCTGCGACGGGGGTGCGGTACGGGTTGCCGTGCTCAGACGGTGAGGCGGTCCCGACAGGAGAGGTCGCGCAGGAACACGAGCGCCGTGCGCGCGGTGGCGTCGTTCTGGCGGAAGGCGGGACCGCCGGTGCGGGGCCGGGTGAACGCACCGCTGGAGCGCGCGGTGGTGTACGGGCCGAGCGCGAAGCGGCGCGGGTGGGGGCGGCCGTCGCGGTACAGGACACGGCCGTCGGCGGGGTCGACGGAGAGCAGCCCCGTCCCGGTGCCGGCCGCGCCGTCCTCGTACAGCCCGGTCAGCAGCGCGCTGCGCGTCCTGCGCAGCGAGGGGTCGGGCAGCCGGGCCTCGACGAGTGCGCGGGCTTCGACGGCCGCGCCCGGGACGGTGGTGCTGCGGGCCCGGAAGACGCCCTGGGCCTCGTCGGACTCCACGGTCATTCCGGCTCCGGCGAAGCGGACGACTCCGGCCCTTGACAGGGCGAGCAGCTGGCGCAGCCTGGGGCCGGGAGGGCCCGATGCGAGATAGCTGAAGAAGCCATGCCACTGCTCCCCGATGTCGCCGAAGCGGGTCAACTGCCCGTAGACGGACAGCAGTCCGAGGAAGACGGCGAGGTCGGGGCTGTGGCGGGGGTCGTGCCGTCGTTCGAGGTCGGCGGTGATGTAGGCGCGCAGCCCGTCCTGCAGGGAGTCGTACGAGGCGTAACGCACCCCGTCGAGCGGGCGGTCGAGGGCGTCGAGGTCGAGCCGGTCCGCGGGGTCGGGGACGGCCGATGCGACGAGTGCCGCGAGCTCGGGGCTGCCGGGCTCGGTGACGGCGTACTTCTCCTCGAAGTCACGCCGGTCGACCGCGGTGCGCTCCGGGTGGGCGGTGAAGAGCCGGTGGTAGTGGGCATGGCCCAGCTCCCTGGCGACCAGCGGCCACAGATCGCGCCGGAAGTCCACGGGGCCGGGGCGGTTCAGGATCTCCTCGGCCTGGGCGGTCGCGAAGTGGTGGGGCAGCGGCGGGCGTTCACCTTGCCAGGTGTAGCCGATCTTCGAGTGGTACGGGACGCCACGCCGCGAGCCGACGTACAGGACCGGCTCCCTGCCGGACGGGATGTAGATGCCGTCCTCGTGGCGCCCGCCACGTCCCTCGGTGAGCAGCACCATCAGGTCGATGAAGGCCAGCCCGAAGCCCCGGACGAGGACGGGTTCGCCGGCCGGGAGCGCCGTCAGGTCGGTGTCGGCGGTGAAGTCGGGCGGCAGGTGGACCAGTCCGTGGCGTGCGGCGAAGGCGCTGAGCTCCTTCTGCTCCGCGTCCGGTTCGGCGTCGAGGTGGCCGACGGTGAGGACGACGAGGTCGGCGACGAGCGGCTCGGCGCGCCCCTCGATCCGGACGCGCTGGCGGCCGTCGCGGGGCCCGGAGACCCGCAGGGCGTGGCCGGTGTGTTCGTGGACGGTGATGCCGGGCGGGAGCGCGGCGAGTGTCTGCTCGTACACCCAGCGGAGATAGGCGCTCTGGAGTCGCCGGCTGGGGAAGTCCTGGTCCCCGAGGCCGTGGATCTCCTCCAGGACGGCCGGGTCGCCGAGGACGCGGGTGCGCCCCTCGCGGACGTCCGCTGCCCAGGTGTGCAGGGCGGGTCCGGGGCGGACCGGGCCGTCCAGTGGGACCGTCTCGTCGGTGAACATGGTGACGTCCTCCGCCATGGAGTTCATCCACAGCAGCGGGGACTGGTCCTGCCGCCAGATCCGGCCGCCGCCCGGCGGGTGGGGATCGACGAGGTGGATGTCCAGGGGGAGGCCGTCGTACAGCTCGGCGGCGTTGGCCGCGATGCGTTCGAGGACCCCGGTGCCGCGGGGTCCGGCGCCTATGACGACGAGTGCCGGTGTACCGCTCATCGGGGGCCCGCCGTGCCGCGCGCGTAGTGGCGTTCGACGTAGTACTGGCCGATGGACAGGAGCGAGGTCACGGCCGCGTACCAGAGGGTGGCGACCAGCAGGAGCGGGATGACCTCGTACGTGCGGTGGTAGACGAGCTGCACCGAGTACAGCAGGTCCCGGACGGCGATGATGCTGACGATCGAGGTGCCCTTCAACGTCCCGATCAGCATGTTCCCGGCCGGCGGGACGATGGAGCGCATGGCCTGCGGCAGCACGATCCGCCGCAGCCGCCGCCAGGGGCCGAGGCCCAGCGACTGGGCCGCCTCCAACTGTCCGCGCTCCACGGAGAGGATGCCGCCGCGGACCACCTCGGCGGCGTACGCGGCCTCGTGGAGCGTCAGCCCGATGACGGCGACGACGACGGGGCTGAGGAGGTCGACCGTCCGGACGCCGAGGATTTGGGGGTAGAGGGCGCCGATGTTGAACCAGAAGAGCAGCTGGACCAGGATCGGCGTGGACCTGAACAGCCAGATGTATCCCCAGCCGACCGCCTTCAGCACGGGGTTGCCGGAGAGCCGGAACACCGCGAGGAGGGTACCGAGCGCGAAGCCCAGCACCATGACGAGGCCGGTGAGCCACAGTGTCAGGCCGAGCCCTCGCAGCACGGAGTCGGTCGTGAGGTAGGCGCCCACGACGTCCCATTGGAAGGCGTCGTTGCGCACGACGGACACCAGCGCCCCCGCCAGGAGCAGCAGGACGGCAACGGCCGCTGTCCAGCGGCCTGTTCGGCGTACGGGGACGATGCGCGGGACCGGGCCCCCGGCGTCCTTGCGGGGCGGGGCGGTGATGACGGGGGAAGGGCTGTCTGTCTGCGCGGACATGCGAAGGCTCCGTGGATGCAGAGATCGAACACGGGGCGTGCCTTCAGCGCGAACACAACGTGGACCGGGCCCCTCAGCGCCGGTCCGCTCCTGAGAAAAGCCCCAACCGGCCTGTGTTGTCAAGCGTGTCCACAGTGTGAGCCGTACGTCTCACTTCGGTTGACGTGCAACCGGATGCCTGTTCCACTTGGGCCATGTATTCGCAGCAGTGGCTGGTCACCCGCTCCCACATCGACTTCGGTCGCGTGTGGTCCTCCTCCTGTTGAGCTGACCCCCCTGCGTTTCTCTCTCCACCCGCTCGCGCCCTTCCGGCGCTGGAGCATCCTCCGCAGCGTTCCTTCGCGTACACGACACCGCTCGGCCCTCCCCTCGTACCGCTGATCTCCCGCCCCGCCGCTCCGTGCCCTTGCGCACGGGAGCGCGGTCGACGAATCCGGAGAAACTTTGTCATGCCCCGAACCCGGCACACCGCTGCCTTCGCACTGATCACCGTCGCCGCGCTCACGCTGACCGCCTGCGGATCGGGTGATCCGGCGACCGCCCCGGCCGGGGCCGGGTCCGCCGCCAGAGGGAAGACGCCGACGACCGACGTGGTCTCCGCGGTGAAGAGGAACGACGCCGCGGCGAAGCTGCTGCCCGCAGGAGTCCGCACCTCGGGAACCCTCTCCCTCGCGTCCAGCGTGGGCGCGCCACCGGGGGCGTTCTACGAGGAGGACGGAAAGACGCTCGCGGGCGCGGACATCGACTTCGCCGACGCGGTGGCCCGGGCGCTCGGGCTGAAGCTGAAGCGCGAGGTGGCCTCCTTCGAGGCGATCCTGCCGGCGCTCGGCAGCGGGAAGTACGACGTGGGGACCGGCAACTTCGGCGTGACCGACGAGCGCCGGAAGACGATCGACTTCGTGACGTACATCAACGACGGTCAGGGTTTCGCCGTCCGCGACGACAGCGATCTGAAGGAGGTCACCGACCTCACACAGCTCTGCGGCCTGACCGTCGGCACCGCCGCCGGGACCACCTTCGAGGCGACCCTGGAGGAGAACCGGCATGTGTGCGGCGAGGCGGGCAAGAAGGCGTACGAGGTCCGGACGTACGCCGATCAGGCCGCCGTATGGAGCTCGCTCCAGCAGGGGCGCAGCGATGTCCTGATGTCCACGATCAACGGGCTGCGCTACGCCGTCACCCAGATGGAGGGGCTGCGCTTCCTCAACGAGTTCAAGCGGCTCGACGTCGGTTTCGCCTTCAAGAAGGGCACCCCGCTGGCGCCCGCCTTCCAGGCGGCGGTCAACGGCCTCGTCGCGGACGGGACGTACGACCGCATCCTGAAGAAGTGGGGCACCACCAAGTCGGCGATCAAGGCCTCACGGATCTCACCGCCCGAGATCAGGTGAGTCCGCGGCGGTGCTCCCCGGTGCGCCGGTGAGCACCGCTGCGCCACTGCGCGCCGGTGGGCCGCCCGCGCACCGCTCTCTCAGCAGTCGCACCCGCAGTCGCAGTCGCAGCAGCCGCCGTCCTCGCCGCCGCAGCAGTTGCTGCAGCAGTCACAGCCTTCGCAGCAGTCACCACAGTCGCACTTGTGGCAGAGCCCTTCCCGCTCCTGACCGCTCCAGGGGTCGTTGAAGTTACTGGCACAGCACATCTGGCAGGTGCAGGCGAGCCCCGCCCAGACCAGGCACCCGGCGATGAGGCCGCGCCGGTTGCGGGGCGGCTCGGGCGGCAGGGGCGGCCCGAAAGGGCCTCCCGGACCACTGGGTGCGTACGGGTTGCCGGGCGGCGGACCGAAGGACCCCGAGAGCCCGCCGTCCGGCTGGTGCGAGCAGGAGGACGAGCCGAAGGCCCGGTCCACGGACCGCCGCAGCTCGTGGACCAGGAGCACGTGGGCCAGCGTACTGTCGGTGAACTCCGCGTCCCGCATCGCGAGACGCACACCGTGCAGCGCGTCGTCGCACAGCCGGCGGGCCTCGGCGAGGGACGTGCCGGTGGCGGTGAGGGGGTTCCAGGCACCCGACGCGGCGTCGGTCTCCCTGTCCTCCACGGCGTCCAGGAGGTGGGCGAGCCTGCCGAAGAGCCGTCCCGCCTCGGCGAGCGCCTCGGCGTTCTGCGGCTTGCCCGCGAGTACGGCGGTGTGCGCGAAGGCCGCCGCCGTGGCGGTCTCGGTGGGCTCGGTGACCGTCAGCAGGGAGGTGCCGGGCCCGGCTGTGGACTCGATCCCGGTCTGCCGGTCGACGGCGTCGACCAGGACCGCCGTGTCGAAGCCGAGCTCGGCCCCGGTCCGCGCCCCCGCCCTGTCCCAGCCCGCCGCGACCCTGCGCGCCGCCGCGGCGACCGGGCGCCGCTTCAACAGTCCGTCCCGGTCGGCCACATGGTCGCGGACCTTCGCGGACGCCAGCACGAGCGACACGGCGGCGGCCAGCCTGGCGCCCTCGCCGCGCGCGACCGGAGCCGTCCGCATCGAGCGCAGCGGGCAGGGGCCGGCGGTGCGCCGTTGTGCGCCGGTCCGCTCGGACTGAGCCTCCGTCAGGACCGAGACGATCAGGCCGTCGTAGTTCGTCACCACCCGTGCGAACTGCCCGTGGTCCGCGCGCAGCGCGAGACAGAGCCCGCAGAGATGGGCCATCCACTCGGTCTTGAGTCCTTCGGACAGCCGATGGGTGCAGGGCCTGACGATTCCGAACACGACGATCCCCCGGTAGCCGTTCACCTGATACGCCGCGCTCGTGCGCCCGCGCGGCGTGCATCGTATCGACCATCCCGTTCACCCGTACGCACGCCATGTCACCCGGACGGCCCGGAGCATCATATTTTCCTTTTGCAACCCCCCTTATACGGGAGGAACCCTGACGAATCGCCACATGCTCTGCACCAGTAGCGTCACGAATCGCCTGCGCGCCGACTATCCCCTTGGCGCTGTATCCGCATCATGGACGACCATAGGGATAGGAAAGAGATGCGGAACACCAACGAACCGCGGTGAGAGGAGGCGTCCATGGGATCGGTGCGCAAGGCAAGTGCCTGGCTGGGCCTCGTGGAGGACAACGACAACGACGAGCGGTACTACGACGACGAGTACTCCGAGGATGCGGAGACCGGCACCGGCCAGCCATGGGTGACCGACCCCCGCGTGCAGGTGGCTTCCGAGAAGGCCGAGGACACGGGGCGCAGGATCGCCACCGTCACCCCGGACAGCTTCCGGGACGCGCGTGGGATCGGTGAGCTCTTCCGGGACGGCGTCCCGGTGATCGTCAACCTCACGGCCATGGACCCCTCGGACGCGAAGCGCGTCGTGGACTTCGCCGCGGGACTGACCTTCGGCCTGCGCGGCTCCATCGAGCGTGTGGCGACCAGAGTCTTCCTGCTGACCCCCGCTCACACCCAGGTGGTGAACGGCGAAGCCGCCGGCCGGCCCGCCGACGGCTTCTTCAACCAGAGCTGAGCGGGGCGCTCGCCGCAGAGCCCTACCGGAAAGCGTCCAGTCCGGTGAGCGCCTTGCCCAGTACCAGCTGGTGCATCTCCACGGTTCCCTCGTAGGTGAGCACCGACTCCAGATTCGTCGCGTGCCGCATCACCGGATACTCCAGCGAGATCCCGTTGGCACCGAGGATCGTCCTCGATGTGCGGCAGATCTCGATCGCCTCACGCACGTTGTTGAGCTTGCCGAAGCTGACCTGCTCGGGACGGAGCCTGCCCGCGTCCAGCCTGCGGCCCAGGTGATGGGCGAGCAGGACGCCCTTGTGGAGTTCCAGGGCCATGTCGGCGAGCTTGGCCTGGGTGAGCTGGAACCCGCCGATCGGCCTGCCGAACTGCTCACGGGACTTCGCGTAGTCCAGCGCCGCCTCGAAGCTCGCGCGCGCCGCGCCCATGGCTCCCCAGACGATGCCGTAGCGGGCGTGACTCAGGCAGCTGAGCGGGCCGCGCAGACCGGTGACGCCGGGCAGGACGGCGTCCGCGGGCAGCCGTACGCCGTCCATGACCAGTTCGCTGGTGACCGAGGCGCGCAGCGACCACTTGTGCCTGATCTCCGGCGCGGAGAAACCGGGGCTGTCCGTCGGCACCACGAACCCGCGGATGCCGGTTCCGCCGCCCGCCTCGTCGGTCTGCGCCCACACGACGGCGACCCCGGCGACCGATCCGTTGGTGATCCACATCTTGCGGCCGGTGAGGACCCAGTCGTCACCGTCCCGCTCGGCGTACGTCCGCATCCCCGCCGGGTCCGAGCCGTGGTCGGGCTCGGTGAGGCCGAAGCAGCCGATGATCTCGCCCGCCGCCATGCCGGGCAGCCACCGCTGCTTCTGCTCATCCGAGCCGAAGCGGTGGATGGCGTACATGGCGAGGGAACCCTGGACGGAGACCAGGGAGCGGATCCCGGAGTCGGCGGCCTCCAGCTCCAGGCAGGCCAGGCCGTACTGCACGGCGCTCGCCCCCGCACAGCCGTAGCCCTTCAGCGACATGCCGAGCGCCCCGAGCGATCCGAGTTCGCGGGCCAGCTCGCGGATGCCGGGGAGCTCACCCTTCTCGTACCACCCGGCGATGTGCGGGAGGACCCGGTCGGTGGCCCAGGCGCGCACGGTGTCCCGGATCGCGAGGTCCTCCGGCCCGAGGAGGTCGTCGATGCCGATGGGGTCGCACGGGTCGAAGGGCGGGAGCTTCGACGGCTTCGCTGAATCGGTGGTGGACATGGGTGCCTCCGGCGGCTCGCACGGTTCGGAAACGCGCCACCGTACTGAAACTAGCAGTGATAGTTATGGCGCCCCGGCGACGTTACGGCTCAGAGTGCGGCCCGTCCAGAGCCGGTGGCCTCGGCGGGTTCGCGCCGGACGGGACCCGGCAGCCGCTCCCCGCGGGCCTCCGGTACGGCCGGGGTCCGCGATCCGCCACGGGTCGCCGACGTGCCGGAATCCCGCCCGCTCGCCTGCTCCGGCAGCTCGACGGTCTGCTCCCGGCAGCCCTTCGCGACCGGCGGGCAGTCCATGACCGGCGGCAGACGCAGCGCCGCCAGCGCGCCGAGCAGCAGGAGCCCCGCGCTGACCAGCAGCGTGATGTGGAGTCCGTCGACGAAGGCGTGCCGCGCCGTGTTCCGCAGCAGGTCCCCCATGGGGCCGCCCAGCCTGCCCGCCACCTGGTAGGCCTCACCCAGCGAGTGCGAGGCCGCCGACCCGGCGGCCGCGGGGACTCCCTCCTCGTGCAGCCGGGAGAGTCCGGGGGCGTAGGCCGCGTTCATGACGCTGCCCAGCAGCGCGATCCCCAGGCCCGCGCCCAGCTGGTAGGAGGTCTCGCCGATCGCGGCGGCTCCGCCGGCGCGTTCGGCGGGCACCTCGCTCAGCATCGACTCGTAGGCCCCGAACAGCGTGGACTGGAGCCCGAAACCCAGCAGCACGAACCCTGCGGTGAGCAGGACGGGCCGGTCGTGCTGGCCCATGAGGGTCAGCAGGAGCACGGAGGCGGCCGTCAGCACGAAGCCCCATCCGACCATCCGGCGGGGCCCCATCCGGCTGAGGGTGTACGAACCGGTGGCGCCGGCTGCCATCGCCGCGAAGGTCAGCGGCAGCAGCCGCAGTCCGGTCTCCAGCGGGCTGAGGTCCAGGACCAGCTGGAGGTACTGGACGGCGATCAGCTCCAGGCCGACCAGGGCGAGCATGGCGAGCACGATGCAGCCGACGGCCGTGGTGAAGGCGGGCCGGGAGAACATCGCGATGTCGATCAGCGGGTGCGTGCGCCGCCGCTGCCTGCGGACGAAGAGGACGAGCAGGAGGATCCCGGCGAGCAGCGGGCCCAGGGTGGCGAGGGTCAGGAGCCCTCCGTCGCCGCCGATCCGCTTGATGCCGAGGACGACCCCGAGCACACCGGCCGCGGCGGTCAGAGCGCCGAGCACGTCCCAGGGGCCGTCGCTCCCGCCACGTGACTCGGGCAGCAGCCAGCGCCCCACGGGGAGGATCACGGCCATGAGCGGGATGTTGATCAGGAAGACCGAGCCCCACCAGTAGTGCTCGACGAGGAACCCGCCGATGACCGGACCGGTCGCGGCGCCCACCGCGGCGACCGCGGTCCAGATCCCGATGGCCAGGGCCCGCTCGCGCCGGTCGGGGAAGACCTGCCGGAGTATCGACAGCGTGGCCGGCATGATCATCGCGCCGCCCACGCCGAGCAGCGCGCGCGCCGCGATCAGCATGCCCGGGCTGTCGGCCACCGCCGCGAGCGCCGAGGCGATCCCGAAGAGCGCGTAACCCCCGAGGAGGACCCGCCGTCTGCCGATCCGGTCACCGAGCGTGCCGAAGAGGATCAGCAGGGAGGCGCAGACCAGCGGGTAGGCGTCCACGATCCACAGCAGGCCCACGGCGCTGGGCCGCAGATCCTCGGTGACGGCGGGAACGGCGACGTGCAGCACGGTCGCGTCCAGCGCGACCAGAAGAAGACTGAGGCAGAGGACGACCAGGACGACCCAGCGGTTGGCACCGTCGGCTGCTGCGCGCAGCCTGCTCACGGCCGTGGACGTCCCAGTCATGTACGTACCTCCCACAATGAGTCCCTCGCGCTCGGCAGACCCGCTGGGGATCCGGCTTCGGCGTCCCCCGGGCCCGGCATCGACGGGCGAGTGAGCCGTCAGCGTACGCGAGTTCCACGTGGTCACGCGTGGTCCAGCTCATACGTTCACCGGCCACCGGGTGTGGCGTACACCACTTCACCCGGTACACGGGGTGACGGCCTCGCCGCCGCGCCGGCCCGGCCGCGCCCCGCGGCTGCCCCGAATGGACCCGCGCATACGCGTCACGGTCACGCCGCATCACTTTCTTCGGTGATCAAACATTTCTACGAATAACGCCGGGAGCGAATAGCCGAGGCGCCCGAATCCATTCATCGGCACACCGGTAATGGAGACCTGCCTGAGACAAAGTCCACATCACATCGTCATCACAAAGACGCGGGATCGGCCGGATCGCACACTCACTCGCTGTAACGTCCATTGCGTGCGTACCGACATCTTTGCCCGTCTGGACCGGGAGCCGGAACCGCCGAAGATAGAGACCCCGCGGATGAGCCGTCACCGCATCGCTCTCTTCGGCGGGACTTTGGCGTTCTATGTCGCCATCGTCGTCGCTGTGCTCGTCTCGTCCTGGCTGGTGGCTCTCGACTGGAAGGTCATGCTGTTCCGGCCCTATCAGCAGTGGCCCGGACTCCACGCCTTCCTCGACTACTACGTCGTGCTCGGCCAGCGTGGCCCCACGGCCGTGATGGTCGCCTCCTGGCTCGGCTGGCGCTCCTGGCGCCAGCACACGCTGCGGCCTCTCCTCACCCTGGGCACCTCGCTGCTGCTGCTCAACGTGTCGGTGGGCGCCGTCAAGCTCGGGCTCGGGCGGCTGGGCCCGCACTACGCCACCCAGATCGGCTCGGCCGAGCTCTTCGCCGGCGGCGATATATTTCCTTCCGGGCACACCGCCAACGCCGTGGTGACCTGGGGCATCCTCGCCTATCTGGCCACCACCCCGCGGGCGCGGCGCTACCTGTCGGCCCTGTCGGCGTTCGTCTCGCTCGGCGTGGGGCTCACCACCGTCTACATCGGCACCCACTGGCTCAGCGACGTCCTGCTGGGCTGGGCGGCCGGCCTGCTGATCCTGCTGGCCCTGCCGTGGTTCGAGCCGCTCGTCACCCGCGCCGAGGTCCTCATCCTCTCGGTGCGGGAGCAGTGGCGGGCCCGCCGTCGGCTGCGGACGTCCGCCCCGTCGGCTCCGGCTGCTCCGGAGCCAGTGCTGCTGCCGCAGGCACTGGGTGGCGGGAAGGGCGCCGAGGCTGCCCAGGAGGCCGCGAGCATGGTGGCGGTGCCCGATTCCCCGGCGGCGGCCGGACACCCGGGGGCGGGTGCTCGCGCCCGCGCGCACCAGACGCACCCGGTCCGCTCGGAGCGGACGCCCGTCACCCCGGCGGGCTCACGCCGCCCGCCGCACGCGGATCGCGCCCCGCGGAGCGGCGGATCTCCGGCCCGTCCGGTGACAGGCGGATCGGTAGCTCCCTGACCTGACCTGCGGGGACCACGCACTTCCCCGGCTCCGCGCATGACGAAGGCCCCGGCAGATGCCGGGGCCTTCGTCATGCGCGGAGCCGGGCCTCAGCCGACCCAGCAGCGGATCACCTTCGCGGCGTCCACCTCGAAGTTGATGCGTCCGCCACGGAACTCCATGGTGATGATGCTGCCCGGCGGGAGGGCTCGGACCGTGCTCCAGCCTCGGGCTCTGGCCTGTCGTTCCGCGGCCTCGGCGTCGAGGCCGAGGTACGAATCGGGAGCGTCGTCCGGCTGGGCGGGAGGGGTCGGTACAGGTGCCATACCTCTCACCGTAGGCCGTCGCACGGCGAGGCGGAAGCGGTGGCGAGGGACGCACCGGGCGCGACCGTATGTACCTCGCCGGTCACGCTTGTGTCACAGGATCCCCACGCGGCTTCACCCGGGTCCGCACCGTCGGAAGAGGCGGCCGCACGGCGTGTGACCTGCATTTCGCGGGCGCCCGGAATTCCTTCCGGACATCGTTCACGAGGAAATCACAGGCCGCCGGAGCGCATGCGTCGCGTGTTTCCCACGGCTGCGGAATGCGGAATACGTGACCGCGCAACCTGGAATTCACTCCCCCTTATGACACCCTTACTTTCCCCTCGCACCGACCCTGCCCGACCCCGGTCGCGGAGCCTCCGCACCCGTCACGCCATCCGGAATGAAACGGTCCGGGACGCGGCCGCCGGAGGCGCCCGGACAGGTGTCCGGGCGCCTCCTCTCACCCCCGTCCCCGGCGGATCGCCGACGACGCCGCGTGACGCAGCGCGTACGCCCCGTCCAGCACTCCGCCCCGGGACCGGTGCACGGCGTTGCGCAGCGTGCTCTGCGAACGGCCCTTGGATCCCCGTGCCGCCAGCTCGCGGAAGAGCTTCTCGTGCCGTTCCGCGATCGGCGCCGGATCGAACCGTGCCGCGGAGACCCGCGCGGCGCGGCCCATCCTGTGCCGCAGCTCGTCGTCGTCGATCAGGCCGAGCAGGGCCTTGGTGAACGCTCCGGTGTCCCCGAGCGGTACGAGCCTGCCGTCCGCCCCGTCGCGGATGATCTCGGCGGGTCCGTGCGGGCAGTCGGTGGCCACCACCGGCACCCCGCAGCGCATCGCCTCCACGATGGTCATGCCGAACGACTCCCGCTCCGAGGTCACGGCGGCGATGGAGGCCTTGGGCCACTCCTCCTCCATGGGGTCGGCGGATCCCATGAGCAGCACCCGTTCCCTGAGCCCGAGCTCCTCGACGAGGGCACGCAGGGGCCGCTGCTCGTTGCCGGACGCGTCCCCCGCGCCGTAGATCCGCAGCCGCCAGTCCGGCCTCACCGCCGCGACACCGGCGAAGGCCCGGATCAGCACGTCGTACCGCTTGACCCGGTGCAGCCGGCCCGCCGCCACGATCCATCTGGCGTCGCAGTCGGCGGGCGGCCCGCTCGGCTCGGGCACACTGTTCGGGATCGACTCCACACGCACTCCCGGCAGCCGCAGCCCTGTCCGGTAGTCCCGGGCGTCGGCCTCGGTGACGGTCGTGACGGCGTCCAGCAGCGCGTACCGGTGCCTTATCTCTCGGCGGAGCCGGTAGCTGTGGCTCTCCAGGGTGAGGTGCTCCTGGCCGACGCGCACCGGCCCGCACCGGGCCTGCCTGCTGATGTGGACGTTGAGTCCCGGACGTGTACCGACGACGACATCGGCCTCCAGCGCCCCGAGATGGGCGGCGAGACGGCTGTCGGTGAGCTTGCTGTACTGCCGGTACCTGGTGTCGCCGCGCGGGAACACCGAAGCGGATCTCGCGTGTTCGGCGTCGTTCCCCTCGAAGTCCGGAGCCGATCTGCGCAGGTCGACGAGGTGGCTCATCCGCACACCGGCGGGTGCGCCGAGCGCAGGGTCCTCGCGGTGCCGGAAGACGGAGACGATCTCGACGTCGTGCTGTTCCGCCAGGGTCCTCGCGAGCGTGAAGGTCGTACGGATCGTTCCCCCGATGCCGTACGCATTGTGGAGCAGAAATGAAATGTGCATTACGTAGTCGTTTCCCCTGTTCGACTGGTCCGCATCGGACCTTACGTGTCGTCAGAAGAGGTCATGGCTTTCCCACAGGAGTCGCACAGAGCCGTGACATTTCGAACTGGCGCACGCACCTGGGAGGGCTATAGGCGGAATGCCTGACTCCGCATTTCTTTCACGATCTGACGGTGCGCCGGGTCATCGACTCCCCCGCTTTAATCTCCCGATTCGCGCGTGACCCCGGCCCCGGGTCGTCCGTTGTCTCTTCATGAGCCGGGAACCGCCCGGCACACGCACCGAGTTCGAGGAGCCACCCGTGCCGCGCATGCTCGACGTCAGCCAGGACGTACGCGCCGAGATCGGCGACGCCGAAGCCGACCGGCTGCTCGTCGGCGACAGCGCCCCAGGCAGTTACGACTGCACCTCCTGCCGCACGCCCGGCGACTCCGACCAGGAACGCACCAGCACGGTGCTGTTCGTGGGCGAGGAGACAGCCGTGCTCGCCTTCGCCCACGCGACCTGCATCCCCTCGCAGGTCGTCCAGGTCGCGGAGGACCAGCTCCAGGGCGCCGTGCGGTCCATCACCGGCAGCGAGCCGGAGAATCCGGAGGGCCTCATGCCCGAACAGGCTGTTCTCGGCATCACCAGCGGTCTCGTCCTGATCGAGGACGATCTGCGCCCGGCCCTGGTCGTCGAACCGACCGGGCCGATCGCCCGGCCCGGCACGGACGGCAGCGGCGGGGACCAGTTCCTCCAGCTGCTGCTGGAGCAGGGCTTCCAGCCCACGCCGCATCTGAACCGGCTGCCCGGCGTGCTTCCCGGCTGGTCCGTCCTGCTGGCCATGGGCCAGCTGCACGCGGTGCTCCAGCCCGGTGCCGGCGGCGGCAGCCCGGTCGCCTGGTGGCAGGCTCACCAGCCGCTCCAGGTCACGGAGGGCTGGCGTACGGCGGCGAACAAGTCGCAGAGCGTGCTTGTCTTCGCCGCGCCCGCGGGTTCCATCGGCCAGCAGCCGCGTGAAGACCTGCTCCGTGACGCGCTGGACAAGGCCGCGGTGAACGGTCTGCTGGTCGCCGCCACGATGCCGCTGGCCGGGACCTGACCGTGCCGGCTGCGCACTCCCCCGCCCGCCGGACATCGTTTTCTCCGTCCGGCCCGCATCCGACGGGCGGCGAGGTCGTTGGCACCTACGTGCACTCATACGACCCTTCTCGCCAGCAGCAGACCCCGATCCCGGCCATGCGCCCCTCACGGGACCCGTCGGGCGGCAGGTCCGCCACCCCGATCTACGACGCGCTGTACGCCGAGTACCGCCGATCGTTCCGGGCGCTTCCGGGCGATCGCACCGGCGAGGAGAATCTCGGCTTCAGGACGTTCGGTATCGGGATGTTCGGCAGCCGTGCACCTCTGAGCGGCCGCACGGCGGCGAACGCCCAGGGCAGCAACAGCGCGTCGGGGGGCAACCCCGGTTCCTGGCAGCGGGTCGGACGGCATGCCGGACGAGCCAGGCCGGCGGCGCTGCCTCCCGGGCCGACGGACACCTGAGGGTCTACGGCGAAGCCCCGGACCACCCCGCCTGAGCGGGGTGGTCCGGGGCTTCGCCGTAAGGGCTTTCAGGTCACTTCTTGCGGCCGCGCTTCTCACGCACCCGCACCGAGATGTGCAGCGGCGTGCCCTCGAAGCCGAACTCCTCGCGCAGACGGCGCTCGACGAAGCGCCGGTAGCCGTGCTCCAGGAAGCCGGACGCGAAGAGCACGAACCGCGGGGGCTTGGTGCCCGCCTGCGTGCCGAAGAGGATGCGGGGCTGCTTGCCGCCACGCACGGGGTGGGGGTGGGAGGCGACGATCTCACCGAGGAAGGCGTTGAGCCTGCCGGTGGGGACGCGGGTCTCCCAGCCCTCGATCGCGGTCTCGATCGCCGGGACGAGCTTCTCCATGTGCCGGCCGGTGACCGCCGAGACGTTGACGCGCGGGGCCCAGGCGATCTGGGCGAGCTCCGTCTCGATCTCGCGCTCGAGGTAGTAACGGCGCTCCTCGTCGAGGGTGTCCCACTTGTTGAAGGCGACGACGACGGCGCGGCCGGCCTCCACCGCCATGGTGACGATGCGCTGGTCCTGCACGCTGATCGACTCGCTCGCGTCGATCAGGATGACGGCGACCTCCGCCTTCTCGACGGCGGCGGCGGTACGCAGCGAGGCGTAGTAGTCCGCGCCCTCCTGGAGGTGGACCTTGCGCCGGATGCCCGCCGTGTCGATGAACTTCCAGGTGGTCCCGCCGAGCTGGATCAGTTCGTCGACCGGGTCGCGGGTGGTGCCGGCCAGGGCGTTGACGACGACGCGGTCCTCGCCGGCGACCTTGTTCAGCAGGGAGGACTTGCCGACGTTGGGACGGCCGATGAGCGCGATGCGGCGCGGGCCGCCGAGCGCGGTGCCGAACGTCTGCGCGGGGGCCTCGGGCAGGGCCTCCAGCACGGCGTCGAGCATGTCGCCGGTGCCACGGCCGTGCAGCGAGGAGACCGGGTGCGGCTGCCCGAGGCCCAGCGACCAGAGCGCGGTGGCGTCGGCCTCGCCGCTCTGCCCGTCGACCTTGTTGGCGCACAGGACGACGGGCTTGCCTGCCCGGCGCAGCAGCTTGACGACCGCCTCGTCGGTGTCGGTGGCGCCGACGGTGGCGTCGACCACGAAGACGACCGCGTCGGCCGTCTCGATGGCGTACTCGGCCTGGGCGGCGACGGAGGCGTCGAGCCCCAGTACGTCCTGCTCCCAGCCGCCGGTGTCGACGACCTTGAAGCGGCGCCCGGCCCACTCGGCCTCGTAGCTGACACGGTCACGGGTGACGCCCGGCTTGTCCTGGACGACGGCCTCGCGACGGCCGATGATCCGGTTCACCAGGGTCGACTTGCCGACATTCGGGCGGCCGACGACGGCGAGCACGGGGAGCGGTCCGTGACCGGCCTCACCGATCGCGCCCTCGACGTCCTCGGGGTCGAACCCCTCCTGCGCGGCGAGCTCCATGAACTCCGCGTACTCGGCGTCGCCAAGTGCTCCGTGCTCGTGGTCCGAGCCGTCGGAGTGAATCTGGTCGTTCATGAAGTCCGTTCCTCTTTGCATCATCATCGATGGGCCACGATCGCGCGGCCCACTACTCAGGTCTTGACCGGGCGCCCGGTGAGGCGCCTGGCGTCTTCCAGGTGCGCGGTCAGCCTGCCCTGGATCAGCAGTGTCGCCTCGTCCAGCGCCTTCCTGGTCCGCCGGCCACTGCCGTCACCCGCCTGGAAGGCGTCGCCGAAGACGACGTCCACCCGGCTGCGCAGCGGAGGCAGTGCTGATATCAACCGTCCGCGCCGCTCGGTGCTTCCCAGGACCGCGACGGGGACGATCGGCGCCCCGCCGCGTACGGCGAAGTACGCGAGCCCCGCACGCAGCGAGGCGAAGTCTCCCTCGCCCCTCGTGCCCTCGGGGAAGATCCCGAGGGCCCCGCCGTTCCCCAGCACGCCGAGTGCCTGCGTGATGGCGGTGCGGTCGACGGTCGTACGGTCCACCTTCAGCTGCCCGATTCCGCGCAGGAACGGGTCGAGGGGGCCGACGAACGCCTCCTTCTTGATGAGGAAGTGGACGGGCCGGGGCGCGGTGCCCATCAGCATCGGCCCGTCGATGTTGTGCGCGTGGTTCACGGCGAGTATGACGGGTCCCGACGCCGGGACCCGCCACGCGCCGAGCACGCGGGGCCTGAACAGCCCGTACATGAGCCCGATGCCGATTCCGCGCCCGACGGCCGCTCCGCGCAGCGTGGGCGCGGCGGTGGCTTCGGTCACTTCGCGGCCTGCTTCTCCCCGACGAGGGTGACGACGCACTCGATGACCTGCGTGAGGGTCAGCTCGGTGGTGTCCACCTCGACGGCGTCACCGGCCTTGGCCAGCGGCGAGGTCTTGCGTCCGGAGTCGGCCGCGTCGCGCTTGATCAGCGCCTCCTTGGTGGCGGCGAGATCGGAGCCCTTGACCTCACCACTGCGGCGCGCGGCGCGCGCCTCGGGGGAGGCGGTCAGGAAGATCTTGATGTCGGCGTCCGGCAGCACGGTGGTGCCGATGTCCCGGCCCTCGACGACGATGCCCCGCTCGGCCTCGGCGGCGATGGAGCGCTGCAGCTCGGTGATCCGGGTGCGCACCTCGGGGACGGCGCTGACGGCGCTGACCTTGGAGGTGACCTCCTGGGTACGGATCGGGCCGGAGGCGTCCTCACCGTCGACCGTGATCGTCGGGGCCGACGGGTCCGTACCGGAGACGATGACCGGCTTGGCGGCGGCCGTGGCGATCTCCGCCGGGTTCTCCACGTCGATGCCGTTGTTCAGCATCCACCAGGTGATCGCGCGGTACTGGGCGCCGGTGTCCAGGTAGCTCAGGCCGAGCTGGGCGGCGACGGCCTTGGAGGTGCTCGACTTGCCCGTGCCGGAGGGGCCGTCGATGGCGACGATCACTGCGGCCGGAGCGGTCCGGGCGGCGGCGCTTACGGTTTCCACGGTGGTGGACACCTTCCTGGTACACGGGGGCGGGCGGAGCGGGGCCACACAACGGCCTCCCCCAAGGTTACCGATTGCGCGAAGCGCCTTTGTACCCCTGTCCCGGGCCGCCCCCGGCCGCCGCTACGGGCGGATCGACCAGCCGCGTTCCTTGAGGGACGCGCTCAGCCCGGGTGCGGCGCTCGGCTCGACCATCAGCTGCACGAGCCCGGCCTGCTGGCCGGTGGCGTGCTCGATGCGGACGTCCTCGATGTTCACCCCGGCCCGCCCGGCGTCGGCGAAGATCCCCGCCAGCTCGCCCGGCCGGTCGCTGATGAGCACGGCCACGACCTCGTACGCCGCCGGGGCCGCCCCGTGCTTGCCGGGCACCCTGACGCGGCCCGCGTTGCCGCGGCGCAGGACGTCCTCGATGCCTTCGGTGCCCGTGCGGCGCTTGTCCTCGTCGGCGGACTGCAGGCCGCGGAGCGCCCGTACCGTCTCGTCCAGGTCGGCGGCGACGCCCGCCAGCACGTCGGCGACGGGGCCGGGGTTGGCGGAGAGGATCTCCACCCACATCCGGGGGTCGGACGCGGCGATGCGGGTGACGTCCCTGATCCCCTGTCCGCACAGGCGCACGGCGGTCTCGTCGGCCTCCTCCAGCCGGGCCGCCACCATGGAGGAGATCAGCTGCGGGGTGTGGGAGACCAGGGCGACAGCCCGGTCGTGGGCGTCGGCGTCCATGACCACCGGGACGGCGCGGCAGAGCGCGACGAGCTCCAGGGCGAGGTTGAGGACCTCGGTGTCGGTCTCCCGGGTCGGGGTGAGGACCCAGGGCCGTCCCTCGAAGAGGTCGGCGGTGGCGGCGAGGGGACCGGAGCGCTCCTTCCCGGCCATGGGGTGCGTGCCGATGTACGGCGTGAGGTCGACGCCGAGCGCCTCCAGCTCGCGGCGCGGGCCGCCCTTGACGCTGGCGACGTCGAGGTAGGCGCGGGCGATCCCGTCCCGCACGGCCGTGGCGAGCACGGATGCGGTGTGGGCCGGCGGCACGGCCACGATCGCCAGGTCGACGGGTCCTTCGGGGGCCTCGGCCGTGCCGGCGCCGAGCGCGGCGGCGGTGTGTGCCGACGACGGGTCGCGGTCGACGAGGTGCACCTGGACGCCGCGCCCCGCGAGGGCGAGGGCGGCGGAGGTCCCGACCAGGCCGGTTCCGATGACGAGGGCTGTTCTCACTGGGCGATGTCCTTGCGCAGGGCACCGGTGGCGCCGAGGTAGACGTGACTGATCTCGGACTTGGAGAGATACGTCTCCACGTGGGCCAGGACGCGGACCACGCGGGGCATGGCCCCGGTGATGTCGAGCTCCTGGGCGCAGATCAGCGGCACGTCGACGATACCGAGGCCCCGGGCGGCGGCCGCGGGGAAGTCGCTGTGCAGATCGGGGGTGGCCGTGAACCAGACGCTGATCAGGTCGTCGGCGACGAGCTGATTGCGCTCCAGGACCGCGGTGAGGAGTTCGCTCACCCGCTCGTCCATGTGTCCGGCCTCGTCCCGCTCCAGCTGGACAGCTCCACGGACCGCTCGTACCGCCACGTCGTACCTCTCGTCGCCTCGTGCTGCGTGCCTTCTCAGCCTAGAGGGGCGCGTGGGCAGGTGGTCGCCCCTGCTCTGTCCGTGAGACACGACGTCGGCGCGGGCGCGCCCGCCCGGCAGCGTGGAGCCCTCCCTGCGCCCACGCGGGGTGTCCGGAGGGGGCCGGTCCCGATCCTTGGGCGCGGTTGCTTCGCCGGGGCGGCCGGCGGCGTCACGATGCCTCTGAGCGACCACCACGCGAGGAGAGCCATGAACGCACGACGAAGGGCGGTCCTGACCGCGGGGGCCGCCGGAGCCGCGGCACTGGCGGCCGGCTGTGGCTCGTCGGACGGCGAGGGGGACGGGAGCGACGAGAGCTCCGCATCGGCCTCCGCCGGCGCGGAGCTGGCCAGGACCTCCGAGGTCCCGGCCGGTGGCGGCACGATCTTCAAGGACCGGAAGATCGTGGTGACCCAGCCTGCCGAAGGCGAGTTCAGGGCCTTCTCCGCGGTGTGCACCCATGCGGGCTGCATCGTCGCGTCCGTCGGCGACGGCACCATCAACTGCGCGTGCCACGGCAGCCGGTTCAGCATCGGGGACGGAGCGGTGGAGGAGGGTCCGGCCACCCGCCCGCTGCCCGCCGAGCGGATCACGGTCGACGGGGACGTCATCCGCCAGGCCTGAAATCCCTTTCCCGGCGCTCACCCCGCCCGCGTACGCTCACCGGGATGATCACCCCTGACGGCGCACGGCTCGTGCGGGACCACACCGTGTACTCGTGCGTGATGGGCTCCCGTGCCTTCGGGCTGGCCACCGAGGACAGCGATACGGACCGACGCGGAGTCTTCCTCGCGCCCACACCGCTCTTCTGGGGCTTCGCCAAACCCCCGACCCATGTCGAGGGGCCTGCGGACGAGCAGTTCTCCTGGGAGCTGGAACGCTTCTGCGAGCTCGCGCTGCGGGCGAATCCCAATGTGCTGGAGTGCCTGCACTCGCCGCTGGTGGAGCACGCCGACGCCTCGGGCCGTGAGCTCGTCGCTCTGCGCGCGGCCTTCCTGTCACGTCAGGCCCACACCACGTTCGTGCGCTACGCGCTGGGCCAGCGGCGGAAGCTGGAGGCGGATGTCCGCCTCCACGGCGAGCCGCGCTGGAAGCACGCTATGCACCTGCTGCGGCTGCTGGAGAGCTGCCGGGACCTGCTGCGTACGGGCGAGCTGGTGATCGACGTGGGCGACCGGCGGGAGGGTCTGCTGGCGGTGAAACGGGGCGAGGTCCCGTGGGACGAGGTGGAGCGCGCGATGGCGCGGCTGGCGGACGAGAGCGACCGGGCCGTCACCCGCTCCCCGCTGCCTCCGGAGCCGGACCGGGAGCGCGTGGAGGCCTTCCTGGTCCGCACCCGGAGGGCGTCGGCGGGGTAGGTCAGCCCGCGTCCGCCGGGCGGCGGGCCAGCCAGAGCCGGCGCGTGGAGCGGACGACGAGGTCGTCGCGGTGGCGCACGTCCTGCGGGCCGCCGTCGAGGAGGGCGCCGAGCGCGGCGAGGTCCGCGGGCTCGGCCACGCCGTCGAGTGCCCCGCGGATGCGGCCGAGCACGACGTGGGCGTACCGGCCTGCGGAGGGCGGAAGCGGGGCCCGCACCTCCAGCGGCTCCATGTGCTCCTGCTCGACCGTGAGGCCGGCGGCGGCCAGCAGGGCGCCCCAGTCTGCGCCCAGGTGCGGCACCTGTCGCGCGTGCAGCCCGTCCAGCGCCTCACGGCAGCGCGCCTCCAGTCCCGGGCGGCCGGGCGCCGCGTCCTCGGGCAGGAAACGTGGCATCCCGTCCATCTCGGCGACGGCCAGCACGCCGCCGGGGCGCAGCGCGGCGCGGACCCCCGCGAGCGCCGCGGCGGGGTCGTCCACGTGGTGCAGGGAGGCCGAGGCCCAGACGAGGTCCGCGTCCTCGATGCCGGCGAGCCCGGCACCGGCGTCCGTCTCCAGGGTGCGCACCCGGTCGCCCAGGCCCTTGGCACGGGCGGTCTCCTCGATCAGGGCCAGCATCTCCGGGGAGTTGTCGACGGCGGTCACCCGGGCGCCGGGAAACCGCTCCAGCAGCGCGAAGGTGCCGGTTCCGGTGCCCGCGCCGAGGTCCACGACGTGGGCGACCCCGGGCCCCGCCGCGTCGGCGACCCGGGCGGTCACCGAGGTGAGGTACGGGGCGAACAGCTCCGCGTCGAGATCGAGCACTGCGGCGAGGGCGTCCTGTGCGCCGGAGGTCCCGTGATCGTGGCCGTGATCGTGGTGGTCGCCGTGGCCGTGACCGTGGTGCTCGTCGTGGCCGTGCTGTGCGCCGTGGGCGTGCGGGGCGGCGCCGTGCTGTCCCGGGGCGTGAGGGTGGGAAGGGGTGCGAGTCATGCGACCGAGCTTACGAAGTGTTGCTTCCAGCGCATACCGTCTTGCCCATGACGCAAGAAGGCAGTGACCTCGACAGCCTCGTACGCAAACGGGTCCGCGCCCTGCGGGCCGCGCACGGCTGGTCGCTCGACGACCTCGCAGCCCGCTGCCACCTCAGCCCTTCCACACTGAGCCGGATCGAGACCGGCCATCGCAGGATCGCGCTGGACCAGCTCACCGCGATCGCCCGGGCCCTCGGCACCTCGCTCGACCAGCTCGTCGAGTCGGCGCCCGACGACGTGGTGACGAACCCCACCCTCATCCCGGCGCGCGGTCTGACGCAGTGGGCGATGCGCGGCGAACCCGGGGTCACCGTGGCCCGGATGCGACTGACCGGCCCGCCGCCGGAGGGACCGTCGGCGCTTAAGGCGCACCCCGGGCGGGAGTGGTTCACGGTGCTTTCGGGCACGGTCGTGCTGCTGCTGGGCGACCGGCGGCTGCGCGTGGAGGAGGGCCAGGCGGCGGAGTTCACCACGATGCTTCCGCACGCGCTGGGCGCGGTCGGCGGCCCGGCCGAGGTCCTCGGAATCTTCGACCGCGAGGGCCACCGCTCCCACCTGCGCGAAGGCGGGTGAGAGGGCGGCCCGGCACCGTCAGGACGTGACGCGCTCCCCCAGGCGCACCCGGACGACGAGATCGTGCAGGGCGTCGAACCCCGAGGGTCTCTCCGCGAGCCGTGAGGCGGCCTGCGCCTCGTCGAGCACGGCGTGGAGCGACTCGACGTCACGCGCGGCAGACGGGCCGTCGACCATGTGCGCCGCCCCGTGCTCGGCCTCCGTCTTCGCGTCGATCAGCTCGGGCAGGCAGGCCGGGGCCGTCACTTCGCCGAGCAGGGTGGGCAGATGGGCCACCAGCGTGCCGGTGCGCATCAGATGGATGCCGGTGAGCAGCGCCCGGAAGGTGTACAGGAGCGGCTTGAGCTCGCCGGTCCTCTCGAACAGCCGCCACTGCGTACCGGCGAACCCTCTGTAGTGGTGCGCGTGGTTGCGGGTCACCACCGCCGGTGCCAGCGCCGCGAGTTCCGCGTGCGGGGCCGTGGTGTGCACGACGAGCGGGGACAGCAGCTGCTCCAGCACGTAGCCGTTGGGCTTGAGCATGAGACGTACGAACTTGCGGAGGTCGTGGGTGACGAGGTCCATCTCGGCCCCGTCGTGGTCCCACATCCGCGAACGTGTCTCCTCCGGCTCCCGCAGCCCGACGAGATCCTCGGCGGGCAGGACGTGGACCCCCCGCAGGTCCACGTCCGAGTCGCGCGAGGGGAAGCCGTAGAGGTGCGCGCCCGAGACGGTGGCGAACAGGATCGGGCAGGGCTCCTCGGCGATTACCGGGGCCAGGTCGGTGACCGGCAGCCCGGCCCGCGCGAGGAGCGCCGTATCGGTGTGCATGGGTCAAGCGTCCCAGAGCGCGGCCAGCGACAGCAGGTCGCTGCGGTACTCGATGCGCTCCGACCACTCCTTGGGCCACGCCCCCGCGCCGAGGTGGGCTCCCGCCAGCGCGCCCGTCAGGCAGCCCAGCGAGTCGGAGTCCCCTCCGGTGCAGGCTGCGCGGCGCAGGGCGGTGACGGGTTCCTCCGGGAAGAGCAGGAAGCAGTGCAGGGCCGTGGCGAGGGCCTCCTCCGCGATCCAGCCGTCACCGGTGGCCTCGCAGGGGTCGGTCTCCGGGGACGGGTCACGCAGGGCGTCCTGGACCCGGGCGAGGGCGACGAGGCACTCGTCCCAGCCGTGCCGGATGTACGCCTCGGGCGAGGACGCGCCCGCGTAGCGCCACAGGTCGCCCAGCCAGCGCTCGTGGTAGCGGCTTCCGTTCTCGTACGCGTAGCTGCGCAACCGGCCCACGAGGCCCATCGGTTCGGATCCCTGCGCGAGCAGGAAGACGGCGCGGGCCATCAGGTCGGACGCGGCGAGCGCGGTGGGGTGGCCGTGGGTGAGGGCGGCCTGGAGCTGGGCCGCCCCCGCGCGCTGTTCCTCGCTGAGGCCGGGTACGAGGCCGACGGGTGCGACCCGCATGTTGGCGCCGCAGCCCTTCGAGCCGGTCTGGCTCGCCTCCTGCCAGGGGCGTTCGCTGTCGAGCAGCCGGCAGGCGGTCATGCAGGTGCGGCCGGGGGCGCGGTTGTTGTCCGGGGAGTGGTACCAGTCGACGAACTCCTCACGTACGGGTCGCACCAGCCGCAGGGGGGTGAGCAGCCCGCGGTCCATCGCGGTACGTATCCCGCGTCCCAGCGCGAGCGTCATCTGGGTGTCGTCGGTGACGAAGGCGGGCTTGGGCAGCCGCATCTGCCGCCACGGTCCGCACTTCGCGAGGATCGCCGGAACGTTGTCGAACTCGGTGGGGAAGCCCAGCGCGTCGCCGAGCGCCAGCCCGGTCAGCGCGCCCGTGGCGGCCTGTTTGGTGAGGGTTCTCGTCGGGATCATGTCGTCCGTCCTTTCGGGCGTCCTTCCGGGCGCAGCAGTGGAGGGTGCAGGGCGGTAGCGGCACCCGCCTTGTAGAGGGCGGCCGGTTTGCCCCGTCCGCCGGTGCGGCGCGGCGGTCCTTCCACGGCCTGGACGAAGCCGGGCGTGGTGAGGACCTTGCGCCTGAAGTTGGGCCGGTCGAGCTCGACGCCCCAGACGGTCTCGTAGACCTGCTGGAGCTCCCCGAGCGTGAACTCGGCGGGGCAGAACGCGGTGGCCAGACAGGAGTACTCCAGCCTGGCGCCGATCCGGTCGTGCGCGTCGGCCAGGATGCGGTCGTGGTCGAAGGCGAGCGGCTCCGTGCCGCCCGCCTCCCACCACTGGGCGTGCGCCGCGTCCCCGCCGCCCCGCGGTTCCGGCAGGTCGGGGACGAGTGCGGCGTACGCGACGGAGACGACCCGCATCCTGGGGTCGCGGTCCGGATCGCTGTAGGTGCGCAGCTGTTCGAGGTGGAAGCCGCACACCGTGTTCTGGGTGAGGCCGGTCTCCTCGGCGAGCTCGCGGCGCGCGGCCTCCTCGGCGGATTCGCGGGGCAGGACGAATCCGCCGGGCAGCGCCCAGCGGCCTTTGTACGGTTCCTCGCCACGCGTCACGAGCAGGACGTGGAGCCGGCCTTCGCGCACGGTGAACACGGCCAGGTCGACGGTGACGGCGAAGGGGGTGAAGGCATGCGGGTCGTAGCCCTCGGGGACGGTGCTCATCGGCGCTCCGGGAGGGGCGCGGTGAAGTGCGGCCCGGCGGCGAGGAGTGCGTCCACGGCGGCGACCGCGGTGGCCAGACGCTCCTGCCGACTGCCGGTGATCTCGATGAACTCGCGTCCGGTGCGGGTGAGTTCGGCACGGAACCGGCCGGTCATCCAGGGCCGCAGCTCCTCGCCGTCCCGCAGCCCGTCGTCCTCGAAGGCGACGCCCTCGTGGTCGGTGAGCAACCACAGGTGGTGGCGGTTGCGGTCGGCGATCTTCTCGACGAGCGGGTTGCGTCCGCCGATGTACCGCTCGTGCCAGACCGTGGTGGCGAAGGAGTCGGTGTCGCAGAAGAGCACCGGGGAGCCGAGCCGCGCGGCGGCGTCCTCCCGCGCGTTCTGGGTCTCGGCGATGAGCGGGAAGTCGTCGGTGGTGAAGGTGACGTCCTCCCACTGGGCACCGGGCCAGCGCGCGCGCAGGGAGGCGAGCTTCCCCTCGCTGAACTCCCGGCCGTACTCGGCGACGTACCCCGTCCGGGCCCACACGCCGCCGCGCGCGCGGTAGTGCTCGGCCAGCGCGCGGGCCAGGGTCGTGGTCCCGGTGGACTCGGCGCCGAGGACGACGACCCGGCGGGTGAGGGCCGCCCGCACCGGCGGTTCGAGGAAGTCCCAGCAGCCGGCCGGATCGGCACGGACCGCCGTGCCGGAGACGGGGAAGACGGTGCGGCCGGGGTCGACGAGGACGGACTCGGCTCCGAAGCGCCGGGCCAGCTCGTCGCCGTACTCCTCCGAGGTGAACACGGCGTCGACGGGTTCGGGCACGGCTCCGGTGAAGACGGCCATGTGCGCGTCCCAGACGGCGGGGTCGGCGAGGTCCATGGGTATGTCGTCGACGGCGCCCACCACCCGTACGTCCGGGTGCACTTCACGCATCCAGGCGACCCGGTCGGCGAGCGGGACCGATTCGACGGACGCGGCGCAGACCAGGACGGTGAGCCGCTCGCAGCGGTCCCGGGCGGTGCGTACGAGATGGTGGTGGCCTGCGTGCGGCGGATAGAACTTGCCGAGGACGAGGCCGTGTCCGTGACGCTTCACGCCGGCACCACCACTGCGGCCCGGCGGCCTCGCTCGAGCTCGAGGTACCGGCTCCAGTTGCGCAGCCCGATGAGGCAGAGCGTGAGGAAGCCCAGGTACAGCAGGGAGGTGAGGTAGAGCTCCTTGTAGGCGTAGAGCGGGATGTAGACCACGTCGGCGGCGATCCACAGCCACCAGGACTCGACGCGCTTGCGGCACTGTCCGTACGTCGCCATGAGCGACAGCGAGGTGGTCAGGGCGTCCCAGAACGGCACGGTCGAGTCCGTGGCCCGGGACAGCAGGAGCGTGAGCCCGAGTGTCCCCGCCGCCCCCGCCGCGAGCAGCCAGGCCCATTCGGTGCGGGTCGTGCTCCGCACCGGCAGGACGGATGTACCCGGTCCACCCCCGTGGGTCCAGGTCCACCAGCCGTACGCGGCGAGGGCGATGAAGACGATCTGCAGGCCGGCGTCGGCGTACAGACCGGACTGGGCGAACAGCAGGATGAAGAACAGGTTGTTCGCGATGCCGATCGGCCAGTTGGCGAGGTGCTGGCGGGCCACGAGCCAGACGCACAGCGCGCCGCTGCCGAAGCCGAGCACCTCGGTCCAGCTGACCGGGGTGTCGAGGACGGTCACCAGGGGCTGTTGCAGGGGATCGAGTATGTCCGCGAGCGTCACTGCGCCTCGCCTCCTTCTTAATGGTCACTCTGACTATAAAGAAGAAACCGCGACGGCAAAAGGCCCGCGGCCGGTTCCCGTCCGGAAAACTGGACGAGGAACCGGCCGCGGGCCGTTCGGGGAGGGGCGTGGACTACAGGCCGACCTCGCGCATCAGCATGCCCACCTCGGTGTTGGTCAGGCGACGCAGCCAGCCCGACTTCTGGTCACCCAGCGGGATGGGCCCGAAGGAGGTGCGCACCAGACGCTCGACCGGGAAGCCGGCCTCGGCCAGCATCCGGCGGACGATGTGCTTGCGGCCCTCGTGGAGGGTGACCTCGACCAGGTAGTTCTTGCCGGTGTTCTCGACGACACGGAAGTGGTCGGCGCGGGCGTAGCCGTCCTCCAGCTGGATGCCGTCCTTGAGGCGCTTGCCGAGGTCACGCGGCAGCGGACCCTGGATGGCGGCCAGGTAGGTCTTCTTCACCCCGTACTTGGGGTGCGTCAGACGGTGGGCCAGCTCACCGTGGTTGGTGAGCAGGATGATGCCCTCGGTCTCGGTGTCGAGGCGTCCGACGTGGAACAGCCGCGTCTCGCGGTTGGTGACGTAGTCACCGAGGTTCTGGCGGCCGTCCGGGTCACCCATGGTGGAGACGACACCGGCGGGCTTGTTCAGCGCGAAGAAGAGGTACGACTGGGTCGCGACGGTCAGGCCGTCGACCTTGATCTCGTCCTTCTGCGGGTCCACGCGCATGCCCTGCTCGAGGACGATCTCTCCGTTGACCTCGACCCTGGCCTGCTCGATCAGCTCCTCGCAGGCGCGGCGCGAGCCCATGCCGGCCCGGGCGAGGATCTTCTGCAGCCGCTCGCCCTCCTGCTCGGCGCCCGGGTGGGTCTTGGGCAACTTGATGTCGGGCTTCTCGGCGTACCGGTCGCGGTTGCGCTGCTCGATCTTGGCGTCGAGCTCCCGGGGGCGGGACGGGGCGCCCTGGCGGCGACCGCCCTTGCTCACGTTCTGGGCCGGCTTCGGGCCGCCCTTGGCGCCGCCGCGGGCCGCCGCGCCGCGGCCCTTGCGGGGGCCTCCGTCGCCGCCCGGCTTGTCGGAGCCCACGTCGTAGCGGCGCTCCTCGGGACGGGGACGGCGGGGGCGCTGCTCCTGCTTGTCGTCACGCCCGCCCGCGGCCCTGGGGCGTCCGGAGCTGCCCGAGCCGCCCCGGGGGTTCCGGTTGCCGCCGCTCTTGCCGCTGCCGCTTCCGTTGTTGCTGCCACTGCTTCGCATCAAAATTCCGTCTTGTCGTCTGCGTGAGTTTCCGGGGTGTCCGGTGCGTCCGGATCGAACGACGGCACACCCTCTAGCGTCTCAGCCTCGATCGCGTCCGCCTCCGGGAGGAAGGGCGCGAGCTCCGGGAGCTCGTCCAGGCCTCGCAGGCCCATGCGCTCCAGAAAGTAGTTCGTCGTCCTGTACAGGATCGCACCTGTTTCGGGTTCCGCGCCCGCCTCCTCGACCAGACCCCTCTGGAGCAGGGTCCGCATGACGCCGTCGCAGTTCACTCCGCGCACCGCCGAGACCCTCGACCGGCTCACCGGCTGGCGGTACGCGACCACCGCGAGGGTCTCCAGCGCCGCCTGGGTGAGCCGGGCGTGCTGGCCGTCCAGGACGAAGCCCTCGACCGCCGGCGCGTACTCCGGCCGGGTGTAGAAGCGCCAGCCCCCGGCGACGAGCCTCAGGTCGAACCCGCGGCGCTGGACGGTGTACTCGTCGGAGAGGGCACGCAGGGCGTCCGCCACGGCTCTGCGGGGCCGCTGGAGGACCTTGGCGAGGTGCTCCTCGGTGGCCGGCTCGTCGACGACCATGAGGACCGCCTCCAGCGCCGGCTTGAGGTCGAGCCCGGCAACCGTGCCGTCGTGCCCGTCGTCGTCCGTCGTCATGCCTGTGCTTCCTCCTGCGGCTCGCGCACCTCTTGGTCGAACTCGTCCGTGACCACGGGCTCGGCGTCCTCTCCCCCGGCCCAGCGGACCATGAGGTCGCCGAGCGCCTCCTCCTGGTCGAGCGCGACCGCCTTCTCGCGGTAGAGCTCCAGGAGCGCCAGGAACCGGGCGACGACCGTGAGGGTGTCCGCCGCGTCGCCGGTGAGGTCCGCGAAGCTGATCTCACCCTCCGCGCGCAGCCGGGCCACGACGATCTCGGCCTGTTCGCGGACGCTGACCAGCGGGGCGTGGATGTGGTCGACGTACACCTGCGGCTTCGGCCTGGGCTGCATCGCCTTCACCGCTAGCCGGGCGAATCCCTCGGGGCCGATGCTGATCACGACCTCGGGCAGCAGCTCGGCGTGCTGGGGTTCCAGCCCCACGGTGCGGGGGTGGCGACGGGACTCGGACTCCAGGCGGTCGCTGAAGATCTCCGCGATCCGCTTGTACGCGCGGTACTGGAGCAGTCGCGCGAAGAGCAGGTCCCGCGCCTCCAGGAGGGCGAGGTCCGCCTCGTCCTCCACCTCGGCGGTGGGGAGCAGCCTGGCGGCCTTCAGGTCGAGGAGGGTCGCGGCGACGACGAGGAACTCGGTGGTCTGGTCGAGGTCCCAGTCGGGGCCCATGGCGCGGATGTGGGCCATGAACTCGTCGGTGACCTTCGACAGCGCCACTTCGGTCACGTCGAGCTTGTGCTTGGAGATCAGCTGGAGGAGCAGGTCGAAGGGGCCCTCGAAGTTGACCAGACGCACGGTGAACCGGCGGTCGTCGCCGGTTCCGGCGGCGGTTCCGGCGGGGCCTGTCTCCGCGGGGGCCGTCCCGGAGGGGCCGGTCTCTGTGCGGGCCGACTCTGCCGGGCCTGTCTCTGTCGGGGCTGGAGCCCGTACAGCCGTGGGCGTGCCCCCGCCCGCTCCCGGAGGGCTCTGGACGGGCCCCAGGGGGCCCTGGAGGGCTTGCGGGGCGTCTGCCGCCGTCTCCGGCCCGTTCTCCGGCCCGTGCGGGGCTCCAGGCGCCTCAGGGGGCGCCGAGGCCGCTGCGGGCTCCGCCGGAACCACAGGCGCCACAGGAACCTCGGAAACCCCAGGAGCCGCAGGAACCGCAGGAGCCGCACGAGGCGCCGCTGCCGGGCCGCCGGGAGAGTCCACGGGGTCCGCGGGAGCCGTCGCAGGCCGTATCCCCGGCCCGCGGCCGAGAGCACGGCGGGTCGGGCGGGGCGGGTCGTCGGCTGTCGGCATGTGCTGGGGTCCAGATGTCCGGCGGGGAGTCGGGCGGTGGCCCTGGGGCGGGGCCGCCCCTTCGGCGGCGTCCCTCCCCCGGCAGGCTACCGGCGCGGCGCCGGTCAGCGGCCCCGCAGCCTCCGCACGAGGATGCTCGCGTCGCCCCTCGACTCCAGGTCGGCGAGAACCACGGCGACCGCCTCGCGGACGATGCGCCCCCGGTCGACCGCCAGGCCGTGCTCACCGCGCAGCACGAGCCGCGCGTGTTCGAGGTCCATCAGTTCCTCGGCGGAGACGTAGACGGTGATCTTCTCGTCGTGCCGCTCCCGGCCGCTCGGCCGCCGGTTCGCTCCCCGCCCCTGCCCGCGCCCCCGCTGGGGCTGGACGGTGGGAGCGGCCGCCTCCTGTGCCGGTGCCGGTGCCGTACGGGGCGGGGCGGGCGCACCGCGCTCCTCCCCCTCGGCGCGACTGCGTGAGCCGCCGCTGTCCGCGTCCGCGGCGGAGTGCTCCTCGCGGGACGCCCCGGTGGCCAGGTCCCCGCCGCCGGCCGTGCCGCCCTGCTCCGCCGGATCGTTCGCCCCGGACGGCGCGGGCACCCGCGGTTCGCCGTTCGCCTTGCGTCGCCTCTCGGCAGGGGACGAGGCCTGCAGGCCCATGCCCCCGGTGGTGCGGAACAACTCGTCGGCCCCCGGCAGACTCACTCGGCGTGACACCGGGCGAGCACCTCCCTGGCGAGCTGACGATAGGCCGCGGCACCGACGGAGTTGGACGCGTACGTGGTGATGGGCTCACCGGCGACCGTGGTCTCCGGGAAGCGCACCGTACGCCCGATGACCGTGTGGTAGACGTGGTCGTCGAAGGCCTCGACGACGCGCGCGAGCACCTCACGGCTGTGCACCGTGCGGGAGTCGTACATGGTGGCGAGGATGCCGTCCAGTTCCAGCTCGGGGTTGAGCCGCTCCTGGACCTTCTCGATGGTCTCGGTGAGCAGTGCCACACCGCGCAGCGCGAAGAACTCGCACTCGAGCGGGACTATCACCTTGTGAGCCGCCGTCAGGGCGTTCACGGTGAGCAGACCGAGCGAGGGCTGACAGTCGATCACGATGTAGTCGTAGTCGGCCATCAGCGGCTTGAGGGCACGCTGCAGCGTCGACTCCCGGGCCACCTCGCTCACCAGCTGCACCTCGGCGGCCGAGAGGTCGATGTTGCTGGGGAGCAGGTCCATGTTGGGCACGGCGGTCTTCAGCAGGACCTCGTCCGCCGCCATGCCCCGCTCCATGAGCAGGTTGTAGACGGTGAGGTCGAGCTCCATCGGGTTGACCCCGAGGCCGACCGACAGGGCTCCCTGCGGGTCGAAGTCCACGAGCAGGACGCGCCGGCCGTACTCGGCGAGCGCGGCACCCAGGTTGATGGTCGACGTGGTCTTGCCCACGCCGCCCTTCTGGTTGCACATCGCGATGATCTTCGCGGGGCCGTGATCGGTCAGCGGACCGGGAATCGGGAAGTACGGCAGCGGCCGGCCGGTGGGGCCGATCCGCTCGCGGCGCTGGCGAGCGGCGTCGGGCGCGAGGGTGGCCGCGTACTCCGGATCGGGCTCGTATTCGGCATCGGGGTCGTAGAAGTGCCCCTCGGGCACCTCGGCGAAGTCGGCGAAGTGGGCGGTCTCTCGGCCACTTTCGTTGCCGGCCATGGCGTTCACGTGTAGGCCGTCCATCATCTGGGGGGCTGTCGTCATGTGCTGGTGGGTGGCGAAGGTGCGGACAGCGACGGAGCCGACAGCTTCGAGCCCGATCGGGCTCAGACCCCGCGCAGGCATCCCTGGTTGACCACCCCCGGGAGTAATTGTCGACTCATTCACAAGTCGTCTTACCTCCTTGGATGTGACCAGGAAACTTATCGATAGGTCAGCGTGGCACCATGCCGACGATTGGCGACTCTATGGCGTGTCACCGGTTCGCAGCAACACAATCCGCCGGACCCGGCCCGATGTGTCGGCAATCGAACACCCCGCTGTCAAGGGTGCGGGACGCCCGAGGCGCACCTTTCGCCGGGGTGCAAAAAGGGTAGAGGGTTACGTCTCCGGCGAGTTGCGCCGGGGCCCCTCATGCGTCCGGCCGGACCTTGCTGGGCAAGGTCCGGCCGGACGCATGAGGTTGACGGAAGGCGTTGACCGCTCAGCCGATGAGCGTGCTCAGTTCCACGTGGTCGAGCCCGTGCGCCTCGGCCACCTCGCGGTAAACCACCTGGCCGTCATGGGTGTTGAGACCCTTGGCCAGAGCGGCGTCACGGCGCAGGGCGTCGGCCCAGCCACGGTTCGCCAGCTCCAGGATGTAGGGCAGCGTGGCGTTCGTGAGCGCGTAGGTGGAGGTGTTCGGCACCGCGCCCGGCATGTTCGCGACACAGTAGAAGACCGAGTTGTGGACGGTGAAGGTCGGCTCGGCGTGCGTCGTCGGGTGCGAGTCCTCGAAGCACCCTCCCTGGTCGATCGCAATGTCGACAAGAACACTTCCGGGCTTCATCTTGGCGACCAGCTCGTTGGTGACCAGCTTCGGCGCCTTGGCGCCGGGGATCAGCACGGCACCCACGACGAGGTCGGCCTCGACGACGGCCTTCTCGAGTTCCAGCGCGTTGGAGACGACCGTCCGCACCCGGGTGCCGAAGATCCTGTCGGCCTCGCGGAGCTTGTTGATGTCCTTGTCGAGCAGCGTGACGTGGAAGCCGAGCCCGACGGCGATCTGCGTGGCGTTCCAGCCGGAGACACCGCCGCCGATGACGACGGCACGGGCCGATCCGGTACCGGGGACACCGCCGGGCAGCACACCGCGTCCGCCGACCGAGCGCATCAGGTGGTACGCGCCGACCTGCGGGGCGAGGCGGCCGGCGACCTCGGACATGGGGGCGAGCAGCGGCAGCGCGCGGTTCGCGGTCTCGACGGTCTCGTACGCGATGGCGGTCGTGCCGGACGCGAGCAGGGCGTCCGTGCACTCGCGGGATGCGGCGAGGTGGAGGTAGGTGAAGAGCGTCTGCCCCTTGCGGAGGCGGTGGTACTCCTCGGCGACCGGCTCCTTGACCTTCAGCAGGAGGTCGGCCTCCGCCCAGACCTCGTCGGCGGTGGGCAGGATCCGCGCGCCTGCGGCGACGTACTCGGTGTCCGGGATGGAGGACCCCTCCCCCGCGTGCTGCTCGACGAGGACCTGATGTCCGTGGCGTACGAGCTCATGCACTCCGGCAGGGGTGATCGCCACCCGGAACTCGTTGTTCTTGACTTCGCGGGGGATGCCGACCTTCACGTCGATCACGGTCCTTGACTCGGAGGCTGGCTGGGCGTAACGGGTCATACCCGTACGAACCAAGCATAAGGGGAGACACCGCAGAGATCTGCGGCAGAGCCATCATTAATGAAGGACTTCCCGCTGTCCAGCCTTACAAAGCATTAAGTTTCGATCGAAGTACTACGGATTTCGTAGGTCGAGCTCTCCTCGCCCAGCAATCTGTCGGCGGCCGAGCGGTGCAGCCTGGCCGCCGCCGGGTCTCCCAGCCGGTCCAGGGTGTCGGCCAGCCGGAGCTCCAGCGCCGCCTGGAGACGCACGTCACCCGCCCGGCGCGCCAGGTCGACCGCCTCACGGCAGGTGTGCAGACACTCACGCGGCCGGCCCGCGTACTCCTGGACCCGCGCGGCCTCGCCGAGCGCCCGCGCCTGGGCCGGCAGGTCCCCGAGCCTGCGGTGGCCCGCTGCCGCGGCCCGCCAGTTGCGCAAGGCCTCGCCGTACCGCCCGGTGTACGTGTGGACGGCTCCGAGGCGCCCGTACAGCCGCGCCGCCTCGGCCGCCTCGCCCTGCGTGAGCCGCTGGGCGAGGGCCCTGCCGTACCAGTCGGACGCCCGGTTGAAGTCACCCAGCTCCGCATAGGCACCGCCTGCGGATTCCATCGCCCGGCCGGTCGCGTAGAGGTCGTTCGCCGCGCGTCCGGCGTCGAGGGCGGCCCGGTAGCGGTTCAGGGCCTCTCGCGTACGGCCGGTCCTGGCGTCCAGATCGGCGAGGTTGAGCAGCGCCGCGGCCTTCTCCCTGGGCAGATCGCGGCGCTCCGCCACATCCAGGACCAGCCCGTGCAGCCCGTACAGCACGGGAGCGGCGTCCTCGGTGCCACGGTGCACGGCGAGGGCGCGGACGAGCGCGGCCACCAGCCGGCGGGCGAGGGTGTCCAGCTCGCCGTCCCGCACCGCGAGCCGGGCGGAGGCCAGCAGGGCGGGCTCACGGATCCGCAGCCACTCGGCGGCGGAGCCCGGGTCGGGGAAGCGCAACGAGCGCGGCAGCCCGGCGAGCCGGCGGCGGGCCGGGGAGTCCTCGGGGTCGGTGACGGCGCGGCACGCCTGGAGTCTGCGCACCGTCCGCTCCAGCATCCTGGCCCGCGCGAGCTGGATCTCGGCGGGCCTCTCCCGCTCCTCCAGCGCGGCGCGTACCAGCGGGGCCAGGGAGCCGGGCACCTCGTACTGCGGCTGTCGCGCGCCGTTCGTCCGCAGCAGCCCGAGGCGGACGAAGTCGTCCAGGGTGGTCTGCGCGGCCGACACGGAGCAGCCGGCGAGCGCGGACGCGGTGTGGGCGTCGGCCAGTCCTGCGGGCGCCAGGGCGAGCAGCCGCAGTATCCGGGCGGCGGCCGGCGGGAGCGACTCATGGGCCAGTCGGAAGGCGCGGGCCAACGGACGTGCCCCGGCGGGCTGTTCGGGGTCGTCCTGCTGGTCGAGCAGTTGCTTGGTGGCATCCGCGACCGACGCGCCGGGACGGGCGGCGAGCCACCCCGCGACCAGGGTCAGCGCGGCGGGCAGCCCGCCGCACTCCTCCGCGAGCGTCTCGGCGGCCCGCGGGTCGACGGTGATGCGGACCTGGCCGATGCTGCGGGCGAGCAACTGGACCGCGGAGCCCGCGTCGAGTCCGCCGAGGGTGCACGGACGGACTCCGGGGATGCCGGTGAGGGGGCCGGTGGAGGTGGCGACCACCAGGCAGTCCGGGTTGTCCGGCAGCAGCGGGTCGACCTGCTCGGCGTCCACCGCGTCGTCGAGCAGGATCAGGGCACGGCGTACCGCGAACGCCTCGCGGACCATCTCGGAGAGTTCGTCCTCGTCGGCGCCGGGCGGGGCGGCGATGTGGAGCAGGCCGAGCAGTTCGCGTGCGGTGCGTTCGGCGGGGACACGTTCCCCTCCCGGCTCCGTGAGCGAGATCCGGAAGACCCCGTCGGGGTGGTCGCCGGATTCGGCGACCCGCCGGGTGAGCTCGACGGCGAGGGCGGTGCGTCCGGATCCGGGCCGGCCGGCGATCAGCAGGACCCTGGCACGGGCCGCCTTGCGACCGGCCAGGGTGTCGAGACCGGCGCGCTCGATGTCGTCCTGAAGGGATTTCAACTCGCGTTCGCGGCCGAAGAACTGAGATGGAGTCAGGTCGGGCGGTCCCTCGGCTCCGGCTGTCCCCGCCGCTTCGGCCGGGCCGCTGGTGTCCACCGCCTGATCGGTCACGGGCCACGCTCCACTTCGCTGCACGCGGTTGCCCGCCGGAACTCCGGTCGGGGCCTTTCGAGCGTAGTTCAGTGGTGCGGGCGATCACGGCCGGGCGCGGCGGGTACATCCCCCGATCGGATCAGCATTTCGTACGATCTGGCGATGGTTCCGGCCGCCGGCCGGCCCGCCGCCGGTCGTCCGAGGAGGACGGACCGGCGACGGCAGAGCGGGAGCGGGCCGTCAGGCCTCGAACGGGCGCGCGGGCCACGGCGCCTCGGCCGGGCGCAGCGAGTCCACCCCGTCGCCCGCGAGCACCGCGGTGAGCGAGAGGACACCCACGACCAGGCAGTTGTTGTGCAGGTCTCCTGCGAGCACGCCCCGGACGAGCTCCTGCAGCGGCACCCTGGCCTGCTCCATGTCGGCCTCCTCCTCTGCGACCGCGAAGCGTTCGCCCTCGGCCTCGGAGAGGTTCCGGGCGAGGAAGATGCGCACGGCCTCGTCGCAGCCGCCGGGCGTGGTGTAGACGTCGGTCAGCACCCGCCAGTCCTCGGCCTTGACGTGGGCCTCCTCGTACAGCTCGCGCTGTGCCGCGTGCAGGGGGTTCTCGCCGGGGACGTCGAGCAGCCCGGCGGGGATCTCCCAGAGCTTGTGGCGCACCGGGTGGCGGTACTGCCGCAGGACGAGGACCCGGCCGTCCTCGTCGAGCGCGAGCACCGCGACGGAGCCGGGGTGGACCTGGTAGTCGCGGCTGTGGACGCTGCCGTCGGGCATCACGACGTCGTCGGTGCGGACGCTGGTCTTGTTACCGGTGAAGGGGGTCACCGACGCGGTGACCTGCCACTCCTCGGGCGTGTCCTGGAAACCCATCTACGTCCTCCCACGAACAAACAGAAACCGGGGCACGCATCCCGTGAAGGATCCGTACCCCGGTCAACCGTATCGCCTTACGCGTCGGCGCCCGTCCCCTGCGCGGCGACCTTGCGCTCCACGGCTGCCTTCACCAGGCCCGCGAAGAGCGGGTGAGGGCGCGTCGGGCGGGAGCGCAGCTCCGGGTGCGCCTGGGTGGCGACCAGGTAGGGGTGTGCCTCGCGCGGGTACTCGACGTACTCGACGAGCTTGTTGTCCGGGGAGGTGCCGGAGAAGACCAGTCCGGCCTTCTTCTCCAGCTCCGCGCGGTAGCCGTTGTTGACCTCGTAGCGGTGGCGGTGGCGCTCCTCGACGTACGGCTCGCCCGCGTAGGCCTCACGGACCAGGGAGCCCTCGGCGAGCTTGGCCGGGTAGAGGCCGAGCCGCATGGTGCCGCCCAGGTCGCCGGCGCCCTCGACGTAGGCGAGCTGCTCCTCCATCGTCGAGATGACGGGGTGGGAGGTGGCGGCGTCGAACTCGGTGGAGTTGGCGTCCGGAATGCCGGCGAGGTTCCGCGCGGCCTCGATCACGATGCACTGGAGGCCGAGGCACAGGCCGAGCAGCGGCACCTTGTTCTCGCGGGCGTACTGGATCGCGCCGACCTTGCCGATCACGCCGCGCTCGCCGAAGCCGCCGGGGATGCAGACGGCGTCGACGTCGCCGAGCTGCTTCGCGGCGCCCGCCGGGGTCTTGCAGTCGTCGGACGCGACCCACTTGACCTTCACGCGCGCCTTGTTGGCGAAGCCGCCGGCCCGGATGGCCTCGGTGACCGAGAGGTAGGCGTCCGGCAGGTCGATGTACTTGCCGACCAGGGCGACGGTGACCTCGTGGTCGGGGTTGTGGACGCGGTCCAGCAGGTCGTCCCAGGTGGTCCAGTCGACGTCGCGGAACGGCAGGTCGAGCTTGCGGACGACGTAGGCGTCGAGGCCCTCGGTGTGCAGCACCTTGGGGATGTCGTAGATCGACTTGGCGTCCACGCAGGCCACGACCGCGGCCTCGTCGACGTCGCACATCAGCGAGATCTTGCGCTTGATGGCGGTCGGGACGTCGCGGTCGGCGCGCAGGACGATGGCGTCGGGCTGGATGCCGATGTTGCGCAGGGCGGCGACGGAGTGCTGGGTGGGCTTGGTCTTCAGCTCACCGGACGGGCCGATGTAGGGCAGCAGTGAGATGTGCACGACGAAGACGTTGTCGCGGCCGACCTCGTGGCGGACCTGGCGGACCGTCTCCAGGAAGGGCAGCGACTCGATGTCGCCCACCGTGCCGCCGACCTCGGTGATGACGACGTCCACGTCGTCGGTCGCCATACGGCGGATGCGGTGCTTGATCTCGTTGGTGATGTGCGGGATGACCTGGACGGTGTCGCCGAGGTACTCGCCGCGCCGCTCCTTGGCGATGACCTGCGAGTAGACCTGGCCGGTGGTGACGTTGGCCGAGCCGTCGAGGTCGACGTCGAGGAAGCGCTCGTAGTGGCCGATGTCCAGGTCGGTCTCGGCGCCGTCGTTGGTGACGAACACCTCACCGTGCTGGAAGGGATTCATCGTGCCGGGGTCGACGTTGAGATAGGGGTCGAGCTTCTGCATGGTGACCCGCAGGCCACGTGCCTTGAGCAGGGCACCCAGGCTGGAGGCAGTCAGACCCTTGCCGAGGGAGGAGGCGACACCCCCGGTGACGAAGATGTGCTTGGTCGTCGTGGATGTGGGCTGCATAGCCAAAGGGGGCTCCCGTGGTCGCGATCGTGAGGTGCGTGCCGGCGTGCCGTCCGGAGGTTTCCGGAGGCGCCGTCGCTGCGGTTCGGGGGCCTCGTCCACTGTCGGGACGACCACCGGTCCACGGGCTACCAGGGTAACAGCGACGAAGGGAGGCTGCTTCCGGCCATGCCCCGCCCGGCGTGGGCACAAGATCACCACAGTCGTCGCAGAGCCCACCCATTCCTGATGACAGGGGGCGGACAACCTGCAGACAGTCGCGCGGATCTCCCAGGTGCGTCGTATCCTGCTCGGACACTCGCTGCCGAGTTGGCCGGCCCAGCGGCTCCACCCCAGCCCGCTCACCCGTGCAAGAGCTCGTCGGTTCTATTACAACGACCCCTTGACCAGCAGTTAGCGCCCTGCGGGGCGACATGGCCGTTCGACTGGAGAAGCACGTGGCCGGGCGCATCGAGGATTACGCACTCATCGGAGACATGCAGACCGCTGCCCTGGTCTGCCGGGACGGCACAGCGGACTGGCTGTGTCTTCCCCGCTTCGACTCCCATGCAATTTTTGCCGGACTTCTCGGCACCGAGGAGAACGGTTTCTGGCGGATCGGTCCCGCCCGCCCCGAGGGGGCGGAGCCCCCGCCGGCGGACCGGCGCCGTTATCGCGGCGACTCACTCGTCCTGGAATCGGAGTGGGACACCGACCGCGGCACGGTCCGCGTGACGGATTTCATGCCGCCGCGTGACGGCGCGCCGCAGCTCATCCGCATCGTGGAGGGCGTGAGCGGCCGGGTTCCGATGCGCTCCGAGCTCCGGATGCGTTTCAGTTACGGACGCGTCACCCCGTGGGTCCACAAGGTCGACGGCCGCACGGTGGCCGTCGCGGGCCCCGACTCGGTGTGGCTGGACACCGACGCGGAGACGTACGGCCAGAATCTGACCACGTACTCCGACTTCGCCGTGTCGCCGGGCGACCGGATCGCCTTCACGATCAGCTGGCAGCCCTCGCACCACGAGCCGCCCGCCATGCCGGAGCCGGAGAGCTCCCTGGAGGCCACGGAGAACTTCTGGCGCGAGTGGGTCGAGCACTGCACGTACCACGGCCCCTACCGTGAGGCGGTCGTCCGCTCGCTGATCACCCTGAAGGCGCTCACCTACGCCCCGACCGGGGGCATCGTCGCCGCCCCGACCACCTCGCTCCCCGAGGACATCGGCGGCTCGCGCAACTGGGACTACCGCTACACCTGGCTGCGCGACGCGGCGATCACGCTCTCGTCCCTGCTGCGCACGGGTTACCGCGAGGAGGCCCGCGCCTGGCGCGAGTGGCTGCTGCGGGCCGTGGCGGGCGACCCGGAGAACCTTCAGATCATGTACGGCATCGCGGGCGAGCGGGAGCTCGGCGAGGCGGAGCTGGACTGGCTTCCGGGTTACGAGAACTCCGGCCCGGTCCGGGTCGGGAACGGCGCGGCGAACCAGCTCCAGCTCGACGTCTACGGCGAGGTCACCGAGGCCCTGCACCTGGCGCACATGACGGGTCTGACCCGCAACGACTACGCCATGGGCCTCCAGCTCAAGCTGATCAGCTACCTGGAGAAGCACTGGGACGAGCCCGACGAGGGCATCTGGGAGGTGCGCGGCCCTCGCCGGCACTTCGTGCACTCCAAGGTCATGGCCTGGGTCGCCGTGGACCGGACGATCAAGCTGATCGAGTCCGGGGACACGGAGGGCCCGCTGGAGCGGTGGTACCAGCTGCGGGACGACATCCATCGCGATGTCTGCGAGCGGGGCTACGACCCTGAGCGCAACACCTTCACACAGTCCTACGGCTCCAAGGAGCTGGACGCGTCGCTGCTGCTGATCCCGCAGATGGGCTTCCTGCCTCCGGACGACAAGCGGGTCATCGGCACGATCGAGGCGATCCAGCGCGAACTGTCCACGGAGGACGGTTTCGTCCTGCGGTACCCGACCGAGGGTGAGGACGCGGGTGTGGACGGCCTGGAGGGCGACGAGGGCGCGTTCCTGGCCTGCTCGTTCTGGCTGGCGGACGACCTGGCGATGATCGGCCGGGTCGACGAGGCCCGCCGGCTCTTCGAGAAGCTGCTGTCCCTCCGCAACGACCTCGGCCTGCTGGCCGAGGAGTGGGACTCACGTCTCCAGCGCCAGGTGGGCAACTTCCCGCAGGCGTTCAGCCATGTGCCGCTGATCGACACGGCGCTCCGGCTGACGGCGAGCGGGGCGTACGCCGGCTGACCCCGCAGGGGTGTCACGGGACTCTTCCTGTGACACCCCGCAGGGGTATGACGGGACCGACCCCTGTGGAACGGCCGATGTCCGTGGCCGGGCCTACGATGGGAAGGTCCTGTTCAGGCCCTGCGAAGGGGGCACCACATGACACCCCCCACTCCTTTGACGGACGCCGCCCTGACCGGCTTGCGCTCCGGCTTCTCCGGTGACGTCCACGCCCCCGGCGACCCGGGCTACGACGAGGCGCGCACCGTGTTCAACAGCATGATCGACCGCAGACCCGCGGTGGTCGCCCAGTGCGCGGACGAGCCGGATGTCGCGCGGGCTCTGCGCTTCGCGCGCGACCACGAGCTGGAGGTCGCCGTGCGCGGGGGCGGCCACAGCGTGGCGGGCATGGCTCTGAGCGAGGGCGGTCTGGTGATCGACCTGCGCCGGATGAGCGGAGTCGCTGTGGACCGGGACGCCATGTCCGCCCGCGTCGGCGGAGGCGCCGTCATGAGCGATCTCGACCGTGCCACCCAGCCCTTCGCCCTGGCGACCACGGGTGGCCGGGTCTCCACCACCGGGGTCGGCGGCTTCACCCTGGGCGGCGGCTCGGGCTGGCTGGAGCGCAGGTTCGGCCTGGCCTGCGACAACCTGCTGGCCGCCGATGTCGTGACGGCGGACGGCACCACGGTCCGCGCCGGCGCGGACGAGAATCCGGAGCTGTTCTGGGCCCTGCACGGCGGTGGCGGGAACTTCGGCGTGGTCACCTCGCTCACGCTGCGGCTGCACGACCTGCCCGCGATGAACATGGCGCTGCTCCTCTTCCGGCCGGAGAGGGGCCCCGAGGTGGTCCGTACGTACCGGGACGTGATGGAGTCCGCCCCTGACGCCGCGGGCGGCGGCTGCATCTATCTCACCGGCCCCCCGGAGGAGTGGGTGCCCGAGGCCATGGTGGGCCGTCTCGCCTGCGCGGTGCTGCTCACCTACGCCGGCCCGGAGGCGGAGGCACGCGACGTGGCGGCGCCTCTGCGCGCGCTGGGGCCCGACGCCGAGGTGATCGACGCGGTCGCGTACGCGGATCTGCAGTGCATGCTCGACGACCCGCCCGGGATGCGGAACTACTGGTCTGCCGAGTATCTGCGCGGCATGCCCGACGAGGCGGCGGCAGCCTTCTGCGCCGGCGCCGAGACGATGCCCGTCCCCACCGGCACGCAGCACGTGCTCTTCCCGATGGGCGGGGCGGTGGCCCGGGGGCCCGCGGACTACCCGCTGCCCTGGCGCACCTCCCCGTGGGCCGTACATCCGTTCGGCGTGTGGGAGAGCCCGGCCGACGACGAGCGGGCCAAGCGGTGGGTACGCGAGGTGCGGGCCGCTGTGATGCCGTGGGCCAGCGGGGACGTCTACCTCAACTTCATCGGGCGCGAAGGGCAGGAGCGGGTGGTCGCCGGCTTCGGGGAGCAGGCCTACGAGCGGCTGTCCCGCGTCAAGGCGCGCTACGACCCCGACAACGTGTTCCACCTGAACCACAACGTGAAGCCCGCCGTCGCCCTGGTGTGACGTGCCGGGCCGGGCCCGGTAGCTTCCTGACCGGGGCGTTCGCCCCGTCACGGGCGAGCGGGAACACGAGGCCGGATCAGTGGGCGCAGAGGGCGGCACAGAAGGCGGGATCACCGTACGGCGGGCGCTCGGGCTGCCGGGGCTGCGGGCCGGCCTCCCCGAGGTCCTGACGTGTGAGGACCGCCTGGACCGCGCGGTGCGCTGGGTGCACGCCGGTGAGGCACCCAATCTCCCGGCCCTACTCAAGGGCGGGGAGCTGCTGCTCACGACCGGGCTCGGGATCGGGTCCCGGCCCGCCGAGCAGCGTGCCTTCGTCCGCAGGCTGGCCGACAGCGGCATCGCGGCGCTGGTGGTGGAGCTCGGCCCGCGCTTCAGCCGCCTCCCCGCGGCGATCGTGGAGGCGGCGCGGACGGCGGGACTGCCGCTCGTGCAACTGCACCGTGAGGTGCCGTTCGTGGCGGTGACAGAGGCGATCCACACGGAGATCGTCAACGGCCACTACGCCCTCCTCCAGCGGGCCGAGGAGGTCCACCGCAGGTGCACGCAGGCGGTGCTGGGCGGCGGAGGCGTGCCGCAGGTCCTGGGGATCGTGGCGGACTTCGCCGCCAACCCGGTCTTCCTGGAGACCCCGGACGGCGGACTGCTGTTCGCCGCGGGACCCGGGACCGGGCCGGTGGGCGCCGATCCGCTCCAGGTCTGGGAGGGATTGCGCGGAGCCCGCGAGGCCCGGGAGACACCGTCGGCCGGGGCGGTCCTGGTGGACGTCCCGGGCGGCGGGCCGGGCACCGGTGCCGTGCGGGCCCGGCTGGTGCTGCTCCCGGTGTCGGGGCCGCTGGTGGCGGTGCACCGGATGGCCGCGGAGCGGGCGGCCGGCATCGTCGCCGTCGTGCTGATGCAGGCCCGCCAGGAGGAGGAGGTGGCGGCGCGGGGGCGCGGGGACTTCCTCACCGATCTCGCCGAGGGGCGGGTCGCCCCCGGTGACGCGCCCGCGCAGGCCGGGGTGCTGGGGTTCAGACCGGGTACGGATCAGCTGCTGCCGGTGGTGATGCGGCTCTCCCCCGGGTCGGCGCCCTCGGGCAGCTGGGCACTGCTGGCCCGCGCCGTGACGGAGGAACTCGCCGCGGTGGGCGTCCCGGTGCTGGTGGGGGTGCGGCCGGTCGAGGGCAGGGTTCCGCTGTTGCTGGCCCTGCGCCCCGGGACCGCGCGGCCGGCGCTGGCGGACCGGGTGGCGGCGGCGCTGCGGGCCGGCGCGCACCGGGCGGGGCTGGAGGGGGCCGGAGGCCGTACCCCGGTCGTCGTGGTGGTCGGCGCGCCGGGCGGGTGGGCGGCTGCCGGGGCGGGGCTGCGGCACGCGGCGGAGGCGGCGACGGCGGCGCAGGGACTCGGGGAGCGCCCCTGGTTCGACGCGCGAAGTCTGGACATCGACCTGTTGCTGTGGCGTCTGCGGGACCACCCGGACCTGGCGTCCTTCGTGGACCGGGCGATCGGGCCGCTGCGCGAGCACGACCGGACCTCGCGTCCCGAGCTGCTGCCCACGCTGGAGGCGTACCTCGCCCATGCGGGCCGCAAGGCGGAGGCGGCGCGGGATCTGCATCTGAACCGGCAGACCCTCTACAACAGGCTGGCGCGGATCGGCGAGCTGCTCGGCACCGATCTGGACGATCCGCAGTCGGTGCTCGCGCTCAGCCTGGCCCTGCGGGCACGCCGCCACACCGCCTGAGACGCCGTCACACCGCGGGAGGTGCGGGCACATCGCCCGAGCTGTCACACCGCCCGAGGCGGGGGCACACCGCCCGAGGCGGGGGCACACCGCCCGAGACACGTGCCCGTGGCCGCCGTCCCGGTCAGCCCTGCGGGGAGACCGCTCAGGTGCGGTCGACCGTGAAGGGCTGGGCCAACTCGTCGTAGACGGAGAGCACGTGGGCGATCGTGTCCTCCTCGGTGGGCCAGGCCGCGGCCTGGGCACGGCCCGCATCCGCGAGCCGTGCCCGCCGGCCGGGGTCGGCGAGGAGCTGTGCGACGGCGCCGGAGAGTGCCGGGGCGTCGCCGTACGCGACCAGGTCCGCCGCGTCGCCGACGAGGTCGGGCAATCCGTCGGAACGGGTGGCGACCAGCGGGACACCGAGCCGCAGCGCCTCCTGGGCGAGTGGCGGCCCGGCCGCCCCCCGGCCCGCCACGAGGGCGAGGTCGGCGGTGGAGAGGAGTTCGGCGAAGCCGTCCCGGGCGTCGGTGAAGACGACGGGCAGCCCCTCCTCCGCGACCCGGCTCCGCACGGCACCGGCTTCGGGGCCCTCCCCCGCCACGACCAGCAGGGGCGCGGGGTCGAGTGCCTGCCACTCGCGAGCGGCATCCAGCAGCGTGCCGTGGCCGGGCTGGGCCACCGTCACCAGCAACGGCCTCCCTACGGCCCCCAGTTCGGCGCGCAGCTTGCCGTCGTCCGCGGCACCCGGGAGGCGGCTCGCCGGGACCGGCGCCGGGGCGAGCCTGGCGTCCCTGGCTCCCCGGCGGCGGGCCCGGTCGACGAGGTCCCACGACGTAGCGAGCACGACGGCCGCCGCGCGGGCCGCCCTGCGCTCCAGCATCCGCTGGAGCCTGGCCCGGGCGCCCTCGACGTCGGCGCGGGTGTGCCAGGTGACGACCAGTGGGGTGCCCCGGCCACTGAGCGCGAGCCCGGCGCGCAGGGCCGCGTGGAGTCCATGGGCGTGGACGATGTCCGCGCCCGTGCACGCCGTACGGAGGGCGGCGACGGCCGCGGGGTCGCTGCGGCGGGGCACCGCGACGAAGCGGGCGCCGGTCGCGGGGAGGCCGTGGGCGCGGCCCGTACCGGCCGGGGCGCAGACGGTGACCTGCACCCCTCTGGCGATCAGACCCGCGGCGAGCGAACTGACATGAGCGCTGCTTCCGGCACCGCCGCCCAGTACTTGGACCGTACGCAGCTGTGACACGTTGATCGGCTCCCGGGGCTCCCGAGTCGGTGATATGTACAGCGCCAAGGATGCCAGTCCGTACGCACGTTCCGGGACCGACGAAACGTTCTTCCCGCCGTCACGGGGACAGCGAGCCGAGCCACCCCACTCGTACGAGTGAGTAGCGAGGCGTGGAGCTGACGCCGGCCCGCTATCCGTCGGCCCGCGCGGTCTCCAGCAGTTCCTCGGCGTGAGCCCTCGCCGTCTCGGAGTCCTCCTGGCCGGCCAGCATCCGGGACAGCTCCCGCACCCTGTCCTCGCCCTCCAGGACCGTGACACCGCTCCTGGTCACCGATCCGTCCACCGTCTTCTCGACCAGGAGCTGGCGGTCGGCGAAGGCCGCCACCTGCGGGAGGTGGGTGACCACGACGACCTGCGCGGACCTGGCGAGCTTGGCGAGCCGCCGGCCGACCTCGACCGCCGCCTTGCCGCCGACCCCCGCGTCGACCTCGTCGAAGAGATAGGTCGGCACGGGATCGGAGCCGGCGAAGACCACCTCGACGGCGAGCATCACCCGGGACAGCTCACCGCCGGAGGCGCCCTTGGCGATCGGCCGGGGCTGGGCACCGGGGTGCGGCGCCAGCAGGAGCTCGACCTCGTCCGCGCCGGAAGGCCCGTAGAGGACGCTCCGGCCGCCGATGTCGATGCCGGAGGCCTCGTCGGGCGCCTCCGTCTGCCCGATGGCGAAGGAGACCCGGGCGTGCGGCATCGCGAGCGAGGCCAGCTCCTCGGTGACGGCCGCCGCGAAGCGGGCCGCCGCCTCGGTCCGGGCGTCGGTCAGTTCCTGCCCGAGGACGGAGAGTTCCGCGCGCAGCGCGTCGCGCTCCGCGGTGAGCTCGCCGATCCGGTCGTCGTCGCCCTCCAGCTCGGTCAGCCGGGCGGCGCCCTCCTCGGCCCAGGCGAGCACGGCGGTGATGTCCTCGCCGTACTTGCGGGTGAGCGCGGTGAGCGCGGCACGGCGTTCCTCCACCGCGGCGAGGCGCAGCGGGTCGGCGTCCAGCTGGTCGGCGTACCCGGCGAGTTCCCCGGCCACGTCCCCGAGCAGGATCGAGATCTCCCCGATCCGGTCCGCGAGGGCGGCCAGCGCGGGGTCGTGCGCCCGTACGGCGTCCAGGGACCGGCCGGCTGCGGCCACCACGGTGGTGGCGTCCACGCCCTCCTGGTCCTCCGGGTCGCCCGCGAGCGCCGCGTGGGCGAGTGCGGCGGCGGAGGCGAGCGCCTCGGCGTGCCCGAGCCGCTCGGCCTCGGCCGCGAGCTCGGTGTCCTCGCCGGGCAGCGGCTCCACGGCGGCGACCTCGTCGAGGCCGAAACGCAGGAGGTCCGCTTCCTGGGCCCGCTCCCGGGCCCGCGTGGTCAGTTCGTCGAGCTCGGTGACGACCGCGCGCAGCCGGCGGTAGGCGGCGGCGTACTTGGTGTGCGGTACGTCCACACCGTCGCCCGCGTAGCGGTCCAGGGCCTGGCGCTGCCGCGCGGGCTTGAGCAGACCCTGCTGATCGGTCTGGCCGTGCACGGCTACGAGCTCGTCGGCGAGCTCGGCCAGCACGCCCACGGGCACGGATCTGCCCCCGAGATGCGCCCGCGAACGCCCTTCGGCCGAGACCGTACGGCTGACGAGCAGCGCACCGTCCTCGATCTCGCCCCCTGCCTCCTCGGCGCGTACAGCCACCGCGTCGCCCGGGGACACCGTGATCCGCCCCTCGACGACCGCGGCCTTGGCACCGATCCGCACCAGGGCGGGGTCGGCGCGCCCGCCGAGCAGCAGCCCGAGGCTGGTGACGACCATGGTCTTGCCCGCGCCGGTCTCACCCGTCACCGCGGTGAAACCGGGTGACAGCTCCACCACCGCGTCGTCGATGACTCCGAGCGACCGTATCCGCATCTCCTCCAACACGGACATGACCTTACGAGGTCCGGCGGCCGGTGTGCGACGGGCCCCGGTGTCCGATTCACTCCCGCGGGTGTGGACACGGCCCGCGACAGCCGTCCCGCGCATCAGTGCGGGGCGCCCCGCCAGCCCTGCACCGGCAGCGCGAACTTGGCCACGAGACGGTCGGTGAACGAGGCCTGGTGCAGCCGGGCGAGGCGTACGGGCACGGCGCCGCGCCGCACCTCGACCCTGCCCCCGGCGGGCAGCTCGACCGTCCGGCGCCCGTCGCACCACAGCACCCCGTGCGGCGTGTGCGGCTGGACCTCCACGGCCAGGACCGAGGTGGGCGAGGTCACGAGCGGCTTGGCGAAGAGCGCGTGGGCGCTGATCGGCACCATCAGCAGGGCCTCGACCTCGGGCCACACGACGGGGCCGCCGGCCGAGAAGGCGTAGGCGGTCGAGCCGGTCGGCGTGGCGCAGACGATGCCGTCGCAGCCGAACCCGGTCACCGGACGGCCGTCGATCTCCAGCACGACCTCAAGCATCCGTTCGGGCGAGACTTTCTGCACGGCGGCCTCGTTGAGCGCCCAGTCGGTGTGCACGATGTCTCCGTTGCTGCGTACGACGACATCGAGCGTCATCCGCTCCTCGACCTGGTACGCGCGGCTGACGACGCGCTCGACGACCTGGTCCAGGTCGTCACGCTCCGCCTCGGCGAGGAATCCCACCCGTCCGAGGTTGACGCCGAGCATCGGCACCCCGGAGGCGCGGGAGATCTCGGCGCCGCGCAGCAGAGTCCCGTCCCCGCCGAGCACGATCAGCAGCTCGCAGCCGTCCACGGCGTCAGGGGTCGCGTCCGTGACCGTCTCCACGGCCGGCGGCAACGGCAGGTCCTGTGCCTCCGCTGCCAGCACCCGGACGCCGAGGCCGTTGCGCAGCAGGCCCTGGACGACGAGCTCGGCACTGCGGATCGCGGCCGGACGGCCGGTGTGCGCGAGCAGGAAGACGGTGCGTTCCGCGTTCCCGGGCTGTTCGGCGCTCCCGGGTCGCTCCGCTCTCCCGGGCTCTTCCACGTTCCCGGGCTCTTCCACGTTCCCGGTCTGTGCCGCATGCGTCGTCAACGGGGCCCCTCCGCCACTGCACGGTCGACATCCGCGGGATCCAGCTCAGGTGCTCCGGCCCGCAGCCACAGAAAGTACTCGACATTCCCCGACGGCCCGGGAAGCGGGCTCGCCGTCACCCCCTGCACGCCGAGGCCCAGCAGACCGGCCCGGCGCGCCACCTCCCGTACCGCTTCGGCCCGCAGCTCGGGGCTGCGGACCACACCGCCGCTGCCGAGGCGCTCCTTGCCCACCTCGAACTGCGGCTTGACCATGAGCACCAGGTCGGCGTCGGGCGCCGCGCAGCGCGCGAGCGCGGGCAGCACGAGACCGAGCGGAATGAAGGACAGGTCCCCGACCACCAGATCCACCGCCTTCCCGTCGATCTGCTCCAGCGTCAACTCTCGTACGTTGGTACGGTCCTTGACGGTGACACGTTCATCCGACTGCAGGGACCAGGCGAGCTGGCCGTAGCCGACGTCCACGGCCACGACGTGTCCGGCTCCGGCCCGCAGCAGCACATCGGTGAAGCCGCCCGTCGAGGCCCCGGCGTCCAGCGCCCGCCGTCCTTCGACCCTCAGCCCGAGCGGGCCGAACGCTGCGAGGGCGCCGGCGAGTTTGTGCCCGCCGCGCGAGACGTACTCCGGGTCGCTGTCGTCCTTGACGACGACGACGGCGGCGCTCGTCTCGACCTGGGTGGCGGGTTTGGTCGCGGTGTTGCCGCCTACGGTCACCCGCCCCGCTGCGATCAGCTGGCTCGCGTGCTCACGCGAGCGGGCGAGCTTGCGGCGTACCAGCTCGGCGTCGAGGCGGCGACGTGCCACTCCTGCCACGTTCGGTTCAGCTCCTGTTGTCGTGCGTGGGCGTCGGTGCGGGTGCGGGCCGGGCGTCCAGCGCGGTCAGCTCGTCGCGCAGCCCACGGTGTACATCCTCGTACACCTCGTGGTGGCCGTCCGCCGCGAGGTGGTCCGCATCGGCCAGCCGCTCCAGCCGCGCGTCGACACCGGCGTGCCCGGTGGGGGTGCGCGCGACGCCGAGGGGCGCGGGCGGTGCGGGATCGAAGGAGGGCTCGGGCGGCGCGGCGGGCGGTGCGGCGGCACCTTCGGCCGCCTCACCCCGCTGCGCCGTGTCCGGACCCGGCATCCAGTCGCTCATGCGGGAACGCTACCCCGAAGGGCCGGTGTACCGTCGGTGACGATGGCGACCATGGCGGAGTGCCGCAGCGCACTCGACACACTTTCCGACAATCTGGCGGGCGCGGACGGGGACGTTCGTGGTGCCGCCGCCCTCGACCGCTCGCTGAGCTGCCACATCAGAGATCTGGACGTCACGTTCACCGGACGGCTGTCGGACGGCAGGATCACGGTGCTGGACACCCTGGAGGGCCCACCCCGGGAGAAGGCCGAGATCCGGCTCGCGATGACGGGCGACGACCTGGTGGCCATGGTCGGCGGTGAGCTGAACTTCGCGAAGGCCTGGGGGTCGGGGCGGGTCCGGCTGGAGGCGGGCTTCCGTGATCTGCTGAAACTCAAGTCGCTGCTGTAGCCGGTCGGCCCGGGTGCGGCGCTTTGCCCCGGGGCTCAGACGGAGACCTCGGCGCGCTTCCTGCGGGCGGCCGGGATCACGAGGGGCGTTCCCGTCTCGGGGTCGTCGATGATCTGGCACCGCATCCCGAACACCTCCTCCACGAGCTGCGCGGTGACGACGTCGCCGGGGGCGCCCTCCGCGACGATCGTGCCCTCACGCATGGCGATGAGGTGCGTGGCGTACCGGGCGGCGTGATTGAGGTCGTGCAGCACGGCCACCAGTGTGCGGCCCTGGCTCTCGTGCAGCTCGGCGCAGAGGTCGAGTATGTCGATCTGGTGCTGGATGTCCAGGTACGTCGTCGGTTCGTCGAGCAGCAGCAGCGGGGTCTGCTGGGCGAGTGCCATGGCGATCCAGACCCGCTGACGCTGGCCGCCGGACAGTTCGTCGACGTAGCGCTCGGCGAGCTCGCCGACGCCGGTCGACTCCATCGACTCCTTCACGATCCGCTCGTCCTCCGGCGACCACTGCCGCAGCAGACCCTGGTGGGGGTAGCGGCCACGCGCCACCAGGTCGGCGACGGTGATGCCGTCGGGGGCGATGGAGGACTGGGGCAGCAGGCCCAGGGTCCTGGCGACCTTCTTCGCGGGCATGCGGTGGATGGACTGCCCGTCCAGCAGGACGTCTCCGCCGCTCGGCCGCAGCATCCGGGAGAGGGCGCGCAGCAGGGTGGACTTGCCGCAGGCGTTGGGCCCGACGATGACCGTGAAGGAGTTGTCGGGTATCTCCACCGACAGGTTCTCGGCGATGGTCCGCTGGTCGTAGCCGAGGGTCACCGATTCCGCGGTGAGGCGCTGCATGGTCGTACTCCCAAATTCGATGGGGTGGGTCCGCGGGGTGTCCGGCGTACCCGGTTTCATATGCGTCCCGCCTTGCGCTCGGTGACCAGGAGCCAGAGCAGGTAGCAGCCGCCGAGCACCCCCGTGACCACGCCCACGGGGAGCTGACGGTCACCGAAGGCGTTCATGGCGGTCCAGTCGGCGACGAGCAGCAGGGCCGCGCCCGTGCCCGCCGCGGCGGCCAGGTTGGGGCCGGGCGCGCGGGTGAGCCTGCGGGCGACCTGCGGGGCGCTGAGGGAGACGAAGACGATGGGCCCGGCGGCCGCGGTCGCGACGGCGACGAGGAGCACGGCGCAGCCCAGCAGGACGAGCCGGGTGCGTTCCACCCGTACGCCCAGGGCGTGGGCGGCGTCGTCGCCCATCTCGATCATGCGCAGCGGTCGTCCGTACGCCAGGATCACGGGTATCAGGACGCAGCAGACACCCAGCAGGGGCCAGACCTGCGCCCAGTCCCGGCCGTCCAGGGAGCCGGTCATCCAGACGACCGCGCGGGTGGCGTCGACGAGGTTGGCCTTGGTGATCAGGAAGTGCGTCGCCGCGGTGAGCATCGCGGCGGCACCGATGCCGACGAGGACGAGCCGGTAGCCGTGCACGCCGCGCTTCCAGGCGAGCAGGTAGACGGCGGCGCCGGTCAGCAGGCCTCCTCCGACGGCGCCGGCGGCGACCGCGGTGGGGTCACCGTGGAACAGCACGATGACGACGAGCGCGCCGACCGCGGACCCCTGGCCGAAGCCCAGCACGTCGGGGCTGCCGAGCGGGTTGCGGGAGACGCTCTGGAAGACGGCCCCGCCGATGCCGAGCGCGGCACCGACCAGGAGCCCGACCAGGACCCGGGGCAGCCGCAGTTCGGTGACGATGAACTCCTGCTGGAAGGTGCCGTTGCCGAACAGGGTGGTGACGACCTGTCCCGGTGACATGGCGAAGTCGCCGCTCCCGATGAGCACCACGGCTGCGAACGCCGCCGCCGCGAGGAGCAGCGCGATCACGGCGAGGGCCCGGACGTCCACCCGGAAGGAGAGCCCGCCGGCCGTCCGTACGGCACGGACCGTCCTGGTGGTGTCCTGCGTGGCCTTCACAGCTGGGCCATCCTCTTGCGTCGTACGAGATGGATGAAGACAGGCCCGCCCAGGAGCGCGGTGACGATGCCCACCTGGAGCTCGGACGGGCGGGCCACGACCCTGCCCACCACGTCCGCGCCGAGGAGCAGCACGGGTGCGAGCACGGCGGCGTACGGCATGATCCACCGCATGTCGGGCCCCGTGACGGTTCGGACCAGGTGCGGGATCATCAGCCCGATGAAGACAATCGGCCCACAGGCGGCGGTCGCGGCACCGCAGAGCAGGGTGACGGCCACCATCGCGAGGACGCGGGTGCGGGTCAGGTGGGCGCCGAGCGCCCTGGCCGTGTCGTCGCCCATCTCCAGTGCGTTGAGCGGCCGGGCGATGAGCAGGGACAGCAGCACCCCGAGCGCGATGAACGGCCACACCTTGCCGACGGTCTCCGGGTTCGCGGAGGCCAGCGACCCCACGGTCCAGAAGCGCAGCCGGTCCAGCGCCGCGGCGTCCAGCAGCTGTACGGCGTTGACGTAGCCGTACAGCGCGGCGGTGACCGCCGTACCGGCGAGCGCGAGCCGCACGGGGTTCGCGGACCGGCTGCCGCCGAGCAGGTAGACCGCCACGGAGACGATCGCGGCCCCGGCGAACGCGAACCAGACGTACCCCGTCAGCGAGGTGACGCCGAAGAAGCTGATGGCCGACACGACGGCCGCGGACGCCCCGGCGTTGACACCCAGCAGTCCGGGCTCGGCGAGGGGGTTGCGGGTCAGTGCCTGCATCACCGCGCCTGCGAGCCCCAGCGCGGCTCCGACGATCAGGCCGAGCACCGTACGCGGGACCCGGACGTCGCGGACGAGGACGTCGCCGTTGGTCCCCGAGTGGTGGAACAGGCCGTGCCACACATCGGAGAGCGGAAGCGCCTTGGCGCCGACCGCGATGCTCGCCAGGCACACCAGCACCAGCAGGCCTACGGCGACCAGCAGGCCCGCGGCGCGCATCGCGTGGCGCCCGGCGCGCGCGGGCTCGCCGGGCGCGGCCGCTCGGCCGGAACTCGATTCGGGGGGACTCTCGGTCAACACCAGGTTAGGCTAGCCTATCCTCCAGTCGGCCCTACTGCTCGGTGCCCGGGCCGCACCCGGCTCCAGGGCCGTCGCGCCACGGCTGCACCCGGCCCCGGGGCCCGTCGCGCCTCGGCTCTAAAGGCCCAGCCTGGCCACGGCCTTCCCCGAGTCCAGGCCGCACGCACCCTCCCCCGCGTGGGTCCACGCCGCCCCGCACAGGGCGCGCAGCCCGTCGATCGCGTCCCCCTCGCCCTCGACGGCGAGAGCGCCCTCGCGTACCTCGGCGGTCCAGCCACCGCAGCGGAAGACACCGCCCTCCGCGGTCACCTCGGGCTGGCCGGTGAGCAGGCCCCGCAGATCCCGGTCCACGAAGGTGGGACGGTACTTGGGCTCGGCCGCGAGCAGCTGTGCGGCATCGGTCACCCCGGTCAGCACGAGCAGCGAGTCGACGCCGCCGTTGAACGCGCCCTCGATGTCGGTGTCCAGCCGGTCTCCCACGACCAGCGGCCGCTCGGCCCCGGTCCTCAGCACCGTCTCGCGGTGCATCGGCGGCAGGGGCTTGCCCGCGACCTGGGGTTCGGCACCGGTCGCGATCCGTACGACCTCCACCGCCGCGCCGTTGCCCGGCGCGATGCCCCGTGCTCCAGGAATCGTCAGGTCCGTGTTGGACGCGAACCACACCGCCCCGCGCGTGATGGCGTAGGCGGCCTCCGCGAAGCGGCCCCACGGCAGATCGGGCCCCCCGAATCCCTGGGCCACCGCGACCGGCTCGTCGTCGGCCGACTCCACCGGCACCAGACCACGCTCGCGCAGGGCGACCCGCAGGCCCTCCCCGCCGACCACGAGCACCTTGGCACCGGACGGCAACTGATCGGACATCAGCCGGGCCACCGCCTGTGCGGACGTGATCACGTCGGACGGCTCGGCGGGCACACCCAGCTCCGTCAGGTGCTCGGCCACCGCGTCCGGGGTCCGCAGGGCGTTGTTCGTCACGTAGGCCAGGTGCATGCCGCCCTCACGGGCGGCGCCCAGCGACTCGACGGCGTGGACGATCGCATGCCCGCCCGCGTACACCACCCCGTCGAGATCGAGCAGGGCCGTGTCGTACGCCTCGCTCAGCGCCGCGCTGCTGCCGAGCGGCCGGGACCTGTACTGCTGACTCATATGCGTGCGCTCCTCTTTCCATGCCTCTCCCCCGATCATCGCGCATCACGGAAGCGCACATACGATGCCCGGATGAACACAACCGGGCACGCCGTCGGCCGGGGACTGCGGCTGATCCCCTTCCGCGGACTGCGGTACGTTCCCGAGCGGGTCGGCAGCCTGGCGGCGGTGACCTCGCCTCCGTACGACGTGGTCGTGCGGCCCGACGGGCTGCACCACCTGGAGTCCTCGGACCCGCACAACATCGTGCGGCTGATCCTCCCGCAGGCGGGCACGGCCACCGAGCGCAACCGGCAGGCCGCCGACACCCTGAACCGCTGGCTCGCGGAGGGCGTCCTCGCACCGGACCCGGTGCCCGCGCTGTACGTCTACGAGCAGCGGACCGGGGACACGCTCCAGCGGGGAGTGATCGGCGCCCTGGCCCTCTCCCCCGCGTCGGAGGGCGTGGTACTGCCGCACGAGGACGTCATGGCCGACGTCGTGGCGGACCGCGCCGACCTGATGCGCGCGGCCGGCGCCCACCTCGAACCGCTGTTGCTGAGCTATGCCGGTGACGGCGGGCGAAACGGTGCGACAGCGGTGATCGAACGTGTGGTGGAGCGCCTCCCGCTGCTCACCACGACGACCGAGGACGGCGTCGGCCACCGCCTCTGGGCGGTCACCGATCCCACCGAGCGTGCGGAGATCCAGTCGGATCTCTCCCACCGCCAGGCCCTGATCGCCGACGGCCACCACCGCTGGGCCACCTACCTCCGGCTCCAGGAGGAAGAGACCCGCCCGGGCCCCTGGGACTTCGGTCTCGTCCTGCTCGTCGACACGGCCCGCTATCCGCTCCAGGTCCGCGCGATCCACCGTCTGCTGCACCGGCTGCCGGTCTCGCGGGCCCTGAGCGCCCTCGACGGCCGCTTCCGCGTCCGGTCCGTCGAGGGGCCTCTGCCCCGGGCCCTCGACGTACTCGCGGAGGCGTCCGCGGAGGGCAATGCCTTCCTGCTCGCCGGCGACGGCCGCTTCCGTCTGATCGACCGACCGGACGACGACCTGCTGTCCCGCACGGTCCGGTCCGACCGGCCGGACGTGTGGCGCGGGCTCGACGCGACGGTCCTGCACTCCGCGCTGCTCGACGGCCTCTGGGAGATCCCCGACGCACCGGAGCACATCGCCTACATCCACGACGCGTCGGCGGCGGTCGAGCAGGCCGAACGCCACGGAGCCACGGCGGTGCTGATGCATCCGGTACGCGAGGACGTCGTGCGGGACCTGGCCAGGCAGGGCGTCACGATGCCCCGCAAGTCGACTTCGTTCGGCCCGAAGCCGGCGACGGGGCTGGTGCTGCGCAGCCTGGACATCGGCTGAGGCACCGCGTGAGCCAGACGGTGCCGGGTTTGCGCGCATCGCGTCCGGAACGAGAAAAGGGCGGCACCCGTGGTGGGTGCCGCCCTTCTCCGTCCTACGTCACATCAGCGCTCAGGCCTTCGCGGGCCCGTCCTCGTCGCTGTCCTGCCCGTCCTCGTCGGCCGGTACGTCGCCCGGCTCCTCGGCCGGTACGTCGGTCTGCTCGTCGGCTGCTGCGCCGACGTGCTCCTCGGCCGGTTCCTCGTCCTCACCGAGCGCGTCGACGAATTCGACGCCGTCGAGTTCGGCGAGGCGGTCGGACGCGTCCGTCGCGCCGTCCTTGTCCGCCTCCAGGGCCTTGCCGAACCACTCACGGGCTTCGCTCTCGCGGCCCGCCTCCAGGAGCGCGTCGGCGTAGGCGTACCGCAGGCGCGGCGTCCACGAGTGGACCGCGCTGGAGGCCAGCTCGGGGCTCTGCAGCGTGACGATCGCGGCGTCGATCTGCCCCATGTCCCTGCGGGCTCCGGCGGCGACCAGGCGCATCTCCACCTGGCCGGCCTTGTCCAGCTTCTGCACCTCGGGCTCACCGGCCATGGCCATCGCCCTCTCGGGACGGCCCAGCCCACGCTCGCAGTCGGCCATCACGGGCCACAGCTCCACGGAACCGGTCATCCGGCGCGAGGCCCGGAACTCCGCGAGCGCCTCCCCGTACTTCTGCGTGGCGTACGCGGCGAAGCCCGCCGCCTCGCGCACCGCCGCGACCCTGGACGCCAGACGAAGGGCGATACGCGAGTACGCGTAGGCCTGCTCGGGGTCCTCGTCGATGAGACGGGCGACCATGACGAGGTTCCGCGCGACATCTTCGGCGAGGGTCTTCGGCAGGCTCAACAGCTCCTGCCGTACGTCCTTGTCGATCTCGTCGCCGGTGACGTCGTCGGGAATGGGGAGCCGCTTGACGGGCTCGCGGTCACGGTCGTCGCGTCCCTGGTAACCGCCACGGTCGTCGCGCCCACGGTAACCACCACGGTCGCTGCTCCGGTCGTTGTCACGACGCGGCCCACGGTCCCGGTCGCCGCCACGATAGGCACCACCGGTTCCACCACGGCTGTCGTCGCGGCGGAAGCCACCGGGACGGTCGTCGTCGCGACGGGGACCGCGCGGACGGTCGTCACGCCGGTCGAAGCCACCGCCGGGACGGCCACCACGGTCGTCACGCCGGTCGAAGCCACCACTGGGACGGCCACCACGGTCGTCGCGGCGGTCGAAGCCACCACTGGGACGGCCGCCACGGTCGTCGCGCTGGCCACCACGGTAGCCACCACGGTCGTCATCACGGCGCGGGGCACGGTCGTCACGACGGAAGGTGCTCGACCGGTCGTCGTCGCGGCGCGGACCACGCTCACGGTCATCACGGCGGAAGCCGCCACCGCCGGTACCGCTGCCACGGCTGTCGTCGCGGCGGAAGCCACCGGGACGGTCGTCGTCGCGACGCGGGCCGCGCGGACGGTCGTCACGCCGCTCGAAGCCACCACTGGGACGGCCACCACGGTCGTCGCGCTGGCCACCACGGTAGCCACCACGGTCGTCATCACGGCGCGGGGCACGGTCGTCACGACGGAAACCGCCACCACCGGTGCCGGCACCACGACTGTCATCACGACGGAAGCCGCCACCACCGGTACCGCTGCCCCGGCTGTCGTCACGGCGGAAGCCACCGGGACGGTCGTCGTCGCGACGGGGACCGCGCGGACGGTCGTCGCGGCGCTCGAAGCCACCGCTGGGACGGCCACCACGGTCGTCACGCCGCTCGAAGCCACCGCCGGGACGGCCACCACGGTCGTCACGCTGGCCACCACGGTAGCCACCACGGTCGTCATCACGGCGCGGGGCACGGTCGTCGCGACGGAAGGTGCTCGACCGGTCGTCGTCGCGGCGCGGACCACGCTCACGGTCGTCGCGCCGGAATCCACCACCAGTTCCACCCCGGCTGTCGTCGCGGCGGAAGCCACCGGGACGGTCGTCGTCGCGACGGGGACCGCGCGGACGGTCGTCACGCCGGTCGAAGCCACCGCTGGGACGGCCACCACGGTCGTCACGCCGCTCGAAGCCACCACTGGGACGGCCACCACGGTCGTCGCGCTGGCCACCACGGTAGCCACCACGGTCGTCATCACGGCGCGGGGCACGGTCGTCACGACGGAAACCGCCACCACCGGTGCCGGCACCACGACTGTCATCACGACGGGGGCCGCGATCGCGGTCATCGCGGCGGAAACCGCCACGGTCGTTGTCTCGACGAGGCGCTCCGGACCGGTCGTCACGGCCGCCTCGGAAGCCGCCCCTGTCACCGCCGTCCCGGCGACGCGGCTCGCGCTCCGGACGGTCGTCGGAAGAGTTGGTGGACATGGGGGTGACTCCTGTCATCGGGTACCACAGACATTCTCGCGCAGCCGACCTACGGACGCGCTTCGGCACAAAAAAAGGACCCTTGGTCCCAGCATGAACGCTGGGACCAAGGGTCCTGAAAGATTGTTCGGCGGCGTCCTACTCTCCCACAGGGTCCCCCCTGCAGTACCATCGGCGCTGAAAGGCTTAGCTTCCGGGTTCGGAATGTAACCGGGCG